>CAVWPU010000010.1:0-199158 GCA_963756955.1 uncultured Alphaproteobacteria bacterium
ATTTTCGCCGCCCTGCCGATCGCAACGCTGTTCGCGGCGGACGTCGGCTATATTTTCCTGGCCGCCAGCGCCGAGGCGGAGCGCACGCTGATGCGCGGATTCACCACCGTTCGGGACCTCGGCGGCCCCTCATTCGCGCTCAAACAGGCGATCGACGACGGAATCGTGCCGGGACCGCGCATCTATCCGTGCGGCGCCATGATCACGACGACCGGCGGCCATGGCGACATGCGTCCCCTATCCGATCTGCCGCGAAGCCCGGGCGGTCCAGTGAGCGCCATGGAGCGGACCGGCGCCGCCAATATCGCCGACAGCGCCGACGAAGTGCGCCTGAGCGTGCGCGAGCAGCTTTTGCAGGGCGCCTCTCAGATCAAACTTGTCGGCGGCGGAGGCGTGTCGTCGCCGCGCACCACGCTCGACATGATGACGTTCAGCGAGCCCGAGCTTGCGCGCCGGCGTGGAGGCGGCCGCCGATCGGAACACTTACGTGGCCGTGCACGCCTATCCGCCTTCGGCGATCCAGCGGGCGATCGCCGCGGGGGTTCAGTGCATCGAGCACGGACATCTGATGGACGAGCCGACCGCCAAGGCTGATGGCGGAGAAGGGGGTCTGGTTGAGCATTCAGCCGTTCGTCGGCGACGACGACACCGTTCCGCTCAGCGGCCAGAGCCGGATCAACCAGCTCCAAGTCATTGCCGGCACGAACACGGCCTACCCGTTGGCGAAAGCCTACAAGCTCAAGACCGCCTTCGGCTCGGATCTGTTGTTTTCCGCGCAGAAAGCCGCGCGGCAGGGGATCATGCTGACGCACCTTACGCGCTGGTACGAAAACGCCGAAATCCTGACGATGGCCACGAGCGACCAATGGCGAATTGCTCGCGTTGTCCGGGCCGCGCAATCCCTATCCGGGCAAGCTGGGGGTGATCGAAGAGGGCGCGTTGGCCGATCTCATCGTGGTCGACGGCGATCCGATCGCCGACATCGCGCTCATCGAAAACCCGGAGAAGAATTTCCTCATCATCATGAAGGACGGGAAGATCTACAAGGACACGCTATCAAGAAGGTAGCGTCGTAACGACCGGAGGGAAGGCGGTCCTTGCCAGCTCCGTGCTAAAGAGCCGCGGCCCTTCATTCCCGGCGGCTACAAACGGGACATTGTTTCCGGCAATTTGATCTGGATGGTCGCCCGGAGAGAACACCACCCATCCTCAGACGATCGAGGGCGCTCATGATCACCTCCCGTACACAGGACAAGCTGGCGTTCGTCGACGCTCACGCGCACCTCTACGACAGCCGCGCCCTTCGCTACGGGATCTTTGAACGCAAGGACTCCGGCTTCGAGGCGCTGGTTGGCGACTATTCCGCGCTGCCGCGAACCTACCTTCTCAAGGACTACCTTAAGGCCGTCGATTCAAGGAAGGTGGAGGCAATCATTTGGCATGAATTCATATCCGAAGATCCGCTGAAGGAGATGGCATGGGCCGAGAAGCTGGCGAAGGCTTCCGAGGTTCCGATGGCTCTCGTCGGGCTCGTCGACTTCGCTGATCCAGACCTCCCCGCTCGCCTCGATATCTATGACGCGATTCCAAACCTCACCGCGGTGCGCCAACATCTCGGCTGGGACGCGCGCAATCCGCTTCGCCGCATGGCCTCACGACCAGATTTCATGACTGATCCCACGTGGGTTAAGGGGCTCTCCACGCTGACGAGCCGGAATCTGCGATGCGGGCTGGAAGTCTTTGCGCCGCAGCTGGCGCAGCTCCTCACGATCGTGCGCGCAAATCCGGACATCGGCTTTACCGTCGCCGTCATGGGCTGGCCGACGGATTTGGGCGACGAAAGCTACAGCCGCTGGCGATCGGACATGGACGCACTCGGCAAATGCGAAAACACCTGCGGCTCCATATCCGCTGTCGAGTGCATCTTCGGGATGGGCTGGACGGCCGAGCAGGTCGAGCCCTGGATCATGTCCATCATCGAAGCGTTCGGCCCCAAGCGGACCCTATTCGGGAGCCACCTGCCGATCGACACTCTCTCCCATGGGTTCGACCGACTCTACGACGCATACGAGCGCATCGTTGCGGGCGCCTCTGACGACGAAAAAGACGCCATGTTCCGCACAAATGCTTCGAGTTGGTATCGCGTGCCTGTGCGACCAAACCGACCTTAGCCCGGCCTACCGCTTCGACGGGCATCTTCGCCTCGACTTCCGCCGGACCTACCCTCCACGAATTGGGCCGGGAACAAGGCCCCTGGCTGGCTCGCCCCGGCGCTCGCGCTCGGGGTAACGGGCCGACCCCCTGCCGCTGGACGGCGCCTCCCGGACATGTCACGAAAGCCGTCCGAGGGAGGCGGGATTGCCGGAAATGAGTTCGCTCGCCATCTCGCTCGTTGTCACCGGCGTCATCGTCGCGGGCGGCCTCATCGGCCTCGTGCTTCAGCGCGTCCTCCCGGAGCGCTACACGATGGACAAGGCCCGCGACATGATCGGCGGCGTCGTCGGGCAGCTCACGCTCCTGCTCGTGCTGGTCAACGGCCTCCTCATCTGGACGGCCTACGGCGTCTACAGCACCCAGCAGACGGAGCTGCAGACGCTCGTGGCGCGCGCGCTCGAGTTCGATCTCGAAATGCGCCAGTACGGGCCCGAGGCGGATGAGGCGCGCAGCATCTTGAGGACCGATCTCGTCTGGGCGCACGAACAGTTCTGGGGCGACGACACCTCGCGCGCCGCGGCCTATGAGGCCTCCTACAAGGCCATGGGCAGCCTGAACAAGTTTCTCGATGGCCTCGACGCCCAAGACGCCCGCGCAGACAAGCCTGCTCACCGCCGCGCGCGCGAACTACGCATTCATCGGCGAGCAGCGGCTCCTCATGTCGCTGCAGGCGGCGACCCCGATCCCCTGGCCCTTGATCTACGCCGTGACGTTCTGGGCGTCCCTCCTGTTCGCCAGCATGGGGCTTTTGTCGAAATTGAGCCCGATGTCGGTTGCGATGCTCGTCCTGGGCAGCGCGTCGATCGGGCTTGCGATCTTTCTGATCCTCGAGTTCAGCCAGCCCTACACCAGCTCGATCCGCGTCTCGCCGGCGCCGCTCGAACAGGCGATCCTTCAGCTTGACCAGCCGAGCGTCGCGAACCCGACCGGCCCGGCTCAGTGAGTTAAGGAGGCAAACTCATGGCGAATTACAAGATTCTGAGCGACGCCGAGATCCGGTCGGCGCTGGCCGAACTGCCGGACTGGTCGCTGAAGGCGCCCAATATCGAGGCCAGGTTCGAGCTCAAGACCTTTCGCGACGCGATCGCCTTCATCGTCGAAATCGCCATCCAGGCGGAGGTGATGAACCATCATCCCGAGTTCCACAATTCCTACAACATCCTGACGTTCTCGTTCTGCACGCATGACGCGGGCATGAAGATCACCGATCTCGACATCGAGACGGCGAAGCACATCAGCGCGCTCGCGCGCCGCTTCCAGTCGATGGCCTGACAATTCCCGCTCCCCTGCGAGTTCGAGGGCAAGGTCGCGATCGTCACCGGCGGCGGCGCGGGGATCGGCTATGCGATCGCCCGCGCCTTCGCCCGACACGGGCGCGCGGGTCGCGATCGCCGGGCGGACCCAGGAGACGCTGGCCCGCGCGGCCGCGGCGATCGAGGAGGAATGCGGGCGCGCCGGTCTTGACCGATCGCCGGCCGACGTCGCCGAGGCCGCCGATTGCGAGCGAATGATCGCGACGGCGGTCGACCGCTTTGGCGCGGTCGACATCCTCGTCAACAACGCGGCTTTGTTCGCCGTTCTGCCGCTGATCGACGCGGACGCGGCCGAGGCGGCCCGATTTTTCGCCGTCAACGCCATCGGCCCGCTCAATGCGGCGCGCGGCCTTCGCGCGCTGGGCGATCGATCACAAGCGCGGCGGCGCGATCGTCAACGTCAGCAGCATCGCCGCCGGACGGCCTGCGCCGGGCCTTGGCCTTTATTCGGCGTCGAAGGCGGCGCTCGACAGCTTGACCCGATCGATGGCGGTCGAATGGGCGGGGAAGGGGCTGCGCGTCAACGCGGTCGCGCCTGGCCATGTCGCGACGGAGGGGGTGCTGGAGGACTTACGGACCGGCCGGCTCGACGAGAAGGCCGTGCTTGCGCGCAATCCCGGCCGGCCGCATCGCCGACGGCGACGACATCGCCGACGCCGTCCTGTTTCTATGCAGCGACCGCGCGCGCCACATCCTCGGCCAGGTGCTGACCGTCGACGGCGGGGAAGCGTTTTAAGTCGAGGGTTCGAACCTGCCGGATGTTAACGGCCGTGCTCGTCGTCGCTCCTCACCGGCGCTTCCTGGCAGCTCCAGGCTTCGAGCGAACAGACCCACACCGTCGCCGAAAGGGCCGCGCCCACGAAAAGGATCTGCTGGTACAACGCCCAGTCGATCGCGACGAGAACACAGAGCAGCGTCGCGACAAATGAAATCGGCAGGATCGGGGACATAGTGTGACCCATTGACGGCAAGGCTGGCGACGTGCGCCACATTTCAGGAACGCCCGCTCTGTCGGTTTGTTCCTGGCCAGGGACGGGGGTTAGGAAAAAATTTCTCTGGGTTCCTAGCGGCGCGTGGCGACGAAACCGGTCATCAGCCGCTGCATTGACGCCCATCGCGACGCCGGTCCAAAGAAACAGCGGGAGGAGGCAGCGAATTGGCCAAGACCATGTCAGCGGGGGCGCTCAGCGAAGACCGCCGCAGCGAACGAAGCGGGCCGCCCATGAACGGCGCGCGAGAGCCAATGGCGCGCAAGGACTACGAGAAGGCGCTGCGCGAATTGCAGGTCGAGCTCTGCGCGCTGCAGGAATGGGTCAAGCACAAGGGCTTGCGCGTCGTCGTCGTGTTCGAGGGACGCGACGCCGCCGGCAAGGGCGGGACGATCAAGGCGATCACCGAGCGGGTGAGCCCGCGGGTGTTCCGGGTCGTGGCGCTGCCCGCGCCGTCCGACCGCGAGAAGTCGCAGCTCTACTGCAGCGCTACGTGCCGCATCTTCCGGCCGCGGGCGAAATCGTGATCTTCGACCGCAGCTGGTACAATCGGGCCGGCGTCGAATATGTGATGGGCTTCTGCACCGAGGCGCAGCACAGCCGCTTCCTCGTCGCTCTGCCCGCAATTCGAGCATGCGATCGTCGACGACGGCATCTTTCTCGTGAAGTTCTGGCTCGAAGTCAGCGACGAGGAACAGGAGCGCCGTTTCGAGGCCCGCATCAAGGATCCGCTGCGCCAGTGGAAGCTGAGCCCGATGGACCTCTCCTCGCGCGGCAAGTGGTACGAGTATTCGCGGGCGCGCGACATCATGCTCAAGGCGACCGACACGGATTTCGCGCCCTGGATCATCGTCCCGTCCGACGACAAGAAGCGGGCGCGGCTCAATGTGCATCCGCCACCTGCTCAAAGTCATCCCTCACAAGGACGCGCCGCGGGCCAAGGTCAAGCTGCCCAAGCGCTCGACCAAGGGCGCTTATGACGACGTGGCCTCGCTCAAGGGCCTGCGGTTCGTGGAGGATACGGCCTGCATCGGCAGCCCGAAGGTCCGCCTCGTCTGCAACAACGCCAGCACGCCCGCCCGCGGTCGAAAAGAGCGCCGCGTCCGCATTGGCGAAGCCGAGCAACTGAAGCCCGAGCGGCAGGCCGCCGTCCTGAAGCACGGGAAGCGAGATCGCCGGAACGCCGAGCATCGATCCCGGAATGACGAAGGCCGCGTCGCCTGTCGAGCCGAGGCCGACCGGGGCCGCGCCCGGCGCGGACAAGGTCAGGCAAGCGTCGAATTCCCCCGCCAGCGCTTGATAGACGGCGCGCCGCCTGTCGCGTTCCCTGATGTCGCGGCGATAGTCGTCGAGAGTGAGCGCCTCGCGCCCGCGCGGCGAGCTCGAGCATCGGCTGGCTGAGCTTGCTCGCGTCACGCGCGCGGTAGGTGTTGAGCGGCCAGCGCGACTCCCAGGCGATGATGTTTGCGGAGAGTTCCCGCCCGCCCTGGATCGCGTCTTCGACCGCCGCGATCTTTTCATTGTCATGGCGCGAGACCAGCGCGACGCCCGCTGATTTGAGTTTCGCCGACGCTTCCGCCAAACGCTTCCTTTGCCGCCGATGTCGCCATCCCCAGCCGTCGGTTTCCAGAACCGCAAGGCGGCGCGGCTTGGACGGCGCAGGGCAGGTCGGCGGACCATAGAGGCCCGGAAAGCCAGGGTCTCCGCCCGCGCGCTGGGAGATCTCGTAGGCGACTTGCCACGCTTCGGCCAAGCTCGCGGCGAGCGGCCCGTGCGTGCTCTGGGAAAGCGCGTCATGGCTGCCGCCGCGATTGATCGCGCCGACCGTCGGCTTGAAGCCGAAGCAGCCGCAGAAGCTCGCCGGCCGCACGATCGAGCCGAACACTTGCGTGCCGATCCCAACGCTGATCGCGCCCACCGCGACGGCCGCGGCCGAACCGCTGCTGGAGCCGCCGGGCGTGCGGGTGAGGTCCCATGGATTGCGGGTCCCGCGCGGCTGCATCCATGCGAACTCGGTCGTCACCGTCTTGCCGACGATCACCGCGCCCGCCTCGCGCAGCGCCGCGACGCTCGCTGCGTCGCGCTCGCTACGGAAGCCGGCGAACAGCGGCGAACCGTTCTCGGTCGGCCATATCGATGGTTTCGATGATGTCCTTGATTCCGATCGGCATGCCGTCGATCGGCGAGAGCGGCTTGCCCGCTCGCCAGCGCTCGGTCGAGCGATCCGCCGCTGTCCTGGCGGCGGCGAGATTGAGCGTCACGAAGGCGCCGATCTTCGGCTCCCAGGCCTCGAGCTCGGCGAGGCAGCGCTCGAGAAATTCGCGGGCTGAATCTTTGCCGCTCGTGAAAATCCGCCGTCGCCGGGAGAAACGGCCGCATTCGGGGCTTCATCGCATCGGGCGCGTTCATCGGGTTGGTGCTTTCGTCCTGTTTCGTTGAACCCCGCGCTGTCTGAGGTCCGAGCGCCTTCCTAGCGCATGATGCGAGAGCGTTGAACCGAGGAGTCGCCATCGCGAGCGACGGGGCGTCGAGAGACGCCCGTCGCGTAGGCTCCTCGCAATGACGTCATCGCCGCGTCAGGCGGACAAGGACGCTTCCACCGGAGGGCTCGCGCGAACGGATGGCGCGGATGATCGCCTTCTCGACCTCGACGACGAGGAAGAAGATCAGGCCGCCAAGGAAGAGCCAAGGCCAGACGTCGAAGGGGTAGCCCCTCCGTCTCGAACAGCTCCTCAACGGCGGCGCGTAGGTGTAAAGCAATTGGAGGACCACGACGGCTGCGATGCCCGCCGGCAAGTAGCGATTGCCGAGAAGGGCCGCAGGAGACAGCGAGGAGTTCGATCTCGGAACCGGCTGTTCAGGAGATAGAAGACCTGACCGATCACGAGCGTGTTGACCGCAACCGTCCGCGCCAGCGCGTCGGAGGCGTCCAGCGACTTCATCCAGAAGAACGCCCAAAGGGTCAGAAGCAGGAGCGCAGTTCCGACGAACACGACGCGCCATATGCCGAACGCGTCGAGGATCGGACGGTCGACCGCGCGCGGCGGCCGCCTCATCACATCGCGCTCATGCGGCTCGAACGAGATGACGAGCCCGAGCGCGACCGAGGTCACCATGTTGACCCAGAGAATTTGCGGCGCGGTGATCGGCGCGGTGAAGCCCATGAAGATCGCGACCAGGATGACCAGCGCCTGGGCGACGTTGGTCGGCAGCATGAACAGGATCGCCTTTTCGATGTTGTTGTAGACGGTCCGTCCCTCCTTCACCGCCGCCGTGATCGAGGCGAAGTTGTCGTCGGTCAGCACCATCTCGGCCGCTTCCTTGGTGACCTCGGTGCCCTTGATTCCCATGGCCACGCCGATGTCGGCCTTCTTCAGCGCCGGGGCGTCGTTGACCCCGTCGCCGGTCATGGCCACGATCTGCTTGTTGGCCTGGATCGCCTTGACCAGGCGCAGTTTGTGCTCCGGGCTTGCGCGGGCGAACACATCGACGTTCGCGCACCGTCTCCTGAAGCGTCGCCATGTCCATCTCGGCGACTTCGGCGCCGGTGACCGCGGTCTTGCCGTCGCCGATATCGAGCATCTTGGCGATCGCCGCCGCGGTGATCTTGTGGTCGCCGGTGATCATCGTCACCCGGATGCCGCCGGCGTGGCATTCCTTGACCGCCTCGATCGCTTCCTTGCGCGGCGGATCGAGGAGACCGACAAGGCCGAGCAGAATGAGGTTCTTCGGCAGATCGGCCGGGCTCAAGCTTCCGGTCTTGAGGCCCGGATCGGGCAGCCACGCCAGCGCCAGCACGCGCTCGCCTTGCGCGGCGAACGTGTCGGACGCCTGGTCGAAATAGGCGCGATCCAGCGGCCGTTGGCCGGAAGCGTCCTCCTGCCGGTCGCAATGGTCGAGGATCGACCTCCGGCGCGCCCTTGACCAGCAGGATCTCGCCGCCCTCGGGCGTGCTGTTGAGGGTCGCCATGAACTGGTGATCCGATTCGAACGGGATGACGTCGAGGCGCGGATAGGCGGCGCGCGCCTTCTCCCGCTCGACGCCAAGCTTCGCCGCGAAGGGATAGAGCGCCCCCTCGGTTGGATCGCCCTCCACTTTCCAGACGCCGTCCTCGTTGCGCAGCTCGGCGTCGTTGCAGAGCGCGGACACCCGCCCCATAAGCTCGAGCACAGGATCCTTGCCGACCGGCGCGCCATCCTTGAGCGCCTCGCCTTCGTTGGCGTAGCCTTGGCCGGTGACCTGGAGCGTGCCGCTCGTGATCGCGGCCGAAACCACCATCATTTCCATCAGCGTCAGCGTGCCCGTTTTGTCGGAGCAGATTCGCGCCACCGCGCCCAGCGTTTCGACCGCGGGCAGGCGCCGAACGATGGCGTTGCGGGCCGCCATGCGCTGCACGCCGATCGCCAGAGTGATGGTGATGAGAGCCGGAAGCCCTTCCGGGATCATCGAGACGGCGATGCCCGTCGCCGCCTGGAACATTTTCACGAACGGAATGTCCCGGATGAGATGGCCGTAGACGAAAGTGACGGCGCTTATGATCAGAATGATGGCCGTGATCGCATACCCGAACTTCTTGATTTGCAGCAGCAGCGGCGTCTCCAGCTCGCTGACGCCCGCAAGCATTTGATTGATGCGCCCGAGCTCGGTGTCGCTGCCCGTGCCGACCACGATTCCGGTCGCGCGGCCGGAGACCACCAGCGTTCCGGAATAGGCCATGCCCGAGCGGTCGCCGACCGTCGCCTTGTCCTGGACAGGCGCGATCGATTTGTCCGACGGCACCGATTCGCCGGTGAGCGCCGCCTCTTCGGTCCTGAGGTTCTTGACCTCGACCAGGCGCACGTCGGCCGGAATTTTGTCGCCGGATTCGAGGAACACGATGTCCCCCGGCACGAGCGTCTCCGCCGGGATCATGGCCGTGCGCCCGTTGCGCAAGGTTCTCGCCTCCGAGGACAGCATGTTGCGGATCGAATCGAGCGACTTCTCCGCCCGACCTTCCTGAAGGAATCCGAGCAATCCATTGACGATGACAACGGCGAGAATGATCGACGAGTCGACCCACAGGCCCAACATCGCCTTGACGAAGCCCGCGGCGAGCAGGACATAGACGAGGACGCTGTTGAACTGCTGCAGGAAGCGCATCAGCGGACCGCGCTTCTTTGCCGCCGGCAGAACGTTGAGGCCGTAGCGCGCTCGGCGGCTCGTGGCTTCGGCGTCGCTCAGGCCCGCCTTCACGCTCGTCTTGAGCCGCTCGACCGCCTCGTCGGCGCTCAGCGCGTGCCAGGCCGTCTGTTCTGTCGGGTTCATTGTTCGAGTTCCATGCGAGACGCGGCGGCGCGCTCGAGATGCGCGACGGCGCGCCAGGCGTGATGCGCGAGCCGGCTCATGAGCGCGACCGCGTCGACGCGCGCCATCGCTTGGCTCGCGGTGACCTTGCCCGATGCGACCATGTCGAGCGTGGCGCTGCGATGTGTGGCCCGAAGGTCGGCCAGCGCCTTGGCGGCGCGCGCGAGATCGGCGGCCACATCAGCACGGGCTTGCGGACGTGCGGCGATCGGGATCTTCGCGCCGGCGATCTTTTGAGCCAGTTCGTCATGCGTCCCGTGGCCCGGTCCGGACGCGACCGCAAGACCAGCGGCGGCTCCGGCCGCGTCACGCATCGATTGCGCGCACAAAGCCGCGGCGCTCAGCTCCTCCGGCCCGTCAGTCGCAACGCCTGTTTTGGCCATGGCGCCGACCACTTCGGCAAGCCGGTTCGAATGATCGAGAGCATGCACCGTGCTTGTGAACCAGGCATGACCTTCCTCGGAAGGCGGCGGGTCCGACTTGCGACAGAAATTCGCTCGCCGCGCGCACGCCGTCCGACGCCTGAACCCATGTTGCGTCATCGATGGTCGGGCGCACCGTGGCGCCCGCGGTCGCGCCTTCGAGGCCGGTTGCGGTCGCGACGCAAAGCGTTTCGAGCGCGCGCTCGACCGTGCGGCGCACCGCCTCGACCGCGACCATGGGCGAGCGAAGCGCGGCCGGATCGAGGTATTTCGTAAAGACGGAGCCGCGTTCCGGCACGAGGCGCTCGATTGCCCGCGTGAACGGGCCCATCAGCGGCAAGAGGACCGCGACGCCGATCACGTTATAGGCCGTATGATAGGCGGCGAGCAGGGTGGTCGGATCGATCGTCTGCGCGGTCCGCACGATCAGCGGCGTCACAAACGGAAAGAGCGCAATCGCGATCAACGCCGCCACCAGCTTGAAAGCGATATAGGCCGTGGCCAGACGCTTGGCGGTGCTCGAGGCGCCGATCGCCGCGACCGCCGAACTCGTCGCCGTGCCGATGTTCTGCCCGATCACCAAAGCCAAAGCCTGATCGAGTCCGACCGCGCCGGCATAGAGCGCCGAGAGCGTCACTGCGATCGAGGCGGTCGAGGACTGCATGACGGTCGTCATCAACGCCCCGACCACCACCAGCAGCAGCACGTTGGCCATGCCGGCGAGATTGATGGCGCCGGCGGCGTTGGTGATCGTCGGCAGGTCCGACGGGTGCAACAATTCGGCAAGCCCGCCCATGCCCTGCTGAAGCGTCGACAAGCCCGACCAGGATCAAAGCGAAGCCGGCAATTGCCGAGCCCGCCGCCGCCAATCGGCCTCGACCGACCACCTTGAGCAAAGCGCCGACAAAAACGATCGGCAGAGCGGCGGCGGTGAGCGAGATCCGGACCCCGAACGCCGCCACCAGCCACCCGGTGCCGGTGGTGCCGATATTGGCGCCGAAAACCAGGCTCAAGCCCTGCGGGAAGGTCAAAAGCCCCGCGCTGACCAGGCCGATCGTGGTCATCGTGGTGGCGCTCGACGACTGCACGATAAGGGTGATCACCGCGCCCCAGAACGTGCCGAGCAGCGGGGTCGCCGCCGCCTTCTCCATCACTGTCTTGAGAGCCGTGCCGGCGAGCGCCTTGAGCCCGTCGGTCATCACCGCCATGCCGAGAAGAAAAAGGCCGACGCCGCCGACGATCGAAACCAGGGTCTCCAAATGTCCTCCCGGCCGCTATGTCTATGTGCACGGCGGCAACATGCACCCCCTAGCCCGTGAGGGCGCGCTTGTCGACCACAGGCTGACCGCAGGCTCTGCGGAACGCGGCTTGTCGCGGGACTCTCAACGGCGCAGAGTGTGCGTGGACGCCTGGGCGCGCCGCCGACCCGAGCGCGCGCGAGGAGGGAGGGACCATGCTGTTCGCTGTAAGTGGTCTTGAAGGCGCCCAGGTCGAGGCGAGCGACGGCGAGGTCGGTGTCGTCAAGGACTTCCTGTTCGACGATCAGACCTGGAAGATTCGCTGGATGGCGGTCGAAGCCGGCCCCTGGCTTGCCGGCCGCCGCCGGGTGTTCATCCACCCTTCCGCGATCGCTCCGCTCACGCTGCCGCCAACAGTCCAGTCTCCCGATGATGAGCTCGCCGGCGACGCTCACAGCTCACCGTCAATCTGACGAGAGCGCAGATCGAGGCCGGCCCTCACGCCCACGAAGACGAGCCAGTGACGAGGGATATGGAATCGCTCCTCTACGATTATTATGGCTCGGATCCCTATTGGGGATTGTCGCATTTTGGCGGCGGCAGCTTGCCCAATGCGGAACCGCAGATTGTCGAGGACGCGGCGCGGCGCAGCGTCGAGGCTCAGACCCCGCCGCTCGACGGCGCCGATCACCTGCATAGCGTGGCCGAGTTCAAGGGCTATGCCGTTCACGCCGTGGACGGCGACATCGGCCACATTGAGAACGTGCTCGCCGACGACGCCAATTGGGAGATCCGCTATCTTGTCATCGCCACGCGCAACTGGTGGCCGGGCAAGGTTGTGCAGCTTGCGCCTTATGCGGTGAAGGCCATCGACTGGTTCGGCGAGCGCATCAATATGAACGTCACCCGCGACCAGGTGCGGTCAGCGCCGGTCTGGGACCCGCTGGCGATGGCCGACGAGGTCAGCGAGGAACAGTTCCACACTCATTTTGGCTGGCCGGGGTACAGCCGGTAGGCGCGGGGCTGAGGGTCTGTCGCGAGGAAGGCGCGAGCCCTCCGGCCTTCTGGACTTCCCTGGCGAGTCACCCGAGCGCGGCGTTCGCCAAGAGGACGCCGAAAAAGCCGACCGCCGGTATGAGGTGCGGAGGGTCCCTCCCGCCCCCTCACGAGCGTCACGAGCACGGCCACCATCAGAAACGAAAGTCCGACCAGCGCGATGAGACGCGTAGGTGGAAACAGCAGAGCCGCCGCGCCCGCAATCTCGAGAGCCGCGGTCACGAAGCGCCAGCCTCGGGGGTAGCCCCAGCGCTGGAAATTGGATTCCGAGTCGCCAACGTTGAAGAGGTTGACGAACCCCGCGACGGCGAACGCCAGAGCGGTGATGATGTTCAGAACGAGGGCGACGGTCATTGCGCTGCTCCCTGTGGCATCGGAATGGCGCCCATCGGCATGGAATCGGGATTGTTCGTGATGTCGGCGAACAGAGGGGCGAGATCGATTGGGTTGCGCACGATAGACCTCCGCGGCTATAAGGCGATACACAATCGTATCGTATCAATCATCTAAGACGAAACCGTATCGCATGCAAGCCCCAAGTTCGAGAAAGTGGCGAGAGGACGATCCGCGCCGGCTGCGCATGGCGGAGACGCGCGCCGCCATCCTGCGGGCCGCCCGGCCAATCATGCTGAGAGACGGGTTAGGGGGGACGACGCTCGACCGGGTCGCGGCCGAAGGGGGGATCGCCAAGATGACCCTTTATCGGCACTTTCCCAGCAAGGAAGCTTTGTTCGAGGGGCTGGTCATCGCCATGTGCGCAGATATGCGCGAGCGCCTCGAGAAGGCGCCCACGGCTGACCCGGATAAACCCGTCGCGATGAGGCTCGCGGGCGAACTCAGCGCCTTCGCCTCGGGACTGATCGAGCCGGATTTTTTGGCGCTCTATCGACTAATCGTCGCCGACGGCTGGCGTTTTCCGGAACTGTCTCGCGTCTTCGATCGGTCGGGCGTGCGCGTGATTCGGCGACGCATAGCGGAAGCGCTCGAAACGGACGGAGCGTCGGCCGATCGGTCGAAGCATATCGCGGGCGAGGTCGTGGCGCTGGCGCTCGGCGACGCCTATCAGCGCGCGCTTCTTGGCATTGCCGAGGAGGGAGACAGCGAGGCGTTCGCCCGGCAAATCGAAGCTGCTGTGCAATATGGGCTCAGCCGGCCAGCCTAGCCCGAGGCGCAAGCGTCTTTCCCGCGGCGCGTCTGTCGACGCCCCGACGACTCCGCCTTCTTCCGTCGGGAGAAGGGGGAGAGGTCTGGGGCTGTCATGGCCTCGGCCGGACTCGTCCCGCGCCGGTCCCCTCATCCGGCGCTCCGCGCCACCTTCTCCCGCGAGGAGAAGGACCCCAAAGGAAGCCCTCAGACCCTCGGCGCGCATCTTGGCCTTGAACCCGTCAGGGGCGGCTTTTCAAACGAGCGAGAGACGGATGCTGGCCATGGTCGTCGCGCGCCTGGCCGGGCGCTCCGAAATTTTAACGTCCAATCGGGCTCTTATGGCGTTAGCTATGGGTCCCGGGTTGAATATCGGTAATGCCGTCGTGGCCGGGCTCGACCCGGCCATCCACGCGGCGCCGCCACAAACCTCTCGCCCGCTCAACTCTCGTCAGTCCAGAGGTTTACGACGAGGCTGCAATGTTCTCGGTGGATGGCCGGGTCGAGCCCGGCCATGACGAAAAACAGAATCCGAGCCTACGCCCATAGCTAACGCTATAAGAGCCAGCAATTTCTTGCGAAAACCAAAATCCTATGTTACCAATTTCTATTGGCCGGACTCACGGCGCGCCGACCCGGAGCCCTCGCGCTTGGATATTGAGAAGGAGGATGAAAGCGACCTGACGGCTTGGCGGGGGGCCTGAGAGGGGAAATTTTTTGTTTGAATCGGCCGTAACCCATTGAAAAAGCTCGATTCGAAAAAATAAACGCAAGTAAAAGAAAGCATTTTTATTTGCGTTTACTAGCGTTTACTGGCGTTTATTGACGCATATTTGCGACGCGGTCGCGCGCTCGGTTGTGTCGGCGGCGCCCCCTTCAGGCGAAGGCGCGGGCGGCCGCCTTGTGCTTGGCGATGAGGGCGGCCAGGTCAACACCCTCGGGCTGGCCGTCGATGACCCGCCAGGCCCCAGCGACCATCACCCGGTCGGCCCGGTGCGCCCCGCAGAGCGCGAGCGCGGCGATCGGGTCTTGGGCGCCGCTAAAGCGCGGCTCGTCGAGCGTGTAGAGCGCGAGGTCGGCCTGCTTGCCGACCCCGATCGCGCCGATGTCGTCGCGCCCGAGGCAATGCGCCGAGCCTTCCGTCGCCCAGCGCAGCGCATCGTAGGGGGTCACCGCCGACGGGCCCGTAGCTCAGGCGCTGCAGCATCAGCGAATGGCGCACGGCCTCCATCATGTTCGACGAATCGTTCGAGGCCGAGCCGTCGACGCCGAGGCCGATGGCGACGCCCGCCGCCTGGAGCTCCTTGGTCGGGCAGACGCCCATGCCGAACGCCATGTCGGACGCGGCGCAATGGCACACGCTGACGCCTGCCTTCCCTAAGCGCTCGATCTCGCCCGCGTTGAAATGGATGCCGTGCGCGACCCAGGCGCGGGGGCTCATCCACCCCGCTGCTTCGAGAAGATCGACCGAGCGCATGCCGAACGCCTGGACGGCGTAGACGTCCTCGTCGAGCGACTGGCAGAGATGGGTGTGCAGCCGGCAATCGTAGCGTTCGGCGAGCTCGGCCGATCCCTCCATCACGCGCTTGGGCACCGCGAGCGGCGAGCAGGGCGCGAGCGCGACGCGGATCATCGCGCCGGGCTTCTTGTCGTGATAGAGGCGCAAGACGCGCTCGCTGTCCTCGAGGATCGTCTCCGAATCCTGGACGATCGAGTCGGGCTGCAAGCCGCCATCCTTCTCGGAAATGCCCATCGACCCGCGCGTGACCGTCATGCGCAGCCCAAGCTTTGTCGCTTCTTCAACCTCGATGTCGATGGCGTTCTTAAGGCTCGGCGGAAAGAGGTTGTGATGGTCGGCCGCGGTCGTGCAGCCGGAGAGCATCAGTTCGACGAGCGCCATCCGGACGGCGACGCGCAGAGCCTCAGGCGTCATGCGGTCCCAGACCCGCTCCATCGAGACGAGCCAGGGAATGAGCTCCTTGCCGAAGCCTGCGGGGTGGGCGCGGGTCAGCGTCTGGTAGAAATGATGATGGGCGTTGACGAGGCCCGGCAGCACGACATGGCGCGAGGCGTTGAACGTCGTGTCGGGAGGAATCGAGGGCGATTGGCCGCGCCCGACGCATTCGACGATCTCACTGCCTTCGACCACAATCCCGCGCTCGGAACCGGGGGCGAGGATGGCGAGCGGGTCCTTGATCCATAAGCGCATGCGATGGTCGGCTCCGGTTCATGGGGATGGGGGCGCATAGGCGAGGCGAGGCGAAAGGTAAAGCTTTTGGCGTGGGTCTTGCTTTGAGGAATCACCTCGCAGGGCACGTTGAAAAATGTATTCGACGCTAGGAATTTCGGCCCCTATGGTGGCCTCCGCGGCAGGTGGCGCGCTCGCTGGGGCGCCCGATAACACTGGACGGCGGGAGGGATTCGAATGCGCGTTGCGATGATGGCGGCGTTGGCTGGGGCGATCACGTTCGCCGGACCGGCCTTTGCCCTGGACAAGGTAACGTTCGGCACCAACTGGGTCGCCGATCCCGAGGCTGGCGGCTATTATCAGGCGCTCGTCGACGGCACTTACGCGAAATATGGGCTCGACGTCACGATTCTCCAGGGCGGCCCGATGTCGAACGGCGGCATGCTCCTGATCGCCGGCAAGATCGAATTCTTCATGGGCGGCGACATGATCGGCGATTTCCTGGCCGTGGAGAACAACATCCCCACCATCGCCGTCGCCGCCCACTTCCAGAAAAATCCGCAAATCTTCATGTCGCATCCCGGCGTCGGCCTCGACAAATGGCAGGACCTTCCGGCGGCGAATCCGGCGTTTGTCAGCTCCGGCGCGGTCAACACGTTCTGGGCCTGGATGCGGCTCGCCTACGGCTTCAAGGACGAGAACATCAAGCCCTACAATTTCAATTCGGCGCCGTTCATCGCCGAGCCGCATTCGATCCAGCAGGGCTATCTGACCTCGGAGCCGCTCGAGGTCGCGAAGCAGGGCGGCTTCAAGCCCAACGTCTTCCTGCTCGCCGATTATGGCTATTCGACCTATTCGACGCTGGTCGAGACCCGCCGCGATCTTCTGGAGAAGCATCCCGATATCGTGCAGCGCTTCGTCGACGCCTCCACCATCGGCTGGTACCACTATCTCTACGGCGACAATGCCAAGGCCAATGAGGCGATCAAACGGGAGAATCCGGAAATCACGGACGACGAGATCGCCTTCTCGATCGGGAAAATGAAGGAATACGGCATCGTCGATTCCGGGCGACGCGCTCAAACTCGGAGTCGGCGCGATGACCGACGAGCGCTGGAGCGGTTTCTACAATGAGATGGTGAAGGCCGGCGTGGTCAAGGCGGGCATCGACTACAAGAAGGCCTACACGCTCCAGTTCGTCAACAAGGGCGTCGGCCTCGAGTTGCGTCCGAAGTGACCGCAGTCGTGCGCGGCCGCCCGGCGCTATTTCTTCGGCGCCGGCAGCGCGTTGTAGACATCGGGCGGCAGGACCGCGGAGACGTTGATCGTCACTTTGTCGTTGGGGCCGAAATTCTTGACCTCGTTGCTGACCGCTGGAAGGCTCCTGAGAAACGCGACGATCGCCTGCGCATCCTCGTCTGAGAGGTGCGACAGCGCCGGATAAGGCATGACGGGGCTGAGGTCGCGTCCTTCCGGCGTTTTGCCGGTGCGGAACGCTGCGATAATCTGGCCGTCCGTCCACTTGCCGAGACCGGTATCTTTGTCCGGGGTGAGATTTTCTCCCACGAAGACGCCGGCGCCGGGAATTGCGAAGCCGACATCGGATCCGCCGAGGTAACGCTTCATGTCGGGCGAGCCGAGCAGGGCGCCGGGCGTGTGGCAGTCCGAGCAGCCGGCGATCGTTACGAGAAAGCGCCCGCGCGCGATCTGGGCATCGTCGGCTGAAGCCGGAACCGCAAGGCACACCGACGCGGTCAGGGCCACCCCAAGGGTCATGGCAAGGAGGTTGTGACGCATCGTTCTTCTCCTTCTCCGCTTCGATGAGCGCTTCAGGTCGCGCTGACGCCGGATATGGGAATCCCCTCCAAATGGGGGGGAACTGCCCAATGCTGCGAGGGGTCCGGGCTATGCGCCACGGGCTGGATCGTTCCCCGCCATGCGACGCCCATCATCTGCGCTGTCTGGTAGGCCATGACGTTCCAGCCTTTCGCCGCTAACGCACGCAAGCCCGCCGCCACATGGGGCGACACCAAGTCATGAAAGACGACCATTGCGGTTGTTTCGAGGTAAGGCTCGCAAGCAAGCGCATCCTGGGTCGGCGCGCCTCCGTCGTGGTCGCCGTCGATGAAAGCGAAAGACCATCGCGCGCCTGCTTCGCCCAAACGGACCACCGCTTTTGGGCTCGATTCGGGAACGAGAATGGTCGTCGAGCCACCGCCGGCCCCGCGGATTGCCTGTTCGAATTCGCGCCGCCAGTCCGCATCGGCCAGCAGAGGCTCAATGACATGGAGCGGCGCAATGCCGGAGGCGACGAGATGGACGGTCGACCAGCCGCGCCACGCGCCGATCTCGATTCCGCTCCGCCCTTTGAACGCCCGCGCGTTGGCGTAGAGGATGGAAGCTTCGTCGCGATTGATGAAGCCGACCGTCGGATTGCGTCGATCGACGCGGAACGGATGGTCGATCTGTTTGCGAAAATAGGGCCAGGTCGAGGCGCTTTTGTCCGCCTCGATCATGTTCGGAAAGAGATGATCGAGAGCCGGCGCTTCGAGATTGGCGGCGACGTAGTCCTTGGCCATGGCACAGACCTTGAGCGACGGAACGAAATGGCCGCGACTGCGTTGAATTGCGACCGGATTCTAGGAGCTTGTGGCGGGGCGCGGCGTTGGTTCAGGCGAATGGCATGTCGCGCCGTCCGCCGTCAACAACGGTGGCGTCAGCGCCGTTGACTGGTGCCGCAATGCAGCAAATTCTGGGCACTTGTACTTAACTTGTTCTCGCATTACCTGTTGTTTGGCGGCAAAAGTAATGTCTATGATGTCCGTGTTTCAGGCGGACTGAGTGGTCGAACCCGAGGGTGACCTTGGAGGGACGCAGGTAGACAGCGAAAGGCAAGGCGGGAGTCCTTGCGGCAGGCGAGAATGCTTACGGCACGCGACTTGCAGCACATCGGGAGGATGTCGCGAACCGAATGGACGCGACGGAACGACGGGTTCGCATCATGAACAAGATGGCAACTCTCACGACGAACGAACCGGCGATCCGCGTAGTCCCGCCGCCGCTCGTGACGTTGCGAGGCGTGCACAAGGTCTTCGCCAATCAAGTCACTGCTCTCGAGGGTCTAAATCTCGACATTCGTGCTGGCGAGTTTCTCTCCTTGCTTGGACCGTCGGGCTGTGGAAAGTCGACAGTTTTGCGATTGCTGGCGGGCCTTACTGGGCCGACGCGTGGGGAGATCGTTTGGGTTTCGGATTGTCCGGAGCTCGGCTTCGTGTTTCAGGAGCCGACGCTGACGCCATGGTCCGATGTTTTCACCAACGTGTGGCTGCCGCTTCGCCTTACCGGCGTTTCAAAGGAGGCGGCTCGGCCGCGCGTCGAGGAGGCGCTCGAGCAGGTTGGACTCGCCGGTTTCGCAAAGGCCTATCCGCGCCAACTGTCCGGGGGCATGAAGATGCGCGTGTCGATCGCCCGCGCCCTGGTGACGCGGCCGACCGTCCTGCTGATGGACGAGCCATTTGCCGCGCTCGATGAGATCACGCGCCTTAAGCTTAATGACGATCTGGCGGCGCTCAGGACCTCGCTTGGGGCGACGGTGGTGTTCGTGACGCATTCGGTGTTCGAGAGCGTCTATCTTTCGGACCGAATCGTTGTGATGGCGGCGCGGCCAGGGCGGGCGGTGGCAGAAATTAACGTCGAATTCCCCGACTGAGACGCGCCAGGAGGGCTTTCGGCTGTGTAAAGAATACGCCGACATGTGCGTGCAGACGTCTGAGGCCCTTCACGTCGCGATGGGCGATCGGCCGCCTACGATGCTCAAGAGCGGGGCGGCGTGACCAGGGACGACTTTGTCGGCTATGCAGTGCCGGCCATCACGTTGGGCCTGGGGCTGTTTGCTTGGGAGGGACTGGTCCGGTACTTCGCCGTGCCATCCTACCTTTTGCCCGCGCCAAGCCTCATCATTTCCACCCTCATCACCGATTGGTCGACATTGTCGGCCTCGTTATGGGTAACGCTGTCGATTACGCTCAAGGCTCTCGGGATCGCGGTCATCGGGAGTGTCGGGCTGGCGATTATTTTCGCGCAGTCTCGACTTGTCGAGCGCGCGTTCTATCCATTCGCCGTCGCGATGCAGGTGACGCCGATCGTCGCCATCGCGCCTCTGCTGCTGATCTATCTTTCGCCTGGCATAGCGGTCCTGGTGTGCGCGTTTCTGGTGGCGTTTTTCCCCCTGCTGGCCAACACGACGCTCGGACTGTCCTCAGCCGACCATAATCTGGTCGACCTGTTCCAGATGTATCGCGCCTCGCGCATGCAACAGTTCATGCTCCTCAGGCTGCCCTCGGCGCTTCCCTATTTTCTGGCCGGCCTCCGGATCAGCGGCGGCTTGGCGCTCATCGGCGCCATCGTCGCGGAAATCGCCGCCGGCTCCGCCGGCCAGGGTTCGGGACTTGCGTATCGCATCGTAGAGTCCGGTTTTCGTCTCAATATTCCGCGAATGTTCGCCGCGCTGCTCTTGATTTCGGTCGCGGGCATCACAATTCATCTGCTGCTGACTGCGCTGTCGCATTGGTTGTTGCGCGATTGGCACGACAGCGAGCGCGGGCGCGAATCCTGAAACAAAGCAGATAATTGGTCGTATGACTTAAAGCGGCGGAGGCGCTGTTGCGTCGAATCCGCCGCCGGCTGGGCAGAGTCTTGCGCCGCCAACATGAAGGCGAGGCGATATGAATATCGGCTATCTCAATGTCGAGCGGCGGATCGAGCCGCGGCGTGCCTCTGTTTTGCGGAAGCTCGGAATTTCCAACTTGGTTAGCACGGCGCAATTCGACATTGCCGCCGCCCATGAAGCGCTGGTCCGGCGCCAAGCGGTCCCTGAGCGCATCTTCGCCGACGGCTTGGTGGTTGACGTGCCTGCCGGGGTTTACCACCCGCTGCCGGACTCAAGCTCAGAATTTTTCATTCGCAACATCAAGGCGATGAATCCGAACCTGATCGCCAAGACGCTGGAAATCGGATGCGGCTGCGGCATCATCTCGCTGTTTATGGCCGCCAACTGGACATCGAGAACGGTCGCGACAGATATTTCGCCGATCGCCGTTGAAGCGACGATCGCGAACGCCAAGCTGAACAACGTCACTTTGACGGCTTTTCAGTCCGACCTGTTCGAGAAAATCGACGAGAAGGATTTCGACCTCATCGTTTTCAATACGCCCTTGGTCGACAAGAACCCGGAGAACGACATCGAGCGGTACAGCCTCTGCGATCCGAATGGGCAGATTACGGAATCCTACTTGCGCCAAGCGCGGCGTCATGTGTCGAAGGACGGGCTTATCATTTTTGCGATCTGCAACAACTCGGCCTACGAGGTGATGGACGCCATCGACCTCCACTATCAGATCGTGGGCTTTGAGTTGGCCTATAGCGGCTTTTGGCGGGCGATCGTCGGCGCGCGGAACTGACAAGGCAGCCGACCCTCTGAGGCGTCTGAGAGCGGGCGCCGGAAGCCCCAGAGCGAGGCCGCCCTTTCGTTCGGATGGCGGAGCGCCCCGGCGGGGCCGAGATATGTGCGCTCGCCAAATCGTCGCAAAACAGTCTTAGAAAGACGGGGCCCCAATTCGCGGGCGGCAGGAGGCCGATGATGAGCGATCTTGTTTTCATAGCATTCGAGAACGAAAAGAAGGCAGAGGAGGTGCGCGACAAGATCCTGGGCATGCAGAAGGAGTATTTGATCGAGGTCAACGATGCTGTCATCGCCACCCGTGACGACAACGGCCGGGTGAAGCTCAATCAGCTCATGCATCCGGCGGCGACGGGCGCGATGTCGGGGGCTTTGTGGGGGATGCTGATCGGCTGGCTCTTTCTCATGCCGCTCGCGGGCGCAGCTGTCGGCGCGGCGTCGGGGGCGCTGGGCGGTTCGCTCGTGGACGTGGGCATCGACGATCAGGAGATGAAGACTCAGGCCAACGAGGCGCTGAAGCCCGGCACGGCCGGCCTCTTTCTCCTCATTCGCAAGATGACGACCGACAAGGTTCTCGAGGACCTGAAGGGCGTCGGGGGAACTGTGATCCGCACGTCCTTCGACCATGCGAAGGAAAATGCGCTCAAGCAAGCCTTAGCCGGTCAGGTCCCGACGGAACCGATGACAATCGACTGACGCTTTGCCGATTGGCTTCGTTGTCAGCCCGCGTGATAAGAATGGGAACGGGCGCGGCGCTGCGCCCCATGCGCGACTGGACTAGAGCAATGGCGGATGCGAGTTCGGCGCCTTCCCGGGGCGTCGCCGAGCCTCGTGCTCGGGGGACCAGAAAATGGATCAGCCTACTGGCTGAACTCCCCTATTTTGCCATCGTCATCATCGGCATTGTTGGGGTTTCCTGGACCAACATGCTGGGCGTATCAGTGGCGACCTATTGGGTCACCATGACCCCGATCGCCGCCCTTCTCTGCGTCTGCGTAGGCTGGACGCATTTGCCGCGGGGTCGCAGTCGGCTCGAAATGGTGGCGATTCAGTTTGGCCAATGGGCGGCGGTGCTCGTCGCGATGTATCTCATCCACGTGAGCAACGCGGACGGCCTGGTCACGCATGACGCAGTGGGGAGCATTCTTCTGACGCTGCTTGCGCTCGGGGTTTTTATTTCCGGGCTGGACTTGAGGACCTGGAAGCTTTGCGTCGCTGGCGCTTTCCTCGCGCTTGCGGTGCCGTTTGTCGCTTGGTTCGCCGACGCCGGATTGTTCATTTTTCTCATCGGAATCGTGCTGATCGCTCTGGGATTGCTCGCCTGGTGGGGCGCCCATCGGTCGCATCAGCACGCGTGAGCCAGTCGTCGCTGCGCTCGACGCTCTCAGACGCGTCGTCCCGTCGCGCGCCCCGTTGAAGCACCGACACGTGTTCGTGAACGTTCCCGCCCGGGACTTGCGCGGGGAAGCCGGATGGCGCCTAAAGGGCGGCCGAGAAGAGATTGGGCAAGGCAAGCCGGCCGGGAGGGGGAGCTTCACTATCGCTTTGTGCGTTCACGACTTGGCCCGCGTCACGGGGGCAAGGATAAGGATTGGCGAGCCTCCGCGAGTCGTCGCCGCGTTCATGACGCCTCAGCTCGGCGGGCGAGGAGGCGAGAAGGCGCGCGCTCAAGCTTCTGGCCCTTGCACGGGCGGCGCCCCTTTTCGCCGCGCATTGCGTTCTCCGGGTGTGCGCCGGTCGGTCCCAACTTCGAACGCCCCGCGGCGATCGTGTCGCCGCAGTTCAAGGAGATCAAGGGCTGGAAGATCGCCACGCCGCGCGCAAACGAGCCGAAAGGCGACGTGGTGGTCCGTTTTTCACGATCCGGAGCTTGACCAGCTCATGCGGGTCGTCGCGGTGTCCAATCAGACGATCAAGGCGGACGAGGCGAATTTCCGGCAGGCCCTGGCGCTGATCAACGAGGCGCGCGCCGGGCTCTTTCCGACCATTAACGGCACTGGCTCGGCGACGCGCGGTTTGCCTGGCGGCACGAATTTGACCGCCGAAGCGACAGGGGCCTGGACCCTCGACGTCTGGGGTCAGGTCCGGCGCGAGATCGAAGCCGCAGCAGGCGGGCGCGCAGACGAACGCCGCCATTCTGGCAAACGCGTTGCTTGCTGCGCAATCGGCCCTCGGCGCTCGCCTATGTGACGCTTCGCCAGGCTGATTCGCTTGAGGATCTGCTCGCCAGGACGATCGAAGATTACAAGCGCTCGGTCACGATCACGCAAAACCAGTACAACGCTGGGACGGCCGCCAAGTCCGACGTCATCACTGCCCAGGCTCAGTTGCTCAACGCTCAGGCGGCGCTCATCGCCGCCGGCGTGTCGCGTGCGCAAAGCGAACATGCGATCGCGGTTCTGATGGGCCGCCCGCCCGCGGGCCTGTCGGTCCCGCACGGAAGCCTGGCGACCCACGTTCCCCCGGTTCCGGTTGGTCTGCCGTCGTCGCTGTTGGAGCGCCGACCCGACGTGGCGGCGGCCGAGGAGACCATGCGCGAAGCCAACGCTCAGATCGGCGTCGCGTTCGCCGGCTATTTTCCGGCCGTATCGCTCAACGGCCTCATCGGTTACTCGGGCAACCCGTTCGCCACCGAGTTCGGCCCCACCAATCCGGTCTGGTCATTCGGGGCGTCGCTGGCGCAGCCGCTGTTCAACGGTGGGCTCACCACCGCGCAGGTCGAGGCGGCGCGCCAGACCTATCAGGCGGATGTCGCGACCTATCGCGAGACAGTGTTGACGCGCGATCCAACAGGTCGAGGACGCGCTCTCAGGCATTCGCATCCTGTCGCGCGAGGTCAAAGTGCAGGCGGAGGACGTGCGCATCTCCCGGCAGGCGACGCAGATCACGCTCAACGAATACAAGGCCGGCACCCAGGCTTTCACCGCCGTCGTCACCGCCGAGACGCAACAGTTGAGCGCCGAAGAGTCGCTGCTGTCGACCCAGGGTCAGCTCCAGGCCGATGCGGTCAATCTGATCGTGGCGCTCGGCGGCGGCTGGAGCCAGTCGATGCTGCCCGACGTGACCGCGCAGACGTCGGAAATTCCGCCGCATTGAAGAACGGCGCTTCGCATGGCCCACGATTGACAGGTAGCGGGGCAGAGGCGAGAGTCGGCGCGATTTGGTGGGGTGGCGAGAATCGTCAAGGGCCTGCGCCCTCGCCTTCGTCGAACGCAGGCAAGAGGGAGGTGACGGTGATCAAAACGATCCGGATTGTCTTGACGACACTCGTTACGTCGGCGGCTTTGGCCGGCTGCATGGCGATGGGCGCGCAGGAGAAGGAAGGGCAGCTGGCGGCGGCGGGCTTCGTGCGGCAGCAGGCGGATACGCCCTAGAAGGTGGCCAAGCTTCAGGCGTCTGCCGCAGAACACCATCGTCTTCTCGCAGCGGAAGAAGGGCAACGTCTATATCTACGCGGACGCGGCGGGTTGCAACTGCGCCTTCATCGGCAACGACGCCGCCTATCAGCAATATCAGCAGATCCGCACCGCGAACAACATCGCGCAGATGCAGGAGACGACCGCGATGCTGAACCAGGAGGCCGCGATGGATTGGGGCGGCGTATGGGGCCCTTACGCCCCCGGCTGGTATTGATCGGCGCGCGTCGACAGGCCGGTTCAGCAGGGCCTCTCATCGTGGCCGGGACGCTATTGTCGGCGTCGCGATCGTCGTGACCGACCGGCCGCGACAATCGTGTTTGACGTTGCGGAGGAGGCCTGGTCCAACAACTGGGCCTGGGGTCTGCCGCTCATCGTTCTGACGGTGCTGGTTCATGCGTTCGCCCTGGTCGGAGATTCGCGACCGGGTGGTGCTTCAGATGCCGTTGGTTTTGCACGCCCGCCGGTCCTCGATCGTGCTCGCCGTTCTCATGATCGTCACCGTGCTGCTGCTGACGGTCTTGCACGCGGTTGAAGCGAGCGCATGGGCCGGCGCTTATGTCGCCCTCGGCGCGCGCGCCGGACTTTCGCTTCGGCCATGCTTTATTCGCTCAGCGCGATGACGACCTACGGCCACGCCGACGTCTTCCTGGCGAAGCACTGGCAGTTGATGGGCGCCATCGAGGCGCTGAACGGCATGATGCTGTTTGGCCTGTCGACGGCCTTCCTGTTTGCGGTGCTGCGAGAACACTGGCCGACGAGAGTGCGGCGATAGCGGCGACCGGCGGGCGGGCGACCGCGCAGATGCTCAACGCGCATCGATCACGAGGGGTCCGCGCCGCGAGCGGTCGTTTTCACCAGCAATGGTCTTGCGTTAAGCTTGGGGCTTACGGACCAGGCAAAGCGCTCATCGACCTGAGATCCATAGGCTCAAAAAGCCTTGTTGATCGTAAGACCCACCCGTTGCGTCTGCGCCGTCCACGCGGAATTGCCGACCAATGTCCCCACGCTGGTCGAACTGTGGTCGATAAATGGGCTCGCAAAGTTCGAGGTGTGGCCTTGCGTGAAAGCGTAGGTGTAATTCAAATCGACAAACCAGGTCGGCGTGAAGAAGTAGGTGGCGCCGACCGTCGCGGCGCCGCCTACGAGCCAACTCGATTTCGAGAAATCCTGCGGCGCGCCGGACTGATCCACGATCCCGCCATCGACGAGCGCGAAGCCGACGAGGCCATTCAATTGGGTTCGCGTTTGCGAAAGGGTCGGGCCGGCTCCAGCGTAAACATAGCTTTGACCAAAAGCGCGGCCAAGGAATGGGACGAAATCGAATTCTTGCGTAAGGCTTGTCTTGGAGGCGCGCACGTAGGCAGGGCCGCTAAAGGGCACGGGGGTCGGGTTCACGATCGTGGTGTACGTCCCGAATTGCGGGATGATCGAGTTAGTGTTGGTCGAGGTTGCTCCCAGATAGTTGTAGGAGAGCTTCGCTCCCCACAGCCAGTCGCTGGCACCGAAGCGCTGGAAGTAGCCGCCCTGGAACGACGGCGCGAATGCGAACTTGCCCTCCATGGGGATCCGGGTCGGTCCTTGAGCGCTTCCGGAGGCTGACAAGATCCCATCCACGAACACGTCCGACGTTCCGATCGCATAGACGTGCTGGTCAGTGAAATGAATCCAGTTGGCGCTCGCGCCGAGACCAAGAAAGAAGGCGCTGTTTGGCACTGTGGACCCGGTTGGGATTGCCGGACCGGGCGCTGGCGCCGGCGCGATGGGCGGGGACAGGTCGGCCGCGTTGGCCGAGGCGCTCGCGAGCGCCAGGATTGCCGTGAGCGAAGGGAATTGTTTCTTCATTCAAACATCCTTTGCGCGCCAATCTGGCGGCAGCCTGAATGGAAGTCTCGGACAGATCTGTAGAGGTCGCAGCGTCTGGCTCAGGGCTCGCTCGACTTAGGGCTCGCCCAAGACGACGGCTGCGGCGCAGGCGGAGCCTGCCTCCATCACGCCGAAGGCGAAAGGCGCCCACCGCTCGCTCTTCTCAGAAGCCTTTCGAAGAAATCCTCTGTTAGGTTGCTCGTGGGGGTCTTCAAGTGAGCAGACAACGATAGGAAAATGACGATGGAACTGGAAAAGGGCATTACGCGGAACGGAGAAGGCTTCGGGGGCGTCCGTTGGAACATCCTGGGCCAGACCTATTTCCCGAAAGCGGTCTCCGAAAGCGCTTTCGCGTTCGAAGCCAACAGCGATCCCGGTCAGTTCGTCCCTGTGCATGTTCACCCGACCCAGGATGAGTTTATTCTCGTGCAGGAGGGGGAGCTGTCGCTGAAGCTCGATGGCGAGTGGAGCATCGCCAAGGCGGGTGATCTGGTGCGGATGCCGCGCGGGATTCCGCACGGCTATTTCAACAAGTCCGACAAGCCGGCCCGGGCGCTCTTCTGGGTTTCCCCGCCCGGGAAGCTGGAGGATCTGTTCAAGGCCCTAAACGGCCTGACCGATGTGCCCGAAGTTCTTCGGCTCTCGGCGCTGCATGACGTCGACTTTCTTCCGCCGGAGGCCAGCGCGTAGCGGATCAGCTTGGTCGGGCTGAAGCTTATACCCCAAGCCCCTGAAACGCGATCACGCGGCACGAGTCGCCGGCCTTCGCTGCCTGCGCGTGCGGCGGCCGGACGACGAGGCCGTCAGCGCGCGCCATCGTTTTCACCAGCGAGGAATCCTGCGCCGCTGACCGGGGTGGCGACAAGAATTCCGTCGGCGTCGCGGCTGAGCGACGCGCGCATATAGTCCTGGCGCACCCCGTTCGCGGGCAAGTCGACGGCGAGGCGCGCGGTTTGGCTGGGATCGGCGCCCGGCTCCGGCTCGCCGTGCAAGGCGCGCAGCAGCGGGCGCAGGAACAGGATCGAGCAAACCATCGACGAGGTCGGATTGCCGGGCAGGCCGAGGACGCGCATGGTGCTCAAGGCGCCCGTGCATGAGCGGCTTGCCCGGACGCATGGCGATCCGCCAGAAGCCGAGCTCCATGCCCGAAGCGATCAGCGCCTGCTGCACGAGATCGTAATCGCCGACCGACGCGCCGCCGAGCGTCACCAGCACATCGGCTTTGGCGTCGCGCGCCTGGGCGATGGCGGCCTTCGTCGCGTCCAGTTCATCGATGGCGATGCCGAGATCGATGGCGACGCCCCCATAGGCCTCGACAAGTCCAGCGACGGCGAAATTGTTGGAGGCGACGATCTGCGCCGGGCCGAGCGTCCCGCCGGGCGCGACCAGTTCGTCGCCGGTCGCCAGAATCGCGACCCGGGCGCGGCGGCGGACCGCGAGCGTGGTGTGGTTCGCCGCCGCCGCCAGCGCCACGTCCCGCGGACCCAGTCGGCGGCCGGCGGAGATAAGGATGTCGCCCACGTGAAAGTCCATGCCGGCCGGACGCAAATTGTCCCCTGCCGGCGCCGTCGCTGACAGACGGATGTGGTCGCCCTCGCGGCTCACGTCCTCCTGAATGACGATCGTGTCGGCGCCGTCGGGCATCGGCGCGCCGGTGAAGATGCGCACCGCCTCGCCCGCACCGACCACGCCCTCGAAGGCGCGGCCCGCTGCGGACTCGCCGACCACCGTCAGGGTCGCAGGCGCCGACGCCGCATCCGCCGAACGCAGGGCGTAGCCGTCCATGGCGGAGTTGGGAAACGGCGGCTGGGTGCGCAGCGCTTTGAGGTCGTGGGCAAGCACGCGGCCATAAGCCTCTTGCAGAGCGACCCTTTCCTCCTCGAGCGGCGTCTCGGCGGAGGCGAGCACGCGCTTGAGCGCCTCCTCGACACGTGATCATTCGCGCTCATCGGCGTTTGCCCTCCGGCTCTTTCGCCGCTTGCCATTCGCCCGATTTGCCGCCGCGTTTCTCGATGAGCCGCACCCCCTCGATGCTCATGCCCCGGTCGATCGCCTTCGCCATGTCGTAGATGGTGAGGCAGGCGACGGAAACGGCGGTCAGCGCCTCCATCTCGACGCCCGTCTGGCCCGAAGCATCGCGCCTCGGCCCGCACAATGACGGCCGGGCAGCGCCTCGTCGGGCGCGATGTCGACCGAAACCTTGGTCAGAGCCGACGGGATGGCAGAGCGGAATGAGGTCGGAGGTCTTCTTGGCCGCCATGATGCCGGCGATCCGCGCCGCGCCGATGACGTCGCCCTTCTTGGCGTCGCCAGCAAGGATCGCGGCCAGCGTCGGCGGCGCCATGCGCACGCGTCCTTCGGCGATCGCGACCCGGTCCGTCGCGGCCTTGTCGGAGACGTCGACCATCCGCGCTTCGCCGTCGGCGCCGATATGGGTGAGCGCTTTCGGATCGTCGGTCGATGAGACCATGGGTTGGGGCGCGCCTCCGCTCAGTCGACCGCATGAGCTTTGTTCGTTGACCAGTCCGGGCGCCCCTTCAAGCAAAATTCACCGCAGGCGGCAATGATCGACGGATCGATTGTCCCGTCTGACCCTTGCGTGTAAGGACGCCCGCAGGCGGCGCGCCGCGCCCTTAAGATTTCGAATGTGGTTGAATGGCGCGCGAGCCGAGAATTGCCTATGTCATGCTGCGCAATGCGCATTTCGGGCCGCGGCTCGCCGCTTCGGTCGAGCTTTGCGTGCGCGATCTCGTCGTTCACAGCCGCTATGCGGCGCACGACGCTGGTCGTCTGCCCGCCGGTGGACGAGCCCTTCGAGGGCATCGAGATCGCCACGATTCCTGATCCCGGAATCAGCGGCAATCTCGGCAAGGCGTGGGGCGTCGCCCAGCTTCTGCGGCGTCGCGGCGTCGATCTCGCCATCGTCGAAAATCATCTGCCGGCGGCGGCGTTCATCGCGCTGACCTCGGGAGCGCGGGTGATTCTGCACACCCACGCCTACGTGAAGGCGCCGTCGGGCGCGTTCGACGGAGCCTTCCGCGGACAAGAATTGCGTCGGCTTTCCGGCTTCGCCTTCGTCAGCGAATACGCGCTTGGTCAGTTTCGCGCCGATTTTCCCGGGCCAGCGCGCCGTCCAGCGCGCCATTCCCAACGGGCTCGACATGCAAGCCTGGTCGGCGACTGAGCCCAAGGACCGCTCGATTCTGTGCGTCGGCCGCGCGCTCCGGCACAAAGGCCATATCGAGGCGATGGCGGCGATCACGCGTGTTCTACCTTCGCGGCCCGAATGGAGCGCCCGCTTCATGGTCTCCGACCCCGCGGCCGCCGACCGGGAGCCGGACACTGTCGCCGCGCTTCGCGCCGCCGCTGAGCCTTTCAACGGCCGGATCAGGGTCGACTCCAACGTTCCCTATTCGGAGGTCAAGGCGGCTTGGGAGCGCGCCGAAGTCGGAATGGTTCTGACGACCGGCCCCGAACCGTTCGGCCGAACGGCGCTGGAGGCGATGGCGAGCGGCGCGGCGCTTATCACCTCAGGGCGGGGCGGTCTGGCCGAGATCTGCGGCCCCTGCGGGGTGACGGTCGAACCGAGCGACGCCGAGGGCATTGCTGCGGCGCTCGGTCAATTGCTGGATGCGCCCGATCGGCGCGCCGAGATTGCCCGCGCCGGACGCAAGCGCGTCGAGGCTTTGTTCGATATCCGAGCAATCTCGCGGCAGATGGACGAATTCATCGAGGCCTGCCTCGGCGAAGGGCGCGGAAAGGCTCAGGCATCCCATTCCGGCCGTCCGGCCGCGTTGCGGCTGTAGCGAGCGGCGCTCGTAGGCGCGGTCTCGCGCTCTCGAATTTGACTTGCCTTTGTTCCGCGCAGGCGGAAAGTCTAGGGGCCCGTGACGTCGACTCCCGCAATCTTGACAGTGAAAACGCCTGCCGGCGACCCGCCCCTGATCGCCCGCGGCGGCGCCCGCTTCTGGCGCGTGAGCTTCGCTATGGTTCTTGGCAGCTTCGCCACCTTCGCGCTGCTCTATTGCGTCCAGCCGCTGATGCCGCTTTTCACCCGCGCCTTTTCAATTTCCCCGGCTGCCGCGAGCCTGTCTTTGTCCGCGGCGACCGGCGTCCTGGCGGTCGCCATGGTTTTCGCCGGGACATTGTCGGACATTGTCGGACGCAAGGCGATCATGACCGCTTCGCTGGGCGCCGCCGCCGCGGCGACGCTCGCGGCCTCCTTCGCGCCGAACTGGGCGACGTTCGTCGCGCTGCGCGCGCTGACCGGCCTTGCGCTCTCCGGCGTTCCCGCCGTCGCGATGGCCTATCTGGTCGAGGAGATGGATCGTTCGGCGATCGGGCTCGCGATGGGCCTTTATATTGCGGGCAATACGTTCGGCGGCATGGGCGGCCGATTGGCGAGCGGGGCGATGGCTGAGGTCGGCGGTTGGCGCGAGGCGATCACTGTTGTCGGGCTTGTTTCGGCCGGCTGCGCCGCCGCATTCGCTTTCGCTCTGCCGAAGGAGCGGCATATTCCGCCAAAAGCAGGAGCGACGGCGCTCCTGCCGACGATTCGCGCCCATTTTGGCGATCCCGGCCTCCGCTATCTGTTCGCGCTGGGCTTCCTGCTGATGGGCGTTTTCGTCACGACCTACAATTACATCGGCTTTCGACTCGAGGCGCCGCCCTTTTCTCTGAGCCCGACCGCGATTGGACTGGTCTATTGCATCTATCTCGTCGGCACGGTCGCTTCGGCCTTGGTGGGCGAACTCGCCGGCCGCTATGGCCGGCGCCGAATTATCGGCTTCGCCCTCGCGTTCATGCCGATCGGCGTGCTCATGACCTTGCCCAATAGCCTCCCGCTCACGATCCTCGGCGTCGGGATCATCACGATCGGCTTCTTCGGTGGCCATTCGGTCGCATCGAGCTGGGTCGGCTTGCGGGCCGAGACGGGGAGGGCGCAGGCCAGCGCGCTCTACCTCTTCTTCTATTACGGGGGTTCGAGCCTGGCGGGCTCGATCGGCGGCTGGGTGTACACCCTCGGCGCATGGCCGGCGGAGGCCGCATTCCTCGGCGGCATGTCTGGGCTCGCGCTGCTCATCGCCCTGAAGCTCGCCAGCGTGCCGCCGCCAGCGCATCTTCGCGTCTCCTGAAGCGGAGACGGCTCGCTCATGGAATGGCGCGACGAGGGGCTCATCATCGGCGTTCGCAGGCACGGCGAGGCTTCGACGGTGGTCGAAGCGCTGACCCGCGCGCACGGCCGCCATCTCGGCCTCGTGCGCGGCGGACGGTCGGCGCGGCTGCGTGCGACGCTCCAGCTCGGCAACACCATCGGCCTCGTCTGGCGCGCCCGGCTCGACGAGCATCTGGGCGCGTTCGCCGTCGAGCCGCTGGCGTTGCGGGCCGGGCGGCTGATGGCGAGCGGGATGGCGCTGGCCGGAGTCAACTATCTCGCCGCGCTGGTGCGGGTGCTGCCCGAGCGCGATCCGCACGAGGCGGTTTATGACGCCGCAAGCCTCATCGCCGAGGCGCTCGACGACGGCGCTCTCGCGCCAACGCTCATCGCCCGGTTCGAGGCGCAGATCCTGGCCGAATGCGGGTTTCAACTTGATCTCGCTCGCTGCGCCGCGACTGGCGTGACCGATGACCTTGTTTATGTCTCGCCCAAGTCCGGGCGCGCGGTGAGCGCCGAGGCGGGCGCGCCTTACCGGGATCGGCTGCTGCCGCTCCCTCCGTTCCTGCGCGACGGCGCGCCGCTCGATGCGCGGCCGAGCGCGGCAGAAATCGCCGACGGGTTCCGCCTGACCGGCTTCTTTCTCGCCCGCGATTTGTTCGCGCTCCACGGGGAGCCCTTGCCGGACTCGCGGGCCGCGTTTCTCAAGGCGGCGACGCAGGGAGCGCGATAGGGGGCGACGCCGCTCGCCGCCCGGCCTCGCCAACTCCCGATCCGCAAATCGCGTCAGCTCTCGTTTGGCTGGAACAAGGCGCCTTCGTCCGCGATTTACTTCGGCGGGGAATTCGTCGCGGCCTGACGCCCGGCCCCCGAGGGGCGAGCGGAACAAGGTATGGCGGAGCGTTGGAAGATATGGCCCCTTGTAGTCTATGGGGGCGTTGCCGCAATCGCCGCGACGCGCCTTAGCCAAACGGGGCGAGAGCCTGCTGTGCGCTCCGAGACGGTCCGCAAACCGTACCGGGCAATCTATCCCACACCCGACGAGAAGTGCGATGCTCCAGGCAAATCTCGCCCGGCGGCGCGGGTCGATCCCGACAAGAGGCCACAGGAGCAAGTCGAGAACGACCAGCCGATTTCCGCGCAGCTCAGCCGCGCGAAGGAGCAGGGCAGGGGACGGCACGCCGTGGCGCCGTGGCAAATCCCCTGGGTCGGGTGGAAGGATATCCTTTGGCGCGTCTATGCGAGCTTCAATGACAACCGGTTGCTCGCTGTCGCCGGCGGGGTGGTCTTCTTTTCGCTGCTGGCGATCTTTCCCGCGATCGCCGCCTTCGTCTCCCTTTACGGATTGATTGCGGACGCCTCGACCATCGACTCCCATCTTTCCTTGGCGGCCGGCGTTCTGCCCGCCGGCGCGGTCGAGATCCTTCACGAACAAATCACCCGGCTGACGGCGAAAAGCGATGCGAGGCTCGGTCTTGGGTTCATAACGGGGCTCGCCGTCGCGCTCTGGAGCGCCAACGCCGGCATGAAGGCCATCATTGACGCGCTCAACGTCGTCTATGATGAAAAGGAGAAGCGAAGCTTCATCAAGCTCAACCTTCTTTCCCTCCTGTTTACCATCATCGCGATCGTCTCGCTCATGGTCGCGCTTGCTGCGGTGGTCATCATGCCGATGGTGTTTTCCGCCATCGGTCTGTCGTCTCTCCCAAGCCTCGCCATCACGGTTCTGCGCTGGCCTCTGTTGCTGGCGCTCGTGACGGTCGCCTTAGCCGCCATCTATCGCTATGGGCCGAGCCGCGCTGAACCGCGCTGGCAGTGGCTCTCCGTTGGAAGCGCCGCCGGGGCAATCGGATGGCTGATCACCTCAGTGCTCTTCTCCTGGTACATCGCCCATTTCGGCGCCTACAACGCGACCTATGGATCGCTTGGAGCCGCGGTCGGCATGATGATGTGGATGTGGATATCCGCCATCGTGATCCTGCTCGGCGGGGAGTTGAACGCCGAGATCGAGCATCAGACCGCCAAGGATTCGACGGTGGGCTCGGAAAAGCCGATCGGCGAGCGCGGCGCGGTGATGGCCGATACGATCGGGGCGGCGCGTTAGCCGACCTCGAACACCGAAAGGGCGACCCGGTCCGGATGCCGGGCGCCGGACGCGATGAACAAGGGCCTCGTCAACCATTGGTAAGCCGGTTCGGCAATCTCGAAACGCGGCGTGCTGCGGAAATAAACTTGCGTCGGGTCGACCGACTCCCCGCGGCCGATGCGCGCCATCACCCCTGGAGGGCCGAAGCGAACGCCGGAGTTCTCCACATAGAGCATGGCCCCGTCGGCGAGCCGCACGACATAGCGAGCCTCGAGCCGGGTGAAGCCGTCCGGGCCAATCATTTGAAAATCGGCGCCGGCGTGGAGGATCGTCCCCTCCAGTCTCGCGCCCCGAATGGTTCCGCCGATGATCGGAACTATGCGCCTCAAGCCTTGCGCGGTCTCTCCGATCGCTATCGGCTGTCCAACTTCAACAAGAAGATCGGCGACGTGAGTGAGGGTTGGGATCATGGGATGAGCCTCCAAATCAGATGCTATGCGGCTGTGTTCGTCGCTTTCGTCACCTTTCGCCGTTGAACGCGTTTGGTTTGCAAGGAAAATGCGCCCCTTCGAAGAGCGGCTATGTCGGCCGATCCCGCAGCCGCGCGAGTAGGAGACCAAAATGGAAGCCCCGCCCCTCGAGCGAAAGCTCGTCGCCATCCTTGCCGCCGACGTTGCCAGCTATAGTCGGCTCATGGAGATCGACGAGGAAGGAACCCTGGCGACGTTGTCAGCCTTCCGCTTGGTGACCGATCGCCTCATCTCCCAGCACGAGGGAAGGATCTGCGGGACCGCCGGAGACAGCATCCTTGCCGCGTTTGGCAGCGCGCTGGCGGCCGTCCAGTGCGCCGTCGAGATCCAGAACGAACTGGCGCACGCGAACAACGACCTTGAGAAAGATCGCCGCATGCAGTTTCGGATCGGCATCAATGTCGGCGACGTCATGCTGAAGGACGGAGATATTTTCGGCGACGGCGTGAATATCGCCGCGCGCCTGGAAGGCCTGGCGGACCCCGGCGGCATCTGCATATCGCGCGGCATTCACGATCACGTCATGAAAAAGTTGCCGCTTGAGTTCGAGGATCTCGGCGAACAAAGCGTCAAGAATATCGCGCAGCCCGTCCGCGTTTACCGACTGCTCCTCGACGAGCGAGCGTCAGAATCCCGATCAAACCAAGCTGCGCCGACGCCGGATGTCGAGGCTGATATTCCCTCGCTTTCCGAAGGCGAGCCGAATGCTGCTTCCGACCCGCGGGCGGTGGAAATCGAATTCTGGGAACTCGATCAAAAACAGCATTCTCGCCAGCGAGTACGAAGCCTATCTCGAGCAATATCCTGAAGGCAGCTTCGTCGCACTTGCCCGCGTTCGTCTCGAGGCGATTAAGCAAGATGCCGTCAGCATGCGCGATCCGCACGACCGGGAAATTGAATTGTCGTTCTGGGAGTCCGTGCGCGCGAGCGCCAATCCCGCGCTGATCGAGGCCTATCTCGAAAAATATCCGAACGGGGAGTTCAGCGCGCTGGCGCGAATCCGCGTCGACGAACTGACTGACGGCGGACGGCCGTAGAGCGTGACCGGAGGCGGCGCAAGTCTCGCGTCATGCCTGGAGTCTCGACAAAGTCATTCCGGATGCCCCTTCCGCTGGGGATGACAGGTAGACGTCCAGGCTGAATGCGTCCGCTGTTTAAATCCCCGCGTACCATTCGTAGCCGCGGTCCTCCCAGAAGCCGCCGCGGCCACGTGAGATCTTGGCGAAATCGTCGATCGCCTCGATGCGCATGATGTACTTGGCCATCTTATAGCCAAGCTGGCGCTCGACCCTCATTCGCAAGGGGGCCCCGTGCTCGACCTTGAGCGGCGCGTAGTTCATCTCGTAAGCGAGAATCGTCTGCGGGTGAAAGGCGTCGATGAGCCCGATCGTCTCGTAATAGCGCCCGGTGTTGTCCATCGTTTCTTCGAGCGTGTCGGCGCAGAAGAGCGCGATGTAGCGCGCCTGCGTCTTCAGCCCCGCGGCGTTGAGCACCGAAGACAATTGCGCGCCCTTCCACTGGCCGATGGCGCTCCAGCCCTCGACGCAATCGTGGCGGGTGATCTGCGAGCGCGAGGGCAGGGCGCGAAGATCGTCGAGCGAGAGCTTCAGCGGCCGCTCGACAAGGCCGCCGACCTCCAATCGCCAATCCTTGAAGCCGCCGTCGCGCAGCGCGACATAAGCGGGATCCTCGGGATCGGTCGAGCCGTTCGGCTTGAAATAGGCTGAGATTGCACCGGGCGAGAACTCCGGCGCCATGGCGGTCGTCGGCCCGAGCAGGGCGCGCTGCGCCGCTTTGGTTACGGCCTCGGCCTTTTCCAGAATGTTGAGCGCGGCGGGTGAGCCGGTGTCGCAGGCCGAGAGCGGCGCGGCCGCTGCGACGGCGCCTAAGCCCATGAGAAGCTTGCGGCGGTTGAGCCGCAGCGGCGCAGGGCGGATCAGACGCTCGCCGATCATCGCGAAGTCTCCTTGATGCGATAGCGGCCCGTGATCATGGAGCGCATGTTGTTGATCGGTCCGGAGAGCACCACCATGATGAGATGCACGATCAAAAACAGAACGAGGTAGGCCGCGAGCAGGAAATGCACGGCGCGGGCCGCCTGACGCCCGTGGAACAGGGTGAGGAGCCACGGGAAAGCCGCGTTGACCGCCGGCGACATCGTCAGTCCCGCGAGGATAAGGATCGGAAAGGCGATCACGACGCTCAAGTAGGCGAGCTTCTGCAGCACATTGTAGCGCAGCGCCTCGTCGCCTGTGGGAAATCGCAGCTGAATGTGTTCAACGACCGCATGCGGGATCGCTCTCAAGTCGGCGAGGCTCGGCCAGAGGTCGCGGATGTGGCGCCTCAGAATAAGGTTCGCGAAATAGAGGAGCCCATTGAGCACCAGAATCCAGGCGAAGAAGAAATGCCAACGTCGGCCCATCGCCAGATCCTGATATGAGGGCAGCGTCGCCCAGGCGGGAAAGCCGCGTTCTTCCAGAGACCCATCGTCGCCGCGCGAGGCGCCAAGCACGCCGGTCGTATTGAAGGCATGGCCGAAGATCGTCGTCACGCCCCCGGTCGCGTTCCCATCATCGTCGTGACGCGCCGACAACGAGAAGAAGGGCCTGTCGAAATTGGTTGTTTGCCCCCAAGTCAAGAGCGGGCTCGCGTTGAAGATCTGCATCCCGCTCATCAGCAGCACGACGAAGCAGATCGCATTGACCCAATGGCAGACGCGCACCAGTGCGGAATGTCTAACGACGAGCCGGCCCTCCGGCGAGGCGCGCGCAGGCAGGGCGGAAGAAAGTGACGTCAATCCGAGTCCTCCAATACGCGGCTTAAGGCCGCGATCGTCAATACGTTCCCTTTATGCGCGGCGTTTCGCGCCGATCCATGATTTTTGTTTGGCGCTTTTTTCAAACGCACTCTGAAACCTCGGCTGACGCGCTCCGTAACACCCTCACGCCCCTTGAAGGCGGACGAGACAACGATCGGTTGGAACGGTCAACGGAGACAAAGATGAACGCCAAGCTTTTGTGTTGCGCCACGGCGCTCGCCGCCGGAATTGGCCTCGCCACACCCTCTTACGTGATGCCGGCCTTCGCTGAAATGACCAAGATGGTCGGTGGCGCGGCGATGTATCCGTCGAAGAATATCATCGAAAACGCGGTCAATTCGAAGGATCACACGACGCTTGTTGCCGCGGTCAAGGCGGCCGGCCTCGTCGATACGCTCGAAGGCGCCGGGCCGTTCACGGTATTCGCGCCGACCAATGAGGCGTTCGCCCGTCTGCCGGCGGGCACGGTTGAGACCCTATTGAAGCCCGAAAACAAACAAATGTTGACCACGGTCCTGACCTACCATGTCGTTCCAGGCCACCTCACGGAAGCCGACATCGACGCAAAGATCAAAGACGGCGGCGGCAAAGCGATGATGAAGACTGTCCAGGGCGAGGACCTCATGTTTTCGCGGGCCGCAGGCCATATTTGGGTCACCGACGTTAAGGGGAACAAGGCCGAAGTCACGATCCCGAACGTGATGCAGTCGAATGGCGTCATTCAGGTGATCAACAAAGTTCTGCTCCCCAGCTGAGCCCTCCTCCTACGGTTCAAAAGGGGGTAGCAGCGGGCGGGCGCCATTAGCGCCCGCCCTTTTCGCGTGCGGCGCAGGCGCACAACCGGTTTGCTTCGGCGCCATCCGCTATCTAGGATGCCGGGATGACGATCCGGGGAGGCACGCCAGGCGAGCGCGCGTCGGCTGCGGCCGGAGACGAGCTGACCCGCCTCATGATTCGCATCGCGGCGCGCGACGCGGCGGCTTTTGCAGCGCTCTACAAACAAACAAGCGCGAAACTCTATGGGGTTGTCGCTCGTATCCTTCCCCGAGGCGACGTCGCCGCTGACGTGCTGCAGGAGGCCTACGTGCGCATCTGGGAGAAGGCCGGCGAATTCGATCCCCGGAAGGGTTCGCCGCTCGCCTGGATGGCGACGATCGCCCGCAATCGCGCACTTGACGAGGTGCGGCGCGTCCGTCCTCAATCGCTCGAGGATCAGCCGGCGGGCTTCGAACCGGCCGCGGAGTACATCGACCCCCTCGCCGCGCGTGAACGGTCCGAAGGGCTCACAGCGCTGGTTGACTGCCTTCAGGCGCTGGATGAGGAGAAGCGCGCGGTCGTCCTGCTGGCCTATTACCGAGGTTTGAGTCGCGAGGCGCTGGCGAAGCGCTTCGGGCGGCCGGTGCCGACGATCAAGACCTGGCTTCATCGCAGCCTTGCGCAACTCAGGGACTGCCTCGCGTCATGACGATATCGCCCGACGATGATTTCGCCGCGGCCGAATATGCTCTCGGCACGCTCGACGCGAGCGAGCGAGCGACGCTGTCGGCGCGGCGGTTGCGCGAGCCCGAGCTCGACGACGCAATCCGAGCCTGGGAGGAGCGCCTGGCGCCGCTCGCGGAGGCCGCGCCGGAGATTGAACCGCCGCGCGATCTTCTGCCTGCGATCGCAGCGCGCATTCGGGGCGCGCCACCCGAAGCGCCCAGAAGTGCGACGATTGTCACGCTTGAGCGCAGGGTCACCCGCTGGCGCACGGTGGCGATCGCTGCTTCGCTGCTCGCCGGCATCCTGGCGATCGGGTTCGTGGCGCGCGAAGCGACCAGGCAGTCAGCCCCACGCGAATATGTAGCCATCCTGCAAAAGGACGCCGCCTCGCCAGCCATCGAGGTGACGGTCAACCTCGACAGGCAGGAGTTCACGGTTCGCCCCGTCGCGGCGCAAGCCCCGCCGGGCAAAGCATACGAGCTCTGGATTATTGACGCGAAACTCGGCGCGCCGCGCTCGCTTGGTGTGATCGGCGATACGCCGCGCGGCGCGAGCCTGTCCGCATTCGATCCTGCAATTGTCGCGGGCGCGACCTATGCAGTGACCGTTGAGCCGCCGGGCGGGTCGCCGACCGGACTGCCTTCTGGGACGCCGGTGTTCGTCGGCAAGCTGATTCCCGTCGGGCCGTAAGCCTCGGCGACCGCGCCCGAGACTCGTCGAAAAATTTCGACGATCGTTTTGCTGCCGGTACTCAAGTATATTTGATTCGGGCTTCCAGATAAATTTTATGTGATAGAATTCGTAAGGTGGCTTCACGTATTCGTGAGGGCCATCACCAACCTGTGAACGCCTGCTGTCTTTCTCGCTCAAATTGTCGCCGCAAAACTATGCGAGAAGCCAAAGTCTAGCACCGCGCGGTCGAACGTCCTGGCTCAGATTGATAAGGCCGAATTCTTTCGATCGACGCTGCAAAACACGATGAGTTCAATCGTTGTTGTGCTAAATATGAATAGGAGACATGATTATGAGACACGCACTTACGGGACTTTTGTTGGCAGGCGCGACGTCTGCTTTCGTGCTTGCGACCCCAGCCCTGGCGCAGGTGGCGGGCAATCCCGGTGATCTGCATACCCCGACCCCCTACACCAGCGAGATCCATTCTAAGGCTTACGGCGCGCCGACCCCCGGCTACGGCGGACCATTAGGCCCTCTCAATGTTCTCACAGCTCCGTTGTCGAGCGCCGTATCGATGACATCGGGCGTGCCGAGCGGCGGCTCGTGCGGGGTCAATCAAGACTTCAACGGTCGGCTGACGGCCCTCTGCGGCTTGTAACCCCAGTAGTCTTTGCGTGTGGCGCCGCCCGTTGGGCGGCGCCGACTTTTTACCTATCGCTTGTCATTGCGTCGAGGCGTGGCCGATATTGGCATGCTTGGGGAGTGGACCTGGGCTTGCAGGTAATTCGTGTCGCAGCAAGCTGCGCTGCGTCTGTCCTCGCTATCGCGATAATTGCCGCCATACCACCCCAACCGACTGAGAATTTGCTGGAGAGTTGGCCTCCTTCACCGGGGAGCTTCGTCACGGAACTATTCACCTCCGCGAGCGTTTTAAGCGCAGTCTTGACTTGGCGCACGGCGCTAGTTTTGGCGCCGATGACGTGGCGCGGCGACGATAGGAGGACGTTATGAATAATGCGTTCCTGGCTGCAGCGGCTGCAGGATTAGCAAGTCTCAGCGGATACGGGATTAGTGCTCAAACCTCTCCAATCCAAACCGCACAAGTTGTGACTTCGACGCCTGACTACGGTCAAGCGGGGGGCGTCTTCTCTCAATGGCTGAATTCGCAGGCGCCTCGGTGCGTCGCGGTCTCCAAGATCGTTTCGGTGGCGCATATGACCAAGCTCACGCCTCAGCAGTTCCAGTTCGTCCGAGCGCTGTACATCGCCATCCCTCCGATTTCGCGAGAGCTTCCGCCTGGGGACAGCGCGGTCATCGCGACTGCGGACGGCCGATCGATGATCGCCCTCGTCTCAGGGGCAGAGGCTTGCGCGCGTTTCCTTGCGCCGGATTTCGTCTTGTCGATGCTGACCCAAGTCGGGAAAGGCGAGACGGAGGCTGCGGGAGATCCTATCTGACCTAGGTGGTTCGCCATCCGCCCCCTTATCGCCAGCCTATCATGGATCAGAAGCGGTAACCCGATCCTGACCCCGACCTGCCCCACAACCACGATCGTGAGGAGACGCAGCCTTATTTCGACGGAGGTCGAGGAGTATAGGCATGGCGTCGCGCACTCGCCCAAGAAGCACGGCGAGCGGGAGCTCAAGCCCGAGACGACCGCGAAGCAGTCTCGGAAGTAACGCGCGAAGCCGCACGCGGACTTGGGAAGCCCGGCTGTGGTTGGAGATTTAAGGCGCAGGCATTTCCGGCGGGAAGGACTCTCGCTATTGCGGGCCGCTTTGTTCCCTTCTAAGCAATTGATGGCGATTGAGTCGGGACTCTTGCGCGCGGCAGGAGACTACGAAAGCGCCTATGGGGCGGGGCATGGAAAAGCATTTCTGGGCGCTTATTCTTGCCGGGGCCCTCGGCGGGACAGCCAACGCTGCGGACCTGCCAACGAAAAAGCCCGCACCGGAGGAGATCGTCGCCCCGGCAGTGCCATCGAGTTGGCATTACGAAATCACCGGCTATGGCTGGGGGTCTAGCATCGCGGGAAGCACCGGTTTTGGCTCTCTGCCCACGCTGCCCTATTACGCGAGCTTCGGCAAAGTGCTCGAACACTTTCAAGGCTCGTTCATGGGGAGCGTGGTTGCCCGCAACGACACGTTCATCGGCGGAATCGATTTCGTGTGGGCGCGGATCGGGGGGTCCGGAGTCCTACAAAACCCGGACAGCCCGCTCTTTGGCGGAAAGACGAGCCTCACGCTCAACGAGGGGTTCATTACCGCCTTCGGCGGCGTTCGCGTGCCGCTCGGCATACCGAACCTTTCTCTCTACGGCACGGTGGGCGCCCGCAACATGTACAGCGGGACCAAGCTCTCCGTCAGCGGTCCGTTCGGATTGTTCAATGGGACCGAAACCGTGAACAAGGATTGGATCAATCCGGTCGCTGGCTTCGCGGCGCAATATCGCTACGACGATCGCTGGTTCATGAACATGCTGGCCGATCTTGGCGGCTGGTCTGACAGCGCAACTGGACAGGCGCTCACCTCGGTCGGCTACAACTGGACGCCGAACTTCGCCACGACCGTCGGCTATCGCGTGATGTACAACTACACCCACCAGGACACTGGCACCGACGCCATCACGCTCGAGCCCAGGAGCTTCCGTTACCAGCAGTGGATGTACGGGCCCTTCGCCGGGGCCAAGTATAGCTTTTAGCCCGACGCCCTCACCAGCTTTCGAAAGCGCGCGTGACGCGTTTGAAGAACGCCGTCCGTCTGGCCGCGGTAGTAAAGTTCATGTCGTAGTGATCAAGATATTCAAAGCGACCCTTCGGATCGATCAGCGCGCCGATGTTGTAATGGACGAAGCGGCGCGCGGGATTGTTCTTCGCGGCGACGTCGCTGCGCTTCTCGCCATAGGTGCAGACCGCCGCCATCCGCCTGAGGTGCCTCAGGTTGGGGTGAAAGAGTCCCTGATCGTCGATGCGCAACGCGACGCCTGGCAGGAATACCCGCTGGAAATAGCCCTGCATCATCGCGGGCAGGCCGTCGAACCAAACTGGAAACACCAAAACCAGCGCCTGGGCGGCCCGGAGGCGCGAAACGTAAGTTTCGACTCCGCGGGTGTTCACTCTGGTGTCGACGTAGTGGGCGAATTGCTCGCGTGACATGACCGGATCGAACCGCTCGGCGTAGAGATCGAATCGTCGACAACATGTCCACGGATCCGCAGGATCTCGACGACGCGCGCGTGCAGAGCGGAAACGAAACTCGTTTCCACGGGATGAGCGTAGACGACGAGAATGCGCAAGCTACGCCCCGGCCGGTTCGGCTCGCCGCTGCCGCGCCTCATCGCTGCGTTCGGCGGATATGAGAAACTCGATGCGCGGGGGCGCGATCAGCATCTCCCGGATTCCATCCTCAAGCACCCGATCGGCGTTCGTGACCCGTTCGCGCAGGTGCATGAGCTCCAGCCACAACTCGATAAGGTAAGCTTCCTCATAGCGCCCGAGATCGCCGGCGTCCTCGAAGATTCCCCACGCGAACGCGCCGTCGCGGCGCCGTTCGAACCCGAGTTCGTCCAGAGCGCGCACAAATGCAACGCTATCCTTGGGGTCGATCCGGTACTCGATCTTGACCAGGACAGGCCCACGATCGTTGTCGATCTCCTCACGGGTCTCCGGCAGGCTCCAATGCTGGGAGGGCGAGAGGTCCAGCGCGGCTCCCTGCTGCAACTTCCATCGCCAGGTGAGGGGGATCGACGAGGATCGCCCCTCCGGCGGCGATAAGGAGCGCGACCGCGAGCCCGGCTGCGGCGGCGATTTCGCCCCATGCCGCGCTGCTCAAAGTCATTGTCCCGTAGATGACTGTCAGAAACACCGCGAGGCCACGACCGCGCACCCAATCGGGCAAGACAGTCTGGGCCGATGTGTACAGGCATGTCAGGTTGTTGACCCAGGCCATGCCGGCCAACAGGCAGGCGACGAGCGAAATCGTGAGATCTTGCGCGACGGAGAACAGAACCAATGCGAACGCGGTCAGGATCGTCCCGACAGCGAGCACTCGGTCGGGGCCGAACCGACGGCGTAATTTTTCATGCCCGAGTGATCCAATGATCGCCCCGATGCTGATCGCGCTGAGCAGAATCCCGTAGTGCTCCGCGCCTTGTCCTGTTCGGCGGGCGATCAGCGGCAAGAGACCCCAGTACGCTGCGGTGAATAGGTAGATCGCAATCGTGCGAGCGAGTGTCGCCCATAGCAGGCGGTTGTTCGCTGTATGCCTGAGGCCGGTGCGAAGGGCGCTGCTCAGTCTTTCGGCTGGAAGGGACGCCCTTTGCTTGCTCGGCGCGCGCCACCAGGTGAGCGCGGCGATCACCCCCAAATTACCGCCGACAAAAATCCATAGCGGAGTGGCCGCTCCGTACTTGGCGATGATGAAGCCCCCCAGCGCGGGACCGATCGTGCGGCTGAGGTTATAGCCAACGCTGTGTGCGGCGATTGCTCCCGGGATAACCACCTTCGGCACGAGTTGCGGCACGATTGACAACCATGCCGGGGTATTGAGCGACCAGGCCGCGCTGAGGACGAATGTCGTGAGTAGCAGCACGATAGGCGAGGCGAAATCGAGCGCCACGACGGCAGCGAAGATCGCCATCATTGCCGCGATCGCGTAAGAGACCGCGATGATCATCCGACGCGGATCCACGATGTCGGCGACCGCGCCGGCTGGCAAAGTGAACATGAAAATCGGCAGCGTCGTCGCCGTGTGCAGCAAGGAAACGTCAAACGGATTGAGGTCGAACGTCGTCATCAGCCAGCCCGACGTGGTGTCGTACATCGCGATGCCGATCAACGCGCACGTGCTCGCCGTCCACACGATCGCGAACGCGGGATGCGCAAAGGCCCCCAGCATTGAGGACGAGTTGCGGCGGAGCTGCTCATGAGTGAAGGGTAAATTCATCTTCAATTCGCTCCTCGCGCCGTGGACGGCGGCTAGTGCAACTCGGCGTTAGGGAGCAGACCTCGGGTCACGCCGCCGAACAGCCACTCGCGCAGGCGGCTGTGGTCGAATGTGACAAGCGGGCCGGCGCCAGGGTTCTTGGCGATCGTGGCTCCGCGCTGGTTCGGTCTCATGCTCACCCACGGTCGACCATGTCGGCTTGGCTCACCTTCAGAGAGCTGCCGAACCGCGGCCATTGTTCGTCGCGCATCGCGCGAATCCTTCCAGCAAACGAGAGTTCGCGTCAATTCGAGCCCAGTCGATCTCGTGCGAAACGGGCTCTGCATTCTCAGGACTCGCCCCGGATCGCTGACCTCAAATTTGGGACCAAATTGAGCATGTCGTTTGGCGCAACTGATGGTCGCGTCGGACCCTATCGGCTGGGAAAAGGGGGCGAAACGCGTCGAGAATTTTTCCCCTTGAGGACCGGGGACTCGAGAGGCGAGCTTAGCTCGATCACACACGCTTTTGATCTCCTTAGCCTACTTTTTGGGCGCCTCACCCCTCTGCCAACCTCCTGCAGCGCCTTGAAACTTCGACCGCTGTTCGCCATTTGACCTACGGCTTCGCCGCTAGAATGAGCGCGCCGAATTCCACTTTCAATGGGGTCTTTTTTTGTCCAGCGAGTCCAGCGTCAAGTCGGACGCGCCCGCAGGCCACGAGTGGCGCTGGGGCGTTTTCGGCAATTTGGCGTTCACGGTCATGCTGATCGCGAGTTCGGCCTCGAACGTCGGATTCGCGATGTTCGACACTTCGTCGAACTGGCTCATGACCAGTCTCAATCCTGATCCAATGATGGTGTCGGCGGTCCAGGTCGCTACGACGCTGCCGATGTTTCTCCTGACCTTGCCCGCCGGAGCGATGACCGACATCATCGATGCGCGGAGGATGTTGATCGGCGCGCAATTGGCGGTGACGGCGATATCGATCGTTTTCGCGGCGATCGTCACAATGCATTGGGCGACGCCGGCGGTATTGCTGGCGACGACTTTTTGTCTCGGCGGGAGCGGCGCGCTCGCGGCGCCGGCTTGGCTTGTTATAACGCCGATGCTGGTGCCCAAGCGGGATCTTGACAGCGCCATCGCCATCAACAACGCGAGCTATAATGTGAGCCGCGCGATCGGCCCGGCCCTTGGCGGCCTTGGGATCGCCGCCTTTAGCATCGCTCTGCCGTTCTGGTGTTTTTGCGCCGGCAATATCGCGGTCCTGGTAGCGCTCATATGGTGGCGCACGCCGCGCCGGACGAAAGAGACCCTTCCCGCCGAGCGACTTCTCAGCGCGCTACGCACCGGGTTGCGCTACGCCAGAAACAACCGGGACATCGACGCGACGATCATCCGCGCTGTCGCTTTTTTTCCCTTCGCCAGCGCCTACTGGGCGCTGCTGCCGCTAGTCGCGCGCACCCAGATGAACAACGGGCCAGAAGTGTACGGCATTCTGCTCGGCATGATCGGCGTAGGGTCGATCCTTGGATCGTTCGCGCTCAAAAATCTGAAGGCGCGCCTCGGTCCCGATCGCCTAGCGACGCTCGGAACACTTGGAACAATTCTCGCTCTCGGGCTCTACGGCGTGGCCCAAGAGCCGGCCGTCGCGATGATTGCGAGCCTCATCGCGGGCGCGTCGTGGATCACGATGATGACGACGCTGTTCGTTTCAGCGCAGGTGGCGTTGCCCGAGTGGGTGCGCGGGCGCGGTCTCGCGCTTTTTCTTACCGCGTTTTTCGGCGCAATGACGCTTGGCAGCGCGCTGTGGGGCAAGGTCGCCAGCCTCGAGGGTGTGCCCACCGCTCTTTTCCTCGCCGCGGGGGGCGCGGCCATCGGGATGGCCTTGACCGCGCGTTGGAGACTGCAAACCGCAGCGGCGCTCGACCTCACCCCATCGATGCACTGGCGCACGCCGGTGTTTGTGTATCCGATTGAGGACGACCAGGGGCCGATTCTGATCACTGTCGAGTATGTGATCGACCCGAAGGACCTTAAGCCATTTCTCGCGCTGATCCACGAAATCGGGCTCGAGCGAAAGCGTGACGGCGCCTACGCGTGGGGCGTGTTCGAGGACACCCAGATCAGTGGGCGAATCGTCGAGACCTTTCTCATCCAGTCGCTGCTCGAACTCAAGCACCTACGCACGCGGGTGACGATCGCTGACCGCATGATCGAGGAACAGGCGCGCGCATTTGTCAAGCAGCCGGTCAAGGTGACCTTTCTTGTTGCGCCGAAGCGCCACCGTCAGAAACGGCGGAAGGGATCGAAGCGGGCTGAGAGGCAGGCGGCCGGCGAAATGGCCCCGATCGCGTAGGGAAGTCAAAATATTGTCGGCTGCTCACTCGGAAGCAATGGCCCCTCGGCGCGGGCCGTGCGTCGAGTCGGCGATCGGCTTCGCCATCAAGCGAAGGACCTCGTCCTCGTTCGCGACGCGGTGAAAGCGCCCGAGCGCCCCGACACGTTCGAACGCTTCATGCAAATAGGAGCCGGAGGGCGGGCAAGTCCAGAAATCATAGCCGCTCCACACGATCGCTTCGCTCCATAAATGCACGAAGCTTGCGCCCTCCGCCGCGTTCGTGACCCAATCGCGATAACCGGGTAGGAAGAGCTTCCAGAATTGCTCGGGCTCGATCGGATAGCAGAGATGCGAATCGAGCGCACGCTGGGTGAGGCGGTGCTTTTCCAAGACGGGCGTCAAAAGAAAGGGGCCGATTGCTCCCCATCGCTGGTCGACGTCGATCGCGGCCTCCGCGGTCGCTACAAGTTCGGTGAGCGCTGGGTGCGTCGGCGGCAGCTTCAACACCGCATTGTTGACAAGGCTCGTTCCCACCGCGTCGGCCTGGCGGCAGAACACAAAGCCGTCGCTCTCGAAGGTGGGGTTCTTCAAGCACAGGATATCTGTATCGACCCAGCAAAAACCCGTCTCCTGGATCATCCTATAGCGAAACATATCCGCGAAGGTCGCGATCGAGGGCTTGCCATTGGCGATGAATCTGCGGGTGAGTGACTTGTCGGGGCAGATCGCGCTTGCGTCGGCGAGACCCACGCCATCAGGCAGCTCAAGGCGAGGATCATAAGTGAAGACGCGCAAGCTCGCGCCGGCTTGAGGAAACGAGGCTAGGCACGCGTAAGCGAAGGGATTGAGCGGTCCGCTCCAAAAGGAGGCGAATTCGCAGCCGCTCACTCGATTCTCGCCAGCACGTTGCGGCCGGCCTCCTCCCAGTCGTCGAAGAACGTTTCGGTCGTCAAATCGCCCCGCGACACGAATTCGCAATAGACATCGAAGATCCAGCTTGCGTGGACGTCGTCAAGCAGAAGATGCCGACCGCGGTCGCCGCTGGCGATGCGAACACAATTGGCCATGTCTGAACGGCAGACGTCGTCGGTATGGCCGCCGTCAACGTGAAAGATGTCGAACGCCACCTCGTCGCGCCGGCTAACGAGCCAGGGGAGGACTTCGCGGGAATCGCCGGTAAACAAATGCACTCGCCCTGGGAACTCGATTTTGAGAAAATCCACGCATTCGGCCGTGTAAGCGTGCGACATGATGTCGACGCCGTAATATTCGAGCCGCGGGCTTGATGACAGCGCCAGCAGCGCGCTGTGTCCCGCATTGACGCCGACCTCGAGCAACCGTTCTTTGAACCGCACGGCGCGCCATACGTTGCGGCGGGCCGAAGCGAGTTCGCCGTCTGGAGGCTGGTCGGTGTAGCGGTTCGCGCCGTCGGCGTAGAATATGTTTCCCTCCAGAGGTTCGCCGGATTGTTTTACGATTTCTGCAATGCGCTGCAGACGCAGGCGAAATGGGTCCGAGAAGACCTCCTCGAGCGTGTCGCGGCGTATCGAATAATCTGGAATTTCCGATAAGGGGATCGGCTTACCTGGAATAAGCCTGCGGCCGTTCATGGTGGCGAAACCCTTTTCTTGCCATTGATGCGATGTCATGTGCTGGTCGGTGCGTTCCAGCGGCTATGGCATGGTTTCGCTGGTCAATGGAACGGCGGTCGCTGGGATTCGCTCGGTCGCTGCGTCCGCCATCCTCTTGACTCTTGACCTCAGCAATCCCTATTCGGCATTAGTTTTGCATTCCTCCAGGAATATTGGGTGCATGCGCTCGGCTCGCAACTGTTGGGCGCTTCTAGCGAGCGGAGTGGCTGAGAGTGCGGGGAAATCTGCGAATTGAGGGTTACGCGATTGCGTCGGTCGACGGGATGATCGCGGACGCGACTGGATTTATGCCCAACTCGCTCAAATTCGAGGCTGACCAGCGTTTTTTTCTTAAGTCCCTCGATAGGGTGCAGGTGGTTTGCCACGGCCGCCTGTCGCACGAAGGCGACGCCGAATTGCCTTCCCGCCGCCGACTGGTCCTCACCCGGCGAGTGCGGAATCTTGCCCCCGATCCTGACAATCCGAACACTTGGCTCTGGAATCCCGCGGGCGCGACATTGGATGAGGCGTGCGCGGCGGTCGGATGCGGGGCCGGCACATTGGCTATTGCGGGAGGAACCGAGGTTTACAGCCTCTTTCTGACGATCGGCTATGATGTCTTCTACCTTGCGCGCGCCGAGGAGGTGCGACTGCCTGGCGGCGTTCCGGTCTTCTCGCAAGGCCGGTTTGGCCAGTCGCCGGAGGACGTTCTACGGGACGCAGGTTTAAAGCCGGCCGAAACCCTGCGGCTGGAGCCCGAGGTGTCCTTGGTCAAATGGACGCCGTAGATCCGCCACGCGGACACCTCCGACCGAGCGGTCACTCCAGGCTGGGTCGAAATTTAAGTTTGGGCTGGATGTCTTGCTGAAGGGCCCCGCGAAGCGAGCGTCTTGAAGGATCGTCGAGGGAGCGGGACGTAAGCGAACGCCGCCCTTTGGCTTGTCCCACCCTTTAACTCGCCCACATTGGTCGATAGGAATCCGGCTTAAGACGTGGGCCGGGCGGGGCTGGCTTCGACAGGGGCTAGGACCGAGATGCGTTTAGGAATGAGTGGATGAAGACGGAGCGGGCAAACCGCGCAGGGTCCTTGGCGGCGCTGCTTCCGCTTGTCCGTTATGGCCGGCGTTATCTCGGCCGCGCGGGCGCGGCGCTGGCGGCGCTGACGATCTCCTCCGCCGCCACACTCGCGGTGCCGTTTGCGCTGCGTTCGATGATCGATTTCGGCTTCTCGAAAGAGAGCGGCGGCGCGATCAATGTCTATTTTCTCGCCATGGCCGCTCTGGTCGTCGTCATCGCCCTGGCCGCGGCTGCGCGATATTATCTTGTGACGACGCTCGGCGAGCGCGTGGTGGCCGATTTGCGACGCGACGTATTCACGCATTTGTCGCGCCTCGACGCCTCGTTCTACGACACCGCGCGAACCGGCGAACTGGTGTCGCGGCTTACCGCCGACACCACCCAGATCAAGGCGGCTTTCGGAGCCTCGGCCTCGATCGCCTTGCGCAATCTCTTCATGTTCGTCGGCGCAACGGCTCTCATGGTCTACACGAGTTTGAAACTGTCGGCGTTGGTGCTGGTCGCCATTCCGGTCATCGCCGCGCCGCTGATCGCCTCGGGGCGGGTGGTCCGTCGGCGCTCCAGACGGGCTCAAGATACGCTCGCAGAAGCGACCGCGTTCGCATCGGAGAGCCTCGGCGCTGTTCGCACCATGCAGGCGTTCGGCGCTGAAGGCGCCAGTCAAGCCCGCTTTGGCGACGAGATCGAAAGCGCCTATCGCGCGGCGCGTGACGCCGCCGCAACCCGTTCCCTTCTCATTGCGATTGCGGTGTCGCTGGCTTTCTGCAGCGTCGTGTTCGTTCTGTGGCTCGGCGCCCGCGACGTGCTCGCGGGGCGCATGAGCGGCGGACTCCTTTCACAGTTCGTGCTCTTTGCCGTGCTTGGCGCAACGTCGCTCGGCGAATTGTCGCAGGTGTGGAACGAGGTCTCCGCCGCTGCCGGTTCGGCGGGGCGGATCGCCGAGCTTCTGGCCGTCGAGCCGCGCATCGTCGCGCCCTTAAGACCAGCGCTCCTGCCAACCCCGGCGCGCGGGGCGATCGAATTCAGGCGCGTGGCCTTCGCCTATCCCAGCGCGCCGGAAGCGCGTGTTCTCGATGATGTCAATTTCTCGATCGCGCCGGGCGAACGGGTCGCGATTGTGGGCGCGTCCGGGGCCGGCAAGTCGACCATCTTTCAGCTTATTATGCGCTTCTATGACGCTGACGAGGGCCAGGTCCTTGTCGACGGCGTCGACGTGAAGACGGTTGATCCAAAGAGCCTGCGTGAGCGTATTGCTCCGGTGGCGCAGGAGGCTGCGATCTTCGGCGCCACGGTCGCGGAAAACATCGCTTACGGGCGCGGCGGGAGCAGCGAGTTCGCAATCGAAGAAGCGGCGCGGCGAGCGGCGGCGGATGGATTTGTTCGCGAACTCGCCACGGGCTATGCGAGTAGGCTCGGCGAGCGCGGCGTCACGTTGTCCGGAGGGCAGAGACAAAGGCTCGCGATCGCGCGGGCTATCCTCAAGGACTCGCCGATCCTGCTGCTCGACGAAGCGACGTCGGCCCTCGATGCGCGGAATGAAGCGCTGGTGCAAAGCGCGCTCGATGACGTGATGACCGGCCGCACGACGCTGGTGATCGCGCATCGGCTCGCGACCGTGCTGAAGGCCGATCGAATTCTGGTCATGGAGGCGGGTCGTATCGTCGAGGAGGGCGATCATGCTGCGCTGGTCGCGCGCAATGGGATCTACGCGCGTCTCGCCCGGCTGCAATTCGAACCCGGCGCTGCCGTGCTCAGCGAGGCGAATGCGGGCTAACGCGGAGGTTCACTTTTGCGGTCGACGGCCATTGCAGGTATGGTAGAGGTCAGCCCCGCGATGAAGCGCCGGCGCTCATCCGAAGAGGCGCGATCATCGCGCAAACACATTCAACGGCGTCGGGTCGCGACGCGCTATTTAGGCGGAGCAAGGTGACGGCTCGATCGACGACAGCTGCGCGTGGGACCAGCGTCCGGAACCCGACGCCTGCGCGGCCATGGGACGGGGTTCTCGATCATCTTGTTCTCCTGAAGCCCCGGGTTATGTCGCTCGTCGTCTTCACCGGCGCAGTCGGATTCGCCCTCGCGCCGGCGCCGGTCGATTGGATGAAGCTCATCGCCGCGCTTTCTGCAATGGCCGGCGGGGCGGGGGCCTGCGGCGCGCTCAACATGTGGTGGGACGCCGACATTGACGCCAATATGTCGCGGACGGCGATGCGGCCCATTCCGCGCGGCGTGGTGCCTCCCTTGCAGGCCCTCGCGATCGGAGTTCTGCTTTCGGTCGTGTCGGTGGCTGCGCTTGCGATCAAGGTCAATGTGTTGGCTGCGGCGCTGCTGGTGTTGACGATCGCCATTTATGTTCCGCTCTACACCATGGTTCTGAAGCGCTCGACGTCGCTCAACATTGTCATCGGCGGCGCCGCGGGAGCGCTGCCGCCCGTCATCGGTTGGGCCGCTGCGGTGAATGGCGTTTCGGCAGGCCCGATCGCGATGTTTCTCATCATCTTCTTATGGACGCCGCCGCATTTCTGGGCGCTGGCCCTATGCCGCAGCGGCGACTACGAGCGGGTCGGGGTGCCGATGCTTCCCAATGTCGTGGGCCCGGTTAAGACCTGTCGGCAGATCGTCGCCTATTCCATTCTGCTCGTCCCAGCGTCGCTCGGGCCGTTGCTGATCCCGGGCGTCGGCCTCCTTTATGGAGCTGTCGCGGTTGGGGCGAACGCGGGATTCCTTTGGCGCGCGCTCGCCCTGTACCGCCTGCGCGACGGCGATGAGTCGGCGCGGCGCAAGGCGGCGATGGGCCTCTTCGGCTTCTCCATTCTCTACTTGTTCGTCCTGTTCGCAGCGATGCTCGCCGAGGGCATTCTGCGGGGACGCGTTTAACCCTGGCGGCTCGCGCCTGCCGTCTTCCGCACGTGAAGCTGGAGCCAGCGCCGCCCAACGATCGAAAAAATGCAAAATCCTGACCCAAGTGTGAAGCGACGGAACTGGATCGTGCTTGTCGTCCTCGTGGCGGCGGCCGTAGCAATGTATGTCGGCTTCGTGATGAAAATGATGGCCAACCACAGTTGATCCGCCCATGAACATCATTCGCGAGCTGCCGCACGTGCTTGCCGTCATCAATGGGGCGACCATCGTTGTACTCCTGCGCGCCTACAGTCGCATCCGCGCGCGCGATCGCGAAGGGCACCGGCGCACGATGTTCGTCGCCATCGGCCTCGGCGTCGCCTTTCTCGCGGTTTATCTCGTCTATCACGCGTTCGCGGGCCTGGCGAAATTTGGCGGGTATGGGGCTATCCGCCCGATCTATTTCACGCTGCTCGCCATTCACGTGTTTATGGCCTTTGTGGTCGCGGTGCTCGTGCCGGTGACCTTCTACAACGCGCTCAAGCAGCGGTTCGCTACGCACAAGCGGCTCGCGCGTTTCACCTTCCCGGCGTGGCTCTTTGTCGCGGTCTCCGGCCTCGTCGTCTACGTGATGGCGATCCACCTCTATCCGATGAGCGACAGCTGACCGCTCCATGACCCAAACGGCGCGAACGGTCCCTTCCTTCAATCGCGCGCGATCCCTCGCCGGCGTGAAGGGCGCTGTTGAGCGGGAGCTCATCGGCTGGGCGTGGCTCGCCGTCGGCGCGCTCGCGGTCGCCGGCGTGTTCGCGCTTCTGCTGGCGGTGTCCCGCATTCCCGGCATGGAGAAGACGCCGTTCTGGCCGATCGACTTTTTCTACAAGGGCCTTGTGATCCACGTCGTGTTCTCACTGGTGATCTGGCTGCAGGGCGTTTTCGCCTTTCTGGTCAGCGTCGCGACGGCGAAGCTCGCCGGCGACGACGTGCGCGCTGCGCCGCTCGGTCGGCTAGGGCAGGGCGCGGTTCTCCTGGCTTTTCCTTGCCTGTTCGCGCCGGCCTTCCTCGAGGCGACGCAGCCCGCGCTCACCAATTACATCCCGATCATTCGTCATCCGGCCTACGATCTCGGACTTCTCGCGCTGGCTTTGGGCGTGCTTGCGCCGGTCGTTCGCCTTCTCATCAATCTGCCGGGGCGGCTGGCGTCCGCGCCGCCGATCGCAGTCGCCATGGCGCTTGGCGGCTTCGTCTATGTTCTCGCGTTGATATGTTTTGCCGTCGCCACGACGCTGCTCGCGCATGCCGGTGAGCTGGCGTCGCGCGAGGAATTGTTCTGGGGCGGCGGTCACGTGCTGCAATTCGTCTATGCCGCGCTGATGGTGACGAACTGGTCGCTCCTTGCGCGCATGAGCCTGGGTGAAGAGGCGGTCGATAACCGCGTTTTTCTCTGTTGCGTCGGCCTCATCGCGCTGATCGCCATCGCCGCGCCGGCGTTCTACGCGATTTTCGCGCCGTTCTCCGATCATCAGCGAGAGGCGTTTCGGTTTCTGCAGTTCGGCATTGCCGCGCCGACGCTGATCTTCGCCGTTTCACTTGTCACCCGCGCACTTCGCTTAGCCCACCCATGGCCCTGGCGCGATCCGGCTTTCTTCGCTCTTGCGACGTCGCTGGCGCTCTTCGCACTCGGCGGCGTGATGGGCTTCATGATCGACGGCTCCGACACCCGCACGCCCGCGCATTATCACGCGGTCATCACCGCGGTCAGCGTCTCGAGCGCCGGCATGCTGCTCACTTACGGCCTCAGAGAGCTTGGCAAGCCGGCCGCGCCGCCGCGCATGACCCGGCTCCTGATCGGCCTCTACGGCGGCGGCCAGTTTGTCGCCTCGATCGCGATGTTCGTCGCTGGCGGCTATGGGGCCTTGCGCAAAACGCCATCCGGCGCCGGATCGCTCGACACGGTCGCCGCCGCGGGCATGGCGGTGCACGGCATCGCTTCGATCTTCACCATCCTCGGGCGGCGCGGCTTTTGTCATCGTCGCCATCCGGGTTCTGCGGCGGTCGGACCCGGCGCGCTCGGCGGCCTGAGATGCAGGTCAGCGCAACCGCTCGCCAGCTAGGCCCGGCGTTGGCGCTGACCGCCCCGCCGCCGATGATGTTGGTCCCGCTCATCTCCCAGATCGTGGTCTGGCCGCTCGTGTTCTGAAAAAGGATGTCGCCGCCGCCGTCAACTCCGATAGCGCGCCAGCTCGGCCCGGGATCGGCGCCCACGGTGCCGCCGCCGACCACGTCCGTCCCGTTCATTTCCCAGATCGCGACCTGGCCGCTGCTCGTGTTTTGAAAGACGATGTCGTTAGAAGACCTATCGCCACCGAAGAAAAATCCATCGCCCTGGAAGTCGCCAATGGCTTTCCACCCCGGTCCGGGATTGGCGCTCACGATCCCGCCGCCGACCACGTCCGCCCCGTTCATTTCCCAGATTGCGACCTGGCCGCTGCTTGTGTTTTGAAAAAGGATGTCGGAGCCGCCGTCTGTTCCGATTGCGCGCCAATCTGGCCCGGGATTGGAGCTAACGGTCCCGCCGCCGATCACGTTGGTTACGTTCATTTCCCAGATAGCGACTTGCCCATCGGCGTTCTGCCACAGAATGTCGGAACCGCGGTCGCCGTTGAAGTCACCCGTTCCGATCGCGTGCCAGGTCGGCCCGGGATTTGGGCCCACGGTCCCACCGCCGATCACGTTGCTTCCGTTCATTTCCCAGATCGCGGCTTGCCCATTAGCGTTCTGCCACAGGATGTCGGAAGGGCCGCCGCCGAAGGCGCCCGTTCCGATTGCTTGCCAATTCGGCCCGGGATTGGGCGCAACGGCCCCGCCGCCGCTTACGTCGGTTCCGATCAAGTCCCAGATCGCTGCCTGCCCATCGGTCTGTTGTAGTAGGATGCCGGGCAAGGCCGGCGGCGCCTCGTTGACAAGGAATTCGAACCCCTCGTCGCTAAAAGGCTCGCCCGAAAAGACAGTGGAGGTCAGCTCGGGCGTGCCTGGATAGAAAGCAGAGTCACCGGGCTCTAAGCCTCCGAAGAGCGAGAACGAGAACAAGCTTAACGATTCGCCTGGCTCAAGCTCCGAGGCCGCAGAGGACGCGACCCATTGAATGCCGAACCCGTCGCCGGCATTTGTAACGGTGGCTGTCCATCCGCCGGGAGCCGTGATGCCGCCTGGCGAGAAGGTCAAGAGATTCTCGCCTGCAACCCACGCAAACCAGAATGTGCCTATCGGCGTGGAGCCGGTGTCGCGCAGGGTAACGGTGACGTCGGTGAAGGGAATATGCCCGATAGCTTCCGTCGTGGACACGAGCGTCGCTGATGCGCTTTCCCCCATTTGTGGAACTCCTTGCCCGATTCGCACCCAGAATTGTTGGGGGGATTAATAGCTTGGATCAAGGGTGAAACGGTCAAGATCGATTGTCAATCGCGCTTATGGACAAACTCGAACGGCTCGAGACCCCTGAGTTTGCGCTTTGCGTCCGAACTCGGACCCCGGGGCGGACGAATAGCCTACCTGCCTTGCTCCAACTCGGTGGCGCGCAAATGGACGACTGAGAGGCCGAACAGTGCGAGCGCCAGCGCCTGATGGGGTAACGCCAGCTCGATTGGAACGACGGCAAGCAGCGTCGCGATGCCGAGCGCGACCTGGAGCAGCGCAACGGCCGCAAGGACAGCGGCGCGGCTCGCGAGCGGCGAACCGGGCGCGGCCCGCAACGCGGCGATCGCCTGAACAAACGCGAAGGCGACGACGGTATAGGCGATCATGCGGTGGTCGAACTGCGCCGTCGCCGCGTCGCCTAAGATCGCTTGCAGCGGATTTGGGCGAAACGCCTCACCCGGAATAAGGCTCGATCCCATGAGCGGCCAGGTGTTGTAGATGAGGCCGGCGCGCAAGCCCGCGACGAGAGCGCCAAGGCCAAGCTGGCAAAAGATCATCGCCGTGAAGATCCAGGCGGAAATCGCAAAGCCGCTCGACCCGACCCTCGACCGCCGCCGTTCGCTTAAGCCCACGGCGGCATAGATCAGGGCGCCAAAGGTCGCGGCGGCGATCAAGAGGTGCAGCGCCAAGCGCTCCTGCGCCACCTCGGTCCGCTCGGACAAGCCTGAGGACACCATCCACCAACCGACGATCGGCTCAAGCGTAAGCAAGCCTGTCGCGACGGCGACTTGCCGCCCAACCGCGCCCTTAAGCTGGCCTCGCCACCAGAACCACAAGGCGGGAAGAATGAACGCCGCGCCCACGATGCGCGCCAGCAGCCGATGCGCCCACTCCCACCAGAAGATGCCCTTAAAGCCGTCCAGCGTCATGTCCGGATTGAGCTGGGCGAATTGCGGGATCTGCTTGTAGCGGTCGAACTCGCTCTGCCACTCGGCGCTGCTAAGCGGCGGGAGAACCCCGGTGACCGGTTTCCATTGAGTGATGGACAGGCCGGATTCGGTGAGCCGCGTTGCGCCGCCGACCAGCACCATGAGAAAGACAAGGCCGGCGACTGCGATGAGCCAAAAGTGAACGGCGCGGCCAACGTCAAAGCTTGCGGTTTGGGCGACGGCCGGCGCGCTGCGAGTCAAAGTCATGGGACGATGCGTAAGCTCGATCGAGGAGTGTATTTCGGTAATCTTAGTGCGGCGTTTTGTCCCAAACGCGGCAACGGCGCAACGCCACCCAACTCCTAACGAGTCTCAGACGCCGTCTCCACTAGGGATCCGGACCCTTTGGTTTCGCCATCTGGGGCGCGAAAGACCAGAATAGCGAACTCTTTGCGCGCATGTGCTTGCGAAAAGCACAAATGAATGCTATATCATCGCCGAGCCGGTTTGGACGATCCGTGTGGTCCCGGGCGGTCAATTGGTCGGATCGTTTGGTCGGAGCGGACCCGGCGCCCGGAGAGGTCGAGCCGAGACGATCACGCGACCGTGAACGCACAAAGTCCGTAACCCGGCGATCGTGAATGGTGTTAGAGGCGCAAAAAAAGTGTCGCGAAGGAATTGTTAGGCCTTGCTGCTGGCGCATCGCCGATTTGCTGCAAAAACAATTGCTGTTCGGGCCACGCTGTGCCATGAGCGCGCATCCCTAACAACCAGTCGTCTAGGAATCTATGTCTTTTTTGAACGGCAACAACTTCACTGACCGCCAGGCAGCCGCCGCCAAGGCGCGGAAGGCGATGGCGGAAAAATTTCTTGCCAATTCGAAACATGATCCGGCGGACCCGGCAGTTATCGAGCGCGAGGCCAAGCGGAAAGAGATCCTCGAGGCGCGAAAGATTTCGCGACGTCGAGCGCGCCAAACGTAAGGCGGAAGAAGCAGCGGCTGAAGCCGTTCGTCGCGCGGCTGAGGAATCCGCCCGCCAGGAGCAACTGAAGCTCGAAGCGCTGGCGCGAGAGGCCGAGCAGCAACGCGAACGAGAAGAGGCCGAGCGGCTCGAATACGAGCGCAAACTTGAGCGGGACGCCCGCTACGCCGCGCGCAAGGAGCGAAAGAAGAAGAAGAGGTCGGCCGCAGAACGATACGGCTGAACTATCCAGCGCCCTTGATTTCCGGCCGCGACTCGGGACATTTCGCTCAAAGTTCTCCGCGGGGCGCGGATCGAGGAAAAGATGACGAACCCGCTTCGCCTGGGCGTCGCCGGTCTCGGAGTGGTCGGGACAAGCCTCATTCGGCTTCTTCAGCGGCGGCACGCCGGTCTTGCGATGCAGGCGGGGCGCGGCCTCAGAGTCGTCGCCTATAGCGCGCGGGGCGAGCGCGCTCGCGGAGTCGATCTTGGCGCCGCTGCATACTGCGCCAACGCCGCGGAGCTCGCCGCTTCTGGCGACATCGACATTTTCGTGGAATTGATTGGCGGCTCCGATGGAATAGCGTTCGAATCCGTCAAGGCGGCACTTTCGCGTGGAATCTCCGTCGTCACAGCGAACAAAGCGATGCTCGCGGCGCACGGTTTTGAACTCGCGGTGGCCGCCGAGCGGTCGGGCGCTCAGTTGTTCTTCGAGGCCGCGGTCGGCGGCGGCATACCCGTCATCAAGACCCTCCGAGAGAGCCTGGCGGGAAATGCAATTCGCCGCGTTTCCGGAATTCTCAACGGCACCTGCAACTACATTCTGTCGCGCATGGAGACCGAGAATTTTCCATTCGAGGTCTGTCTCCGCGAGGCTCAGAAGCTTGGCTATGCGGAGGCCGATCCGACGTTCGACGTCGGCGGCTTCGACACTGCGCATAAACTCGCGATCCTTGCCTCGCTCGCTTTCGGAGCCAAGATCGATGCGGGGGCGGTTTCGGTCGAAGGAATAGAGACAATCACGCTCGCCGATTTGAGCGCGGCCGACGAACTTGGGTTTCGCATAAAGTTGCTTGGCGTCGCCGAACAAACGGCCCATGGCGTTGAGCAGCGTGTGCATCCAACAATGGTAGCCAAGAGCGCGCCGCTCGCCCAGACCATGGGCGTGCTCAACGCGGTTTCGATCGACGGCGACGCGATAGGCGAGCTGACCTTGGTTGGCCCGGGAGCGGGCGGCGATGCGACCGCGTCAGCCGTGGCCGGCGACATTGTCGACATCGCCCGCGGGATCCGCGTGCCGCCGTTTGGCAGGCCTGCCGCATCGCTTGTCGAGGCGGACCGCGTGCCGATGCAGCGGCATGAGGGCGGCTATTACGTGCGCCTCGCCGTGGTCGATCGGCCCGGCGCCATGGGCGCGATCGCGGCGCGGATGGGCGAGCAACAGATTTCGCTCGAAGCGATCATGCAAAAGCGGGCCACGAAAGAAGCCGCTTCAGCCGGCGTCGCGCCAGTCGTGCTGATGACCTACGGCACGACCGAATCCTCGATCCGGGAAGCGCTCGCGCGAACGGTCGAAGATGGGCTCGTGCGCGAGCGGCCTCAGGTTATCCGCATCGAGCGTGAAGCGATCTGAGGTGGCGTCCTCGGCGATTGCTAAGACAGCTTCGGCCGAAGACGAGGACCGCCGCATGCGGATTCTCGCGATCGCGCTCATGTGCGTCACGATGGTCTGCTTCACTGGGCAGGACACGTGCGCCAAATGGCTGAGCGCCTCGTTGCCGATCGCCCAAATCGTGTGGGCGCGTTATGTCGGCGCGGCGGTTGTGGCGCTCATCGCTTCGCGCCCTTTCTCGCGGCCTGGGATCTTGTGTTCCAAGCGTCCTCGGTTGCAGCTGTTGCGCTCGGTCTTGTTGTTCAGCGCGACGACCGCAAACGTGTTTGCCATTCGCAAGCTCCAGCTCTCGGAGACCGCGACGATCTCGTTTTTGACGCCCGTCTTCGTGGCTCTTCTTGCGGGACCTCTGCTGGGCGAGACCGTGAGCGCCGAACGCATGATCGCAATCGCGCTCGGATTTCTCGGCGTGGTGATTGCGACCCGCCCGGGCACGGGCGCGTTCCAGCCGATCGTTCTGCTCGCTGTCGCGGGCGTTGTCTGCAATTCGCTTTACGTGCTCGCCACTCGCAAGCTCGCTGGCGCGGACTTCCCTCAAACGACTCTCATATGGAGCCAAATCGCCGGGATCGTATTTTTAACCCCAATGTTGCCCTGGGTATGGACGCAACCCCGGTCCGGGCTGGATTGGCTGATCATGGCCGTGATGGGCGCTTTCGGCGCCGCGAGCCACGGAATGCTGATCGTCGCCCATCGTTACGCTCCCGCGCCGACTTTGACGCCGTTCACCTACACCCAGCTCATCTGGATGATCATTTCCGGCATAGTGGTTTTCGGCGATTGGCCTGCCCCCGCCACCCTGGTCGGGGCGGCTCTGGTGGTCGCTTGTGGCGCGTATCTCGCGATCAAAGAGCGCCGAGGGCGGATTGTCGCGACGACCGTCGCGATTGACGGCGATCCCAAAGTCCAGTAATCCGATCAACATTCAATTTTTGACGACCAACCAGGCCTCGACAATGTTGCATGGCATAGATCCGGTGTTTGCGGTTTCCGGGCTGGCGGTCGGGCTTTTAGTTGGGTTCACCGGAGTCGGCGGCGGTTCGCTCATGACGCCGCTCCTGGTGCTGGTCTTCGGCGTCCATCCGGCGACCGCCGTCGGGACTGACCTCTTGTACGCCGGTCTCACCAAGATCACAGGTTGCGCGGTGCACGCCTATCACGGCTCGGTCGATTGGCGCATCACGCGTCGCCTCGCCTACGGGAGTGTCCCCGCCGCGCTGTTGTCGCTGCTGCTGCTCGCGCATCTCGGCTCGTCTTCTCACGGGAACGCCGGCGTTATCAGTACGACGCTTGGAATCGCGCTGCTCCTGACTGCTGTCACCCTCATTTTTCGCAAGGCCCTGCTCGTGCGTTTGGCGCGTGCAATGGACGGCGTGAGCGAGCAGAAGGTCGCTGTTCTGACGGTCACGCTCGGGGCTGTCCTCGGAGTCCTGGTCACCATCTCCTCCGTTGGAGCCGGCGCCATCGGCGCCACTGTTTTGCTGACGCTCTACCCGAAGTCACCACTTGTGCGCATTGTCGGCTCGGATATCGCGCACGCCGTGCCGCTCACGCTAATTGCGGGCGCCGGGCATTGGTGGCTCGGCTCAGTCGACTTCCATATGCTCCTTTCGCTGCTGGTCGGCTCGATTCCAGGCATTATGATTTCCAGCCATTTCGCTTCGCGCGTTCCCGACCGAATCCTGCGACCGCTTCTGGCGGGCACCCTTGCGATCGTCGGCGGACGGCTGGCTTTCTGAGCCCACCCAGCAACGCGCGGCCGATTGGCGACGAACGAACTGGGGACGATGCAGGCTCCGTCGCCGCGAAATCCTTCTGCATCCGTACGGCTTCTGTCATGATTCTCGTTGCGGCAAGTGATTCGCAGACAGCCGCGTTGCTGAATCCAAGGCGGAGTTTTGACGCCCTCCGATTACTTCCTCGATGTAGAAACCTCGGCGCTCGGCCAGCCGTGGCGGCCGAGGCTTGACGCGGCAGGCGAGTTGCACGCGCTCGCCATTGCCCAAATTGGCGGTCATGACGAACTGATCGCCCGCGTGCTGGCGGGACGCGGCGTTGTGCCGGACGCCGTTGAACGCCATTTGGCCCCAAGCTTCCGCGATCTGATGCCGGACCCCTTTTGCCTGCGGGATATGGAGCCGGCGACCGAGCGCCTCAAGCGCGCAGTCATGGCCCATGAGCGGGTAGCGGTTTTCGGCGACTATGACGTCGACGGCGCGTGCAGCGCGGCGCTTCTGAGCGAATATCTGAACGCCTGCGGGTTGGAGACGATCGTCCACATCCCCGATCGCGTAGCCGAGGGTTATGGCCCCAACGTCGAGGCGATTCACAGTTTCGCGGCGCAAGGCGCGACGCTTGTGGTGACCGTCGACTGCGGAGCGGTCAGCCGCGAGCCGTTTGAGGTCGCGAGCCGCCTCGGCCTCGACGTGATCGTGTTCGATCACCATCAAGCCCCTGAGACGCTCCCGAACATAGCCGCGCTTGTCGATCCCAACCGTGAGGACGACCTTTCCGGGCTCGGCTATCTCTGCGCGGCAGGCGTCGTGTTCATGGCGCTCGTCGCGCTCAATCGCGCTTTGCGCGACGCAGGCTTCTGGAATGGCGGCAAAGGTCCGGATCTGCTCGCTTCCCTCGATCTCGTCGCGCTCGCGACCGTCGCCGACGTCGTGCCGCTGATCGGACTCAACCGCGCCTTTGTCATCAAGGGCCTCGCGGTCATGCGTCAGCGGCGCCGGCCTGGGCTCGCCGCTCTGTTCGACGTTGCGGGCGCCGACGGACCGCCGCGGCCCTACCACCTGAGCTTCATGGTCGGACCACGGATCAACGCGGGCGGACGCATTGGCGATGCGGCTCTCGGCGTCCGGCTTCTGACTGCGGCCGACGACATCGAGGCGCGCACGATCGCGGTCGAACTCGACCGGCTGAACCGTATTCGCCAGCAGATCGAGATCGAGGCGCTGGCCGAGGCCGAAGCGGAAGCTCTGTTCGCGTTGGGCCTGGAGGAACGAGGCGCCGCTGTGGTGGTGATGGGCGCGACATGGCCGCCGGGCATCGTCGGCCTGCTCGCGGCGCGGCTCAAGGAGAGGTTCGAACGCCCGGCCTTTGCGCTGACGCTGGCCGGCGGGCATGCGACTGGCTCCGGCCGCTCGATCGCGGGCGTCGATCTCGGCCGCGCGGTGCGCGCGGCGATCGAGGCGGGGATCGCGATCAAGGGCGGCGGCCATGCGATGGCGGCGGGCGTCACGCTCGCGACCGAGCGGCTCGGCGACTGGCGCGCTTTTCTCGAGGAGCGGCTCGGCGAAGCCGTGACCAAGGCGCGCGCCGAATCGGGTCTCAAAGTCGACGCCGCGCTGACCGCGAACGCGGCGACGCCGGAACTCGCTCATCGGCTGGACGCGGCCGGCCCCTATGGCGCGGGCGTGCCCGAGCCATTGTTCGCCTTGCCCCGCCATCGCCTGGCGGAGGTGACGGCGGTCGGCGCGGGGGGCCATCACCTGCGCCTGCGCGCGGTCGCGGGCGACGGGCGAGCGGTGGAGGGGATCGCGTTTCGCGCGTCAGGCAAGAAGCTCGGCGAGGCGCTCGTCCGGCTGAAGGGCGCGCCGGTTCATCTCGCGGGGACCTTGTCGGTGAACCGTTACGGGGGCCGGGAGCGGGCGCAGATCCGGGTCGTCGACGTCGCGGAGGCGGCGCAATGACACCGTGTGCACATGTTCAATTGTTCGCTCGGGGCCGACCTGGTGAGGCGGCAAGCGCAACCTGACGCGCGAGCTCCCGTCCAAATAAACGCCAATAAACGCGCTTAAACGCTAATAAACGTAAGTAAATTTGCTTTCTTTTGCTTACGTTTATTTTTTGGGATCAAGCTTTTTCAATGGGTTACGGCCAATTCAAACAAAATTTTTCCCACTCGAATTGCACTCGCGTCAGAAGCTGTGGAAACACTGCGCTTGGGTCCTCTCGTCCCTCTTGGACCGTCTCCACAGGATTTTGGTTCGTCGAATGAGATATAGCATAAACTCGGCTTTCCCGTAAAGCATTTGTTGGCCCGGCCTTCATGGCGAAAGGTTGCGGTGGTTCGGTTCAGCCGCCGTCCGGGGCTATCGCTCCATTGATCCGCTGCGCGATTTGGCGCGCTGCCTCGGCCATGACCGGCTCGGGGATGTCGAGCCCAGACAGGCGCCAGGTCAAGCCTTCGAGGTTCATGTGGACGCCATAACGCCCATCGGGGCTGTCCAGGCCGACGACGAAGCGCAGGGGGCTGTCAAACCGGGAGTTCATCACGGCCTGCAGCGGCTGGGCCCGGAACGCCTCGCCGAGCGCCGGCAAGCGCCAGAGCGTCCCCTTGTCCGCACTGCCCGCCTTGGGGATGCCGACGCCCTGGCTGAGGAATGCAGCAATGTTGTCCGGGGTGAGAAAAGCGCGCAGCAGCATTTCGGCCGCAGCGGCGTTGATGACGACGCCCCCCGCTGCCCCTTGCCGGCGCGACAGCAGCTTTTCCAACTGCGGATTTTGGTCGAGGTAGGCGCGCGCGATCTGGCTGCTCAAGGACCGGATCAGCGCCTGCAGATCGACGCGCTCCATCACCGCTTCGGCGTCGCCCCGAGAGGCGGCCGACGCAAGCTCATGTGCGCCAGCCAGCGCCCAACCCCAATAAGCGGCAAGAAGGATGACGAGCGCGATCGCGCCGCGAATGAAGATTCGCATGAGGCGCTCCCTACCAAGCGAGGGCCGCGGCGTCACCTTTCGGGCGGCATGAACGGACGGCGTTATCGTCATGGCCGGGCTCGTCCGGGCCTGTTCGAGCGATCCAGGCCCCAAGATCGTCATGCCCGCGCACGCGGGTATCCACGGCGGCCAAGCGAAACCGTCTGAAACGGTGGATTCCCGCTTAAGCAAGGATGACAATCAGCGCGAACGTCTCCGCCGGCTGGATCGTCTCTTGCATCGGGGGGGCCGACGTGACCTCTTTTCCGAACTGGAGTTTCCACCCCATGAAGCGATCCGACCTCGTCGAAAAGATCCTCGACATCAAGCGCGAGAAGGGTTGGACGTGGAAATATATCTGTGACGAGATCGGCGGCATGTCGCCTGTTCTCGTGGTCGGCGCGCTGCTCGGGCAGATGAAACTGCCGAAGCCGCTCGCCGAGAAGGCCGCGAGCCTGTTTGGCTTGTCCGAGCCCGAAAAGCGCATGCTCAATGAAGTGCCAATGCGCGGGACCCCGATGCCCCCGACCGATCCGCTAATCTACCGTTTCTATGAAATGGTGATGGTCAATGGCCCGGCGCTGAAAGCGCTGATCGAGGAGGAATTCGGCGACGGCATCATGTCGGCGATCGACTTCGATCTCGAACTTGACCGGCTTGCGAACCCGAAAGGCGATCGCGTTCGGCTTCTGATGTCGGGCAAGTTCCTGCCCTACAAATATTACGGCGCCGAGCAGGGCCTGCCGGAATACGGGTTCAAGGAGGAGTAACAAGGAATTTCACACGGATTTCTTGAGACGAGAGCCGTGGCGATCATGACGCCGGGAAGCTCGGTCGTTCGGGCGGACTGAGATCGTTTTTTGTGCTGGCCTAAAAAGAAAGTCAGGGTTAGCCTTACAGCCGCGCCGCACTACGCGCGCCAATCGAAGGACAAGCAGGAGAGGCCCCGGTCGAGGTCATCCTCGGTTTGTCAGCGGTCGCCCCCGTCGACGTTCATCGCATTGGGGAGGTCTCTATGATTTCATCGAAAGCTTTTCGATTGCTGACCCTGGTCGGCTTTGGCCTCGGGGCGCTTGCAGCGCCGACCCAGGCTGCTGTCTATCAAGCCTCTTCGACTGTTTCCTTTTTGGGGTACTACGGGGCAGCTGAGGCTGACTTCTCGTTGCCGCAATATTCCGGTCCCGGCGCCATCATTGGCGTCAACCTGCAGTTGAGCGGGTCCGCTACCGGCACCGACGATTACATGTACACCGTGAGTGATGGGATAACGATTGCACCCTATTCCGCGACTTGGGCTTTTCCCGTGTTTCTCGAATCGGATTTCGGGACGTCGCTGCTGGCGGTGTTTGTAAACACGGAGTTTTTGGGCGGTTCGGTCCCCCCTTGTACGGATCCGCTGTGCGGAACGATTGGCGATTTTTACACCTCGACACGCCTGACGTCGTTCTCGGGAAGCGCCAACCTGACCGATTTCTCAACTTTTGCGGGTCGCGGGAGCAATTCTTTCGAGACCCTGGAGATAGGCGGCTTCGATACCTCACTCATAGGCTCGGTGACCTTGAAGGAAACGATACTCACAACGGCTCCCGAGCCGCCAACCTGGGTCATGGCGCTTATCGGCTTCGCAGTCGTCGGGTTTGCTGCGCGCAGCCGGCGCTTGGCGAACCGAGCGTAACGCGCCGCCAGATCGGCCCCTCATGGAACCGCGACCGACTGCGTGATGGGCACGCTTTGTGGCTTGCCGGCCTGCAGAAGGGAGGCAGCCAGGATCACGAGCGGCTCGGAATCTGGATTGGACGGGTGAAGAACCAGCGTTTCGGTCTCAACCGCACTGTCTCCGGGACCGAGGTGAACGGGCGCGGGTCCCGCATGAACCTCCTCTTGCGGCCCCATGCTTCCGTCTGACTGCACGCGGCGGACGAACATCGCGCCGCCCAGAACCTGTATGTCGAGATGGCCCGAAACGACGTAGATGACCTGCATGCCGGGATGGACTTCGCCAGGAATGTTTGCCTTCGGTCCGAACGTCACGCGGCGAAATGACAGTTCTTGTCCTGGGGCGGCCGCCGGAAGACCGGAGCCCAGGATGACCCTCGACACCGCCGGAACAGCGGCGTTTTGAGCCAGGGCGACGCCGCCGCTGGCCAAAGTTAAACCGGCCGCCACATAGGCAATCGTCTTCGTCATCGGGCTCGCTCCTCCTTTGTGAACAACGCCAGGATTGCTCTATAACCGGCATGAGCGGCTTTTATCGAGCTTTCGCTGGTGGCGACGTTCATGGCGCTCCCGAGTCAGCGAAACTGAAATGGCGCATGGTTCCCGAGAGCTACTCGATCCACTGGCTGAGGAAAAGGCGAAGTCGCTCCAGGCCGCGTTTCGCGCGGCCGCACAAGCGCCGCGATCAGGCGTCAAAAGATTGCAATCAGAAGCTGTGATTAGCGCCCGTTATGCTCGGCGCGCAGGACATTCATAAAAAAGCTAAGAGCGATGCGCAAAGCGGCGCCATGACGCGCGGTATGAAGACAATATGGATTGTTTCGGTGGTCGTCGTCCTGACGGTTTCGGCGGCGTTCGCGGCCTATGCGATGGAGCTTCATCGGATGGTGCTATGGCAGGTCGTGCGCGCCTGCGTCGCCAATTACAAGCTAACCGGAACGCCATTTCCGTGTCTCGAGGTCGATCTTGACGGCGGCAAGGGGCGCGGCTCCGTAATCCTGCGTCCGCCGCTGTCGGACGACACGATCCTGTCTCCGACGCGACAGATCAGCGGGGTCGAGGACCCATTCCTGCAGGCGCCGGAAGCGCCGAACTATTTCGACGCCGCGTGGCGCGCGCGGACATTCCTCAAGGACCCGAACGGACGCGCCCCCGACCGCGACGCGGTCGCGCTCTTTGTCAACGCGGCGGCTCAGAGGACTCAGGACCAACTCCACATCCACATGGGCTGCCTCGTTCCGTACGCTCGCCGCACGCTCGCGGCCGCTGCGCCGAAGGTCCCGATGGGCGCATGGGCGCAGATCGGGGCGGTCGTCCCCCATACGATGTTCTGGGCCTATCGCATTCCGGGAACCGACCTTGCGAGCGTCAATCCGTTTCGGCTCGCCGCAGAAGAGGTTGCTGGCAAGTCGAGGGGCCCGGGCGACCTGGCGGTCGCGGTCGCCGGGGTTCGCGTTGACAACCAGGACCAGTTCCTGATCCTCGCGTCTTACGCCAAGGCGCCGCATGCGTGGTGGCCGGTCGGCGACGGCAATCTTCTGGATTCGTCCTGCCCAGCGGAGTCTCGCCGCGCCGGCTAAGCCGGCCGACACGCGCTGCCGCCAGGTCGACTTCGGGCGGCGACGCCCCATATGGGGTGACCGCTTCCTCATCGAGCGCAAATCGCTTTGGATCTCATCGCCTCCACCGACCGCGGGCTCTATTGCGCCGCTGGCGACTTTCACATCGATCCCTGGCGCCCGGTTCAGCGCGCCATCATCACGCATGCGCATTCCGACCATGCGCGCTACGGATCGGAGGTCTATGTCTGCCATCGCGACACCGCGCCGATCCTGCGCAAGCGCCTCGGCGACGTCACGATCGAGACGGTGAGCTACGGCCAGATCCTCGCGCGTAACGGGGTCGAGCTGTCGTTTCATCCTGCCGGCCACGTGCTGGGCTCGGCGCAGGTGCGCGTCGCCTCGAACGGCGAGGTCTGGGTCGCCTCCGGCGACTACAAGCTCGAGAGCGACGGCGTTTCGCCCGCCTTCGAGCCGCGTTCGCTGTCACGCCTTCATCACCGAATCGACCTTCGGCCTGCCGATCTACCGCTGGCGCCCGCAGGCTGACACTTTCGCCTCGATCGACGCCTGGCGGCGCGAGAATATCGCGGCGGGGCGCGCCAGCATTCTCTTCGCCTATGCGCTCGGCAAAGCGCAGCGGCTCATCGCCAATGTCGATCCCGCGCTCGGGCCGATCGTCTGTCACGGCGCGGTCGAGGCGATCAACGCGCTTTATCGCGAGGCCGGTGTCGCCCTGCCGCCGACTTGCCTCGCAACCCAGATCGAAAACAAGCGTGATTTCGCCCGCGCCCTCGTTGTGGCGCCGCCTTCCGCGGCCGGGAGCGCATGGCTCAAGCGTTTCGGCGACTATTCCGACGCGCTCGCGAGCGGCTGGATGCAGGTGCGGGGAAATCGCCGCCGGCGCGGGCTCGACCGCGGCTTTGCGCTATCCGACCACGCCGACTGGCCGGGCCTCATCGCCGCTATCGAGGCCACGGGCGCGGAGCGCGTTCTTGTCACGCATGGCTATACGGAAACGCTGACGCGATACCTCCGCGAGAAGGGTCTCGACGCACGCGCGCTGACGACGTCGTACGGCGACGACGAGGATGTGGGCGAAGCCGGGACAGCGGCGGCGGAGGCCGAAGCGTGAAGGCCTTCGCCGCGCTTTATCGGCGCCTTGATTCCGGCACTTCGACCCGCGCTAAGCAGGCGGCGATGGTCGACTTCTTCGCCGCCGCCAAGGCCGAACTCCGCACAATGGGCGAGCGCCGCCTGGACCGTCTATTTCCTGAGCGGCGGTAAGCCGCGCCAGACGGCGCCGTCGCGCCTGCTTTGGCGCTTGGCTGTGGAAGGCTCGGGCTATCCCGACTGGCTGTGCGCAGAAAGTTATGGAGCGGTCGGCGACTTGGCCGAGATGTTGTCGCTGCTTCTGCCGGAAAGCGCGGGCGGCGGCGACGTTTCGCTCGACGTCTGGATGCGCGAGCGGCTGCTGGCGCTTCCTTCGCTCCCCGAGGAAGAGCGTTACATAAGACTCAAACAATGGGTCAGCGAGCTCGCGACTGACGAGCGGCTCGCCTTCTTCAAACTCATCACCGGCGAATTGCGCGTGGGAGTCTCGCGGCTGCAGGTCGTGAAGTCGCTGGCCGAAGTCGCGGGGGTCGACGAGGGCCACATGGCCCAGCGGCTCATCGGCTATTCGCAGGCGCGGCGCATCCCGACGGCTGCGGATTTCGAGGCGCTGATTGTCGAAGTCCAGCATACGGAAGCGCAAGCGCTCGATGCGGGCAAACCCTATCCGTTCTATCTCGCGCAATCGTGGAGCCGGCCAGTCGCCGACATGGCTCCAACGCTCGGGCCGCCTTCGAACTGGATCATCGAATGGAAGTACGACGGCATCCGTGCGCAAATGCTCAAGCGCGGCGAGAACTGGCGCCTCTGGTCGCGCGGCGAAGAGCTGATTTCTGACGCTTATCCCGATCTCGAGCCGCTGGCGCGTGCTCTGCCGTCAGGCACGGCGGTCGATGGCGAACTCGTGGTGCTCATCCCGCCCGAACACGACTATGCGACGGATTCGCTCGATGGCTTGGCGATCTTCGCGAGCCTGCAGCAGAGGCTCGGTCGCAAGATGGTCAGCGAAAAGACCAAGCGCGAATTGCCGGTCGCGTTCATCGCCTACGATCTGCTCGAGATCGAGGGCCGCGATCTCCGCACGGAGCCGCAGCACGTGCGCCGAGCGCTGCTCGAACAGCTCGTCGATCGCCTCTTCACGGAGGCGAAGACGCGCGGCGAGCGTCTGCCGATCCGCATCAGTCCGACCGTGTCCGCCGACACGTGGGAGGAACTGGCGGAGAAGCGCGAGCAGGCGCGTGCGCTTCTCCGCGAGGGGTTCATGCTGAAGGCGCGCGACGGCGCCTATGGCCTCGGTCGGCGCAAGGGCGACGATCGCACCGACGTGTGGTGGAAATGGAAGCTCGACCCGATGAGCGTCGACGCCGTCGTGATCTATGCCGAGAAAGGCCATGGCCGCCGTTCGGGCGTCTACACCGACTACACTTTCGCCGTCTGGAACGCAGGCGAAGAGGCCGGGACTTCGCGAACTCGTGCCGTTCGCCAAGGCTTATTCAGGGCTCTCGGACAAAGAGATCCGCGAGATGGACGCGATCATCCGTCGCACCACGGTCGAGACCTACGGTCCCGTGCGAAGCCTTAACCCGACGCAGGTGTTTGAGCTGGGCTTCGAGGGCATCGCGCCGAGCAAACGCCACAAGAGCGGCGTCGCCGTCCGCTTTCCGCGCATGCTGCGCTGGCGCCGCGACAAGCCGATCGCGGAGGCCGATACGCTCGATGCGCTCAAGGCGTTGCTGGCGGGGCAGGGCGGTCGGCAGATCGTGTGACGCCTCTCACAGCGCTTGGGCGAACGTCGCTTTAAGTGTCTTCGCAGGGCAGTTACGGGCGGCGAGGGCCCAAAACGTTTGAGGACGCGCATGGCGAATCCTGGGCAACCGACGATCTCTTTGGGCGCTTCTGGCGATGCGGTGAAGCGATTGGAGCGGGCGCTTCGGCGAACGCCGAATGAAGGTCTTGCGGTTGATGGCGTTTTCGGGCCGCAACTCGAAGAGGCGGTCAAGCAGTTCCAGCAGGGAGCGGGCTTGGCCGTGGACGGAATCGTCGGCCCAGCCACCTGGGCCGCCCTACCGGACGGGGGACCGATGCCTATTCTGCAAGAAGGCGCGACAGGACCGGTCGTCAGTTCGTTGCAGACCCTGCTCACCAACGGCGCGCCGGGGCAGTGGATCACGACACCGCAGGGAATCGACGGCGATTTCGGGCCGCATACGAAGGCGGCCGTTGTCGCGTTCCAAGCTTGGGGCGGCGTGGCGGCGGACGGGGTCGTCGGCGACCAGACCTGGGCCGTCTCGTTACATGCGGCGAGCGCCACGCTCGAGACCGCCGTGGGCCTGCAGTTCGTGATGGGTTGAGGGAATCCGAGCAAACGCTACAAGAGCGGCGTGGCCGTCCGCTTTTCCCATGGCGTCCGCGTTTCCCGCATGCTGCGCTGGCGCCACGATAAGCCGATCGCCGAGGCGGACACGCTGGAGGCGCTCGAGGCGCTGCTGGCCGGGCAGGGCGGGCGCTGACGGGCGCCCTGAAGCGACCTGTCAGCGCTCCCTTTCTTTCGCAATGGCGAGCACGCTTTCGAGGGCCTCCGGGGATATGTGCACCGGACCGCTGAACGGATGGTCCAGGGAGACGATGACGACCAGGCCGGAGGCGAGAACGATCGACAGGATCGCGGTCATCGCGAGTTGCGCCAGCGCATTGGGACTGCCGAAGAACAGCGCGAAGCAGACAGTGAAGCCCGCGCCTGCGAAGAGCGTGATCCAAATGATCTGAGGCACGAGGCCCGTCGACAGATGAAGGCGCACGCGTCGCGCCAAGGTCAAGTTATCAATTTGGGTGAAGACCTCCGACATGTCAGCGGTGCTCCGCGTGCCCGAGCGATTAAGCGCCATGGCCGCGCGGTAGAGGGCGCCCAGCGCGTCCGTCGTCTGGCTGTCCTCGGACTTGGCCGCCATTGCGGGCCAATCATTTTCGATAGCAAGTGTGAGATAATGAGTAAGGCTATCGTGGAGCTTGGCGGCTTCTGGCTCCGCGCCCTCGGAGTAGTAGAACAAAGCCGCCGCGGCGGCGGACTCTTTTGCGACTGAAGTTTGGCCCTCGCTGAACTTCTCCCAAACTGCAATAACGACAAAGGCAAGCAGCACCGCGTAAACCACGCCGATAATCGCGAAAATGAAGCCAGCGACCTCGTTGTTGAGGGAGAGCTTCTCGACGCCAAATGAGCGTCGGACAAAAACCTGACATCCGAGCGCGACGCTCGTCGGGATGACGACCACCGAAAGGATGAGCGCCCACAGAGGAAGCTCCGACAAAAAGTGAGACATTCCGATTTGCCCCCGGCGAGCGACGGCAAGCCCCCGAGGCAATGGCGTCAGATTGATATTCCACTAGAGGCGTAGGCGAGCGCAATCTTGGCCACGCGTCTTGGCTCGGGAAGACAGCCGGCTACCGCGGGAAAAGGGCCTTTGGTTTTGACTAACCCGCTTCGCTCCTGTGTCCGCCATACCTGTCGCCCTGATCATTTTCGCCGATCGACATGGCGCAGATGAGCGACATGTGTCGAGGCCGGCCAGCCGCAGGCAAGCGGACACGTCCTTCGTCGCCACGAAGGCGTCATAGCCAAGAAATCTGAGTAGCATCTGCCTATGTTTCCGCCGAGCCGCCCGCCATGGCTTTGCCAGAAGCTCGAGCAGCCCGACCTCGTCGGAGGGCGGCCATGTGGAGAGGAACTTGCCGAACGAGCCAAGCTCCTCCGCCACGCAAACCGGTCAAAAAGGCGGAAAATGGCCAACCGTCTCGGAAAAGAGAGGCGGGCGCCGACGACGAGATCGCAGCGACTGTCGCGCACAGCCGATCTCGTAGCTGTGCGCGCGTGACGCCCGTTGCCGGAAGCGGCCTAGTAAGCGACGGGCGGGGCGCCTTCAAAAGCGCCGCCGACCACCCGGAAGGGCGCCCCGGCGACTGAGCCGCCTGCATTGAACGGAGCCGCAAACGGGCCGCCGTAGCCGGCGACCGGGGTGTAGGTGTAGCCGGGGCCGCCGAAGAGCGCCGATACGCCGCCGAACACGCCGCCGACGATCCCGCCCACGATGCCGCCGGCGCCGTAAAAGACCGACTCCACCGCCTGGCCGGTTCCGCCTACAACGCTGCCCACCGCCCCCACCGGCCCGAAGGCGTAGGTCGGCGCGGGCGCCGGCGCTTGCGAATGAACGACGATCTGACGACCCTCGCTATAGTGGTGGTGATAGCGGGCGTGCGTATAATGTTTGTGCGCGTAGTGCTCTTGCGCCGAAGCGGGAGCGGCGATGGCGAACGCCAGCGTCGCCATCCCGACCGTCGCGACGGATAGACCAAGGGTGCTGAATGGCATGATACGACCTCCTATTCGCGGGCAAAATTCACCGTTACCCCATTCAACGAATGAGGAAGACAAACGGCCATTCTTTGACGCCGCCGCCGTGTTCACATTTTCGTGAACGACCGCGAGAGGAGCCGGATTTTTTCGAAAGACCGCAAACCCTGTGACGCCGACCGCGGCAAATGCTTCCGATCAAATCACAGCTCCCGCGCGTTAACGCTCGAGTTTCGGGTCCCGGCGGCAAACTCATTTTGGGATCGCACCGGAATGCTGGCGGTTTCCGAACAATTAAGGCCCCAAGGCCGTAGTCTGCTCCGGCCGCTCTAAATCGACACCTGGCCTTGCGGTTTTTGACCCTAGTCCGCTTCGCTCCGATCGTCCCCATAGGCGTCGCCCGCATGATTCTCGCCGATCGACATGGCGCAGATAAGAGAAATGTGCCGATAGGGCAGGCCGGTCTCTTTGGCCCAGGCGTTGAACTGTTCCTGGATCTTTGCGAGGTCGCGTTTCGATGTCGGCGCCTCCGCAATATCGAGGCCGGCGTCGCGCAAACAAGCGGCCACATCCTTGGTCGCAACGAAGGCGTCGTAGCCCAGGAACCTCAGCAGCATCTGGCCACTATTGCCGCCTAGCCGGCTGCCGCGCTTGGCCAAAACCTCGAGCAGCCCGACTTCGTTTGAGGGCGGCCAACCGGCCAGGAACGTGCCGAATGAGCCATGCTCCTTCGCCACATCCAGGACGAAGCGCGCGTTCTCGCGCACTGAGCCAATCTTCGCGCCGTTGCGGACGATGCGGGCGTCCTTCGTGAGCGCGTCCCAAAAGTCATCGGGCTCGAACGCGAGCCGCGGCGGCTCGAAACCGAGAAAGGCCTGCTCGAAGCCCGGCCATTTGGATTCGATCACGCTCCAGGCGAACCCGGCCGAGAACACGCGCTTGGTCATTTCCGCGAGCGCGCGGTCGTCGCGCAGCTTCAGTAGCGCGTTGGGGTCGGGCTTGGGCGGCATGAGCTTGGCAAGGGCGTCGGCCCCGCCCTTGCGCTTTTCCGCCCGGGCGCGGATGGTTTTGAACGGCGTCAAGCCTGCGGCCCTCTCTCTGAGGGACAGACTAGGCGGGGCCGTTTTGGCGCGCAATCGGCCTCGCGCATGGCGTCGATCACCTGAAATTTGTCTTGGCCTTGGCGGCAAGACTTCCTAGCGTGGCGCCGGTCGCTCGCGGCTTAAGCCGCGGCCCACAACTCGGAGAGAGCGCCCCGTGATCCGCTTCTATTATCATCCGACGCCCAATCCCGCGAAGGTCGCCCTTCTGCTCGAGGAGCTGGGCCTGCCTTATGAGGTCATTCCGGTCGACACGGCCAAGGGCGAACAGCACGCGACCGCCTTTCGCGCCATCAATCCGAACGGCAAGGTGCCTGCGATCGTCGACACCGAAGGGCCGGGCGGGCGCGAGGCGCGGGTGTTCAATTCGGGCGCCATACTGCTCTATCTCGGTGAAAAGGCCGGGCGCTTCCTTGGCGGCCCCGCGGACCGGCCGGAGCTTTTGTCGTGGCTGTTCTTCATCGCCACGGGAGTCGGCCCGTTCTCGGGGCAGGCCGTCCACTTCCAGCATGCGGCGCCCGAAAAGCTGCCCTATGCGGTGAACCGCTATCGGCGCGAGATCGAACGGCACTATCGGGTGTTGGACCGCCATCTGGCCGACCGGGAGTTCATCGTCGGCGATTATTCGATCGCCGATATGTCCGCCTGGGGTTGGCTAGCGCGGGCGGCCAGGGTCCTGCCTGGCGAGGGCGATCCTCTCGACGCCTTTCCGAATCTCAAGCGGCTGTTCGAAAAGGTTGACGCGCGGCCGGCGGCGGCGCGAGCAAAGACGGTCGGGAAGGATCATCCGTTCAAGAAGGATTCGGATGAGCAGACAAAGCGCGCGATGTTTCCGTCCAATTATCCCGATATCGCGATGTGAGTCAGTAGACGAGCGATCCTTTGTAAGTGAGCCGGCGCCAGGACCTGTGGGCATCAGGATCGCCTTCGAACACGATCTGATCCGCCCATTTGTGCGCCGCCTCGCGCTGCTCAGCGGTGCGCACGGTCCAAACGATGATCGCCGCGCCGGTCAATTCCTTCACCAGAAACGGGATCTTGTGCGGGAGGTCGTCGACGTTCCATGAAAGGAAATCGGGGCGGGCAAGGTCGTAATGATCGAAATCCGTCCAGTCCCGTTTTTGCTCAGGCGTTAGGAAAGCCCAGTGTGGACCCTCGTAAGACGCTTCGGCCACAATTCCGATGGGGCAAGGCCCTCTTGGGGGGCGCATGTGCGGGCGGCGCAGGCGTAAGTAAGCGACGAGATCGTGGTCGAAGCTCTTGAACGCCAGCGGCCCGTCATAGGACGCGGTGAGGGCGGCGGCGCGGTCGGCGATCCGCCAGTCGCCGGCAAACCGGCTCTTGAGCTCGCAGATGATTGCGGTCCGGCCGGCGACGAGGTCGAGAAAAGCCGTGAAAGTCGGCGGCGCCTCGCCCGATCCTTTGATGCGAAGTTTCGCGATTTGGGCGGCGCTGAGGGCGGAAATGGGACCGGTCGCCTCAGTCAAGCGATCGAGCGTTTCATCATGGAAGACAATCGCTTCGCCGTCGGAACTCAACTGGATGTCGCATTCGATGGCGAAGCCGCCGGCAATCGCCGCCTCGGCCGCGCGCAGCGTATTCTCGATCACCCCGTTCTCGACGTCATGCAGGCCCCGATGCGCGATGGGACGCTCGACGAGCCAGGAGGGAGCGTTGACCGGCGTCAACCCTCGATCTCAAAGACAGCTTCGACCTCGGCCAGCGCATTGAGGGGCAGATGCGCCACGCCCACCGTCGTTCGCGCGTGGCGGCCAAGGTCGCCGAACAGTTCGGCGACCAGATTGGAGGCGCCGTTCATGGCTTGGGGAAGGGAATCGAAGCTCGACGCGACATTGAAGAACCCACCGAGCCGCACGACTTGCTTCACCCGGTCGAGATCGCCGAGCGCCGCATGCGCCTGGGCCAGCACGTTGATGACGCAGAGCCTCGCCGCATCGCGGGCGGCGTCGACCTCGGAACCGGCCGAAAGCTTGCCCTGGTGGCGCTCGGCCAGCTTTCCATCTTCCCCCAACGGCAATTGGCCGGAGACGAACAGAAGCGATCCTGCGCGCATGGACGGGACGTAGTTTGCGACCGGCGCCGCGGGTTTGGGCAAAACGACGCCCATTTCTTTCAGCCGCTTGCCGGTCTTGCTCATGCGGGTGGGCTCCTCGGGTCGCCGCGGTCGCGCGTTGGGTAACGACGTCGGCAAGCGCCTCGCCGTATGTCGCCTTTCCCGCGAAGGCAAGCTTGTTTTTGCCCGTCTGCGGGCTTAGGTTTGGGTGAAAGAGAGGTGCGCCGGCGGCATGACGCCGCGCGGCGCGGAATGGGACGACCGCCATGGGTAGCTTTAGCATTTGGCATTGGATGTTGTTCGGCGCGGTTGCGCTTCTGCTGTTCGGCGGCAAGGGCAAGATTTCCGACCTCATGGGCGATGTCGCCAAGGGTGTGAAATCGTTCAAGAAGGGCCTCGCGGACGACGATGAGGCGCCCGTCGCTCAGAGCACGCCGCGGCCGCTCGAGAATCGCGTCAGCGTCGACGCGAACGACGTTCACAAAGTCAGCTGAACGCGCTCTCAACGGGAACGTCCGCAGCTGAAACGGCGGACACGCCGTTTTTGAGGCTATCGGGTCTCCCGGTCGAGTGAGCCATGTTCGATCTTGACCTCAGCAAGATGATCATCGTCGGCATCGTCGCTTTGGCGGTGATTCCGCCGAAGGACCTGCCGCGCGTGATGCGCACCGTCGGCCAAACGCTCGGCCGGATGCGGCGGATGGCGACCGAGTTCCAGGGTCAGTTCATGGACGCCATGCGGGAGGTCGAGCGCGAGGCCGACCTCGACAGCGTGAAGAAGGAATTCCAGGCGATCAACGACCAGGCGAAGATCGATACGAGCTTCGATCCGGTCGGCATGATGCGCGACGACATGACGAAGGCCGCCGCCGCCTCCACGGGCGCCGAGACGGCGCCGTCTCAACTCGGCGTCGCCCTCTCAACTTGGCCGATCCGAAATCGGCGCTTCTGAAATAACGCTGACCGGTCCCGAGCCTACGGAAGCGGCCATCCCAACTGCGCGTGAGGCCGAGCCCGAGGCGCCCGCCGCCCGGAGAAGCGCGGCGGAATGAGCCAAGAGGACATCGACGCCACCAAGGCGCCGTTGATGGACCATCTGATCGAGCTTCGCGCTCGCATCATCAGGTCGCTCTACGCGTTTCTGGCCGCCTTTATCGTCTGCTTCTATTTCTCCCGCACCATCTACAATATTCTTACCTATCCTTATGTGCGGGTGGTGGGGGCGGAGAAGGCGACGCTGATCGCCACCCATTTTCTCGAGCAGTTCTACACCAACATCCGGCTCAGCATGTTCGGGGCCGCGGTCATCGCCTTTCCGGTCATCGCCGTCCAGATCTACAAATTCATTGCGCCTGGCCTCTACCGCAACGAGCGGCAGGCCTTCCGGCCCTACCTGGTCGCGACGCCCATCTTCTTCCTGCTGGGCGCGCTGCTGGTCTATTTCGTGGTCATGCCGCTCCTGATCCGCTTTTCGGTGTCGCTGCAGCAGGTCAATGTTCCGGGCGAGGCGACGATCGAGCTTCTGCCCAAGGTGAGCGAATATCTGTCGCTGATCATGACGCTCATCTTCGCTTTCGGCATCGCGTTTCAACTGCCGGTTATTCTGACCCTTCTCGGCCACGTCGGCATCGTCAACTCCGCCTATCTCGTGCGGATGCGGCGCTATGCGATCGTGGCGGTGGTGGGGCTTGCGGCCCTCCTCACCCCACCCGACCTCATCAGCATGACCTCGCTCGCGCTGCCCATGATCCTGCTCTACGAGGGCTCGGTGATCGCGGTCAGAATGGTCGAGCGGCGTCGGGCGCAGCAAGCTCAGCGCGCGGCGAACAACCCGGCGACGTAGGTCTGACGCGCCTGAGCCCGCGGGATTTCCCGGCTGGCCTGCTGTGCATTTTGGATGGACTCGGTTTGGCGCCGTTCTGGCGGCGGGCGCGAGGGGGTTCGTCCGCCCGGTTTGGGTTGTCTTGAAACGTCCCGTTTCGCTGCGAAAACCCCAGGTTTTGGGGGTTGGATTTCCTTGGATTTCCTTGGATTCTCTCGTCCGAATCGAGACTTATCAATGGGTTACGCGGGATTTTCGCTCGCTAAGATTTTCCTAGCGCTGTCTTGCTGTCGGCCGCAAGGCGAAGACGCGAGCGTAGGATTTTGGCATGTGAAGGCGCGGACTTGATCATCAGAGCAAGCTTAGCTTGATTTCTGATTTTCTGCAAGAGAATGCCGGCTCTTATAGCGTTAGCTGTTTGTGAATCTTAGAACCTGTCTTGCCGTCCTGGCCGCCCCCGGATCTTAGTCCGGGCTTGACCCGGCCATTCAGGAGAACAGCGTAAGCCTCTGAACTGACAGAAAGTCTAAGCGGCCGAGAGATTTGCGGCGGCGCGGCGTGGATGGCCGGCGCAAGGCCGGCCACGACCGGCTTTGACCAACAGCTACCGCTCTGAGAGCAAAATTGCCGCCCGCGCCTTTCCTTCGGCCCGCCTCCGTCCAAAAGCAAATCGCGCTTAAGGGTTCAGCGGCTGAAACGTCTCCTCGCCGTGCATCGAGAAGGTGACGATGGCCTTGGCGTCCAGATCCATTTTCGTGAGGTCGACCATGCGGATGCGGCTGTCCTCGTAGGTCCGGAAGTAGAAGCGTTTCGTCTTCAGGTCGTTGGCGCTCGTCCATAGCGTGTAGTCGGCGAGGATGTTGCCGTGCTCGTCTTTCTCCGCCTCGCGCGCCGAGCCCTTGGGGATGTCGAAATTGTTGAGGATGTGAAAAGCGCTAAGGACCGCGTCATCGCCAGTCTTGGGCTCGAGCACCGATTGGCTGAACGCCACGGCCCGCACGAAGCGGGAAGGCGGCGTGAAGTCGCCGGGCATGCCGAGCATGCCTGAGCCCTGGCCGAACGGCTCGAGCTTGACCGGCCCAAGCTTGATGGGCGGGTGGTTGTCGAGCGAGAAGTTCACATAGTTCCTGAGATTGGTCGTCTGCCAGTCGAAGCCCGGCGAGTTGGTGATGACGCCGAGCGGATCGTCGTAGACGTTGAGCTTGCCCCCGACATATTCGATGACGGCGCTTTTGCCCGACGCGTCGTGGACGATCATATGGACGGGCGGCGTGAAGCCCCATTGTTTGAGCACGGTCGGACCGACGACGATCGAGCCGATGTTGGCCTTGACCTCGTCGACGCTGGCGAAATTGTCGAGCACCCAGGAGGCGAGCTGCCAGGGCGCGACGGTCTTGCCCGCATCCGCCGGCTCATAAGCCATGTAGCCAGCCATCGTGGGGAAGTAGAACAAGCCGGCGGCGAGGCCCGCCTCGTTGAGGCCGTCGACGATGACCGGCAGACCGATGGCATTCGCTCCGACGCTCGCGTATTTCGCCTTCCAGGCCAGGCCGTCTTTCTCGTCCGGCGTTACGCCGACCCGGGCGAAGCCGCGCGGCGATACGATGACGTCGGACTGGAGGTCGATGGCGAATTCGAGCGTCCGCGCATGGACAACCGTCCCGTCGGCGGCGGTGAGGCGAATGCCGGTGCAGGCCTCGGCGGCGCTCGAGAGGAACAGCGCGCCCGCGGCGATCATCGCGGCGAGCTTGTGGGCGAATCGACCGACAGTCATCGTTTTGCTCCGGGAAAGGCATTGAGCCGCAAATACGAATCGCGACAGAGATTGGCGTTCATCGCGCATAAGCCTTGCGTCAATCTTAAGCTACGCGATGGAAACGCTGATGTTTGCGACTTCGCCGGCTGAGCGGTCGAGGCGCTTCCGCCGGCCGAGTTCTCATTTCGGAAACAAGAAGGTCAGCACGAACCGGGCGCCCCAGGACGGGGTCCCGTCCGGACGCACGGCCCAATATTTCGCCATCGCCGCGAGGCTGATCGGCTGGCTGCCAATCTTGAGCACTTGGCTCACGCCGGCCTCGACCGGAACGGTCCATTGATGCGCCGTCCAGTTGTAGGTGGACTCGGTCTGGAGCGTGAACGTCGTCTGGCTCGGCGTCGTGTAGGAAAAGAATGGCTGGAGGTAGCTCGCGTTGACGCGCGGCGACTGGCCGGGCGGCAACAAAATCGTCGATCCGTCGTCGCCGAGAATCGAGCCTCCGCCGAGGCCGTTCCTGCCGGGATTGCCGACGCCCCAGAGGTGATTGGCGAGAATGCCGATGGTGAAGCCGCTCTGCTGCTTGAGCGCAACCAAGGTCGGGCCGGCCGCGAACTGGTTGGCGCTGATCTCGTCTCGCGTCGCCGTCGGATAGAGGAACACCGGCCCTGCGCCGATAACGACGCCGTTCACCGGCTGAGCGGGCGAAAAGAAGAAGCTTTGCAGAATGTCGCCAAGGCCGATCGGATTCGTGTCGGGCACGATGTGGACGACGTCGGTCAGGGGGACGATTGTGCGGACGATGAGATTCCAGTCGTTGGTCAGCTTGATCGGGATCACCGGCTGAATGTTGAGGGTGTATTGCGAACCCGAGCGCTGCGCCCCGCCGCCATAATCGAGATTGCTCTGAAGCGGCACGCTGATGAGATTGGCGACCGGATTGGCCAGTTGCTTGGCAAGGTCGCCTGAATCGTCGGCCGGCGCGCTTGTCGAGAGGGCCGGCAAGGTCACGGTGTCCTGCTGTTGCGCCGCTGCGCCGCCGAGTGTGACCAGAAGACAAACCGCGGCCATCAGCCCGCGTGAGCCTGAATTGCCCCGATGCTTCATTTGTCGCCCCGCCCGGACTAAGCCCAGCCTAGTCCGAGTCGGACGCTATTCGGGTTTTGGCTCCATTGCCATCGGCGGGCCCGCTTGCAGCGGTTGAGCGATCCGGCGCCCTTCTGCTATGGGCGGCCCTCGGCTCCAGATCTTTGCCGATCGGCGACCCAGCGCCGCCTGCCTCCGCTTAAGGTCAAATTATGCACGATATCCGAGCGATCCGCGAGAATCCTCAAGCCTTTGATGACGGGTTGCGTCGCCGCGGCTTCTTGCCCCCGGATGGACGGCTAGCCGAATCGCTGGTGGCGCTCGATGAGAAGCGCCGCGCCGCGATCCTGGCGCTCCAGACCGCGCAGGAGCGTCGCAACGCCGTGTCGAAGCAGATCGGAATCGCGATGGCGCGCAAGGACACGGTCGCGGCCGACGTCTACCGCGCCGAGGTCGCGGGCATCAAGGCGACCATGCCGGAACTGGAGGCGGCCGAGCGCGAGGCGGCGGCGGCGCTCGAAACGGAGCTCGCGGCGATCCCCAACCTGCCGGCCGACGATACGCCGGACGGCAAGGACGAGAACGACAATGTCGAGCTCCGCCAATACGGTAGCCTGCCGACGTTCCCGGACGGCTTCAAGCCCAAGGAGCATTTCGAGATCGGCGAGGCGCTCGGCCTCATGGATTTCGACGCCGCGGCGAAAATCTCAGGCGCTCGCTTCGTTGTGCTGAAGGGCGCGCTGGCGCGGCTCGAGCGCGCGCTCGAGCAATTCATGCTCGACCTGCACACGGGCGAGCATGGCTATACCGAGATTGCCCCGCCGGTTTTGGTGCGCGACGCGGCGATGTTCGGCACGGCGCAATTGCCGAAATTCGAGGAGGATCAGTTCTGCGGCGATCGGCGGCGAAGCTTCTGCAACCGCCATCCGACAGACTGAGATCGCGCGTCTTGATCCGCGCATGAAGCGGACGTTCAAATGCCGACGCTGGCGACGCATTTCGAACGCGATCAAAGAGCAATGCCGGCTCTGGCTGATCCCCACCGCCGAAGTGCCGCTGACCAATCTCGTGCGCGAGAGCATCGTCGACGAAAAAACCCTGCCGCTGCGCTTCACCGCCGGGACTTTGTCCTTTCGCGCCGAAGCGGGCGCCGCGGGGCGCGACACGCGCGGCATGATCCGCCAGCATCAGTTCAAGAAGGTCGAGCTGGTCTCGATCACGACGCCCGAGCAGTCGCGCGACGAGCACGAGCGCATGACCGGCTGCGCCGAGGAAGTGCTGAAGCGCCTGGGGCTGCATTTCCGCACCATGGCGCTCTGCGCGGGCGACATGGGCTTCGCCGCGCAGAAGACCTACGACATCGAGGTGTGGCTGCCGGGGCAGGGGCGGTTCCGCGAGATCTCGTCCTGCTCGATCTGCGGCGACTTCCAGGCCCGGCGGATGAACGCCCGCACCAAAGGCGCGGACGCCAAGTCGACGCGATTCGTCCACACCCTCAACGGCTCAGGCGTTGCGGTCGGCCGGGCGCTGATCGCGGTTCTCGAAACCTACCAGCAGCCGGACGGCTCAGTCGCCGTCCCGGATGTCTTGCGGCCCTACATGGGCGGGCTTGACGCGGATCGAGGCCGTTCGTTAGCAGCCGTTTACGAGCTGCTGGCCGAGATAATTGCCGTAGGCGTCATAAATGGGCGCGTATTGCCCGCAGCCGCCATAACCGTAGCCGCCATACGCGTAGGGCGCCGCTAGCAACGCGCCAGCCGCCAAGCCGCCGATGACCGCCGGGCCGCCCCAGCCGCCGCCATGCCAGCACCGCCGCCGCCATGCCAGCCGCCGCCATGTGCGACGCCGCCGCGAAAGCCGCCTCCGTGGAAGCCGCCCCCGTGGAAGCCGCCGCCATGGAAACCGCCGCCGCCACCGTGGAAGCCGCCCCCATGGCCGCCGCCACCTCCGTGCAAGCCGGCGGCCACGGATGGTTCAGCCGTGGCGACAAGGGATCCCATAAGGGACAAGGCGGCCAGACCCGCAATCGTCGTTCTGGTTATGGCGTTACGCATCGGTGAGCTCCTAAACTTGCTCACCAAATAACGCTGTCAACCGGGAAAGTGTTCCCATTGTGGGAGCGGGCCCGGGGCTCGGGGGCCGAAACGACGCCGTGCCGGGCGTCTTATGGCCATGCAGGCATGGCTCGCGCGGATCGACGCTAGCGGGGGAACCCGCCCGGCTGCGGCGTGAACGTCCCTTCCCAGGGCCGTCGCCTCGTCCGGTTGACGCTTGCGAACACAATAAGAAGCGTGAACAGGACGTTGAGGAATCCGGCTGGAACCTCAATCATTGTAGGGCGCCTCGGCCGCGCGCCAGCAGAAGACGAGGAATGTAAGCGTCGTGATGGCGCTGCCGGCGCCGTAGACTGCGAGAATATGCTGAATCATGCGTAAACTCTTCTTTCGCCGCCTGCGATCGCCGGCCTCTCTGTGCCGGCTTAAATCACCTACAACCTAAGATTGCCGTTTTGGAGCTACACAAGTCAAGCGCGCATTTCCCTGCCGACCGATTATGGGACAGGCTGGTCAAGGCGCCCTTACGGCGTGTGATTCAAATTGAATCGAAGGCGCGATAGGCGAGGGGCCGCCCGAAACGATCAGACGAAACGGATCCGAGCGGCCTCGAGCGGAACGCCGGTGAGCTTCGTGTTCCACTCTTCCCCGGATGCAACGGGAAAGGCGCGCGTCAGCGTGCCGGTGGTGACAATTTCGCCAGCGGATAGCTGTGGGCTGACTAAGTCCTGCGCCAGCGTCTCGGCGAGATGACGCAGCGCAAAGAGCGGCCCGTCGAGGACGTTGGCGGCGACGCCGTGATCCACGTGGGCGCCGTTGCGGAAAAGATCAATTTCGAAGCGAGAGAGCTCGCGAGCCCATTCGGCGCGCCGCGCTCCCGCCGGATGACGCGGTCCAATGAAGAGGCGGCCATGAAGGCCGTAGGCCGCGACGGTGTCCGGCGCCTGAAAGGCCCAATTCGGGAACAGCGACTGCACGATCTCAAAACCGTGGGCGATCCAGTCGATGCAATCGATCAGCTCCTGCTCGCTCATGCCGGGCTCGGGCGGCTTCGTCAGGCCAAACATGATCTCGGGCTCGATGCGGGGCTCGGCCAGGCCCTCGAGCGACACTTCGAGCGTTTCCTTGGTGAGATCCTGGACCGTGCGATCGTAGACATAGCCCCAGATCGGCGCATAGACGCCGTATTCCGCCCAGATGGTGCGGTTGGTGAAACCGATCTTGCGGCCGATCGGACGCTCTCCGCGCGCTTCTCTCTCTGCGCGGACCGCGGCGGTGACGTCATAAGCGTCCTTGAGTCCGAAGTCGGGATAGACTTTGGAGAAAGGGTCGAGTTGGCGACCGGTCCCAAGGACCGCAAACACCTCTTTCGCGATATCGTGAACATTCATGTGATGCGGCGCCTCCCTTCGATTGTTGACGATCGTGTGGCGGCCGGATCCACTGTCCGACGCGCCGGTTAACTCTAGCGCCGAAGCGCCAGGGGTTGAAAGCCCGTCGACCCAGCGTCGCACGAATCGTTTTTTCTAGGGGAAGGCGCTCGCCTCGCCTGGCGGGCCATGCGAAGACTTGGCCCCATGCGAATCCTCCTCACCAATGACGACGGCATCCACGCGGCTGGATTGAAGCTCCTCGAATCGATCGCTCGCGAGTTGTCGGACGACGTGACGGTCGTCGCTCCGGAGAACGACCAGTCGGGCGTCGCCCATTCGCTGTCCCTTAGCGATCCGCTTCGTTTGCGCGAGATCGGCCCCCGCCATTTCGCGTTGAAGGGCACGCCAACGGATTGCGTCATTATGGGGGTGAGGAAGATACTCGCCGACCGTCCGCCCGATCTCGTCCTTTCCGGGGTCAATCGGGGACAGAACGTCGCCGAGGACGTCACTTATTCGGGCACCATCGCCGGCGCGATGGAAGGGGCGCTGCTCGGCGTTCCCTCGATCGCCTTGTCGCAGGCCTATGGGGGCGCGGTCGGCCGGCCGGTGATCGACTGGGAAGCGACGGAAACGCATGCGGCGCCGGTCATTCGCACAATTCTGGCCGCCGGAATCGCCCCGGGCGGCCTCGTGAACGTCAACTTTCCGGCCTGCCCGGCGTCCGAGGTGCAGGGAATCGAGCTGACCCGCCAGGGGCGGCGCAACACCGAATTGATGCGCGTCGAGGAGCGGCGCGACGGTCGCGGGTTTCCTTATTTCTGGCTGATGTTCCAACGCGGCGCTTACGAGCAGGCGGAGGGAACCGACCTCGCGGCGCTAGCGGCGAAGAAGGTTTCGATCACGCCGCTCAGGCTCGATCTCACCGACCATGATTCGCGTCTGCGGCTTGAGGAGGCTTTTGCGAAGCGTTGACGCAAACGTAACCATGCCGGCGGGATAAGGACCCGCCATGAGCGCAGCCGAATCAGAAGAACGCGCCCAATTCACGCTCGCCATGCGCGCGAGGGGCATCAACAATCTGGACCTTTTGCGCGCCCTCGAGCGCGCCCCTCGCGCCCTCTTCATGCCGCCGCGCTTCGCTGACATTTCCGGGCGCGACATCGCGCTGCCGATCGGCTGCGGACAGACCTCGCCGCCGCCCACGATCGTCGCCGCGATGATCGCTGCGCTCAATGTTAAGCCCGCGCATCGTGTCTGCGAAATCGGAACCGGAACCGGATATTGCGCCGCGTTGCTTGCACAACTTGCGAACACGGTCGTGTCGCTCGAACGGTTCCAGACTTTAGCGTTGGAGGCGCAGGCAAGAATCAAGACCTTCGGGCTCTCCAATGTCGCGGTGCAGTGGGCGGATGGATTCGAGCATCACCTTTCGGGTGAACGCTTCGACCGAGTCATTATCCACGGTCTCATTGAGCCGCCGGGCGAGGCGTTTCGCAGCCTGATTGGACCGGGCGGAGTTCTGGTCGCAGTCGTCGCCGACCCGGAACGAGGCGACCAGCGCATCGTCAGACTGACCGACAAGACGAGCGGGACGATCGAGGCGCAGGACTTAAGTCCGGCGCGCGGGATGAGGCCGCTCGAACACGGGCTGGCGCGCGCTCTATAGACGCGGCGCGAGCCTTCGATGTGCGAATTTCGACATAATCGTCAACCGACGATTTCATCTTAAACCTTCCCTTAACTCGATCGGCGCAAGCTGACGTTATGTGCAGTTGCGTGGGCGTGGGTGGAAGCCAATGAGTGATTGCGTTGTGGGGGCAAAAGGGCGCGCGTTTCCGCGTCTCGCGCTGGCTGGGCTGGGCCTTCTTTTCCTGTCGGGATGTTCGTCCGATGTGACCCGCTTTTCCCAAAGCGACAGTCCGTTCTCCAATCCGTTCGCGAGCAACACGAGCAATACGACTCACGCCGCGCCCCCGCCCGGCGTGACGACGTCGCCGCTCGCGCAAGGCGCGCCCGCAGCCTCGGGGACGCACACCGCTTCGCTCTCGAAGCCGCAGGCGGTTGGCGGATCGGCCGCAGGTTGGACCGCCTCCGGCGGCTCGCCGATTGTCGTCGCCAATGGCGAGACCCTGGACACGATTTCTGGCCGCTATGGCGTGCCTTCCGCGGCGCTGCTCTCCGCCAACGGCCTTTCGAGCGCCTCTGATGTGAAGAGCGGGATGCACCTCGTGGTGCCCGTCTATCACGCCGACGGCCACGCGGTCGCCAGCGCTGAGAAGGCAGGGAAGAAGCACGATTCGGACATTGCCGACGCTGACGTCTCCAAGTCCAAGAAGGCGAAGGACAAGGAGAAGGACAAAGAAAAAGAGAAGACAGCCAAAGCCGACAAGGCCGCCAGGGAGGCGGAAAAATCCGCATTGAAGGACGCCAAGGAGTCCAAGGTCGCCGAGGCCGAGCCGTCCAAGCCGTCAGACGCCAAGAAGCAGGCGATCGACAAGACGCCGACCGGCAACCTCGAATCAGGCGCGTCGCAATCCAAGGTCCCGCTGACTGGCGCGCAGGCCGACGCTGCGGGCACGGAACCCGAATTCCGCTGGCCGGCGCGCGGCCGCATCATCCAGGGGTTCAAGTCAGGCGGCAACGACGGCATCAACATTTCCGTCCCCGCGGGAACCTCGGTGCGCGCTGCGGAAAGCGGCACGGTCGTCTATTCGGGCGACGGGCTCAAGGGATACGGTAACCTCGTCCTGATCAAGCACCCGAACGGCTTCGTCACGGCATACGGCAACAATGGCGAACTCGACGTGAAGCGGGGCGAAACCGTCAAGCGCGGGCAGGTGATCGCCAAGTCCGGCGACACCGGCAACGTCAATTCGCCGCAGCTCCACTTCGAATTGCGCAAGGGATCGACGCCGGTCGATCCCACGAGCTATCTCGCCGGGCTCTAGAGGCCAGGCCAAGAGTGGCGAGGTTCGGTTCCGCCGGACCTCCACCGGCCGACCTCCGAGGAAACCGCGACACACAATTGATCCTTCGAGCGGCCAATGAGGGCGGCGGGTCCAAAGACAGGCCCGCCGCCTTTGATTCTGTGGAGCGTCTCGCGGGCAGTGCGGGGCGGGTTCGATCGAGTCGTCGCGGACCGCGTTTAACGAATTTAGTTCCTCGGCAAAAGTGCGCGTAATGCGACCGACAGCGTCGGAATTTCTTCAGTAGCCGCCTTCCAAAGGACGTCGTGGTCGATGTCGAAATAGGCATGGATCAGCCGGTTCCGCATCGCCACGATCTCGCGCCAAGGAATGGAAGGCGAGGACAGACGCGTCTCAAGACTCACTTTCGAGGCCGCTTCCCCGAAGATTTCGGCAGCCCGAACCAAAGCGAAACGGAGCATCAGATTTGCTTCGAGGTCGCTTCGTGTACGGTCCGCCAAGAAGCGCTCGCACGCTTCAGCGGCTTCGATCATGTGGCTAATGCGAATTGCGTCGTCACGACGCATATTGGATGGCGGCTGTCTGCAAGACCTCATCGCGGAAGTGACGGCTGAGATCCTCCGCCGTGCGCAGGTCCACCTTTCGCCCATTGAGGAGTGATGACAGTTCAATCTCGATTCTCGCCATGCCGATCAGGCCGGGTTTGGCGTGGGGCTCGAATTCAACGAGCAGGTCGAGATCGCTGTCGGGTCGCGGCATCCCCTTTAACGTGGAGCCGAAGACGGACAACCGCCGAATGCGATGATTCCGGCAGATTGAGGCCAAGGCCTCGGGTTCAGGGAAAAGAGCCTCTCGCATACCTCCTCTCCTACGCGAATGTTTCGCGCGGAAACAAGTCGCCGTCGGGCTCGGTCCTCAGCGAGCTTTCGCGACCCGCGACTTCCGTATGGCCCCGCGCGCTTCGCGAGGCTGCTATTTGGCGCCCAGCGTCGCGTCGAAGAACGTGAGCGCTTCGTCGATCGCCGTTTTGTGGGTTGCGGCGCGTGGGACGTCCGTCGGGCAGACGGGGACCACGGCGTTGCCCGCGGGCGTGCATTCGGCGAGGAAGTCGTAATGGCCGACATGCGGCAGCGTCGTGAGTTTGGCGCCGGGAATGAGCGCCGCAGCGACGTCGCCGTTGGTTGCGGGCGGGGCGACCTTGTCGGCGTCGCCAAGCAGGATGCGCACCGGAGTCCCTAAGCGCTTCAGGCTCTCGGGATCGAGGCTCTGGACGATCGCGGGGGCCATCACGAAGGCTGCCTTGACTCCGGGTATGCTCAGATCGTCTTTGGCGTGAGCGAGCGCCGCCGCGCCGGCGGGCTTAGCGAAAAACGCTTCCGCCTCGGAGCGCGGGAACTGAAACTCTTTCTGCGGCGCGCAGATCCCGTCTTCCGGATGCGCGTCGCAGAATTTGAGAAAGCGGTCGAAGTCGACGCGCGCGCCGGCTTCGACCAGGGATCGTAAAGCCGCCGGCCGAGAAGCCCGCCGCGCCCAGCCGGTTGAGGTCGAGATGGGGACCGAGCGACGAATCGCTTTTCACCTTCTCGAGCGCAACCGCGAGGTCGCCCGGCCGTTCCCAGGAGAGGACGGCGCCGGCTATCGTCATCGGGTCGCGGCCGTTGTTGCCCGGGTGGTCGACGGCGACCACGACATAGCCATGTCGCGCCAGAGCCGTTCCGAACCACGCCATGATGCGCGCCGTGCCGCCGAATCCATGCGAAAGCAGGATCACCGGGCGCGGGCGGGCGTCCTCGAAGGCGGCGTCAGGCGCGGCCGAACCGGGCGTGAAAAGGGGTTTGCCGGGAGGGCCGATGTCGAGCGGCGCCTCGACCGCGCCGGGCGCGGCCGGATACCAGACGGTGATCCGCAGGTTGTCGTCATGCGAGGCGTTGCGCAGCGCGGCCGACGCTTCGTGTGCGACGAGATGGCGCTCGCCAACCGTCGCGGCCGCGGCGGTCCCAGCCGCGAGCGCAGCCCACAGCATCGCAAGAATCGCGGTGGGGGATCGTACCCGCATGGCTTTATCACCTCCCCTTGATCACTTCCGCTTCGCGAAGCCGACGGCTTAACGGATCCATCGGGCGCCAGAAAGGCGCGCTTCACCCCGCCGCGTCGAGCGGCTTGCCGAGCCGGCCAGCCAGATCCTGAATGAACTGCCAGGCCGTGCGTCCGGAGCGCGAGCCCCGCGTCGTCGCCCATTCGAGCGCCTCGGCTTCAAGCCGGTCGGCCGGCGGGTCGAGGCGGAAGTGCTTGGCGTAGGCGTGAACCATCGCGAGATAGTCGTCCTGGCTGCAATGATGGAAGCCGAGCCACAGGCCGAAGCGGTCGGACAGCGACACTTTCTCCTCGACCGCTTCGCCCGGATTGATGGCGGTCGAGCGCTCGTTGTCCATCATGTCGCGCTGCAGAAGGTGGCGCCGATTCGAGGTCGCGTAGAAAAGCACGTTCGCGGGGCGCCCCTCGATGCCGCCTTCGAGGGCGGCTTTCAGCGACTTGTAGGACGTGTCGCCGGCGTCGAACGAGAGGTCGTCGCAGAAGACGATGAAGCGATAGGGCGCGTCGCGCATGAGCGTCATCAGTCGCCGGCAGGCCCTCGATGTCCTCGCGATGGATTTCGACCAGCTTGAGACGGCCGTCGACGCCCTCCTCGCGGTTGATGGCGGCGTGCGCCGCCTTGACCAGCGACGACTTGCCCATGCCCCGCGCGCCCCAGAGCAGCGCATTGTTGGCGGGCAGGCCGCGGGCGAAGCGCTGCGTGTTTTCGACCAGAAGGTCGCGCACCCGGTCGACGCCGCGCAGGAGCGAAAGATCGATGCGATTGACGCGCGCGACCGGCGCAAGCGCGCCGCTGTCGGCGCGCCAGACGAAGGCCTCGGCCGCGTCGAAATCGGGCTTCGCCGGGGCGGGGGGCACAGCGCGCTCAAGCGCCTCGGCGATGCGGCGGAGGAGGTCGGCTTGGCTTTCGAGGGGCGGCAATGGGCAATCCAGTTCGATTGAAGGGCCGGGCTTTGCCACAAGGTCAGGGGCCAAGCTCCAGCGCCGGGCGGGAGGAGGAGCTCCCATGCGGCGTGGCGGAAGGGGTCCCGACCCGTGGTTTTCCGGCGGCTGAGAGCCTTTAGAGGCCTCTCTTGAGACGTGGTTCCTCACCCTAAGTCTTCCCGCTCGCGAGACCTCAGTCGTACGATTTCCGCTTGGTTAACGTGGTTGACAAAGGGTTAGTTTGAGCAATAACATTTCGTTGCGGCGTTTAACACGGGTTCGGGGCCCTGATATTATCGGGGTGGCGCGTAGCGGTTTCGTAGATCGCAACAAGTCGACGAATCGTTCTATTGCCCTCGACCCCAGCAGAGGGGATAAGTCATGGGTCGAATTTCGGCTTGTTTTCTTGCGGCAGCGCTCGCACTTGGCGCCACGTCCGGCGCTCATGCGGCCTTAGTCAGAGGTCTCGTCTTCTTTAGCGGCGCCGGCTTTACCTCGGCGTTTGGCAACCCGGTGCCTGTCGATCCGGTCATAGGATCGTTCTTTATCACCTTTGATCCCACGCAGACCTATACGGACGAAACCTCAGGGATCACGTTGAATTCCCTTAATATCGGGCTGGATTCGGCGTTGTCGTTCGACTACAGCCCGACCGGAAACGGCAATGGCGCGGCGGACGAACTGGTGGTGGGCGGCCTAGAGACCGGCGCCAGTTCGATTACCCTCGGCTCGACGGGCGCCGACTTCTATCTCCATATCTTCACCTATTCGACCGATGCCTACTTATGGGCAAATTGGGTACAGCCCGAACTCAGGGGGCGATGACAATACGAGCTATTTCTATACGCCCACCGGTGGCGACGGACTGCCCTCCCCAGGCGTCGTCGGCAGCGTGACTGTCTTTCCCGCTCCGCCGCCGTCCGTTCCCGAGCCGTCAACCTGGGCGATGTATGCTCGGGTTCGCGGGAATCGGGTTTCTTGCCTACCGGAAGCACGGGGATTGCGCTGCCGCCGCCTGAAGGGAGCTGCTGCAGAGGGTCGAGAGAGGCCGCCTTCGGGCGGCCTTTTTTTGCCGTGAAGGGCCATTCCGCAGTGCGGGGCGCAGTGCTCACGACCAGCTGTAGGCGAAGAGCCCCATGACGACGAGGATGACCACGGTCGCCAGGACGTAATGCTTCGCCTCCCAGTCGTGCATGGTGAGGAGGGGCTTGCTGCTCTTGACGGGGCGCTGTGAGGCCATGGACTTCGCCTAGCACGTAGCGCGGCTCCGGCAAACGCCGCGGTGCCGGTTTGCGGGCGTCGAGCCGAATTTACGTTCTGGGGCTTGCCTTTTGTGCGCAACGGCGCTGTGATTGCCGGCGCTTACAGGGCGAATCCCGTGAATGTCGTCTTGATCGCTATCGCCTGCATTTTGATGGCCCTCGGACTGGTCATGCTCGCCAACCGGAGCGGTTGCCTCTATTTCGTCGTCGGACCTCGCTCCGTTCTCATTCTTGCGGGGGCGGTCGCCGTGCTCGCCTTCTGGATTCATGGCGCAGTTCCCAGATAGGCTCGCGTGAGCCGCATGCGACCAATGCCGTGAGCGCGAGCGGCCCTGTGAAACCGGCACATCTCATGCTATATATCTGCGAGGCCGACCGAGCGCGCCCGGCTCCTGGAGATTTGAAATGGCGTCCCGACTGTTACGGCGACAGGTGATGACTTTGACTGAGGCGGCGGCTGCCCGCGTGCGCGAGCTGACCGACGCGGCGAGCAAGCCGGTTGTGGGCCTGCGCGTCGGAATCAAGAACGGCGGCTGCGCCGGCATGTCCTACACAATGGAGCTCGCCGAAGCGGCGAATCCGACCGACGAGATCGTCGAGGACAAGGGTGTTAAGGTTTTGATCGACCCCAAGGCCGTCCTGTTCCTCCTGGGCTCGCAGATGGATTTCAAGGTGGACCGTCTGTCGGCGACCTTCGCCTTCTCCAATCCGAACGAGACCTCGGCCTGCGGCTGCGGCGAGAGCGTCGCGATCACGCCCGCGAGCCCCGAGGCGCTTCACGCCCCGGCTTAAATAAAGCGCGCCATGGACGCTGAAGGCCTGAAGGCTTTGTTTGAGCCGCTCGGGCCGGTCACGGTCAAACGGATGTTCGGGGGCGCTGGCGTCTATGCCCAGGGCCTGTGCTTCGCCATCGAGCAGGACGGCGAAGTGTTCCTGAAAGTCGATGCGGAATCAGAGCCGATCTTTTCCGCCGTCGGCTCCTCGCCTTTCGTCTATGAGGCGAGGGGCAAACCGGTGGCCCTGTCGTTCTGGCGCCTTCCGCTCATCGCCCACGACGATTCCGACGAACTGCGCCGCTTCGCCTCACTGGGCCTGGACGCGGCCCGACGCGCGGCCGAGGCAAAGTTGAAGGCCAAGGGGAAGTCAGCGCAGGGCGCGAAGACGCGGGCGAAGTCAAAGTCGCTTCCGGTCGAGGCGTACGGGCTTGCGGTTATTTTCCGAGAACCGATGATAGCGTTCGGTCGATGAAGCTCGCGCCGCTGTAGCTCAACGCGACATAGGCCGCCAATACGAGAGCGCTCGCCGCCATGAAGACAGCGTTTCCAAGCGCCCCTTGCCCGTACCAAGGGTATTCCGCTTTCACCGCGCCGTAGCCAAGACCGAGGACAAAGGCCAATGCGAGGAGCGGCGCAAATCCGATGAAGCGACCGAGCTTGAAGATGAAAAATGGGATGACGAGGCCAAAGACGACGATGACCAGTGCCGGGTAGAGACCGATCCTGGCCATCGGCGCGCCTCCGAGTCGGTCCGCAACCCTTTTAAGCCGGGGCGCGTCCGAACATCGTCACTCTTCCGCTTCGATCGGCTCGCGCGCAGGCCTCGCGCGCGTCTTGACCGGGCGCAGGAGGAAGTCGGGCACATGGTCGCCGAGCCCTATGACCGGCGCGTCGTCGTCGCGGCGCGACCGGTCTCGGCGCGGGCCCGGGTCGGCGGAACGCGGGGGGCGAGTGGCGGGGCTGCGTTCCGCGTCGGCGGCCAGGCGCTCCCGCGGTTGTGGGCGTTCCACCTCAGCCGGGACAGGGTCGCGCGGTTGCTGGCGTTCCGCCCGAGCTGTGACGCGCTCGCGGGGCGGGCGTTCGGCCTGATGGCGGCGCGAATCGGCTCGGTGCTCGGCGTGCCGATCCGGACGTTCGCCGCCCTCGGCGGGCGCCGCGCGCTCGGGTCGCCGATGGGCGCCCGCGCGGCCGCGCGGCTGGCGCTCGCGCGTCGGGGCCTCGGCTTCGGCGTCGTCAGCAGGCAATTGAGCGCCGTCCTGCCAGTCGATCTTGCGCGCGATGAGCTTCTCGATCTCGGCCACGGACTTCTGATCGATGCGCGAGACGATGGTCAGCGCTTGGCCCGACTTGCCGGCGCGTCCCGTCCGGCCAATGCGATGGACGTAATCTTCAGCGTGATGAGGCGCGTCGTAATTGATCACGTGACTGACGTCAGGGATGTCGAGGCCTCTCGCAGCGACGTCGGAGCAGACAATGAGCTGGACCTCGCCGGCGCGGAACGCGTCGAGGGCCGCCATGCGCATGCGCTGGTCGAGATCGCCGTGCAGCGCGCCGACCGAGAACCCGTGCTTCTGCAACGAACGGTACACGACCTGCACATCGCGTTTGCGGTTGCAGAAGATGATGGCGTTCTTGAAATTGTCCGCGCCGCGAATGATGCGCCTCAAAGTCGATCGCTTCTCTTCGGGGGAGCCCCCTGAAGGCACGAGCGTCTGGGTGATGTTCTCACCAGTCGTGGCGGCGCGGGAGACCTCGACGCGCGCGGGATTGTGGAGGAACGCGTCGGCGAGGCGGGTGATTTCCGGGGGCATGGTCGCTGAGAAGAACAGCGTCTGGCGCGTGAACGGGACGAGTTTGCAGATGCGCTCGATGTCCGGAATGAAGCCCATGTCGAGCATGCGATCGGCTTCGTCGATGACCAGAATTTCGATCGCGTTCAGAAGCAGGCCGCCGCGCTCGGTGAAGTCGAGCAGGCGTCCCGGGGTGGCGATGACGACGTCCGCGCCGCGAGCGATCTTGGTCTCTTGATCGCCGAACGAAACGCCGCCGATCAAAAGCGCGACGCTCAGCTTGTGATTGACCCCGTACTTGACGAAGGCCTCTTCGACCTGGGCGGCAAGCTCGCGCGTCGGCTCAAGGATGAGCGTGCGCGGCATGCGAGCGCGAGCGCGGCCGCGCTCCAACATCGACAGCATCGGTAAAGTGAAAGCGGCGGTCTTGCCGGTGCCCGTCTGGGCGATGCCGAGCACGTCGCGGCCTTGCAAGGCGAAGGGAATGGCTTGTTCTTGGATCGGCGTCGGCGTGTCGTAGCCCGACGCTTCAACGGCTTTGAGCACTTTCTCGCCCAGGCCGAGTTCGCTAAATTTCATGAGTTCTCGCTGGCGCGGATGCCTCGCATCCGCTGGGTTGTGATATGGGGGCCTCGGTGGACCGCGTCAATGCGTTCGCTGGTCCCAGCGCGCAAGCCTCGCGCCGCGCCGGAGCATTCTTCCTCTCTCGGCGAGCCTTCCCTTAGATCAAACAGCGAAAAAGTCAAATCAACTCGGCTTGCGCGGTGCATCGGCGATCCTGGCCGACGCGGTCTCGCGCTTCAGTCCGACGGGGTGGCAGGCTAATGGGCAGGTTGCGGTTCGGGGAAGGTCCATAGGCCGTTCAGGATCTCAGGCTTGGGGCGATAGAGGCGCACAAGATAATTCCATCCTGGCGGGATCGGCAGGCAATTGGGCGTTCCGCCGTCGCAGCCGCCGAACTGGATGGCGAACGATCCGTCGTCGCTCGGCTTCGCAATCAGGTTGTTGAGCGAATAGGCGTTCTGCGGATTGGCGACGAAATGGCCCTTGTCGTCGTAGACGCTGATCGACCAGAAGCCGTCGACCGGCACGTCCTTGACATTGAGTTTATAAACGGTCTTGCCGTCGTTATGGGCGGGCGTAACGTTCAGATAGAGGGCGTCCTGTTCGGGATTGCCGCCCCAGGCGGCGGCCGATCCGATCAGATGCCGGATCGCGTCGACTTTGTCCTTTGGCCCAAACATGCCCTTTGTGTCGGGGACGGTCGTAGCGAGGCTCAGCAAGCCATCCCGCACCTTCACTTGGCTCGATGCATCCCAATTGGGAATTTTGAATGTCCCGGGTCCGCCCGGCTGACTGATCTGGATTGCGTCCTGCAAGGCGTGGACCGCCTCGACGTCCTTCGGATCGTTCGGATCGACGAGGATGCGGACGGCGACGATGACGTAGCGCGTGCCGATCGCCTCTCTTGTGAGCGTACGGACAGCGGCGCCGTACACAACCTCGGGCGAATATTCATCTTCGTCGATCACCTGCATCGACAGGAAACGTTTCCCAGCGTCGGGCATTGTGATTGTGACTGGACCGGCGTCGAGGTCGAACACCGCCGCCGAGTAGAGCGTGTCGCGGTTCATTCGAATGACGGTTTGCTTGGCTATCGGCGTCGGTTCGCGGCGATGCATGAATTTGCCAAAGCCGCCGTCCTTGACCACGCCGCTGAAATAGAGATCCGACTCGGCGCGCGCGAAATTGTCGGGAGTGACGGGGATCGGCGTATCGGCGCGCGCCCTGGGTGCGCCGCCAAGCGCACATAGCGCCAGTGTGGCGAACAGAGCGTTCGCGACACGGCGGCTCACGGATTCCCTAGACGCTTTTCTCAGGTCGGTACTTGCTCATCGAGGCTGGCGCGCCACACTCTAGCGCAGTGACGCAGGAGGCGCATAGGATTTTGGACGGCATGAGCCGTACGCGGCGATCGCAGCGAGCGCAAGTTTTCTGCACGCTCTGGCGCTGGACGTCCTCGAAGAAGGCTTGCTCTTCTTGTCCGTCGATGTCCCAAAAGCCGAAATTGTCTTCGTAGACGGCTTGATCCGCCGTCTGCGTGATTTCAGGCGCGTTCAAACCATCGGTGTGTGGAAACGGTCGCGCAAAACGCTTCGGTAGGCCAACCTGGTCAATAGTGGTCGGTCGACTTCACGAACGCGTGGATCTGCCAGACCTCGTCCAGCGACAGGCGCAGGCCGAAGGCCGGCATCTGCGTTCCCTTGCGGCCCTGAATCACGGTCTCCAAGAAGCGCTGGTCGCTCAGCTTTGTCGCGAAGAGATTCGGCCCCCGCGCGCCGGAACTGTGGTGGCATACGTAGCACTTGCCGGCATAGGTGACCCGGCCGGCGGCGATGGCGTCCGGCTGGCCAAGGAACGGATCCGTCAGTTCGTCATCCGCCAGGCCGCGGCTCATCGTCAGCAGCGCCATCGCCGCCGCCAACGATAGGAAGAGAAGGGAGCCGCAGACCAGAGGAATGCGCATGCCTGGATCAGGGCTTCGCGGCAGGCAGCATCTTGTCGATCACCTGCGCATTGTACATGCCGCCCTCATCCACCTTGCCGTCGATCGCGAACACCCACAACATTCCGCCCTTCGGGGCCGAGTAGTAGAAGCTCGGGTCGCCGCCAAGGCCGGACAGAATCGCGACATATTGCTTTCCGTCAAGCTCGTAGGTGATCGGTGAAGCGTTGATCGCCGAGCCGGTCTGAAACTTCCAGAGCTCCTTGCCGGTCTTCGAATCGTAGGCAAGCAGCCGTCCGCGTTGATCGCCGGTGAACACCACGCCGCCCTTGGTGGCGAGGATCCCCGAGAACAGCGGGAGCGGGCTCGGCACGTCCCAGAGAACCTTCTTGTTCGCGATGTCGATCGCCTTGAGATGGCCAATCGTGTCGCCCATCCGGTACATCTGGTAATCGACGCCCTGATAGACGTCGCCGGGCTTATATTGCAGCTTTCCCTTTTCCCATGAGGTCAGTCCCATTCCCCACTGATTGGTGGCGACGAAGAGAACGCCGGACGAGGGATCGTAGGCCGGCGGGAACCAGTTGGTGCCGCCCTCGAGACCGGGGATGATCTTCTCCACCGTCTTGCCGTTGGCGAGCGGTTTCATGGCCTCGTTGATCGTGGGCTTGCCGGTTTTCGGATCGAGGCCGGTCGTCCAGTTGATGTTCTCGATGAGGGGGATCGCATAGAGGAACTGGCCGTTGCTACGGTCGATGGCGTAGAAATATCCGTTGCGGTTAGAGACGACGGCCGCCTTCACGGGCTTCCCGTCGATCGTGGTGTCGACAAGGATCGGCGTCGCCATGCCGTCGTAGTCCCAGTCGTCGTTCGGCGTGTATTGGTATCCCCATTTGATCTTGCCGGTGTTCGGGTCGAGCGCCAGCATGGAGTCGGTCCAGAGATTGTCGCCGGGATGCTGGTCCGATTGCCACGAGCCCGGATTGCCGACGCCCCAATAGAGCGTATCGGTGTCGGCGTCGTAGCTCCCGGTCAGCCAGGTCGGGGCGCCGCCCGTCTTCCAGGAATCGTCCTTGGGCCATGTTTCGCTGCCGGGCTCTCCCGGCGCCGGAACGGTGTAGGTTTGCCATTCCAGTGCGCCGGTCTTGACGTTGTAGGATTTCAAATATCCGCGAACGCCATATTCGCCGCCTGATACGCCGATGAAGACGTGATCCTTCACGACGAGCGGCGCCGAATTCGTCGTCACGCCGTGCTTCCAATCGTCGATCGGAACGTCCCAGACGATCTTGCCATCGGCGCGGTTCAGCGCGACCAACCTCGCATCGAGCCGGGCGACAATGACGAGATCGCCCGCGAGCGCGACCCCGCGACTGACAGGCCCGCAGCACAGCATGGCGTTGAATCCATCGCCATATTCGGGCTCGTAACGCCAAAGGATCGTGCCGGACTTCGCGTCGACAGCGAAGGTGCGGGCGTAGTCGGCGGTGAAATAGAGGACGCCGTCGCGGAAAAGCGGCGTGGCTTCGAGGCCGCCGAACTGGCCGCCGGTGGACATCGCCCACACGGGCGAGAGCTTCGAGGCGTTGTCCGGCGTGATTTCCGACAGCGGGCTAAAACGCCAGTTGCGGTAGTCGCGGCCGTAAGTGAGCCATTCCTTGCCGTTGTCCTGCGCCTTGAGGAGATCGTCGGTCGTCACCGGACCGGCGTTCGCGGACCCGGCCGCCGCGATCATCGCTAAAATAGACACGATCAGCATGCGCTTCATGATGTATTCACTCCCGAGTTTTTGGAATTGGCCCGCAGATCGCCTGCCACACGTCACCTTACACTCGGGATAAATTCCTCAGTAGTTGGACCTGGGGACTTGGACGTAGGTAGTTATACCTAATTATATCAAGATAACACCGTAGTTAGGGGATTGCTGATCTGGCCGGCTGGAAGTTGTAGTTTCTTTCATCTGGAAGCAAGTTGTTGTTTGTTTAAGATCTAAGGGACGAGGTTGGTGTTCGCTGTTGGAGCCCACGCGGAGGCGACAGCGCGGGGCGCGGCGTCTGACCATTGGCGAACCGACCGGCGAGATCGGGAGAGTTTCCGATTTTTGCGAGTAAACCATCCCACGGCATGGGAGATTAAAAGACCGCAAGATTTTTTAAAAAAATGACGTGGGGTCGGAACAATGTCGCGCTTGCCGCGTTTCGTTGGTTCAGCGCGCTTAAATTGCCCCCCAGCCCAAGCGCGCTGCTGCCCCGCGTCGGCCCTCCCTGCGCGGGGCTTTTTTTGTCGGCGCCTGTTCCCAATTTCTTCCACGGTCCAGGACGCCGTGCGCACCCGATCGGTCGGACGGCGCTCACGATCGCCTGCAAACTGAGTCGCCGAGTGTGTGGAGCGAGGCCCGAAGCTCGTCGAGCGCTTCGAGACGGCGGCCCCTTTGGGCGGCTGTACGGACCGGGTTTGGGGAACAATGTCCCACGGGTCGCGTTTAGACTTCGTAGGCGCGCTGAAGATCGCCCCCCAAACCAAGCGCGCTGCTTGCCCCGCGACCCCCTCGCGGGGCTTTTTTCTGGAATCAGACCTCGATCGGCGCCACGGTCATGAGAGATGTTCAAGGGGTCATCTACACCACTCAGCCGGCGCGGTTTACTGCCGACGGGAAATGGAGCGTCCTTACAATTGTTTGGCAGAAAGCGACTGAGCCCGATTGCGAGACCGGCCAGCGGTGTCAGCGCTGCTCCAGACGCGACAAAAGTCGCGCGCGCTGCTCGGAATCGAGCCGCTGGGAGTCGCGGAAAACGCGGTCGACGAGCTCGGCCGGAGCGGGCTCGGGAGGGGGAGGTCGACGCCCCGATGCGAAGCTTTCCGGGCCGAACAACGCGCCCGGGCGGAAGCCGAATCGAGGAAGGGAAACCCAAACGCGCATGGCTGCCATTCCACACACTTTGATCGATAATGTCAACGGGTGATCCGGCAAAAAGCCCCTGATAGCGACAGTTATCAGTGTGGGTCCGCGGCAAACGCCGCGTCATGGCCGCTTTGAGGCTGCCATGGTGCGAAGGCGCCATATATTGGTGGATTGCCTGGGGTCGGGAAGCCGCCGAGGGATGAGCTATAATCCGGCGCCTGCTCTTTGCGAAAAAACGAAAATCGTGCTCCACAGGTTCCATTCGCGAGAGCCGTCCGCTTGGGTCGTTGTGCGGCGAGCCTACGGGGTGCAGATTGTTTACTTGAACCCGTCGTAACTCATTGAAAAGTCACGATTTAAAAAAACTGCTTGCGCTTATTTGCCCGGGCTTGGCCGTCAGTCGCCGGCGCCTCTTCCCCAGATCGGGCGGCGCTTCTCCAGGAACGCGCTCATGCCCTCGACGCAATCGGGTTCGGCGAGATTGTCGATCATCGCCACGGAGGCCACGGAATAGGCCTCGTCGAGCGGCCGCTCAATCTGGTCGTAGAACGCGCGCTTGCCGATCGCCAGCGTCGATCCGGATTGCTGGGCGATGGTCTCGGCCAGCGCCTGCGCTTCCTCGAGCGCGTGGCCCTCGGGAACGACACGATTGACCAGACCAAAATGCTCGGCCTCTGCGGCGCTGTAGAGCCGCCCGGTCATCGCCATCTCCATCGCTCGCTTGCGAGAGATGGCGCGACCGACGGCCACCAGCGGGGTTGAGCAGAACAGGCCGAAATTCACCCCCGAGAGGCCAAACCGAGCGCGCTCCCCAGCGATCGCAAGATCACAGGCCGCGACAAGCTGGCAGCCGGCCGCAGTCGCGACGCCTTCGATCGCCGCAATGACCGGCTTTGGCAGCGCAACAATCGCCTGCATGAGCGCCGAGCAGCGCGCAAACAGGTCCACGTAATAGCAATGGCCTCTGTCCGCGTCGTTCCGGTGGGCCTGCATTTCCTTGAGGTCGTGACCAGCGCTGAGCGCCGACCCCTCGCCAGCCAGGACGACGACACGCGCGTGATCGTCATTGGCGATGGCGTCGAGCTCCGCGATGAGCGCCTCAATCATGGCGACGCTCAACGCATTGAGGTTGCGCGGCGTGTTCAGGGTCAAGGTGACGACCCCTGTGTCGTTTTCGCGTTTGAAGAACTCGGGCGACAGGGCGAGAGGGGATGAAGCAGTCATGGACCAATCTCGTTTCGCGAAGGCGCCGCGGCGACCCCGCGCGACCTCTGCTTACTCCTTTGCCGTCCGATGCGGCAAAGGAAAAGGGCCGCGCGATGGCGGCCCTTGAAGGTTTGATGCCTGGCTTGCGCGATCGCGGGGCGCAAGCCGGCTCTTTCGTGTCTTTCGGTCGAACCCGCAAGACCGGCTAGCGGGCGAACGCCACGAGCGCGCTTTCCTCCAAGCGGTCGCGAACCCGATCGGCCTGATTTCGGACATCGATCCACGGCGAGAGGGCGCTGCGGAATCTCGACTTCAATTCCTCGCGTCCGCCGAAAGCCTGAACGTAAGGGGCGCAGCGCGCCGCCTGGCTCGCGGGCGCGCCGTATCGGCGGAAGTAATCGGCGAAATTGACGGCGGATTCCTCGACATTGAGCAGCGTCTCGGCCGCAACCCCCTCGGCGTAAACCACGTCATGGCTTTCGAGCTTGATGTGGAAGAACTCCATCTCGTCGCTCTCGGGCTCATGGCGGGTGATGGTCGCGCCATTGATCAGAAGCTCCGCCGGCGCCAACACGCCATCGATCAACAGGCCATGGGCCGCCGTCACGTAGAGATCGGCATGCGGCAGGTTCGGGCCGAGCGCCGAGCGGGCGATGCGAACCGGCAGCGCCGTCCTGACCCAAGGCTTGGAGGGATCGCTCTTCTTGCGTGGATAGCGTCCGATCCATTGGACGGGGCGCAGTCCGCCGAACAGGGTCGGCAGCAGATCGCCGATCGCCAGGTCTTCGATTCTGCGCTCGCCCTCGGCCGTCAGGATCTTCGTGCCCTTCAGGAAACAGTTCGCGCCGCCAGGTCCGGGTCCGGGTCCGGGTCCAGGTCCAGGTCCAGGTCCAGGTCCAGGTCCAGGTCCAGGTCCAGGTCCAGGTCCAGGTCCAGGTCCAGCAAAGGTCGAATGAACCGTCGCGAAGGTCGCAGGAAGTAAAATGGCGCTCATTTTCAGGATGTTACGGCGCGTGCGCCGTGCCCCCGAATTTGAATTTTCCAGCTCACTCATCATGTGCCTTTCTCCAACGGTTGGGCAGTTTAGGTTCGTTATAATCCATTTGTGCAACTTGTCATCAGGTATTCTACAGGGATGAGTAATAATACCCATGGGAAGCCGGCGTACACACGGCAAGACCTAAATAACGGCGTGGCTTCGTTCGTCGACGCTTCCCCCTCTTGCCGTTTTCGTTTAGGCAGCGGCGCAACGCCCCTGAAGCGAAAAAAGACCGACGACCATGCATCGCTATCGCACCCATACCTGCGGCGCCCTGACCCTCGCCGAGGATGGCGCCGACGTTCGGCTCTCCGGTTGGTGCCATCGCATCCGCGACCACGGCGGCTTGCTGTTCATCGATCTGCGCGACCATTACGGCCTGACCCAATGCGTGGTCGATCCGGATTCGCCTGGGTTTCGCGAAGCCGAGAAGCTGCGATCGGAATTCGTGATCCGCGTCGACGGCCGCGTCCGCAAGCGCCCAGAGGGCACCGAAAACCCGGACATGCCGACGGGCCTCATCGAGGTCTACCTGCGCGAGATCGAAGTGCTGGGGCCCGCCGGCGACCTGCCGCTGCCGGTGTTCGGCGACCAGCCCTATCCGGAGGACACGCGTCTCCGGTATCGGTTCCTGGATCTGCGGCGCGAGAAGCTACACCAGAACATCATGCTGCGCGGTCAAGTCATTGATTCGCTGCGCAGACGAATGAAGGGGCAGGGGTTCTTCGAATTCCAGACCCCGATCCTCACGGCCTCGAGCCCTGAAGGCGCGCGCGACTTCCTCGTGCCCTCGCGCCTGCACCCGGGCAAGTTCTATGCGCTTCCCCAGGCGCCGCAGCAGTACAAGCAGCTCCTGATGATGGCGGGTTTCGACCGCTATTTCCAGATCGCGCCCTGTTTCCGCGACGAGGACCCGCGCGCCGACCGTCTGCCGGGCGAGTTTTATCAGCTCGATATCGAAATGAGCTTTGTCGAGCAGGGCGACGTTTTCGACGCGATGGAGCCGGTCATACGCGGCGCGTTCGAGGAATTCGCCCGCGGCAAGCCGGTCACGCCGTCGCCCTGGCCGCGCATTCCTTATTCCGAAGCGATGCGCAAATACGGGTCGGACAAGCCTGACCTCCGCAATCCGCTCGTCATGCAGAACGTGTCGGAGCATTTCCGCGGGTCGGGTTTCAAAGTGTTCGCCCGGTTGCTCGAGGTCGAGAAAAACGAAGTTTGGGCCATTCCCGCTCCCGGCGGAGGCCAGCGGACTTTTGCCGATCGCATGAACGCATGGGCGCAGGGCGAGGGACAGCCTGGGCTCGGATACATTCTGTTTTTCGATCGATCCCAGGACGAGACCTCGCTGAAGGCCGACCCGAAGGCGACCGGGGTGGGCGGGCGCGGGCCGCTCGCCAACAACATTGGCCCGGAACGCGTCGAGGCGATGCGCTTGGCGCTCGGCCTCAAGGCGGGCGACGCGGCCTTCTTCGTGGCGGGCGATCCGGCCAAGTTTGGCAAATTCGCTGGGCTCGCGCGCACGAAAGTCGGCCAGGAGCTCAAGCTCGTCGACGAGGATCGGTTCGAATTCGCCTGGATCGTCGATTTTCCGATGTACGAATGGGACGAAGAGGAGAAGAAGGTCGAGTTCTCGCACAACCCCTTCTCGATGCCGCAAGGCGGGCCTCGAGGCGCTGGTGAGCCAGGATCCGCTCGCGATCAAGGCGTTCCAGTACGACATCGCCTGCAACGGCTACGAACTCGCCTCGGGCGGCATCCGCAACCATCGTCCCGAGGCCATGCTCAAGGCGTTCGAGATCGCGGGCTACGGCGAAGAGACGGTGATCGAGCGATTCGGCGGCATGTACCGGGCGTTCCAGTATGGCGCCCCGCCGCATGGCGGCATGGCGGCGGGCGTCGACCGTATCGTCATGCTGCTCGCGGGCGAGCAGAACCTGCGCGAGGTGGCGCTTTTCCCGATGAACCAGCGCGCCGAGGACTTGCTGATGGGCGCGCCGTCGCCGGCGACGCCCAAGCAATTGCGCGAGCTCCATATCCGCGTCGTCACGCCAGAGAAGTGAAAGATGCTCGAGGGTTTCGCACGGCGCACGATCGAGGTCGACGAAGGGATTTCCGTCGCCTGCGTCTCGGCTGGAAGCGGGCCGGCGGTTCTCCTTCTGCACGGTTTTCCGCAGAACCATGCGATGTGGGCGCACATCGCGCCAGCCATAGTGGCCGAAGGATATTCGGTCGTCTGCGCGGATCTCCGAGGCTATGGGGATTCCTCGAAGCCGAGATGCCTGCCCGACCGATCCAATTACAGCTTCCGGGCGATGGCGGAAGATCAGGTGCGCCTCATGCGCGCTCTCGGCCACCAACAGTTCCACGTTGTTGGCCATGATCGGGGCGCCCGCACCGCGCACCGGATGGCGCTCGATCATGCCCAGGCCGTCCGCAGCCTTGCCGTTCTCGACATCGTTCCGACCTGGCCGATGTTCATGGAGACGAACCGCAAACTCGCCACCGCTTACTGGCACTGGTATTTCCTGCTGCAGCCCGAGCCGTTCCCTGAACGTTTGATTGGCGCGGATCCGGACTTCTTCTACGAATCGTTCCTCGCGGGCCTCGGCGGAAATGGGCTTAAGGATTACGACCCCGAGCAACTTGCGGCGTACCGGCGGAGTTGGCGTGACCCCGCCATGATCCATGGTTCGTGCTCAGATTATCGGGCGGCCGCTTCGATCGACCTCGATCATGACGGCGCCGATCTCAATCACAGGCTCGAGATGCCGGTGCTCGCTTTGTCTGGCGCGAACGGCCACATGGCGAAGCTGTTCGACATCCCGGCGGAATGGCGCAAGCGCGCCGCGAAGATGCGGGCCGCCTCTTTGCCGGGCGGCCATTTCTTTCCAGATCAAATGCCGCGAGAGACCGCCGACGTCCTGATCGGCTTTTTGCGGGAGGTTGGGTGACCCGCGCTTGCCTGGCGAGCGGGCCCCGGCTCACTTGTTCGCCCCTTCCGCTCATGATAGCCACACCGCCGAGCAACGGGGTATAGCGCAGCCTGGTAGCGCGGAAGTTTTGGGTACTTCAGGTCGCAGGTTCAAATCCTGCTGCCCCGACCAGCATCATTGGAGAAAAGACTAAGGGGGTCGACGTGACCGCTCGCATCTATCAGCCCGCCCGAAGCGCCATGCAGTCGGGTGAGGGGAAGGACAATTGGCTGCTCGAGTACGAGCCCGAGAAGCCGCGCGAGATCGAGCCCTTGATGGGCTGGACGAGCTCGTCCGACATGCGCGCGCAGGTGAAGCTGAAGTTCGCCTCCAAGGAGGAGGCGATTGCTTACGCCGAGCGCAACGGGATCGCCTACCGGGTCGAGGAGCCGAAGCCAGTCGCGCGCAAGATCCTGTCTTATTCCGACAATTTCGCGCCGAACCGGATCGTTCCCTGGTCGCACTGAATCCTCGCAGCTTGTCCCGCTTTGGGGGCTTCGCGTTTGGCTCCGTAGCTCAGTTGGATAGAGCAGCCGCCTTCTAAGCGGCAGGTCGCAGGTTCGAGCCCTGCCGGAGTCGCCAAATTAAAACAATAGTTTATGCTCAAGTCTGATAGAGGAAGATCAAGCTGTAGCAACGTTGGGGTAACGCGCCGGGTAACGCTCGTCTACGGCTCAATCCGCTCGCCCGCAAGACGTCTCCCTTGAACGTCCCCCGCCTCGCAAGACTCGCTTCGGATCGCCGCTCGTTCTTTCGGTGCATTGGGTCGAGGCGAAGCTTGTCGCCGAGATCACCTATCTGACTTGGACGGCCGACAACCTCTTGCTACATACGGTTTACGTTGGTCTGCGCAAGGACAAGCCAGCGAATCAGGTGCGCCGGGAGGCCGCGGGGCGTCGAAATTAGCATATCAGCCGATCAACGAAGGATCGATCGTCTCAAAGGAAGCCGGTGCCCACGAAATGCGAAATGTTAATGCCTTTACTTCTCCACGCCTAGTTTGCGATAAAGGTAACGCAGTGCCTGTCATGATTGGCTATCATTGCAAGCGATTTTTCCTCGCCTTTTCATCCGCAGAGGGCAATGATAATGCTCCAAGAATTTGCACACTGGGCGTCAGTATTCCAACCATTTGTATCGATCGTCGGATTTATCGTCTTAATATATCAAGTTGTGCAATTGCGTAAAAATTTGCGAGGCGCTACGCAAGATCGATTATACGCACATTATACAGAAATAATAAAAGCCCTTATGCAAAAACCATATCTGTATCCATATTTCTACAACAAAATCAGTATTACCGAAGCGCGGGCTTTAGATACAGAACGTCAATATGAAATTGAAATTATGGCCGAGATGATATTAGGTCTAATTGAACATTCTAAGCTGCAACAAGAGAATTTGCCCATTGATGCGTGGAAGCACTGCTGGAAACCATACGCCTTCGAGCGCATACATAAAAGTGACATAATTACTGACTTCTTTGAGGACAATAGGAGCTGGTATACGGACGCTCTCCACTCTGTTTTCAAAGATTACCGAAATCGAAGACCATGAACTGCGGGGGTAATGTTTGATTGTTGCCTCCTGTTGGGTTTTCGACAGCTAGGGCTTGACGTCTTTGGAACGAAACACGAACATTCCGACATAGACAGCCGGGATGATTGCCTCGCTCACTATCCCTTCGTCATCGTGCGGATCGGATGCCGCGTCTGCTCGCGGCGCGGCGCCTACCGCCTGGCTCGTTTAGCCGCAAAATTCGGGCCTGAGATCACCCTCCGCGACCTAACGGACCCATTTTCCTACGACTGCATGTGGCGGGCTGAGGCGCACGGCAGAAAGGCCCAATCAGGCTGCGGCGTCTATCTTCCGGACCTTGAGCAGCCCCGGCCTCCCGACGCACCGCCGGGAATGGTGAAGCTGCGGCTCGTAAAGAAAGAGACGGGATGATCGGCACCGGGCACTCGTCGCGCGGGAAAGCCAGGCTATGACGCTAACGAATTGCGCAGAAACAGATTGCGCGCTCACAATCCGTTTGCACCACCCTCCAACGTTGCGGTGCCGCCGGGCATTGCGAGCCAAATATCACAGCTGCTGAAGGATAGTTGGACAAGCGTCACTTCTCGCTTTCCGAACGGCCGCGCGGCGACCGTTTGAGCTGTATCCGCCACGGTTTCAATCAACTGTGTCATGCACTGGACGAAATATAGTTGCGCAGATTGCTTCCGTTCCTTTGATCTATACTGCTCAAACTGTTCCGGCGTCGTTGCTCCCGCCTTCCGGGTTGATCTAAAATGGCCGTCATCAACAACTATTCTCACAGCTGCAGCCTAACCGTCGATTTATGTTGACGCATGTAAACCGAGGTTACGCTGGTATGACAGCTAGCACATAGGTGGAGGAGGTCCGTCTGACTTTGAGCGCCCTCGCATTCGTCCCCGCGAGGTGTGGCGCCCTCGAAAAAAGCCCCGCGCGAGTGCTGGCTCGTCGGCGGGGCAGTGCGCGCGCAGGAGAATCTGGGAGGAAGCGCGCGTTACAATTGCACCTTAAAGTTGCTGCAACCAAACAGCAATCGACATATGTGCTGAGGCCCGGGGCCGAGGGGGGGGACCGCGATTGGCCCCAAAAAAGCCCGCGTCGGTAACCGCCAACGCGCGGCAAGCCGGCAAGCTCGCCTATCCGAAGAAACCCTATGTCGGGCAGGACGCCCACAGACATGCGAACTGCGCCCCCAACATCAACACCGCGAGGAGGTAAAGGGCGAACTCAATCGCCAACCAATGCGCTCGTCGCGATTTAATGTTAGCCTCTTCGTAATAGGACATCTCGGAAACCCCTCAGTACCCAACCGCTTTGAACTTGGGACATTCAAACACATCGCCTCGCGTGGGGCAGTGACCGCTATCACATTCCAAATCAACAAAAGGGCGGCCCGAAAGCCGCCCTCTCGCTCAGCCGTACTGCTGCGCTCAGACCGCAAGGACCGGTGAGTGGAGCAGCAAACCATACTCGTAAAAATCGCCGTTATTGCCCCCGCACCATTCGTCGAGAAACTCCAACAGCGCACGCATGCCCGGCCGACTGGTCGGAGGCGTTTCGATCAGCTCGTCAAACGCGGCTCTCTCAGCGCCGTAGGCCTTTTCGTACGCGACGTGGTCGCTGGCGCCACGCATCTCGTCGATGTGCGCCGTGGCGACTCGTACAACCCGGCCGCCGCGATCGCGGCCTGTGCAACGTCTACGTTTATCCTTGTTTAACAGTTCCTAAGTGTAATACAGTCGCCCAACCCGGGCGGCAATTCAAATGGCCGATCCCTCTTGCAGAATGTAAACCGTAACCCCGCCGAACCTACCGGAAGGGCTGCAAAGCCCATTAAAATTCGGCCCTATCCCAAGAGTTTGGCCCGTAGGGCAATTCTCGCTCTGCGAAGGGCCGTGATGGAACTGCGCGTGTGGCGCTTGCGCAACCTCCTGGGCATGGATATCGGGCGCGACACCAAAATTTCGTTGCGCGCCGACCTCGACTCCACCAATCCGCGCGGCGTCCACATCGGCGATGGGACGCTCATCGCCTTCCACGCGGTGGTGTTCGCACACGACCTGTCACGTCATTTCCATACGCATACCTATATCGGCCGCAACTGCTTCATTGGCGCGCACGCCATTATCATGCCCGGCGTCACAGTGGGCGACCAATCCATTGTCGGCGCAGGATCGGTGGTGACAAAGGACGTCCCGGCGGGAAGCATGGTGGGGGGAAATCCGGCGCGCATTCTGCGGTCAGGAATTCGGACGGTCAAATACGGCATTCTTCTGGAGGCCTACGAGGACCGGTTCACCAAAGCGACCCGAACGGCTCCGTCGAATTGGCGAGCCCTGACGAGTGGGTTGCACTCGGAGGGCTTGTCCGAGGCACGAGGACCTGTCGAAAAGTTTGAACCGGACTCTACGAGTGAAGAGATGCGACAATGCGCCACAACTCGCCTGTGAATTCGGTCTCGGAGCTTCAAAGCAATGCGACGAATCTGACGGCCTGGTCCATCGTAGCAGCAATACGCTCCAGGTTATGGCCGCTATTGGTTAGGATTCGGCGCTTCTATCTCAATAAGTTTTGGGGAATGGACATTGGGCGCGACTGCATAATATCATTCTCCGCAATATTGGGCGGAAGAAATCCAAGAGGTATCCATATAGGCGACGGCACAATGGTAGATTTGGGGGCTAGTGTTCTTACATACGACGACACAGAGCAAGCGCGGTTGGATACTTGGATCGGTAAAGATTGTCATATTTCCGCTCGCAGCGTCATTTTCCCCGGCGTGAATATCGGAGATCACAGCATCGTTCGCCCAGCCAGCATCGTCATGAATGACGTGCCGCCGAATTGCGTCGTATCGGGACATCCGGCGCGCATCATTCAGAAAGGCGTTCAAACTGGAAGATGGGGCATAATAAAAAGCGTGGTCGATCAGGACTTTGGAGGGGTTTCGGTCGAGTTCGAAGACGAAGTCGTTCAGTGAATTCGGGCCGGGCGCTTTCATGAGCCTATGTCCGAAGATCCCCATTGCGCTCTCGACGAACTCGCACTCGTAGACGAGGTAGGCCTTGAAGGCCGCGTCGGGCGGCTGATCGCTCATGATGTCCGCGACAAATCGATAGGCTTGCATCGCCACCCCGAGCTTCGCATTTTCGGACCGAAATCTATCCGACAAGCGCCCAGCGTTCATCGGCTTGCCTCGTCCTCGTGAAGGCGCCCACGGATCGCATGGACCTTGTGCGTGAAGGCGGCGAGACGAGCACCGGTTCCAACAGACACCCCCTTCCTTGAAGGAGCTTGCCACGATCACGCCGTCGACGAGCGGCGGCAGTGTGTCCACGTTCGCGGACGAGACGCCGGCCCGAGCGTTGTCAGGGGCCTCCGCCGCCCGATCGGGCCCAACACGGGCGCGCCAAGTGCAAGCGAACTAAGCAACCTGCCAAAAGTTTAGAATTGCGCGAGAAAGCGGTTTCTGATGCTATGAAACCGGTTTCTGAGCGACTTTTCGAATGAAACACCCAACGATCAGAGATGTGGCGTCTCGCGCGGGAGCGTCGGCTGCGTCTGTGTCGCGTCACCTCGCGAAAAGCGCATCGCTTCCGCCGGCGATGGCGAAACGCATCGACAAAGCGATCGCGGATCTCGGCTACCGCCCCAATGTCATCGCCCGACGCCTGAGCCGCGGCTCAAGCGAGATCATCGGCTTTGTCACCTCCGATATCGCCTCGCCGTTCTTCGCCGCGATCGCCTCGGCGGCCGAAGAGGAGGCGGAACGGTTCGGCTACAGTGTTATGATCTGCAACACCCGCAACCAGATCGATCGCGAGCTGCAATATATCGCCAAAATGGCGGACGCCCATTTCGACGGGCTTATCTTCCTCACCAACCACGTCGACGACGGACGGCTCCGCGACGCCGTCAATCAGGCGGGCAAGATCGTCCTGGTCGACGAAGATGTTCCCGGCGCCAAAGCGCCGAGATTCTTCATCGACAATTTTCACGGCGGCTACATAGCGACCAGGCGCCTCATCGATGCCGGACACCGCCGGATCTGCCACATCACGGGCCCGATAGGCCTCCTTAGCGTCGATGAACGCCTGGCTGGATTTCGTCGCGCCATGTCGGAAGCCGGTCTCGAAGTGGAAGAGGCGCTGATCAAGAGTGGGACCTACGACACGCTCTATGGCGGGATCGCGTTTCGCGAGATCTGGGAAGCCGGCGATGCGCCAAGCGCGATCATGACCACTTCCGATCTCCTGGCGCTGTCGATCTATCAGGCGGCGCGCGAATTGGCGCTGCGCATTCCCCAAGATGTGTCGATCGTCAGCTTCGACGATCTGCCTTTCGTTGGATTTCTCGATCCCCCCTTGACGACCGTTCGCCAGCCGGCGGCGGAGCTCGGGCGTCGCGGCGTTCAGGCGCTGCTCTCCAAAACTCCGGGGGAGGAGGCGATCGAACGGCTGCCGGTGGAACTCATCGACCGAGGGTCGGTGGCTCGGATCGGCGACGCGGGCGAATAGCGGAGACTGCGATGGCTACGAAGAATGTGCTTCTGGTCGGCGAGAGCTGGGCGACTTCAGCGACGCACGCCAAGGGCTTCGACCAGTTCGGAAGCGTCACCTTTCATCTGGGCGCAGAGCCGCTCGTGGCCGCGCTGAAAGGCAGCGATTTCGATCTGACTTACATGCCTGCGCACGAAGCGGCGACCGGCTTTCCATTCGATCTCGATGGCCTCAAGCGCTACGACGCCATCATCCTTTCCGACATCGGCACGAATACTTTTCTCCTGTCGCCGGACGTCTGGCTGCACGGCAAGCCGACCCCGAATCGCCTGAAGCTCATCCGCGAATGGACCCGCGCGGGGGGAGGGCTCGTGATGATCGGCGGGTACTTCAGCTTCCAGGGAATCGATGGAAAGGCGCGCTGGCGCGCCACGCCGGTCGAAGAAGCGCTGCCCGTTTCCTGTTTGCCCTATGACGACCGACTCGAAATTCCAGAAGGGTTTTCAGCGCAGATCGTCGGGGCCGCCGATCATCCCGTGCTTGCGGGACTCGAAGGCCCGTGGCCCGTGCTCCTCGGCGCCAACGAGGTTCGCGTGAAGGATCAGCCGGGGGTCGAGGTTCTGGCGAAGCTGCCGGCGGAGGAAGGCGGCCATCCGCTGCTTGTCGTCGGCGGGTTTGGCGGCGGGCGCTCGCTCGCATGGACCTCGGACATCGGGCCGCACTGGCTGCCCGCAAGCTTCGTGGAATGGCGGGGCTATCGGCGTCTCTGGATCAATGTGCTTGCATGGGTGACGCGCGCAACGTGAGAGCGTCCATGGCGGCGCCCCTGCTTCAGGCCCGGTCGGTCAGCAAGCGCTTCGGCGCGCTGCAGGCGCTGGCCGATGTCGACGTGGACATCAACGCCGGAGAGGTTCTGGCGATTCTCGGCGACAACGGAGCGGGCAAGTCGACTTTCATCAAGATCCTGTCGGGCGCCTACGAGCCGAGCGCGGGGACGCTGCTGCTCGACGGAGCGCCCGTGCGTTTCGCTTCGCCCCAGGACGCCGCGGACGTCGGGATCGCCACCATCTTCCAGGAACTCGCGCTCTCCGAGAATTTGTCGATCGCCGAGAACGTGTTTCTGGGCAGAGAGCTCGTCCGCCGCGTGCTCGGCGTGCCGTTCCTGAAGCGGCAGGCGATGAAGCAGAAGGTCGCCGAGCTTCTGCATACGCTTGACGCGCACATCTCGGATCCCGAAGCGGCGGTCGGAAGCCTTTCGGGCGGACAGCGTCAAGCTGTGGCGATCTCTCGCGCGCTGAACCTCAATGCGCGCCTCGTCATCATGGATGAACCGACGGCGGCGCTCGCGGTCGCGGAGACGCGCAAGGTTCTCCAGCTCATCCGCCGGCTCGCCGAGGGCGGACGGGCGGTGATCCTCATCAGCCACAACATGCACGATGTCTTCGAAGTCGCGGACCGGATCGTCGTGTTCCGGCGAGGCCGGAAGATCGCCGAACGCCGGCGGTCGGAAACCGACCCGGAAGAGGTCGTCTCCTTCATCACGGGCGCTCATCCCGACGTGAGAGCGCTCGAAATGCAAGCCTGAAGTCACGTCACACTTGGGAAGGATCAAACATGCACACGCATTCAAAAGTCGCATTGCTCGCCGCGGCGCTGCTCGCGGTCAGCTCCACTTTCGCGCTCGCGGCCGACAAGAAAGTCGCGTTCGTGCCGCAGATCATCGGCATTCCGTATTTCGACGCGATGAAGGCGGGCGGCGAGGAAGCGGCCGCCAAGTTCGGCGTCGATTTCATCTATCAGGGGCCGGTCGACACCAATCCGGTCGACCAGATGCAGATCGTCCAGAATCTGATCGACCAGGGCGTCAACGCCGTCGCCGTCTCGGTGCTCGATGCGTCCAGCATTGCGCCCGTCGTCGAGGCCGCGAAGGCGAAACATGTCACGCTGTTCACCTCGGACAGCGACGCGCCCAAGTCCGGCCGCGCCTTGTATGTCGCGCAGGCGACGGACGAGGGTCTGGGCGACGCGATCATCGACGAGATGGTGAAGAGGGTCGGCGAAGACGCCAAGATCGGCATCGTCTCGGGCGAGGCGACCGCGTCCAACCTCAACGCCTGGATCGGCTTCATGCAGGCGCGGGCCAAGGCGAAATATCCGAAGCTCAAGCTTCTCGAGCCGCAATTTGCAGGCGGCACCGCCCAGCGCGCCGCGCAGATCGCGACCGACCTCATGACGGCCAATCCCGACCTCAAAGGCCTGATCGGCGTCGCCTCCACCACATGCCCCGGAGTCGGGCAGGCGATCGAGACGGCCGGCAAGATCGGCAAGGTGATCGGAACCGGCTATTGCAGCCCGAACACCGCACGCGCCTATCTCAAGAGCGGCTCATTCGGCTACAGCGTGCTCTGGGATCCGAAGGAGCTTGGCTATCTCACCGTATGGGCGGGCAAGCAGCTGATCGACGGCAAGGAGATCCCCGCAACGACAACGCCGGAAGGCATGAGCCATCCTGTGACCTATGACGCCGCGACCGGCGTTCTGCTGCTTGGCGAGCCGGCGGTGTTCACCGCGGCGAACGTCGACAACTACAAGTTCTGAGCCGGCCAAGGTCGGAGACGATGCGCGTCTTTCTCCAGCGCTTCGGCGAGCGCGAGGCTCTCCTCGCGCTCGGCTGTATCGTCTCCGGCCTCGTCTTTTCAATTCTCTCGCCGTATTTCGCGACGCCCGACAATCTGCTCACCATCGCCCGCAACAGCACCGAGCTTATGCTGATCGGCCTCGGCATGACGCTGCTTCTCGGCATTGGCGGCATCGATGTCTCCGTCGGCTCCGTGCTCGGCCTTGCGGCGATCGGGATAGGAAGGCTGCTCGAAGCGGGCGCGCCGCCCGCGCTCGCCGCGCTGGCCGGGCCAGTCGCAGGGCTCGCGCTCGGATTGGTCACCGCCTGCGTCGTGGTCTTTGGCCGCATTCCCGCAATCGTCGCGACGCTCGGGCTTCTTGGCGTCTATCGCGCCGGAATTTTCCTGGCGCTCGGCGGTTCGTGGCTCTCGGGCCTTCCCGTTGGCCTCACCAATCTGCTGTCGGCGCGCGTTTTCGGCGCGCCCGTTTCAGTGCTCGTCATCGCGCTCGCCTATGGCGGGGTCTTTGTCGCCGTTCGGCTCACGCCGTTCGGCGCGCACCTTCTCGCCATCGGCAATTCGGAAGCAAGAGCGCGGCTCGCGGGCATAGGGGTGCGCAGGGTCCAGGTCGCGGCTTTCGTCATCAGCGGCGCCCTGTGCGGGCTTGCTGCGAGCTTCTATGTCGCGACCTATCGCAATGTGGAGATGACGATCGGCGCGACGCTCGCGCTCGAAGCGGTGGCTGCGGTCGTGCTCGGCGGGACCGCCGTGACGGGCGGCCGCATCAGCCTGCTCGGCACGGCCCTCGGGGTCATTCTCCTGCGGCTGCTTCAGAACGGGCTGCTTCTCGTCGGCGTGCCGTCGTTGTGGCAACCCGTGTTGACGGGCCTCCTGCTCTTGCTTGTGCTCGGCGCGGAGGCCTTGTCGGGGCGGCTGCCGCTCGGACGGCTGCGCCTGTCGACGTTCAGCGAGGCTTCGCGCGGGGGAGCGCGATGATTCCTCGCGTCTCCCCAATCCTCGCGATTCTCGGCCTACTGTGGGTTGTCGTCGTCGTAGGGCTCGCGGTTCTGAAGCCTGCCGCGCTCGCGTTGTCGACGGTGACGGCTGTGCTGCAGTTCTCGACCATTCTGGCGCTTGTCGCGCTCGGGCAGGCGCTCGTGATCGTATGTGGAGGGGCGGGCATCGACATCTCGGTCGGCGGCATGGTCTCGCTCGCCGTCGTTCTCTCCATGCTGCTTGTGAAGGCTGGGCTCCCGGGCGTGTTGCTTCCCCTCTTGTGCCTGGCGCTCGGTTTGGCTCTCGGTCTCGTGAACGGATTTCTCGTGACCCGCCTCCGGCTCTTGCCGCTGATCGCGACGCTTGCGACATTTTACGTCTACTCCGGAGCGGCGGTGGCGCTGACCGGCGGGGCCGCGCAAGCGGGCGTTCCGGTCTTCCTGTTGCCGTGGGGACGCGGCGCCGTCGGCGGTTTCCCCCTCCCATTCCTGACGCTCGCGCTGCCTGTGTTCGTTGCAGCTGGCGTTCTGCTCCACGCGACGTCATGGGGTCGATGGATCTATGGCATGGGTTTCAACGAGCGGTCTGCGCGGCTGGTTGGAATTCCGGTCGATCGCGTGCGGCTCGCAGCCTATGGCGCGAGTGGCGCGCTCGCCGGCTGCGCCGCGCTCGTGAGCCTTGCGTGGCTTGGCGGCGGACGGCCGAATATCGGACAGAACCTCGAACTGACCTCATTGACCGCGGCTATGCTCGGCGGCATCGGAATTTTCGGCGGCAAGGGAGGCGTCTTTGGCGTCCTGGCCGCGGTGCTGCTTCTCGTCACGCTCCAGACCGGCCTCCTGCAACTCAACGTCAACACCGTATGGCAGGTGGGCATCGTCGGGACGATCCTCGTCATCGTCCTTCTTATCGACAATCTCGCCCTTATCCGGAGAACGTTATGAGCCCGATGGAAGAGATGATCGCAAAGGCGGTCGAGCAGCGCGCGGACCGAATTGTCGGGACGCTCTGCGACATCGTGCGCTTCCCTTCGATCGTGAAATCCGATCCGCGCGAGGCGGGCCCGGGTGAACGCGACTGTCAGCTTTACTTACAGAAGCGCCTCGAAGCGCTGGGCTTCACGACCGATCTTTGGGACCCCGATGGGCCCGCGCTCTATGCCAAATATGAAGGCCGCCCCGGCGCCAACAAAGGCCGCACCTTCGAGGGCCGTCCCAATCTGGCTGGCGTCCTCAAGGGCAAGGGCGATGGTCGTTCCATCATGTTGACGGGCCATATCGACGTGGTGCCGCCGGGCGCGGCCGAGCATTGGATCAGCGATCCGTTCGCGCCGGTCGTTTCCGAAGGCTTCGTGCGAGGCCGTGGGACAGTCGACATGAAGGGCGGCGTCGCCTGCATGCTGATGGCGATCGAGATTCTGAAGGAGATCGGCGTCACCCTCGCGGGCGATGTTGTCTTTACGACCGTGGTCGATGAGGAGATCGGCGGCATGGGGTCGCTTGCGATGGTCGATCGCGGCTATCGCGCCGACGCCGGGATCATGACGGAGCCGACGGCCAATCGCATCGCTCCGCTCTGCCACGGAATCCTCTGGGGCCGGATCATTGTTGACGGCATAGGCGGTCACGCCGAACTGACGCCGAACTACTTGGGACGGCAGCGGTCCAGTGGACGCCATCGAGCTCTGCCGCCAAGTGCTCGACGGCATCGACATCCTCAACCGGCGCTGGCGGACGGACCCGGTGAAGAATCATCCCCTGATGGATCTTCCGAACCAGATCATCGTGACGCAGATCAAGGCTGGCGAGCATCCGTCCTCCACGGCGGGACGCGGCGAGATCGTCATCGATGTTCAATATCTGCCCGCATGAGAAGGACGAATTCGGCCTCGGGGGTCATGTGAAGCGGGAGGTCGAGGCGCATCTGGCGGCGGTCTGTCAGGCGGATCCGTATCTGCGCAAGCATCCAATCCGGGTCGATTGGATCCTCGACGCGGATTGCGCGGAGGTCTCGGCCGACCATCCCTTCGTCGCCGCCTTTCAGAGCGCGGTCTCGAGGGGCGGGCCTCGATCCTCGTCTCTCCGGTTTTGGCGCCCACAGCGACATTGGTTTGCCGACTGGGCTCGGACGGACGCCAACCGTCAATTTTGGTCCCGGCGATCCGGCTCAATCTCATCAGCCGAACGAGCGCGTCGCGGTCCGTGATCTTGTGGATTGCACGAAGGCGATCGCCCTGACCATTGGGACATGGTGCGGCGCGAATGGGTGATTGTGCTCAGCTTGACCTCCAGGCGAGGAACCGAATGAGGCGCGGGGCTGGTCCGGAACCGTTTCCTTGTCGTCGCGTTTATGGGGGTTGATTCAGCGACAAAAAGGAGATGGGAGATGGCGCCGCGTGAATCCGAACCGCAGAAGGAAACCGTCGAACGCGTCATGCACGAATTCAAGCATGGCGAGCTTAAGTCGGGGAACAGCGGACAGAAGGTTAAAAGTCGCAAGCAGGCCGTCGCGATCGCGCTGAGCGAAGCCGGCGAATCGAACCAGCAGACCCCGAAAGAAAATAAGGAGCATCTTCGTCGCACCAAGGCGAAGGAGCGTCGTGGCGAGACTGCGAAGGATGAAAGCGAGAGCAAGTCGGCGCGCCGGAGCTCCGCCAAATAGCGAAAGCCTCGGCCACTCGAGCGCGCCAAGGCTGACAATCGGCTTGCGGAATGACAGCGGTTCTCACCCCGGACCGGCGGGAGGAATTTCTTGCGGTTGCGGGGGCGTAATCACTTCCGGACCGGGCGGGACGACGACGTCGGGGCCTGGTTGAGGCAAGTCGGGACCCTTTTCGGGCTGGGGCTCTTCCAACGGCGTTGGCGGGCGCACCACTTCGGGCTTGGGCGCGGGTCTCGGTTGATCGGGTTCAGGAGATGCCGCGCTTGATGCGGTCGCCCCTAGAAAAGATCGCCGACTGAAGTTTGGAGCCATGTTGGATGCCGTCCACGCGATGTGTTGGCGGGACAACTCGGCGAGGGTTGGTATGGTTCCGCTGCGATCCCTGCGCGCGCGTTTTAAGGGTTCAGCACGACTATCCGCCGCGTCCAAACAGCTCCCGCAGCTTTCCTTTCGCGGCTTCGAGAGTTTGTTTGCGCTTCGATGGCAGGTTGCGACCGGCGCGGTTGATGTAGAAGGTCAGCATCGACATCGCGGACCGATAGGCGCCGGATTTTCGCCGATCGCTGCTGTCTGCGGAGCGCTTGAGCGAGCGAGCGATCGCTTCGGCGCTCTCTTGTTCGAACACTTTCGGCTCCAGATCGAGCGCGTCCGAATGCTCAGTGACCTCGGCCGACCATTGTCTCTTCGAATGAGTTTCAGCCACAGCGCCAACCTTCGTGTCGTCAGGGACGAGGGATAACGCACGCGGATTAAGCCGGTTCCGAAAACACGGCGATTCGGGCGCCAATCAGGCCTTCCGTTCCCATCCGGGCGCGTCTGGGCTCCCGTACTTCAGCGACTGGCCACCCGGTTTTATCAAGCGCCTTGCAGCTACATCGCTGGATGGAGCGGCGGATGCGTGAATAAAGCCGCGCCGTTCGAAAGAAAGTCGGTAAGAGTCAGTCGGCCGATCAGCGAGGGCGCGAAGAGGACAAGCGAGGCGGCGGAGAGCCCGGTCAGCGCATCGGGGGAAAGCGGAATGTCGATGACATCCGCGAAAAAATCATAAGGGGAGACGCCGCGCGCTTCCATTGGTTGCTGGCCGGCCGACGCGATCGGCGACGGCAATCCGCTGAGCAGAACCGTTGGCATGACCCTCCCGTCGAGTTTGAGAGCCGGATGGGCGTTGTTCGCGCCGCCGCCTGAGTGGGAGAGGGTCGTTTCGGCCGCCGCATTGCTCTCAACGGCGGCGGGATCATCGCGCGCCGAGGCGATGCAGCTTCCCGAGCATCCGTCCAGGTTGATCGTGCGAACCTCGGCGTGAGCGTTGCTGACCGCGTTGCCAGCGACGGCCAAGCCGACAACGAGCGCCCATCGCGCGCCAGGCCGCACTCTTCGTCTCCTAATTTACGGCCCCCGAGCGGCGTTCTCTAGTGCACAAGACGAAGACCTGTCAACGCGCGTTGCTAGGGCAGGGGATCTTCGCGCTCGCCTCTCTCAGCGCTCGCCTCTCTCAGAAAGTGGGCGATGGCGGCCCGGACGCTGTCGTCGACTTCCTCCTGGTTCGAACCGCTTTCCTTCAAGGCCGTCTTCGAGACCACGAGCGAATGGTCGCCTCCCTCAACGATATGGAGCTTCGAGGGCGCATGCATCCGTTTCATTACGCCCTCGAGAAGGTCCAACGGACACAGCGGGTCCCGGGTTCCCTGCACGAACAGGATCGGTGTCTTCAATTCGAGCAACACTTGATCGCGCAACTTCAATCGATCGCCAGCGCCGCAAAGCGGGTAGCCGAAGCATATCAGGGCTCCGACCTCCTCGACGAGAGCGACATGGCAGCCCACCCGCGAGCCCATGCTCTTGCCGGCGAGCACGATCTGTCCGTGAGGCTTGCCGCGAAGCGCGGCCAGCGCTGCTCGATGGGCTTCGATGAGCTTGGGCAGCGGATCCGGCCGCCTTCGGCGTTCCAAGACGTAAGGGTAGTCGAACGGCTCCACCGGTCCGATCGAGCCCAGAAGTCGCGCGAAAGTCCGCATCCGCGGATGAGTGGAGGGAGCGCCGGCGCCGGGCGCAAGCAGAAAGACGGGTCCGGGGTCAGGCATGGGCGACAGTCTACCGAATGAAAAAGCTGCGGTCAGCCGTCAGCCCCAAGGGCAGCGTTTTTGCTCGCCAATCGCTCAAATTTTGAACCGACTCGGCGAGCCAAATATTGATGTTCAGCGCCCACCGCCCTCGGAGATCTGTCGGCGACGAGCGAAGCTGCTAAACACGCCTTCCTGTCGCCGCCGCGCTCAAGCGTTCGGCGCCATTCGATAGGTCTCGCTGCGATGGAATTGTACCGTTAGATGACCTCCTCATCGGGCGCTTTCGCCTTGTCCCGCTGTTGAACCGAGGTTGCTTGCCGATGATCGAGATTAATATTCCAGAAGTGGTCGCCGAGGTGGAGAAGGCCTTCGCCCGTTACGAGCGCGCGCTCGTCTCAAACGACATCGCCGAGCTCGACGCTTTGTTCTGGAAGAGCCCGCATACCCTGCGTTACGGCGCAACCGAGAATTTGTACGGCTACGACCAGATCGCCGCCTTTCGCCTTGGGCGCTCGCCTGCCAATCTGGCGCGCGACCTCATCAAGACCGCGATCACCACCTACGGGCGTGACTTCGCCACCGCGAACACGGAATTCAAGCGCACTGGGGCTTCGGCGACCGGACGGCAGAGCCAGGTCTGGCTGCGGACGGATGACGGCTGGCGGGTCGTGGCGGCGCATGTCAGCCTGTTGCAGGAGCCGCCATCCGCGGTCAATCGCTGAGGCGAATTGCGCTGGCTCGGCTCAGTCGTTTCGGTACGGCTTGGTCGCCTCGCCTGCTCAGGTGATCGAGCCGAGAGCGCGGCGCCGGCGATCGGCGACAGCAAGGCGGGAAGCGCGACGCGTTCGATAGTCGGCGGCCAGCGTCGCTGGCGAACGCGTTTCGTTACTGGCGCGCGGGGCCGCGCCGCTTCCAGATGACCCCGTCGCTCCAAGTGAGCGTAACGCCATCCGCCGACAACCGACCTGTCTTGCGGAAGCAGGCCACGCCGTCGGCGCCGATGAGCTTTCCCTGGAACAGGCCGCCATATTCGTTCACGCAATCGGCTTCACCGTCTTTGACGCTGATGCTGGGGTTGGCGTCGGTGAGGCGGCAACCGTAAGCGCAGAGATAGTCGCCCGTGAGCCGCGAGAGGGATTGCGACGCTGCGGGCGGGACGAGAGCGACGACCAGTCCCAACGCCAAGCTTAACGCGCGAATGCACACGGTTAAGACGAGACCGGATATCTTCACCCGATCCCCACGCGACAGGCTCAACGCGCACGATGAGACCCGCCTCTCAAAACTCATTCTTGACTCCGACCTCTCAAAGAACAACCGGAGGCGGTCTCAGCAGGATCAATGTAACGCCGCGCAGAAATCGGGCGCAAAGGAGGTCGTCGCCTCACGGGTTCTTCCGGCACGAAACTCCGGCGGCGCCTAACGTCCTGACCAAGGCCGAGCGGAGGAAGCGCATCTTCGCGCGGCTCCGAGAAGGCTGGGCCTATGAGGAGATCACCCGCGAAGAGCGTCGCTAAGAAGCTCAGCGTCGTGTCAGCGGCCGCGCGGTTCGAAGCAATGAACGCTCGAATCCTCTCTTATCGACGAAGATCTCAGCCGCCGACCAGCGCCTTCAAGCCGGCCGCGTAGGCGCCGTCGACGGTCTTCTTGGCGTCGGCGTCAGGCACGCCTTTGGCCTCGTACTTGCCGACCCATGTCACGGCCGAGCCTTTGGGGTCGGGCGAAACGCTGATTGTCGAGCGGTAGTTCGCGATGGGCAGTGGACCAGAGAGGATCACATAAGTGTAGGAGCGATTGGCGGCGTCGAGACTCTCGAGCCCTTCGACGATCGTACCGCCGTTGTCCACAATCGTCAGCGTCCGCTGCTTGCCGTCGGCGCTCAGCACGCACTTCGGGAATGCCGGGTGCCAGGAAGAGATGCCGCAGAAATCGCCGATTTTCTTCCACAAGGCGTCAGGGGACATCGACGACGTCATGGTCACGCTCGAATCGAGCGCGAAAGCCGCCCCCGTGGATATCAGCAATGTCGTGACGGCGGCGGAAATCGTGGCGATGCGCATATGCGGGCCCCTCCCTCGAATTATTTAAGCGCGATCGTTTCATCGCGACGACCGGACCATAGCGGTTTTTCGACAGTCGGCAAACCTGCTCAAGAGTCCCGCGGGGCATGATTGTCGAATTTGCGCCGCATGAATGATAGCGTCAGCGCGCCAAACCGGCGCGGCAAGGATGTCTTAGGCCATGCGGCAGATCTGGATTTCAAAATCCGGCCCACCCGAAGTTCTTGTTCTCAAAGAAGCGCCTGACCCTCATCCGGCGCCGGGCGAGTTGCGCATTCGGGTGGAGGCGAGCGGGGTCAATTTCGCCGAGATCATGGGCCGTCTCGGCTTGTATCCGGACCTGCCACGCATCCCTGTCGTGCCGGGCTATGAAGTCGCTGGGCGGGTTGATGCGATCGGCTCCGGAGTCGACGCCAGTTGGATTGGGCGCGAAGTGTTCGCGTTGACACGTTTTGGCGGCTACGCCGATGTGGTTTGCGCGCCGCAGGCCCAAGTGTTCCTTCGACCGTCAAACATGTCCGCTCAGGAGGGCGCCTCGATCCCTGTGAACTACCTGACAGCTTGGCAGCTGATTGTCGCGATGGGCGGCTTGAAGGCGGACGAGACGGTGCTCATTCATTCCGCTGGCGGCGGCGTCGGCATCGCCGCGACTCAGATCGCCAAGCACATCGGGGCGACAGTGATCGGAACGGCGTCGGCCGGCAAGCACGAGGAGCTGCGCGCGCTTGGCGTCGACCATTTGATCGACTATCGGACCGAGGACTTCGAGGAGCGAGCGCGCCAGATCACGGGCGGACGCGGCGTCGAGCTTATCCTGGATGCGGTCGGCGGAGACTTGCTGAAGAAGGGCTATCGTCTGCTCGCGCCCACTGGCCGCCTCGGAATGTTCGGCGCCTCGTCGGCCGCGACCGGCAAAGGGGCAGGGTACCTCGGGATGGTGTCCATGCTGGCGAGCACGCCTTGGGTCCAGTTCAATCCGCTCTCTCTGATGAGCGCAAACAAGGGAGTGTTCGGCGTCAATCTGGGTCACATGTGGGGCGAGTTCGACCGTATGCGGCGGTGGGTGGAGGATCTGATGGCGCTGTGGGAAAGCGGCGCGATCAAGCCAAGGATCGCTCGGGTGTTCAGCTTCGACGAAGCCCCGGCGGCTCATCATTTCATTCAGGACCGCAAGAACATCGGCAAGGTGCTGCTCACGCCTTAGGGCTTTGAGTGAGCTTAGCAGCGGCTTGCGGTCTAAGCCCCTACTTATAGTAGCCTACGCCACAGCCGACATCAGCGTCAGCCCTGGCTACAAAGGTTACCTTCGGAAGCGAGCGTATCATCGGCCCCAGGTGTCGGGCTCAGGTAACTGACCTCGGTGATCTGACCTTCCGGCTTTTGGATCGCCGCGAAGATTTCTGCGCCAAACGCCGTACCCCCAGGGTTACTGAGCGGTTCGCACGTCCATGCCAAGCGCTGGCTTGAGGTTGGGGTTGCCCATCGCAACGACCGTTCCGTCGCTAGCGTTTGCGCAAAACACGTAGAGGTCCCGATCCCGGAACCCTCCTTCTCCTTTGTTGAACATGTCCAGCGCTTTGCCTTCATCCGCTCTCACAGCGGCGATTGCTCTCATCAGCATGGCCTTGGCTTCATCGGCTGTACCGCCGGTTTGCTCAGCGAAAGCCGTGGTCGAGACTGCAACGACTGCGGCCGACGCTGCCGCGATCACGGGTTGACGGATCATGGTGTCCTCCTGCCGCGGATCCCACGAAGGGGGCGGTATATGCCGCTGCGAGACGCCAAACGTCAGAATAACGACAGGCGAAATCTCATCGAACGCGCAGCTTCTCCGCCGCCCTCGGCGCGAAATAGGTCAGCACCCCGTCGGCGCCGGCGCGCTTGAAGCCGATGAGGCTCTCCATCATCGCCTTGTCGCCGTCGATCCAGCCGTTGTTCGCCGCGGCCATGATCATCGAATATTCGCCGCTCACCTGATAGGCGAAGGTCGGGGAAGCCGAATGCGTCCTTCACCCGGCGGATGATGTCGAGATAGGGCATGCCCGGCTTCACCATCACCATGTCGGCGCCTTCCTCGAGGTCGAGCTCGACCTCGCGCAGCGCCTCGTCGCTGTTGGCCGGATCCATCTGATAGGTGCGCTTGTCGCCCTTGAGCGCGCCGGATGAGCCGAGCGCGTCGCGAAACGGCCCGTAGAAGGCGGAGGCGTATTTCGCCGCATAGGCCATGATCTGCACGTCGAGAAAGCCCTCGGCGTCGAACGCCTCGCGGATCGCGCCGACCCGTCCGTCCATCATGTCCGAGGGGGCGATGACGTCGGCGCCGGCTCGCGCCTGATTGAGCGCCTGGAGTGCAAGCACCTCGACTGTCTCGTCGTTGAGGATGGTGAGCTCGCCCGAGGCGCTCTCGCGCACAAGCCCGTCATGGCCGTGGCTCGTATAGGGGTCGAGCGCGACATCGGTGACGAGGCCGAGCTCCGGAAATTCGCGCTTGATTGCGCGGCAGGCGCGACAGACGAGGTTGGCCTCGTTGAAAGCTTCGCTGCCGCTCCCGTCCTTGAGCGCAGGGTCGGTATAGGGGAAGAATGCGATCGCCGGGATCTCCAGTTTGACCGCCCGCTCGGCCTCTCGCACCGCCTCGTCGACGCTGAGCCGGTCGACGCCCGGCATCGCGGCGACCGGAACGCGGCGCTTCTCGCCATCGATCAGAAAGAGCGGCCAGATGAGATCGCTTGTCGTCAGCACATGTTCCGCCACCAGCCGCCGCGCCCATTCCGCCTTGCGGTTGCGGCGCGGGCGATTGCGAAGGTCCAGGCGGTGGGTTTCGGCGATGCGGGTCGGCTTGTTCATCGGGGTCCTCTTCAGGCCGCTTATACACCCTCTCAGGCTTGGACGACGGGGCGGCTTTGGTCGCGCCGGCGCCGTTTACGGTTGCGGGCCGGACAGGCGCAACTGCTCGTGCTCGGCGCGGAAGACGTTGCTATAGAGGCCGTTGATCCACTGGCGACCGCTGGCGGTGACGTTGAGGTAGCGGATAGCCTCTGAAATGTAGGGAGACACCTTCCCCCAATAGAACTGCGGATATTTGTCCACGAGGTCGGCAGGCGATGCATAGCCGAGTTGTCCGTTCAGGCCGATTTCCTCGAATTCGTGATAGAGCGCGTTCGCCTTCCTCAGATAGTGCGGATCGCCGAGCTGGCCGATCAGATCGGCGGCCCGCAGCAGCGCCGCATCCTCGTGGACGGCGTGTTGATCGGACGCCTGGGAGTAGGGGAAGCGCGTATGCTGGATCGCGCTCGCAACCCGCGCGCCGTCGAGCTCGTCAATCGACGCCAGGCGATCCAACACGAACAATCTCGACCGCTCGACGTGATACGGGGCAAGCGCGGCGTCGGAGCAGCCGCGTGGCAAACTGACCTTGTGGCCGGCCGCGTCGATGACGTAGCCGTCGGGGCCGTCCCCTTTGAGGACGCCGCGCACGTAGCCGATATCGTGGGTGAGGCAGGCGACAATGAAGTGCGAGTAGTCGTCTGGAGTCGAGTCGGTCAGCAACGCGCGCCCCTTGAAGATGTCGTGGCCCGCGAGGGTGACGAGCATCGTATGCTCGACATTGTGGTAGAGGGCGTCGCTGTTGCCGATGCATTCGAGCGCGAGCCGTGCGGCGAACGGGATGATCTCGGCAAGGCGCGCATGCGAGACTCCGAACCGATCTCTGATGTCCTCGGCCAGAAACGACCCGAGCGCGTCCGCCGCCAAGCAGGGCAGGGTGATCATGGATTGGGCCGATGGTTGTCGCAGCCAGGGCTGACGATCCGATGCGTCGACGGCCTGCATGCGCTCCTCGGGTTCAGCATACCCGGCAGTCCCTGAATCTTCGCAAGAGACGATCTCTTTCATGCGCCCACCGACCGGCGTTGCGCAAGTCCTGACCTCGGCCCTGGCCGCCGGCTGATTTCAGGCGTCGCTCAGAACGCCGCGGAGACCCCCGCGAACGGAGGGCAAACCCCTCAGGGCGACAGTTCGCCGAAGATCGTCGGCACGAGTTCGGAAACCGTCGGATGGATCGCCACCACGCGGGTATATGCGCTCGCCGTCACGCCGGCGGCCATCGCCTCGATCACGCCGTGGACGGCTTCGTCGCCTCCGACGCCAAGAATCGCGGCCCCGAGGATCGCATCGGTGTCGCGATCCACTACGACTTTCATGAACCCTTTCGTTTCGCCTTTCTCGACCGCGCGGCCGACGCGGGTCATCGGCCGGCGGCCTATGCGCACGTCATGGCCTTTGGCCCGGGCTTCGGTCTCGGTCAGGCCAACCCGGCCGAGCGGCGGATCGACATAGAGCGCGTAAACGGGAATGCGGTCGCTCACTTTGCGCATGGCGCCGTCGAGCAGGTTCGCCGCGGCGACCTCGAAATCATTGTACGATGTGTGGGTGAAAGCGCCGCGTCCATTGCAGTCGCCGAGCGCCCAAATGTGGGGGACATTGGTCTTCAAGGATTCGTCGACAACGACATAGCCGTGTGCGTCGACCTCGACCCCTGCGGCTTCAAGGCCGAGGTCGTCGGTGTTGGGGCGCCGCCCGACCGCGAGCAGCACATGAGAGCCTATGACCTCAGGTTCGCCGGATGCGCAATTGACGCCGACCGCGATCTCCGCGCCGCGCGGCTCGAACCGGATGCATTCGGACTCAAGCCGGATCTCTATGCCCTCCGCCTCGAGAATCTCGCGAATCGCATCCGAGACCTCTCCGTCCTCGCGCGAAACAAGCCGCGCCGCCTTTTCAACCACCGTGACTTCGGCTCCCAGCCGTCGAAAAACCTGCGCGAACTCGAGCCCGACGTAACTTCCGCCCACGACGACAAGGCGCCGGGGCAGGGCGTCGAGGTCAAGCAATGTCGTGTTGGTCAGCGTCCTCACCTGATCGCGACCCGGAAAATCGGGAATCAGCGCCCGGCCCCCGACATTGATGAAGAAGCGTTCGGCCTCGAGCGCCTCGTCGCCGACCTGGATTGTTGTGGGCGAGAGGAAGCGGGCGTGGCCTCGGATGACAGTGCAATTCGCCATGCCTTCCAGCCACGCCGTAAGATGCGAGCGGGAATTGCCGACAACCGAATTTTTGCGCGCCATGACGGCGGCGAAATCGATGCCGACGGGCCCGACCTTCACGCCGAATTCCGCCCCGCGCCGCGCGAGATGCGCCGCGTAAGCGCTCGCGACCAAAGTTTTGGTCGGCGTGCAGCCGGTGTTGACGCACGTCCCGCCGATCAGATCGCGCTCGATCAGCGCGACCTTTTGCCCGGCGGCCGCAAGCCGGCCGACCATCGGTGGGCCAGCCTGCCCGGCGCCGATGACGATGGAGTCGAAATGGCGGCTCATCGGAGCGCCGGAAGGCTGGCTAAGGGTTGAAGTGCGGAGACCATCGACTGTCCTGCGGTCGGATTGCGTTCAAACCTCGTTCCACAAGTGCACTGTCGGCTCGTCCTTGTCATGTTCGTAGCCGAGGATGCTGATGCTTGTGGTGCCAAGCATGAAGAGACGCCCTTCCGACGGCGCGAGGCCAAGCCACCGCGCTGCGAGCACTCTCAGAATATGGCCGCTCGAGAACACGATCGCCCGGTCATCCGCGGCGCGAAGGCGGGCGATGACGCGATCGGCGCGCGCCCCGACGTCGGCTGGTTGCTCGCCGTTCGGGCACCCGTCGCGGAACAGAAGCCAACCGGGCCGCTCCTGCAGGATCTCGCTCGACTTCCGGCCTTCGTAATCGCCATAGTCCCATTCGAGGAGGTCGGGATCGAGCTTGGCTCTGTCGCCGAATCCTGCGAGCGCGCATGTGCGCGCCGCGCGCTGAAGCGGGCTGGTGAAAACCCTGTCAAACGTTTGGCCCTTAAGGCGCCCTTGAAGCGCTTGCGCTTTGCGTTCGCCTTCTTCCGTGAGCGGAATGTCGGTGCGGCCGGTGTGCTTGCCGCTCGCGCTCCATTCTGTTTCGCCGTGACGGACGAGTGTGACGCTGGGCAGCAGCATGGCGACTCCAATCGGGATTTCGCTGGCGCGCTACCTGAGCGCGCGGGGGTCACTCCGCTGGCGCGACCTCGTCATGCGTCAATGCGGGCCCCATCGAATCGAACACGCCGTCGCGCCGGATCAGCGCGTGGAACAGCGCCGCCGCGAGATGCATCAGGATCAGCGCGAAGAAACAGAAGGCCAGATAGAAATGCGCGTTCCACAACAGCGTATGCAGGCTGGCGCTTTGCGGCACGATCTGCGGCAACCAGACGCCTGGCCACAAGACCACCGGATAGTCGGCCGCCGACAGCATCGCCCAGCCGATCAGCGGCATCGCGATCATGAGCGCGTAGAGCGCATAATGCGAGAGATACGCCGCGAGCTTCATGGGCTCCGGCAGGTCGGCGGGCAGGGGCGGCGCGCCGTAACGCAGGCGCACGACGAGGCGGATCAGCGCGAGGATCAGGATCAGCCATCCCGAGCGGCTTGTGGATGCCGACGAGCGTCAGATATTTCGGCGCGACCGTCGACACCATGCCGACGCCAATGAACAGCATCGCCAGGATGCAGACGGCCATGAGCCAGTGCAGCGCTCGCTGCAGCGGGGTGAAGCGTTGAATGACGGTCGCTGGGCGGATCCGATGAACGTTGGTCATTGGGATGCTCCCGTGGCGGTTCGCGGATAGTCTTTCTCCTCCGCCGTGCGGCGGTCATAGGAGACCCTGTAGGCGGCCGAGCGAGCTGCGGGGAACGGATCGTCCGATGTCCGTATGCCGTTCGGCAGGATGGTCGGATCGAAATTGATGTCGCGGCACGGGCCGTCCGCCTCGGCTTCGATCTGCTGCACGACGAGCGAGCCGACCTCGACGCTGCGGCGGTCGTGCGGCCACGCCTTGCTCGGGTCCGCGGTCTGATCGCCGGCGTTGGCGACAGTGACCTTCATCGTCCAGCGCGCCGGGCCGTTCTTGATGCGATCGACGATCTCGGTCTCGAGGAAGTTGGGCCCGCGCTTGGCGAGTTCTTCCGGCGGGACCGGGACTGGCTGCGCCGCCGGCGTCAGCGACCAGCGCACGGCATGGTCGTTTCCGGAACTGTCGGTGAAGATGAAGCTGTTGAGGCTGTTGTAAGGCTCCTCGGCGTAGCTGCCGGTCCAGGGCGCGCTCTTCGCCCAGCCGCCGAACGCCGCGATCTCGGGATGCGCGCCGGCGAACTTCGCCATCGCGTCGGGCTCCTTGCTCGCCGAGGCGATCTGGAGCGCGCGGAACGCCTCGACGCGTTGCGACGGGGAAGAACGGCGGGTCGATCATCGCCATGCGCCATTCCTGGCCGTCCGGCGTCGAGATCATGACGCCCAAGCCGCGCACCCGCTCCTTGGAATCATCGGCGTTCGGGTTCGGCGTGCCGAGATTGAAGCGTCCGATCACGGGATACTTGCCCTGCGCGAAAACCTGCGCGCGCGACAGCTCAGATCCGGCGCCGTTCGCTTCGAAAAAGCCCGTGAAGCAAATGCCCTTGGCGTGATTGCGGCGGTGGCCAAGCGGCGGGCCACGAGGCCCGGCGAAGCCGTCAACGAGCTTCTGCGGCGTCAGGCGGTCGGGCGAGAACCATCCGGCCGTGTAGGCGAAAGCCGCGGCGGCGACGGCGACCACGGCGGCGATCAGCGCGAACGATGCAACGGGGTTGCGCGGAGTCGGTCGGGACGCTTCGGCCAATGTCCGTTCTCCGTCTGACAATTCGAGCAGCCTAGCACAAAGAGTTTAGGGAGGAACATTGCTGGCCGTGATTCCTCGAGCGCCTCGATTCCCTTAGAGCAAAGCGTTTAGGCGTCATGCGCACGCGGGGTCGCGGCCAGGCCAGCGACTCATCGGAGGGCGAAGACGACGATCAGTCCGAGAGCGATCGCGCCGGCGTCCTCGATGAAGGCGGCTGGCGTGTCGCGCCCGAACCCTTCGGCCATGCGCGCGCGAATCTCGGCGCCGCCAAGGGTTCCGATCACGGCGCCGATAACGCCGGCGACGAGACCAATGATCCACGACCCCGCCGCAACGCCGATCGTCGCGCCCGACAGCGCGCCGCTCACGATCCGGGCGCCGAACTGCATCGGCGATCTTTCGGCTCGGCGTCGAGGGGAGCTGATCGCCGACCATTTCGACAATCGCCAGCAGCGTGAAGATCCAGGGCGTCCAGGCATAGCCCATGAACGCGAGCCAGGAGCCGTCAAGATCGAGATAGCCCAACCTCGCCGCCCAGCTCACAGCAGCCGGCGCCGTGAATGTCCGCGAACCGGCGACGACGCCAGCCAATAGAGCGAGTCCGTACAGCATATTGCTCCTTCCGCTGGCGAACAGCCGACGCCAGGGGTTTCGCCGTTGTCGAGCCGACTGCCCTTTCCGCGCTTCGTGCGAAGCGGTTACGCCTTCACCCGCACATAGTCGCCCGGCGCGTCGCCGAGCGGTTCAGCTTGCCGTCGCCGGGCTTGCGGGCCGGGACTTTCTCCGGCGCCTGCGCGGTGATCCAGGCGATCCAGTCGGGCCACCAGGAGCCGGGCGTCTCCTTGGCCGTCGCGACCCAATCCTCGAATTCGCCCTCCGGCGGGCCGCCCGTCCAGTACTGGTATTTCGGCTTGCTCGGCGGGTTGACGACGCCGGCGATATGGCCTGAGCCCGCCATCACGTAGCGCACCGGGCCGCCGAAGCATTTGGCGCCCGTGAACACCGAGCGGGCAGGGGCGATGTGGTCTTCCTTCGTCGCCAGTTCATAGACCGGGATCGTCACCTTCTTGAGGTCGAGCGTCTTGCCGCTCGAGCACCATGCGCCCGTTCGAGAGATCGTTCTGCAGATAGCAGTGGCGCAGGTAGAACTTGTGGTTGGCGGCGGGCATGCGGGTCGAGTCCGAATTCCAGACCAGCAGGTCGAAGGGCATCGGCTCTTTGCCCTTGAGATAATTGTTGACGTAGTACGACCAGATGAGGTCGTTCGGCCTGCAGCATGTTGAAGGCGTTGGCCATCTGCGAGCCTTCGAGATAGCCGCTGCTCGGCCATCCGCTCCTCGACCGCCTTCAATTGCTCGGCGTCGACGAACACCTTGAGATCGCCGGCGTCGGTGAAGTCGATCTGGGTGGCGAAGAAGGTCGCGCTCTTGATCCGCTTGTCGCCGACCGCGGCCATGTAGGCGAGCGTCGCCGCGAGCAGCGTTCCGCCGACGCAATAGCCGATCGCGGCGACCTCGCGCTCGCCGGTCGCCTGCTCGATCGCAGTCGAGCGCGGTGAGAATGCCCTCGCGCATATAGCTGTCGAAGTCCTTGTCGGCGTGGCGCTCGTCCGGATTGACCCAGGAGATGACGAACACGGTCAGGCCCTGCGCGACCGCCCAGCGGATGAACGACTTCTCCGGATTGAGGTCGAGGATGTAGAACTTGTTGATCCACGGCGGCACGATCAGCAGCGGGCGCTTATAGACCTGGGGCGTCGTCGGCTCGTACTGGATGAGCTCGATCAGCTCGTTGCGGAAGATCACCTTGCCCGGCGTCGCCGCGAGATTGACGCCGAGCTTGAACGCGCGCGCGTCCGACTGGCGGATGCGCAGGTTGCCGTGCCCGGCCTGGATGTCCTCGGCCAGCATCTTCAGGCCGCGCACGAGGTTCTCGCCGCTCTCGGCGAGCGTCGTGCGCAGGAGCTCGGGATTGGTGGCGACGAAGTTCGAGGGCGAGAGCGCCGCGGTGACCTGCCGCAGATAGAATTGCGCCTTGTCGCGATCGTGCGGATCGAGCTCGTCGGCCCGCTTGACGAGATCGTCCGCCCAGCGCGTCGTCAGCACATAGGCCTGCTTGATGAAATCGAAATACGGATTGTCGCGCCACGCCGCGTCGGCGAAGCGCTTGTCGGCGGCGTCGGGCGCGGCGACCGGCGCCGCCTGCTCGCCCTGGAGGCGCTGCAGCGTCGAGGCCCAGAGATCGACGAACTGCTTCGTCAGCGCGGTTTGCGCCGCGAAGCGCCCGCTGAGGGTCGGCCATGTAGTATTCGGCCACCCGGCCGATCGAGCGCACCATCTCGCCGATATCGTCGGCGAGCGTGGTCTTGATCTCGCCGGTCTCGCGCGGCCGCAAATAAGCGGCCAGCACCTTGCCGCCCTGCTCGATCGCCTGCGCGATGTTGTGGGCGAGCGCCTCCACGTCGGGGGCCGGATATGGGTCGCCCGCGGCGCGGCGACGGCGAGGCGCGAGCGACCGGCGGGGCGCGTCGCCGTCGGCGGCTCGGGTGGCGACGGGCGCCGCTACGGGCGAATGGGCTCGGGCGCCGTGGCGTCTCGATTTCGCGCTGAGCCCGCGGCCTCGCGCCGTGGCGGAGGCGATTGCTCTTCTTCGACAGGCCGGCGCCGCGACTCGCGCTTTCGGCGCGGCGCATCGCGGCCTTGGCCGCGGCAGGCTCGCTTCGCCGCTGAGCGGCTTTTGCGCGAGGCGCTTTGAGCTCAACGCGAGATCCGTCGATCGGCGGCCGCGACTTGGCGCGGCTCGCGGCGGAGCTTCGCGGCCGCGGCCTTGGCGGCCTCGGACTTGCCGCGCGCCCTCGGCTTGCTTGGGGTCTTGGCCATGACGAGCGTTTCCTGTCGATTTCGGGCGCGAGGCCCGGTCCCGTTTTGGTCATAATAGGTCAGTACCTGTCCGCGAAGCCAACAACACTTTTCGGACAGAAAAATGTTTTGCACGATTTGCGCCGGACAGCGCCGGACGCGGCCTTGAGGAGAATCGCGGTCGGCCGGGCTTCTCGCTCTTGCCGCGCTCTTCGCTTCGGATGTCGAGGTCTATGCGCAGCAGCAGGACAGCATCTTGAAGCAGGCGTTCAAGGTCTTTGGATTCGCGACCGACGTCGCGCCGCCGGCCGATTTCGTCAACAAGACGCGGCCGGGCGGCGATCCTGACTACATTCCTGTGTTCCAGCCGCCGCCCGAGCCGGCGCGGCCAGCTTTGAAGACCGACGAGCTTAAGGCGGTGAAGAGCGACCTCGACGCGGTCGGGAAGCAGCACGACGCGCTTCGACAGGCCTTTCCGCCGGCCGCCAAGGCGATGGCCGAGCAGCAGGCGGCGCAAAAAAAGCCGAAATCGAAGCGCCCCGGACGCTCAGCAATAGGCGCGGTCCCGTTTGCCGCCTTAGGCCTTCCGGTGCTAAAGGGCCGCATGTCGGCGCATAGATCGACGAATCTGGAATCAGACCCAAGGCCAGTGGCTGCGATGAGCGATTTTCACCGGGTGCGGCGCTTGCCGCCTTATGTCTTCGAGCAGGTCAACAAGCTCAAGGCCAAGGCCCGCGCCGGCGGCGCCGACATCGTCGATCTCGGCATGGGCAATCCCGATCTGCCCGCGCCCAAGCACGTGATCGACAAGCTCGTCGAGACCGTCGGCAAGCCGCGCACCGACCGCTATTCGGCCTCGAAGGGCATCGCGGGCCTGCGCCGCGCCCAGGCCGGCTATTACGCGCGCCGGTTCGGGGTCAAGCTCGATCCCGAGACGCAGGTCGTCGCCACGCTCGGCTCGAAGGAAGGCTTCGCCAACATGGCCCAGGCGATCACCGCGCCGGGCGATGTCGTGCTGGTGCCGAACCCCTCCTACCCGATTCACGCCTTCGGCTTCCTGATGGCAGGCGGCGTCATCCGCTCGGTGCCGGCCGAGCCGGGCCCCGAATTCTTCGCAGCGCTCGAGCGCGCGATCGCCCATTCGATTCCGAAGCCGATCGCGGTCGTCGTCTGCTATCCGTCCAATCCGACGGCGATGGTCGCCTCGCTCGACTTCTATAAAGATCTGGTCCTGTTCGCGAAGAAGCACGAGATTTTCGTGCTCTCCGACATCGCCTACGCGGAAGTCTATTTCGACGATGAACCGCCGCCGTCGGTTCTGCAGGCGCCCGGCGCCTTCGAGGTCGCGGTCGAGTTCAGTTCGATGTCGAAGACCTTCTCGATGGCGGGCTGGCGGATCGGGTTTGCGGTCGGCAACGAGCGGCTGCTCGCGGCGCTCGCGCGCGTCAAGTCCTATCTCGATTATGGCGCCTATACGCCGATCCAAGTCGCCGCGGCCGCGGCGCTCGAACGGCCCCGACGATTGCGTGCGCGAGATGCGCGCGACCTATAAGCGCAGGCGGGACGTGATGATCGAGAGCTTCGCCGCGGCCGGCTGGGCGATCGACAAGCCGAGCGCGTCGATGTTCGCCTGGACGCCGGTGCCGGAGCGTTTCCGCCATCTCGGCAGCCTCGAGTTCTCGAAGCTCTTGATCGAGAAGGCCGACGTCGCGGTCGCGCCGGGCGTCGGCTTTGGCGAGCATGGCGACGACTACGTGCGCCTTGCGCTGGTCGAGAACGAGCAACGCATCCGCCAAGCCGCGCGCGGCGTAAAGCGTTTTTTCGAGACGGCCGACCAAACGCTGCACAATGTGGTGAAGCTCAAGAAGCAGGCGTGAGGGGAACCCTTCGCCTCAGCTCAGCTCCAGCTGATCGAGCCGCAGCGCGAACGCTCGCGGCGCAACCAGGGGCGTCATTTGCTCGGCAGGGCCAAAGTCCTGCGTGTCGCGATAGCCGTCCGGCCGCCGGCTCGCGGAAGACGCGCGTCGTCAGTCGAACCGCGTCGATCACCCAAAGCTCGCGAATGCCGAAACTGGCGTAAAGCGCCGCCTTGCGGCCGATGTCATAGCGCAGCGACGAGTTGGCGATCTCGCCGACAAGGAGGACGTTGCTCGGGCTTAGCCCCGTCACGCCGCTCGCGCGCGGATAGATTACGATATCGGGCTCGAGATAGGTGTCTTCGCTCAGGCGAAAAGTCGTTTCCTGCGCGAGCCAGCAATTGTCGGGACGCCCGCGGATCCAGCGATCGACGAGCGCAATCTTGATCGCCTCATGGCGGCTCCCCTTTGGCGACATCGGAACGAGCTCCCCGCCGATCAGTTCGACGCGCTCGTCCTCCTCCATCACGCCAGCGGCGACCATCGCCTCCACTTCCTCGACCGTGAAGCGCCGGCGCGGCAGCCCCTCGGCGGCGGAAGTCACTCGGGCGACGGATCCCATGGCTCGAAAAACTCCTCGCGGCTAAGCTTCGCTCTCACGCGACCAGTCTACCACAGGTGCGGAAGACGGCCCAGCCAGTCGCCGCGTGATCTTGCTGAAACTCTTGGCCTCGCAACAATGAACCCATGATGACGCCTACTCAAACTGTCGAAATCCGGCCCGCTGTCTTTGAGGACGCGGCGAGAATTCGCGATCTGACGCGCGCGGCTTACGCCAAGTGGGTCGCCCTGATCGGACGGGAGCCTCTCCCGATGCAGGCGGACTTTAAGCGCGCGGTCGCTGAGCACACGATCGACCTTTTCATCGGTGGCGGCGCGATCGTAGGCCTCATCGAGACGATCCTGCGACCCGACCATTTGTGGATCGAGAATGTCGCCGTCGCGCCTGAGCGGCAGGGCAGGGGCTTCGGACGTATGTTGCTCAATCATGCCGAGAGGCGCGCCCTGAGGCCGGCCCGTTCATCGGCTTGACTGCCCGCGCGGACAGTTCCACGATTGGGAACATGAAAATCGCGCCGCGCAAATTTGAGCTGACCGCGGACATCCTGCTCCGGGCCTATTCAATCGGCGTTTTTCCCATGGCCGAAAGCCGTGACGCCAAGGACTTGTTCTGGGTCGAGCCGCAGGACCGCGGCGTTTTCCCGCTCGATGGGTTGATCGTCTCACGCAGTCTCGCCAAGACGGTGCGGTCGAATCGATTTCGCGTGGTCGCCGACCGAGCGTTCGAGACGGTCGTACGCGCCTGCGCCGAACGCGAGAAGACCTGGATCAACGACGAGATCGTGCGCCTTTATGGCGAATTATTCGCCGCGGGCCATGCGCATTCGCTCGAGGTCTACGAGGATGACGCGCTTCTCGGGGGCCTTTACGGCGTGAGCCTGCGCGGCGCCTTCTTCGGCGAAAGCATGTTTCATCGAGTCCGGGACGCCTCGAAGGTCGCCCTTGTGCATCTGTTCGCGCGCCTTCGGACCGGCGGATTTCGTTTGCTCGATGCGCAATTCTTGACGGAGCACTTGGCGAGCCTGGGCGCAATCGAGGTTCCGCGCGACGGGTTCCGGCTTATGCTCGCCGAAGCCTTGGCGTGCGAGGCGGATTTTGGCGCCTGGCCCGCCGCGGTGGAGATGAGCGGCGCCGAGGCGCTTCAGCGCGCTTGCGGCACGGAAGTTGCGACACATGATCCACCGAGACGGAGCGTCGTTCGAGCCTGACGGCGCCAGGCGAACAAGGGTTTAGGCAGGCGATATGGCGGCGTTTGACGAGATGGGCTTTGCCTCCGGCGAGACGAGGCCGCTCTATCGCCAGGTTGCTCGGTGGCTGGATGAAACTCCGCCCGAATTGCTGGCGTCTCGCCGCGCCCAGGCCGAGTATATGTTCCGGCGGATCGGCATCACTTTCGGCGTCTATGGCGACAAGGACTCCGCTGAGCGACTGATCCCGTTTGACATCGTTCCGCGTCTCATATCGCGCGCGGAATGGCGCCGGCTCGAGGCCGGCCTCGCGCAACGCGCGCTTGCTCTCAACCTGTTTCTCAAGGATATTTACGGCCCGCGCGCCATTCTCAAAGAATTGATCATTCCGCCCGAGTTGATTGTGCGCAATCCCTTCTATCGGCCGGAGATGATCGGACAGCGCGCGCCGCACGACATCTGGGTGCACATTGCGGGCATCGACATTGTGCGGGTCGACGCCGACGAATTTTATGTCCTCGAAGACAACGCGCGCACGCCGTCGGGCGTTTCGTACATGCTCGAAAACCGCGAAGTGACGATGCGGCTTCTCCCTGACTTGTTTGCGCGCCACAGCGTCGCGCCGGTCGACGATTATCCGGACCAACTGCTTGCTTGTTTGCGCTCGGTTGCGCCGCGGCATAACGGCGGCGAGGCGACGATTGTGATCCTAACTCCGGGCGCCTTCAATTCCGCGTATTACGAGCACTCGTTCCTCGCCGACAAGCTTGGGGTCGAGCTGGTCGAGGGCCGCGACCTGTTTGTCGAGGACGATCAGGTGTTCATGCGCACCACGCTCGGCCCGCGCCGGGTCGACGTCATCTATCGGCGGGTCGATGATGATTTTTTGGACCCGCTCGTCTTTAATCCAGCCTCGGTCCTGGGCGTGCCCGGACTTGTGGGCGCCTATTTGGCCGGCAATGTGACGATTGCCAATGCAATCGGCACCGGAATCGCCGACGACAAGGCGATTTACTGCTATATACCAGAGCTGATCCGTTTCTATCTGTCCGAGGAGCCGCTGCTCAAGAACGTGCCGACCTATCGGTGCCGGGAGCCGAGTTCGCTGAAATATGTGATGGAGCGCCTCGATCAATTGGTGGTCAAGGAAGTCAACGGCTCGGGCGGCTACGGGATGCTGGTCGGCCCGCATGCGACCGCCGCGCAGCGGGAGCAATTCGGCGCCAAGATCATGGCCGATCCCACCAATTATATCGCCCAGCCGACGCTGGCGCTGTCGACCTGTCCGGCCTCGTTCGAGACCGGCGTATCGCCGCGCCATGTGGACTTGCGGCCGTTCGTCTTGTCGGGGGCGGACGGCGTGCGCATCGTGCCCGGGGGCCTCACCCGGGTCGCGCTAAAAGAGGGATCTCTGGTCGTCAACTCGAGCCAGGGCGGCGGCACCAAGGACACCTGGATCGTCGACGGATTGGAAGGCTCGGCGTGACCGCCATGCTTGCGCGCACCGCCGACAATCTCTTCTGGCTTGCCCGCTCCATGGAGCGGGCGGACTATATCGCCCGCACGATCGAGGCGACGCTGAGGCTCGAATATCTGCCGAAGACCGATAGCGAACAGGTTGGCGAATGGGAAGGCGCGCTCAACGCCGCCGGGGCTCATGTGAGCTTCATGGAAAAGCACGGCGAGCTGAGTGAAGAGGCGGCGATCGAATTCCTGACCTTCGACCTTGCGAACCCCTCCTCCATTCGCAATTGCCTGGAGAATGCGCGCGCCGCGGGACGCGCCGTGCGCACCGCGCTGACCGCCGAGACCTGGACGGCGATCAACGACGCCTGGCTTGAACTGAAACGGTTCGAGACCAGCCGGCGCGTTAATCGCGCGCTCGGTCGCGAGGAGCTGATGCGCTTCCTCGACTATGTGAAGAAGGCCTCGCTCGATTTCGACGGCGCCTGCTACCGGACGATGCTGCGCAACGAAGCCTATTGGTTCAACCGGCTCGGGGTCTTCGTCGAGCGGGCCGACAACACGGCCCGCTTGCTCGACGTCAAATATCATTTGCTGCTGCCCTCGACGGAAACGGTCGGCGGCCCGCTCGACTACTTCCAGTGGGTCGCGATCCTGCGCGCGGTTTCCGCCGCCACGGCCTATCACTGGGTCTATCGCGATCGGGTGAAGCCCTGGCTGATCGCCGACCTCCTGATCCTGAAGCTGGCGATGCCCCGTTCGCTCATCTCCTGCTATGAGAACATCGACCGGGCTCTCGACGCGCTGGCTCGCGATGATGGACGGAGCGGGGCCGCTCAGCGGCAGGCGCGGGCGATGTACGCGAGGCTCGAGCGGGCGAGCATGACCGAGATTTTCCAGGGCGGATTGCACGAGTTCATCACCGACTTCATCGAGGACAACGCGCGCCTCTCGAGCACAATCTCCGATCAATATCTCTTCAACTAGAGGCGGCGCGGATCCAATCATGCGGATCAGGGTTTCGCACCAGATCGTCCATCGCTTTGCCCCGCCAGCCCGCACGGTCAACCAGATCCTGAGGCTGACGCCGCTCTCCTTCGACAGCCAGTACGTGCTGCGCTGGCGCCTCGTCGTCGACGCGGATGGCGCGTTGCGCGGAACCGAGGACGCACACGGCAACGCCGTGACCTCGTACTCTCACCACGGCCTCATCGAGCGCCTGACGATATCGGCGGCTGGCGAGATCGAGACCAGCGACGCGGCGGGCGTGGTGCGGGGCGCGGCGGAACGGCTGCCGGCCGAGATGTACTTGCGCGACAGCCCGCACACTCATGCCAATGGGGCGTTGCGCGCCTTCGCCGCGGAGGCGACCGAAGGCGCCGCCGACCCACTCGATTCGATGCACCGGCTGATGGGCGAGCTCCACGAGACGATCGCCCTCCAACCCGACGAGAAGGACGCCGCGGGCTCCGCGATCGAAGCCTTCGCACTAGGCGGGGACGGGCGCGCGACTTCGCCCACATTTTTATCGCCTGTGCGCGATGGCGCGGGATCCCGGCGCGTTTCGTCGCGGGCTATCGCGTCGGCGATGATTCAGGCCGAGCGGGCCCACATGAGTGGGCGGAAGCTCATATTCAAGGCCTCGGATGGGTCGCGTTCGATGCGACCGCTCCGATATGCCCCGACGACCGCTATGTCCGGGTTGCTGTTGGCTTCGACAGCCAAGACGGCGCGATGACCCGGTCCGCTCACGGCGGCGGCGATGAGGAGATCGAGGCCGCATTCCTTGTCGAGCAAGCCGGCGCGCAGAGCCAGGCCTGACCGAGGTCCGCTACGGTCCGCGGTAAGGAGAAAGCTTGAACATGAGCGCGACGTCGAGCGCTATTGTCGACACCGCCAGCGGGCAAGGCGCGCGGCGCGCCGTTCTCGGCATTGACGCCGCGTGGACCTCCACTCAGCCAACCGGCGTAGCGGCAGCAGTCGAGACGGAAGCGGGCTGGCGGCTGGTTGCGGTCGCGGCTTCGTATGAGCAGTTCCTTGCGCTTGCGAACGGAAGACCGCCAAGTGCGGAGCGTCCACGCGGCTCGGTGCCGGAGGCCGCTGGGCTCATCGAAGCGGGACGCAAGATTTGCGGCCGACCAATCGATCTCGTCGCCATCGACATGCCAATGGCGCGGCATCCAATCGTCGGGTATCGGCCGAGCGACCGGGCTGTGTCAGAGGCTTACGGCGCCAAGGGCGCCGCCACCCACTCGCCCAGCGCACGGAGACCAGGCGAAATCAGCGATGCGCTTCGTTTGGCCTTTGAGGTTGAGGGTTACCCGCTTCGCACGTTGGAGCCAAACAGCGCGCCAGCGAGGGCCTTGATTGAGGTCTATCCTCACCCGGCATTGATTGAGATTCTTAAGGTGCCGCGACGGCTTGAGTACAAAGCCGCGAAGGCCGGAAAGTACTGGTCGACTTCGCCGCTCGTCACACGCCACAACAAACTGCGTGAAGTTTGGAGCCTGATCGTTGGCGCCCTCGAGCGGCGTATTGAGGGGGTGTATGAGAAGCTTCAGCCCGTTGGCGCGGACGTGAGGGGTTGGCGGCTCAAGGCCTATGAAGACAAGCTAGACGCGGTTATCTGCGCGCATGTCGCGATCGCCTGCCTCGATGGAAAAGCGAGGGGCTGGGGCGACGCGGACTCCGCAATTTGGATCCCGGCCACCGACACGTGACTCCCGTCAGTCCGCACTTCGGCTCGACGCGATTTCTATCGCATCTTGTTGCACCGATTGAGGACGCGCGCCGACAGGCGGCTTTAAGCCGCCCCTCGGTTGATTTATCAATTCCATAATGGTATTAAGGTCTGAAGCCTGCGTCGGCGGGCCCATATGGCTATGGGGAGGTTCAGGAGCGTTGGATCGTGGCGGCGGTGTTTCGGTGTTCGGTTCCGAAGGCGAACGTGCAAATCCCTTGGCTACAACCTTGATCGTGGCTTTACTGACCTTCGGGAGCGGGCTCCTCGGCTTCTTCCTCCAATGGGTGCTGCCGGTTCAGGATGTGATCGATGCGAAGGGCATTATCGGGTCGATCATCGGTCTTGTCACACTGCTGCTGGCTTTGGTTCTCGGCCTGCTGGTCTGGACCAGCTACGGCGTTTACACCAATCAGAACTCGGAATCGCAGTCCTTAGGGCCGCTCATTCTGAAGCTTGACTTTACCCTCGAGCAATATGGGGCGGAAGCGGATCGGGGACGCGATTTGCTGCGAGCGGCGGTCGTGCGCGCGCGCGACCGTTTCTGGGGCGGCCGGGCGGTCGGCGTCACCCCTTATGCGCAATTGCGCGCGGATCTGCATGAAATTATGGGTTTTTTCGCGAGCCTCGACCCCGCCACGGACCAACAGAAGCAGCTGATCGTGACCGCCATGCCCAATTTCATGCAGGTGGTGGAAACGACCCTGTTGATGACCCGGCAATTGGCCAATCCGGTGCCCAAGCTTCTCCTTTTCGTGGTCATCGGATGGGCGGCGCTGTTGTTCATGAGCTTCGGATTGTTGGGCCCGTTCAACGCGCTCAGCGTCGCCATCGAGGCGCTGGGCTCGATGGCGGTCGCCAGCGCGGTCTTCGTGATCCTCGAGTTTAGTCAACCGTATTCGGGCCTGTTCCGCATCTCGCCGGTCGGCGTCGACAACTTGATCTCCGTGCTTGGCGGTTGAAGGCGCGGCCCTGATCGCCTAGGACGCTGTTCCAGGCCAGCAAAGACTGGCCGGTCAAGGGGAAGGTTGCCGCATGTATCCAGGGCTGCATGCCGAAGCGCGCGCCGACCAGCCGGCGGTCATCATGGCGGAGTCAGGCGAAACCGTCACTTATCGCGAACTGGAAGCGCGGAGCAATCGGCTTGCTCACCTTTTGCGCAAAGTCGGGCTTCAGCGACTCGATCACTATGCCATCTTCATGGAGAACCACGCGCGCTTCGTCGAGTGCTGCGCCGCGGGGGTCCGATCGGGCCTCTACTACACCACCGTCAATTCGTTTCTGACGGCAGGCGAACTTGCCTACATCGTCAACAACAGTCTCTCCAGGGTGCTTATCACTTCCGAGGCGAAGCGCGAGATCGCGCTCGCCGCGCTGCGGGATTGCCCCAAGGTCGAACTTTGCCTCATCGTCGATGGGCCAGGCGCAGGCGAGCGAGTGCGCAACTTCGGCGATGCGACCGCCGAATTTCCGACGATCCCGATCGCCGACGAATCGCTCGGCGCGGCGATGCTCTATTCATCGGGCACGACCGGTCGCCCGAAGGGAGTGCTCCGGCCGCTGCCCGATCAGCCGCCAGCGCAGACGTTGAGTGTCCTTGCCGCGCTTTTCAAATTGTTTCGGTTTCGCGAAGGCCAAGTCTACCTCTCGCCTGCGCCGCTCTATCATGCCGCGCCCTTGACCGGCGTCTATGGAACGATCCGCTTCGGCGGGACGGTCGTCGTCATGGAGCGGTTCGACCCGCAACAATTCCTGGCGCTCGTCGAGAAGCACCGCGTGACCCATACGCAGCTTGTGCCGACGATGTTCTCGCGCATGCTGAAGCTGCCCGAGGAGACGCGTAAAGCCTATGACCTCTCGTCACTCGAGGTCGCTCTCCACGCCGCCGCGCCTTGTCCCGCGCCGGTCAAACAGGCGATGATCGATTGGTGGGGACCAATCATTCTCGAATATTACGGCGCGACCGAAGGGCTCGGCTTTACCCTGTGCGAGAGCGCCGAAGCGCTTGCCCATCCGGGTACGATCGGAAAGGCGGTTTTCGGCGAGCTGCACGTGCTCGACGAAGCGATGCGCGAGGTCCCGACCGGGCGCGATCGGCAAGCTCTGGTTCAAAACCGTCTCGCCCTTCGAATATTTCAACGATGCCCAGAAGACCGCGGAAGCGAACTCGCCCGACCGCATAATGAGCACCGTCGGCGACATCGGTTATGTGGACGAGGAGGGCTACGTCTACCTCACCGACCGCGCCGCGTTCATGATCATCTCCGGCGGCGTCAACATCTATCCGCAGGAATGCGAAAATCTACTCGTCACCCATCCGAAGGTCTCCGACGCCGCAGTGTTCGGCGTCCCGAACGAGGAGATGGGCGAGGAGGTGAAGGCGGTCGTGCAGCTCATGCCGGGCTTCGCGGCGGGAGCCGAGATGGAGGCTGAGCTGATCGCATTCTGCCGCGACAATCTCGCCCACCAGAAATGTCCCCGCTCAATCGATTTCGAGCCGCAGCTTCCACGCCTGCCGACCGGCAAGCTCTACAAGGCGCCGTTGCGCGAACGCTATTGGAAGGGCCGCCAGAGCCGCATCGTGTGAACAGGAGCGCGCCGAGGGGTGTGAGGCGGCTCAAGCGCCCCTGAGCCGGAAGCCGCAGCGAAAGCCTGGCGCGGCCATCGCGATTTCAGATCAAGGCGCGCCGACCGCATTCGGGCGAAACGCTTCGCTCACTTGGCCGAGCGCCTCGTCGATAATTTTTTCGGCCTTCTTCGCCAGAACCTGCGCCAGGAAAGGTCCGCCAAGCCAATCGGCGCCGAACATCGCCGTCCTGGCGAGTAGTCCAGTGTCGAGACCGAGGTCATGCGTCACCCGGCGCAGATCGACGTCGATCAGCGTGGCGATCACCTTTTTGGCTCGCGTCTCGATCTTCGCAGTCAGCGCGGCGCGGTCGACATCGTCCGGCTTTGGCATGTCCGCGGCCGGGATTTCGATTGGCGTCAGCAGCCGATCGACCAGCGGGATGATAGGAAATCCGAACGTTGTCTTTTGACCGCCCCACGTCTCGGCGAATTTTTTCTTGCTCAGGTTCTTTTCGGCGGAAGCGGTCAGCGTCGCCGTCTCCTTGTCGGCGTCGCGCACATGCCAGCGATCGCCATTGATCGCGACCCCCTTGAACAGGCGATCGTTGGTCTCAGGCAGTCCGAAGTTCCAGCGCAAGAAGGCCTGGGCGTTGCGCCGGCCAAGCAGATAATCGTGCCGCCGGAACGACTCATCCAGAAAGCCTCCGAAGCCGCCGAGCACGCCGCTTGCAATGGGAAACTGCTTGGCGGCGTCCGAACCGTTGCCCTGTCTGGTCGGCGAGATCATGAAGCGCGAGAAACAGGTGTCGCTGGCCGCGAGCTGCAATTCTTCCGGCTTGAATCGCGCCTGGTCGATGAGCGCGGAAAGAAGCCGTTGCAGCATATGCACGAGCAGATCGTTGTCGTCCTTCGGCGGAGCTGTGGCGAAGTTCGGGAACGGCGCAATCAAGAGGACCGCCTTGTCGGCGCCGACGCCGCTGCGCTCGTTCTGCGCCGCAGCGCTCCCGGAGAGATAGCGCCGCGCCAGCTCAAGCGGCGCATTGTCGATGACCCCCCCGTCGACCGAAACGAACGCATAGGGCGACACGCTGTTGAAGGATGCATCGGGCTTGACTGGGCAGTACGCGCCTGTGGCGTCCTCGTAGCCGAAGGTTTGGGCTTGGGCATAAAAAACCGTATCGGGCCGCTCGATGATTCGAGGCGCGAGGCCGACCGGAAAGGCGCCGGTCGCTAGCGCCGTCTGACGATAGACATCCCATTCCTTCTGGGCGAGGTTCGTGACGTCGAGCGGCGTCGTTCCGGCCGCTGCGGCTGGCTTCCGGCCGACCGCGAAGTCGAAATAATCGCCATGGTTGAGCATGCCATAGGTCTCGTCCGCGTCGCCGCCGAACAGCTGGAACGAATAGGGCGCGCCGCGCAAATTGGTGAGCGTCATTCGCACGCGCAGAGAATGGTCGTCGCCGCGCCCGATCCACGCGCGCTCGCGATCGCCGCTCATCGTGAAAGCATCGTGGACGATCTTGTCGAGCACGTCGCAGCACAGCGCCGATTTGAGTCCCGAATCCCCGGGACTTCGAGGTCGGATGTCTCCAGAAGCCGGTCGAGGGAAATGTCGGTGACCCAGCTCGAATAGAGCCGGTTCTGCTCGGGCGGTGGAACTGGCTGACCCGGCCAGACATGCGCAAGATCATGGAACGCGTGCAGGGCTGAGATCGCCGAGGTCATGCCGCCTGCCGAGGCGCCGGACATGATCGGAACGCGCACATCGTGGGTCGGGCCGTCCCAGCCGGGCTTCCGCTTCTCTTCGTCATAGGCGTCGAGCGCTTCGAACAGGAAATCCAAAACGCCCGCCGTGTAAGCGCCTGCGGATATGGCGCCAGCCATGACGAGGCCAAGCTCAAATGTGCGATCCGCGGTCATGAAAATCCTCCCGCTGCTTAAAAGTCTTTAGGTCAAAATCAGCCGCGAACGGCGCGCGGACCTTAAGGCCGTCTCGAGCGAAAGTGAACGGGCGCTCAGGCCGCCATGGGAAGCGACGTCGCCTGACGGTCGCTCAGGCCGCGTCGCGGGGAAACTGGGTCTGGGCGATGTGAGTGTAGGTGCGCCCTTGCGCCAGCAGTTCGCCGTGGCGCCCGCGCTCGACGACCCGGCCGCGGTCGATGACGCAGATTTCGTCGGCCTGCGCCACCGTCGACAGCCGATGGGCGATGACGATCGTCGTGCGCCCTTCGCAGAGTGTGCGCAGCGCCTTCTGGATCGCCTGTTCGGATTCGGAATTGAGCGCCGAGGTCGCTTCGTCCAGCAGAATGATCGGCGCATCCTTGAGGAAGGCGCGGGCGATGGCGATGCGCTGACGCTGCCCGCCGGACAGTTGCATGCCGTGCTCGCCGCAGGGCGAATTGTAGCCGCGCTCGAAGCCCATGATGAAGTCGTGGGCATAGGCCGCCTTGGCGGCGGCGACGATTTCCTCCTCGCTCGCGCCGGGCCGGCCCATCGCAATGTTGTCGCGCACCGAGCCCTTGAACAGGAAATTCTCTTGCGCGACATAGGCGATCTGTCGCCGCAGCGACGCAAGACTGACAGTCGCGATGTCGACGCCGTCGAACAGGACCTGGCCCGATCCGATTTCGTACAGGCGCAGGGTGAGGTTCATCACCGTCGACTTGCCCCCGCCCGAGCGCCCGACCAGCGCCGTCGTCTTGCCGGCTTCGGCGACAAAGTTCACGCCGTGCAGAACAGTCTCATCGGGCCGATAGCCGAACGTGACGTCACGAAACTCGATCCTGCCATTCGTGACTTCAAGCTCCGGGGCCTGGGGCTCGTCGCGCTCGAACTCATGCTCATCGAGGAAGCTGTAAAGCAGGCTAACGCCGAACAGGGACGACGACAGGTCGACATGCAGCCGCGCCACCCGCTTCATCGGCTCATAGAGCATGATCACCGAAGTCATGAAGGAAAAGAGACTGCCGGGCGGGTTGCCGCGGACGATGACGGTGTAGCCTGAGTAAAGCACCACGGTCGCGATGGCGAAACCGCCGAGGCTCTCCATGATCGGGCTGGTCCGCGAACTGACGCGCGCGAGCTTGTTCGCCGCCGTCTGAAAGCTGGCGATCGCCTGTTCCTGCCTTTCGCGCATGAAGTGTTCCAGCGTGAAGGCCTTGACGATGCGGATGCCCTGAACGGTCTCCTGCAGCGACTCCATCATCTGCAGCGCGCCTTGGAACTCGCTCGCCATGATCTTGCGCACGCGAACGCCAATCTTGCGCACGCCGACCGCCGCGATCGGCACGAACATGAGCGCGAAGATCGACAGCAGCGGATCTTGCGAAACCATGACGATGACGAGCCCGATGATGGTCAGCACGTCGCGGGAGAGTGTGGTGATGAGGAGGTTGAGCACGTTGCTCGCCGACTGGGCGATGAACGACTGGCGGGCGATGAACTCGGACGAATGCTTGCGGCTGTAATAAGCGACCTTCATCCTGAGCATCTGGTCAAAGATGCGCCGCTGAACGTCGGCGACGATGCTGTTGCCGACCCGCGACAGGATCGACCTGCTGGCCATAGGTCGCCAAGCCCTTGACGGTGTATATGATCACGATCGCGGCTGTAATCTCCCAGACCGCGGCGACCTCGCGGGCGACGAAGATCTTGTTGACGATCTGGCCGATAATCCACGCCGACAACGCGGTGGTGAGCGCGATCAGGCCCATCATCACGAAGCCTAAGGCATAGCCCTTCCAGTGCTTGAGACCCTGATCGGTCAGGAGCCGCCGCAGAGTCGCGTTCGCGGGAGAATTGAGGAGCGCGCGCACGCGCTCACGGGCTTGAACCCAAACGGACAATAGCTTCAGTCCTTCGCGCCGGCCGATGGTCGACCCGCATTCGTGAGCGCCGCCGGCGAACCCCGCCCGAGCGGCGTTTCCATATCATCGGCGGCGAAATTATGGAACTCGTGGCTAATTGTGGCAAATCAGGCTTTTTTGCCGCCCTTGGCTTGCTCGACGGCGGCATGGTACTTTCGCTTTATGTCCGCGAGGTTAACCGACGGCTTAGGGAACGCGAGGTCGAGATCCGCCATGGCGTCGGCGATAATCTGCGACACCGCTAGATTGCGAAACCACTTGTGGTTCGCGGGAATAACGAACCACGGCGCTTTGTCCGTGCTCGTTGCGCCCAACGCGTCTTCGTACGCGGCGGTGTAATCGTCCCACAATTCCCGCTCCGAATAGTCGGATTCGCTGATCTTCCAGTTGCGCCCAGGGTCGTCGAGGCGCTGGGCGAAGCGAGCGAGTTGCTCCTCCTTGCTGATATGGAGGAAAAACTTGAGGATCGTGGTTCCGGATTCCGCGAGCAGGGCCTCGAAGTCGCAAATATGCGTGTACCGGTGGGTCCATGTGCTCTTGTCTATGAGCTTGTGGACCCGCGTCACCAGAACGTCCTCGTAGTGCGACCGGTTGAAAATGACGATTTCCCCGGCTCTTGGGGTCTGGGCGTGGACCCGCCAGAGAAAGTCGTGCGCGAGTTCGACCGGCGTCGGCTGCTTGAAGCTGGCGACGGCGACCCCCTGCGGATTGACGATTCTGAAGACGTGCTCGATTGTGCCGTCCTTGCCTGCGGCGTCCATCCCCTGCAACACGACGAGGACCGAGTGTTTGCGCTCGGCGTAGAGAAGGGCCTGCTGGCGGGCGAGCGTCTTGAGATAGTGTTCGGTCTCCTCCTTGGCGGCCAGGTCGGAATCGAGCTTGCCGGTGTATCCTGGATCGAGCTTGTTCAATCGGACCTTTTTGCCCGGTTTGACGCGGAACGGCTTGCGGTAGTCCAAGGCTTGAGGCCTCCCGGCCGCCGCATGAAAACGGCCCGGTTTCAGTGTGATAATAAAATGACCGTCAGATCAACTGGCTAGCGCGAGGCATGGGTTCGGATCGAGCGATGAACATCACCATCATCGGGGCCGGAGCGATCGGCGGCCACATCGCGGCCAAGCTCGCTGCGGCGGGCGAGAGCGTCAAGGTCGTGGCGCGTGGGGAGCATCTGAAGGCGATCCGCGAGCGTGGGCTTGTGCTGAAGGAGAACGGCGAGGAGATCGTCGCCCGAGTCGGGGCGACCGACCGCATCGCCGAAGCCGGCGGCGCCGATCTCATCGTCCTCGCCGTCAAGGCCCACCAGCTTGCCCCGATTGCAGCCGATGTCGCCTCGATCGTTGGGCCGACGACGATGGTCATGACGACGCAAAACGGCATGCCCTGGTGGTATTTTTCAAGCATGGCGGACCGCACGAAGGCGTCCAGCTCGAAAGCGTCGATCCCGGCGGGGTCATCGCCGTCAATCTGCCGATCGACGCCATCGTCGCCGGCATCAGCTATCAGGCGGCGGAGATCGAAAGCCCGGGCGTCATCCGGCACATCGAGGGCCATCGCCTTCCGCTTGCCGAAATCGACGGCGCAGAAGACCGAGCGCATCGCCGCGCTGTCCGAGCTCTTCACGAGAGCGGGCTTCAAGTCGCCGGCGCTCGCCGACGTGCGCACCGAAATCTGGACGAAGCTCTGGGGCAATCTGACCTTCAATCCGGTGAGCGCGCTCACCCACGCGACCTTGGAAGATCATTTGCCGCTTTCCGCCGACACGCGCGCTCGCGACGGCGATGATGCGGGAAGCGCAGACCGTCGGCGAAGCGTTCGGCATCCGCTTCCGTCTCAGCATCGACAAGCGGATCGCCGGCGCGGAGAGCATCGGCGCGCACAAGACCTCGATGCTGCAGGACATCGAGCATGGCCGTGCGACCGAGGTCGACGCGCTGCTCGGCTCGGTGATCGAACTCGCCCGCCTGGTCAGCGTCGCCGACTCCGCATCTTGACGCGATCTATGCGGTGACGAAGCTTCTGGGCGAGACGGTCGCCCGGAGCGGGAGCGAGCTGTCGCTTGCGTCGTAAGAGGCCGTTTCGGAGTTGATAAGACATGAGCGCGGATCGCACCTTGAGGGGCCTCGTTGCTGGCGGGCCGCGACGACGCGGTCGCGATCGCCGCGCACGGTGCGCCGCCGCTGAGCTACGCGGGCTTTGCGCGCGCTCATCGATCGCACCGTCCGCTCGCTGAACGAGCTCGGAATCGGCCGCGGCGATCGGGTCGCGATCGTGCTGCCGAACGGACCCGAAATGGCGACCGCGTTTCTCTGCGTCGCGTCCGCGGCGGCCTCGGCGCCGCTCAATCCCGCCTATCGCGCAGGACGAGTTCGAGTTCTACCTCGAGGATCTCAAGGCGAAGGCGCTGATCGTCGAAGCGGGCAGCGAGTCGCCCGCGCTTGCGCGCCGCCGAGAAGCTTGGCGTCGCGCTCATCACGCTCACGCCCGATCCGCAGGCGGGCGCCGGCGCGTTCCGCCTTTCGCGGCGTCGCCGATCGGCAGCGCCGCCAGGCCCGGCCCCGCCGAGCCGGATGACGTCGCGCTCATCCTGCATACGTCGGGCACGACCTCGCGGCCGAAGATCGTGCCGCTTACGCCAGCCAACATCTGGACCTCGGCCGCACAACATCGCGGCTTCGCTCGAGCTTTCGGCCAACGACCGCGCGCTCAACGTGATGCCGCTGTTTCACATCCACGGGCTGATCGCCGGCCTCTCGCGCCGCTGTCGCGCGGCGGCGCGGTGTTCTGCACGCCGGGATTCAACGCGCTGAAATTCTTCGCCGGGATGGAGGAGGCGAAGCCCACCTGGTACACGGCCGTGCCGACCATGCATCAGGCGATCCTGACGCGCGCCGGACGGCACAAGGAGATCATCGCCCGCCATCCGCTGCGCTTCATCCGCTCGTCGTCCGCGTCGCTGCCGCCGAAGGTGATCGGCGAACTCGAGGCGGTCTTTCATTGCGCCGGTCATCGAGGCCTACGGCATGACCGAGGCGGCGCATCAGATGGCGACCAATCCGCTCGAACGGAATCCGCAAGCCCGGCTCGGTCGGCGTCGCCGCCGGGCCGGAGATCGCGATCATGGACGAGGCAGGGCGGCTGCTCGGTCGAGGCGAGATCGGCGAGATCGTCATTCGCGGCGAGAACGTCACCGCCGGCTACGAGAACAATCCGAAGGCCAACGCCGAGGCGTTCGTCAACGGCTGGTTCCGCACCGGCGATCAGGGCGTGATCGACGCCGACGGCTACCTCACGCTCACCGGGCGGCTGAAGGAGATCATCAATCGCGGCGGCGAGAAAATCTCGCCGCGCGAGGTCGACGAAGCGCTTGATGGACCATCCGGCCGTGCTGCAGGCGGTGACGTTCGCCGTTCCGCACCCGATGCTCGGCGAGGACGTCGGCGCGGCGGTCGTGCTGCGCGAGGGCTTGAGCGCGACCGAGCAGGAGCTTGCGCGCGTTCCTCTCCGAGCGCCTCGCGGCCTTCAAGACGCCGCGGAAAATCCTCTTCCTCGCCGAAATCCCCAAAGGCGCGACTGGAAAACTGCAGCGCATCGGGCTCGCGCAGAAGCTCGGATTGGGATGAGGGGCTGAGCCGCTCAAGGCTCGCCGTCCTTGAACGGCGGCTCTTTATCAGCCGGCACGCCTTGTTCAGCCATCGCCAGGAGCATCGCAACGCCGACATAGGTTCCGGCCACTGCCGTCAGATCGACGACCTGCTGTTCGCCCAGAAGCGTCTTGGCGCGATCGAACAACTCGTCCGATATCGCGTGTTTGGTGCGTCAAGTCGGTCACGACGTCATAGACGACGTCTTCCTCAGGGCTCATGCCGCTGGGACGCCTGTTGGCTTTCAGGTCGGCGATGATCGAATTGGCGAGGCCGGCTTTCTTCGCCAGCGGCGCATGCGCATACCATTCCACCTGCGAGCGCCATTGGCGACCGACAATGAGGATGGCCATCTCGTTGAGCTTGGTCGGCACCGACGTATGCCAGCGCAGATAGTCGAGCAGGTCGTACATCCGCTGCGCATAGACAGGACTGCGCAGCATCGGATTGTACGGGCCGCCGAGGCCTACGCTCGAGATCTTCATGATCTTCTCGCCGAGCGGACGCTGCTGCTCGTTAAGCTGCTCCAGGGTCAATTGTGGAAACCTGGGCTCCTTGCCCCTGGCTGGCGAACTCACGATATTCGCGGCGATCCAGCCGAGCGGCAGCGCCGCCATCAGGCAGCGAGCAACGATCAGCATATGGCGCATGAGTGTCTTCCCTTCGTTCGCTTGTTTGTGAGGCCTCGCATCCGCCCGGCGCTCAGATGGCCCCGCCGTCTGGGGCCGAGTTAGGACAGTTTCTTGGACAAGTGTGGCGCGCGGGCGACGACTGACGGGTTCACTCAATCGCACTCACGCCGTTTGGAGCCGCCCGCGCGGCGGGTATTTTGCGCCGCGGAAGGTTCGAGATGAACGCCGGACCTCGTCCAGCGCGACGTTGAACCAGTTGACGGCTCGAGACTTGCAATGCCGGAGCCGCCGAGCGCCTCAGCGCGCCGGCGATTCCACGTTCGGTCAAATATTGCGACGTTAGGAGGCGAGTTTGGAATGGGCGACGCAAACAGGCACGGCACGCTCTTGGGGACGCTGTCATTGCAATCCGGCGCGACATTGCCTGCGAGCGGAGCTGAGCTGGAAGAGCTACGGGACTCTCGCTCCGGCGCGGGACAACGTCATCGTCTATCCGACCAGCTATTCAGCGCATCACACGGACCTCGAGCACCTGATCGGACCAGACGGCGTGCTTGGACCCGACGCGATGGTTCATCGTCATTCCGGACATGTTCGCCAACGGGCTGTCGTCAAGCCCGTCCAACAACGATCAGTACCCTTCACTTGGTGACGACCGCCGACAATGTTCGCGCGCAACAGCGTTTTCTGCGGGAAGTTTTTGGCATCGAACGGGTCGCCTGCGTCTACGGCTTCTCGATGGGAGCGCAGCAGGCCTATCATTGGGCCGCTCTCTTTCCGGACCAGGTCGAACGCGCCATCGTCGTCTGCGGCAGCGCCCGCACTTCGGTTCATAACCAGGTCTTCTTGCGCTCGCTGCTGGCGACGCTCGAAGCCGCGCCCGAAGCATGTCGGCGGCGGCCGCTTCTCGGCCACGCCCGACGAAAGCCTTGCGCGCTTTCGCGCGGATCTATGCGGGCTGGGCGATGAGCCAGGACTGGTATCGCGCCGACCTTCACCTCACGAGCACTGGCGCCGCCAATCTCGACGATTTCCTCGATCAACACTGGGAGCCCGGGTTTCACGCGTCGGAAGGCGGAGGATCTCTATGCCCAGGCTTCGACCTGGATGGCCTCCGACATCAGCGCCAACGAACTCTACGATGGCGATCTCGTTCGCGCGTTGCAGGCGATCCGGGCGCGCGTGCTTCTGATGCCCGGCCAGGACCGATCTGTATTTTCCAGTCGCGGACAACGCCCTCGAGATGGCGCATCTCGAACGGGCTGAATTGCGGCCGATTCCGTCGATCTGGGGACATCGGGCCGGTTCGCCGGCGCCCGATCATGCGGATTATTCCTTCCTTCGCGCCGCGGTGCGCTCCTGGCTCGAATGAGGCGCCATGAGTGGTCGTCCACTCTGCGATGCAAGGATACGACCTGCGAGGAAACGACCTGCGAGGATCTGACCCATGAGCCTTCAATCACGATTGCTCCGGGCCGATCCAAAACTCGAAGCAGCGGCCATCTCAGCCCCTGCGCACTTCTTGCCGGGCGATCAAGCTGCCATCGCGGCGCACAACCCGCAAGTTGCCGCTAGCATTTTGTGATTCTTCATGGTTAGCTTACGGAGCGGCGGGCGCCGTCCGATTGACGTTGAGGCCAACCTTGGGATTTCCGGGGGTGGAGCCCGCCGTGCGTGGCCGCAATCGCGGCGCGCCATAAATTGGAGAATCCGCAACCACGCTCCTTGCCTTCATCCCACTGGCTCAATTCAGAGCGCAATCGAGCGTCTGTCAGAGCGGCTGTTTTTTTGAGTGAGCACTCAGCCTTGCCGCGGCTTGGAGGGATCAAATGCTTGGTTTGCCTGGGCGATACTTTTTGAGCCACCCGCTGCAAGCAATTGCCGCCATTGCGTCTAACCCCTTGGAGATATGGACGATAGTCCAGCAAAATTATCTAGCGCAACACGAGCGGCTCGTGCCTGCGGATCTTTACCATGCCGAGGAGGGTTGGGAGCGCCGAATGCATGAACTGCTCGGTGTCCCGTGGCCGTGTTCGGCCTCTTCAGAATTTTCAACGTTGTGGCCTCAAATCATAGCGGAATTGGAAGACAGGGGGATTAAGGTTGGTCCTGAAACCGTGCATGGTTGGAATGACGGCGATGCTGGACTAACACGTGCGATTTGGTGTTTGATTTCGGCATCTACGCCCTCGAAAGGTCGTCGAGACCGGAGTCCTTCACGGCGTCACATCGCGGTTTATTCTAGAGGCGCTCGAACGAAATGGCTTTGGACATTTGTGGAGTATTGACCTGCCGCCGTTAGAACCCGTTTGGCAGGACGAGATTGGCATAGCGGTTACTGACCGATTTCGACCGCGCTGGTCTTACATAAAGGGAACAAGCAAGCAGCACCTTCCCGGCATATTGTCTAAGCTTGGCGAGATCGACGTCTTTATCCATGACAGCCTGCATAGTGAACAGAATGTACGCTTTGAGGTCGATCGCGCCTTCGCAGCCTTGCGGCCGGGCGGAGCGATCGTCGTCGACGACATCGACGCCAATTGGGGGTTTCGAACCTTCACCGAAGCCGTTTCCGGCCACGAAGCGATGATTTGCGAGGCCGAGCCACTTCGACCGGACTTGAGGCGCTTCAATGAAAAGGGGTTGTTTGGAATCATTTTGAAGGCGCCAGCTCGCATCGCAAGTTGACGGCGCGTCGGCTTGGCGCAGCAGCGCCCCGTTGAACGCATCAACAGGCCGGGGCGCTTGTGACCGCCGCGCCGCCTGCAACGGATGGCGCGATAAGATTCGGGCAGAACCTCCTCGCCAACGAACCAAGGCCGGACGCCTTCGTGTGTCGGCCAAAGCTCGCGGGGCGGAGGGTCGAGCCTCCGCCCCTGCATCATTTCACGCGTACGCCAAAACTCTTTCAGGACGCGCGCTATGGCCCGGCGACAATGGTTTTGGACGAAAGGGAATCCCGACACCTGCCGGGGCCGGCGGCGGGTCGTCATCATTGTCGTTGGAGCTGTTCGAAGGGCCGGCCCGCCTCAACCAACTTGAAATCACGCTACGCCTGCGGCCCGAAGGCGGCAGCGGCTTCCAATCCCCTATGCGGTCGGGGGCCAGTTCATCGAGCAAAACGAGCGCTTGCCGAATTGCATCAACTTCGACGACGGCGCCGCTATCGAGCCGGCGCAACGAGGGGGCGTTCTCGACAGCCCGGGCATCCGAAATCCACGAGGCCAGGACTGCCCTCTTTTCCGCCGTGGTCAGCTTCGGATCGCTCGTGACGTCATCGGGGTGCGTGTAGATCGCCGCCCCGTAAACTTGGGCAGTCGATCCCGGCTGGCGTGGTTGGGAAGGGGTAAATCTGTGGTTCATCTCCATTCTCCGCAATCAGGGCCTCCCGGCTGAGACCGGGAGGCGGACCGCAGTCACGTTCGTTCTCAGATCACGCAGCCTTCTGGGCGCCTGTGTCGATCTGCTTCAGCTGGTTCTCCTGCTTCGCAACCTTCGTCTCGGCGCGGGCGCCGATTTCGATGCGTCGCGGCTTCAGCTGCTCCGGCACCTCGCGCACGAGGTCGATCGTGAGCAGACCGTGCTCCACATTGGCGCCGACAACCTTCACATGGTCAGCCAGATTGAAGCTCTGCTTGAAGCTTAGCGGGATGCCCTGGTGAAGCAGCTCCGGCTGCTCACCCTTCTGGCCCGTCACCAGGAGCGTAGCTCCATGCTGGACCAATTCGATCTCGTTCGGGGCGAAGCCGGCGACCGTCATGGTGATACGGTACTGATCCTCGCCCTTCTTCTCGATGTTGTAAGGCGGCCAGTCGGACCGAATGCTGTTGTCCAGCAGGTCAAAGAGACGGTCGAAGCCGACGGTCGAGCGATAGTAGGGAGTAAAGTCGAAAGTGCGCATAGCCATATCCTCCGTGAAGCAACATGGATACGATGCCGGCGTCTGCCGGCGCTCTCGCCAAGCCCCTCAGGGCCTCGGCGCCGAACGATTTGGGTTGGGAACAAGAGACGTCAAGAGCCGCGCTGAAAATTTTTTTCACGAACGAAACCAAGAAGTTGGCGCCGCGCGCGGGTCCTCACGCGGTTAACTAATTAAGAGGCTGCGCCGGCCCGATCTGTGGCGCGCGCACGGGCTTCGCCAAGCCGTAGAAGACCACCACGCCTTGGCCGCCGCAGCGGGTCGAAAGACCTTCGGCGGGCTTGTCGTAACACGACGCGGAATCCTGCCAGTTGTTCGACACCCAGACGTCGCCCGCGGGATCGATGGAGGCGTCGACCAGCATCTGCATGCCGCCGCCCTTGTAGCCGCCGGGCGGCGAAATCGGATCGCCCGTCTTCAAACCCGGCGGGCAGGTCTCGGTTCGCGCGCCGCAGAGCTCCGTCAGGCCGCCGCCGGGCGCGAAATTGGAAATCCAAGCGTGGTCGTCGCCGTCGATTGACACCGCCCACGCGCCCCAGATGCTGCCCGGATTGAAAGGCGATCCCGGCATGGGGCTGCCGTCCGGCCGCAGCATCGATACGCTTCCCAATCCTGGATGAGCCAGCAAGTCGCCAAGAGCGACCTGGTCGATCGCGGACAGAGTGGCCCCGGTCAATTTGAGTTCAAGCAGACGTAATTTGGTCTCCAAGGTCAATCCGGACCCGATCGTATTGGTGATCCAGGCGTTGCCCTGGCTATCGATCGCCATGCCTTTGCCGCTGCCGCCCCCGGTCGGGAAGATCTCGACCTTGCTCGGATCGCTCGCCGGGAAGCGCGTCACCGTGTCGCCGATCGCATTGGTGATCCAGATTCGATCCTGCTGGTCGATCGCAAGTCCGAATGGACCGTTAAGCTTGCAAGGGCTGTCCTTGTTCGGCCGGCCGTCGGTCGCCTGGCAATAGAACTTCGCTTTCGCCGGGTCGCCCTGCGGCAGGTAGACGACCTTATCGTCGCCGAAATCCAAGGCCCAAACGTCGCCGTTCGGCGTGACGATGACGCCTTGCATCGTCTTGAGCTTGCCGCCGAAATTATAGCCCTCGGGCGGCGAGAGCGGCTTTCCGTCCTTGTCGAACAGCGAAATCGTCTGCCCGCTGGTGCTGTCGACCCACACGCGGTCGTTGGCGTCGATCGCCGTGCCGAAGCCCGGGCCCAGCATGCCGCCGCCCGTAAATCCCGTGGTCATCGGGGAGAGCGGGCGGCCGTTCGGCGCAAACTTCGATAAATTGCCGTTCCACAGGTCGTCGTGTCCTTGCCAACCGACGAGAAAGTTGGCCCCGACCCAGGCATTACCCTGGCTGTCGAACATCACCTTCGCGCCGCCTGCGTTGCCGCCGCCGGTGAACTTGAGGGGTAAGACCCACGCGCTGGGCGCGAAGCTCAAGTAGGGCATGAACGGCGTCGCCCGCATGGGCTTGCCCTTGGGGACAGGGTAGAATGAGTCCAAGAGCGCAAAGGCGCGCTCCGGCTGGTATGCCGAATGGCGCGCGATGGCCTCGGCCGCCGTCAGCGTGTCGCTCGGGGCGCCGCCTTTCGGCGGCTTGACCGCTTGGAACAGCTGATCGCAAGCATTGGGCGTGACCCTCGTCGCGCAACCCGCGAGCACGTCCGCGAGCGTAGCGAAATTCGCCATCGTCGGCGTCTGGCCGCTGTTGAGCGGATCCTGAATGGCCCCGCCCCAGCCGCCGGTTTGCAGATCGACGAAGTTCGGCACGTTGCCCGCGGCGATGCTCAGACTGAGCGCCGGACCTTTGAGCGCTGCGCCGTCGAGGAACTGCGCATGGGTCCAGACCGATGCGATGGTGGTCATTTCGTTGATGGTGACATTGGCCGGCGGCGCCGCCGCCCAGCACGGTCAGAAACGCCAGCGCCGGATTGTCGCCCGCCCCTTTGTTGATTGAGGCGACGCCGCCCTTCGCGATCACATAAAGGCTTTCGCCAGGTCCGGGCGTTGCGTCCGCGGCGAGCGCAAAGCTTCCGTCGTCCGCCGTTTTGGCTTGCGCCAGTTGTTTGGGTTCGCCCGCGCTCCCGGCCCATAGCGTGACGGTCGAGCCTGAAACCGGGCCGCCCCCAGCTTGAACCTGCCCGTCGATGTGAATTGCGGCCGCCGCTGCACTGGCCGAAAAGCCTGCGAAACCGAGAAGGCTGGCCGTCAACGCAAGCTGCGCGGCCCGATTTACGCTATCGACCTTCATGAGCTCATTCCCCCTGCTTTCGCCAATTCCGCCAAAATAATCAGAGCTCGCAACTTTATATGGAACGCGCTCGGGGGCAAAAATGCAAGGGTTTGCATAGGGCGCCGATCACAGTATAATCAATGGCTTAAGCGGGGTCGGGAGGCGCGCGAACGTACCTCCTCTGGCCGTTCGATTGTGGGCGGCGACCGATTTTCCCGTCGCCCAGGCGCCGCCGCTAACGGCTAACACGGCGCTCGACAAACTCTTTGGTTAAAGCAAGATCTGTGCTATACCTATTCTCTCCTGCGAGATCGAGATCCCGCTTGGGCGGCAGGCGGCGAAGCGGACGGGGTGCGGTTGGCTGTCGGGGGTAGGAAGGCGATCGACTACAACTTGAGTTCAAGGCGCCGAAAAAGTTTTTGTTTGAATTGCCCGTAACCCATTGAAAAGGCCCGATGCCAAAAAATAAACGTAAGCAAAAGAAAGCAAATTTACTTACGTTTATTAGCGTTTAAGCGCGTTTATTGGCGTTTAGTGAGCGAAAGGTTCGCGCGCCGGGTTGTGCTCTTCCGGGAGCGCCCGGATGCGCCGCGCCTTACTCCGGCCCGGTGACCACCGGGCAGTCGGCGCGGGAGCCCCATTCCGCCCACGATCCGTCATAGAGGCCCTCGACCTTGCCGCCGGCTTCCTCCACCGCCAGCGCCAGGATGGCGGCGGTCACGCCTGATCCACAGGTGGTGATGATGGGCTTCGCAAGGTCGATTTTGTGCTCCGCGAACGTCGCCTTGAGCGCGTCCGGGGCTTTGAGCGCGCCGTGCTCGATGATGTCGACGAAGGGCAGGTTGAGGCTGCCGGGCATGCGGCCGCTTCTGACGCCCGGCCGCGGCTCGGGCGCTGCGCCCCGGAAGCGTTCGGCCGGACGGGCGTCGACCACTTGGGCCGAGCCGCTCGCCAGCGCCGCGCGCACTTCGTCGAGCGAGGCGACGAAATGGTCCTCGAGGTGGGGCGTGAAGTTGCGCGGTTTCGGATGCGCCTCGCCTGTCTCCAGTCGCCGGCCTTCCTTGATCCATTTCGGCAGGCCGCCCTCGAGGATGCGCACGTCCTCGACGCCGTAAGCGCGCAAAGTCCACCAGACGCGCGCCGCAGCATAAAGGCCGAGCGTGTCATAGACGACGAAGCGCATCTCGTCGCCGAGGCCGAGCGCGGTCATCGCCTTGGCGAGCGCGTCCGGCTTCGGCAGCATGTGCGGCAGGTCCTGGTCGCGGTCGGCGATCAAGTCGATATCGAAGAACACGGCGTCCGGAATGTGTTTCAGGCGGAACTCGGCCGCGCCCGTGCGTCCGGAATTGGGCAGGTGCCAGGAGGCGTCGATGATCCCGAGATCAGGGTCGCCGAGTTCGGCCGCGAGCTCAGCCGTGGTGACGAAGTTGCGAGAAGGCATGAGATTTCGATCCGCTTACGGGGAGCCGAGCGCGATGCGCACCCGGCGGTTGATCTTGCCTTTTTTCTCGATTGCAGTCACCGAGGCATGGCCGATTTCGGAGGTGCGCGCGACATGCGTTCCCCCGCAGGGCTGAAGGTCGAGCCCTTCGATCGCGATCAGGCGGACCCGGCCTGTACCCATCGGCGGCCTGACCGACATGGTCTTGATCAGGCTGGGGTTGGCCTCGAGTTCAGCGTCGGCGATCCAGCTTTGGCTGACCGCGGCGTCGCGCGCGATCAGCTCGTTCAGTCGGCTCTCGATCGTCCGCCTTGTCGAGGACAGCCTCGCCCGAGTTGAAATCGAGCCGCCCGTCCCCGTCGCCAACCGATCCGCCGGTCACCGGATAGGGCGCGACGACGGAAAGCAGATGCAGCGCGGTATGGGCGCGCATGCGGCTGTAACGCAGATCCCAGTCGATGCGGGCGATGACGCGGGCGCCTGGGCGGGGCAGGGCGGCCCCTTCGGCCGGCGCATGCAGGATGGTCGCGCGGTCGGCGTCGTAGATCGTGCTGACGATCGGAATCGTCGTCCCATCCTCGAGGAGCAGGGCGCCCTTGTCGCCGCTTTGTCCTCCGCCTTGCGCGTAAAAGACCGTGCGATCGAGCACAATTCCGCGCGGTTCGGAGGAGAGCACGACCGCTTCCGTCTCGACCTGATACGCGTCCTCGCGGAACAGGGTTTGCGTCATTCCACGAACACCTTGGGCGCCGCGCCTTTCGCTTCCAGCCATTCCGGAACGGGCAGGTTCTTCGAGCGCAGGAACGCTGGATTGAAGAGCTTGGAGGCGTAACGCGCGCCGGAATCGCACAGGATCGTCACGATCGTATGATCGGGGCCGAGGTCGCGGGCGAGGCGGATGGCGCCGGCGATGTTGACGCCCGACGAGCCCCCGAGCAGCAGGCCCTCCTGAACCACCAGATCGAACACGATCGGCAGCGCCTCCTCGTCCGGGATTTGGTAGGGGAAATCGACCGCCGCGCCTTCGAGATTGGCGGTGATCCGGGCCTGCCCAATGCCTTCGGTGATCGAGGAGCCCGAGCTCTTGAGTTCGCCGGTCGTATAGAACGAATAGAGCGAGGCCCCCAACGGATCGGCGAGCCCGATCTTGATGTCGGGGTTGCGTTCTTTCAGCGCCGCGCCGACGCCCGCCAGCGTCCCGCCGCTGCCGACCGCGCAGACAAAGCCGTCGAGGCGCCCGTCGAGATCGTCGTAGATTTCCGGACCGGTCGTCTCATAGTGGCCGCGTCGGTTGGCGACATTGTCGAACTGGTTCGCCCAGACAGCCCCGTTGGGTTCCGTCTTGGCGAGCGCTTCGGCTAGGCGACCGGAATAGCGCACGTAATTGTTGGGGTTGGAATAGGGGACGGCGGGAACCTCGATCAGTTCGGCGCCAGCAAGGCGCAGCACGTCTTTCTTTTCCTGCGCCTGCGTGTCGGGGATGACGATCACGGTGCGGTAACCGAGGGCGCTCGCGACCATCGCGATTCCGATTCCCGTATTGCCGGCCGTGCCCTCGACGACGACCCCGCCCGGGCGCAAGGCGCCGCGCGCGACCGCGTCATTGATCATCGCCATCGCCGCGCGATCCTTCACCGACCCGCCCGGATTCATGAATTCGGCCTTGCCGAGAATTGTGCAGCCCGTGGCCTCGGAAGCCGCGCGAAGCTTGATGAGGGGCGTGCGGCCAATCGCTGCGACAACATCGCGTACAGGCTTCATCGCGGTCCTTTGCGTCGAAAGCGCAAGGGTAGGCGACGGCGCGTCTTGCGACAAGCCGCAGCCCTTGCCACAAGCGACGCGATCATGGGGGAGCGTGCGTTCGGTGTTTTTCTTCGCCTCGAAGATATTCTGGATGTTCGCGTCGCCGATCAACCTGTTGTTGTTCGCCGCGCTCATTGGCGTGTTGCTGTGCTTACGATCAATACGCTCGCTTCGGGCGCGACGCTCGCGCTCACAGCGATCCTCATTTTGCTCGCGGCCGCGACCTTGCCTTTGGGTATGCTCTTGATCGCGCCGCTGGAGAACCGCTTCCCTTTACCGCCCCCGGATCTGCCTCCGCCGGAGGGAATTATCGTGCTCGGCGGGGCAATCAACGACCATGCAAGTGCTGCCCGGCAGGAGACGATATTCGACGAGGGAGGCGAACGCCTTACGGAGGCCGTAGTTTTGGCCAAGCGCTATCCACAGGCGCGCCTCGTCTACACCAGCGGCAGTTCGTCCTTTACCGGGGCGACCTCCACTGAAGCCCTGCAAGCGAGAAAATTCATGTCGCAGATGGGGATTGCGCCCGAGCGGGTCATGATCGAGGACAAGTCGCGCAATACGGATGAAAATGCCCGCTTCACCGCCGCGATCGTTCATCCGGAACCTTCGCAGCGTTGGATGGTCGTCACCTCTGCCTTTCACATGCCGCGCGCGATGGGCCTTTTTGAGAAGGCGGGATTTCATCCGGTCGCCTATCCGGTGGCTTTTCGCACGCTTGGGCGGTGGCGGGATGATCTGACGTTGAGTTTCGAACCGGTTCGAAACCTTCGAATTTTCGAGCTAGCCCTGCACGAGTGGATTGGACTTGTGGCCTATTGGGCGAGCGGGCGCATCGACCATCTGTTTCCAGGCCCTGCGAAGAGCGCATGACCGGCGACATGTTTGGGCAAGCCGACTTGCCTTCGCAATGCAACTGACTAGAGTGTAGGCAGAATGAGTTATGCCCAGTCTCTAGGCGCCATCCCCGACATCGCGATTGGACCGATCCGACTGGAAGGACGGGCGCTGCTTGCCCCCATGTCGGGGATCAGCGATCTGGCGATGCGGCGGATCGCCCGCCGTTTCGGGGCTGCGCTCGTCTTCTCGGAGATGGTCGCGGCCGAGACCTTCCTCCACGGCGACACGGAAGCTTCACTGCGCGCTGAGGGCGAGGGATTGGCGCCCCACGCGGTTCAGCTGGTTGGCCGGGAGGCGCGGGCTTTGGCGGAAACCGCCCGCAGGGTGGTCGACGCGGGCGCCGTCCTCGTCGACATCAACATGGGCTGCCCATCGCGGCGGGTGTCGGGCTGCTCTGGCCGGCGCGGCGCTCATGCGCGATCTTGACTACGCGGAACGTCTTATAGCGTCTGTCGTCAAGGCAGTATCGGTTCCCGTAACCGTCAAGATGCGCCTGGGCTGGGACGAAACGTCGTTGAACGCGCCGGAACTCGCGCAACGGGCCGAGCGAGCAGGCGCGCAGATGGCGACTGTTCACGGGCGCACGCGCGCCCAGTTCTATGACGGTCGCGCCGATTGGGCCGCCGTTCGAGCGGTCGTCAGCTCGGTCGCGATCCCGGTCGTCGTCAACGGCGATTGCGCGACTGCGGACGATGCGCGGACCATGCTCGCCCTTTCCGGCGCGGCGGGCGTGATGATCGGGCGGGCGGCGGTCGGCGCGCCCTGGCTGGTCGGGGGCATATCGCGCGCGCTCGACGAGGGCGGTCCGGCGCGGGAGCCTTCCCTTAACGAGCGCCGCGAGGCCGCGCTCGAGCATTTTGATTGGCTGGTCGGCAAACTCGGGCCTCGCGCCGGACTTCGCCACGCGCGAAAACATCTGGCGGCCTATGCCGATCAGGCCGGCGCTGACGCGGCGCTTCGGCGCGAGTTGGTGACGAGCGACGACGCGCTCCAGTGCGCGGCGATTGCTCGCTCGCGCCTTCGATGGCGCATTGGGCAAGGCGAGGCGGCATGACGGCGCACCCGGCCCAACGGCGCCCGGACGCCGCAAAAGTCTTGAACGCGCTCGCTCAGCCGCTGCTGACGGTCGACGTGCAAGGCATGGTGATCGACGTCAATGTGGCGGCCGAGACCTTCTTCGACATGGGGCGCGGAGCGCTGCTGCGCTCCCGGCTCACCGACCTTATTCCCTCCGATTCGCCGGTTCTGGCGCTCGTCGCCGACGCGCTCAGCAATCGCGCGACCGTCAACGGCTATAAGATCGATATTTCCACGCCGCGGATCGGCAATCGAAACGATGTCGACGTTTTCGTCGCGCCGCTGTCGCAGACCGACGATGCGGTCGCGATTATGCTGCAAGAACGGGCGATTGCCGAGAAAATAGACAGGCAACTGACGCATCGCAGCGCCGCGCGCTCAATCAGCGCGCTTGGGCTCATGCTGGCGCACGAGATCAAGAACCCGCTCTCCGGCATTCGCGGCGCCGCCCAATTGCTGGAGGCGAGCGCGAGCGACGAGGATCGCGCGCTGACGCAGCTGATCTGCGAGGAAACCGATCGGATCGTCAAACTCGTCGATCGGATGCAATCCTTCGCCGATTTCTACGCCGTCCCAATGGGAAAGCCTCAACATCCACGCGGTGCTGGATCACGTCAAGCGTTTGGCTCAGGCCGGGTTCGCGCGCCATATCCGCTTTGTCGAGACCTACGATCCCTCGCTGCCGGACGTGCTCGGATCTCGCGATCAGCTGATCCAGGTGTTCCTCAATCTTGGTCAAGAACGCCGCAGAAGCCATTGGGAAAGATAGCGTTGAGGGCGAGATAACACTGACGACCGCGTATCGCCCGGGGGTGCGGCTGCGCACGACGCCGAGCGCCGAACCGGTCGCCCTGCCGCTCGAGATCTGCGTTCGAGACAATGGCCCGGGCATTGCCCCGGAGATCCTCGGCAATCTGTTCGATCCCTTCGTGACGACGAAGGCCCAGGGATCTGGTCTGGGTCTTGCACTGGTCGCCAAGCTGATCGGCGACCACGGAGGCATCATCGAGTGCGAGTCGCATCCGCGCAGGACGATGTTTCGCGTGCTGATGCCGTTGCGCTCGCCACGCGCCGCGGCGAGATGATCGGTCCGAGCGTCGGGGCGAAGGAGCTAATGGGAATGCCGTCAGGGCATATTCTTGTCGCCGACGACGACGCAGGGATTCGCACAGTTCTCAATCAGGCGCTGACGCGCGCCGGTTACGAGGTCCGTGCGACCGGAACGGTCGCGGGGCTTTGGCGATGGGTGGCGGCGGGCGAGGGCGATCTCGTGATCACCGACGTCGTCATGCCCGACGACAACGCTTTCGACCTCCTGCCGCGCATCAAGCGGATGCGGCCCGATCTGCCGATCATCGTCATGAGCGCGCAGAACACCTTCATCACCGCGATCAAGGCCTCCGAGCGCGGGCGCTTACGAATATCTGCCCAAGCCCTTCGATCTGCGCGAACTCGTGGCGATCGTCGGACGCGCGCTGGCCGAGCCGAAGCGGCGGCGCGAGGAGCCGGAGCGCGGGGCCGGTCGAGGTGATGCCGATCGTCGGCCGTTCGCCGGCGATGCAGGACATTTTCCGCGTTCTCGCCCGGCTGATGCAGACCGATCTTACGGTCATGATTTCCGGGGAATCCGGCACGGGCAAGGAACTGGTCGCGAGAGCGCTGCACGATTACGGCAAGCGCAAGGGCGGGCCGTTCGTCGCCATCAACATGGCCGCCATTCCGCGCGATCTCATCGAAAGCGAGCTGTTCGGCCACGAGAAGGGCGCCTTCACCGGCGCCGCCGCCCGCTCGGTCGGCCGCTTCGAACAGGCGGAAGGGGGAACCCTATTTCTCGACGAAATCGGCGACATGCCGATGGAGGCCCAGACGCGCCTTCTTCGCGTGCTGCAGCAGGGCGAATATACGACCGTCGGCGGCCGCACGCCGATCAAGACAAATGTCAGGATCGTCGCTGCGACAAACAAGGACCTGCGCTTCGCGATCCAGCAGGGGGCCTTTCGGGAGGATTTGTTCTTCCGCCTCAACGTCGTGCCGATCCGCCTTCCGCCGCTGCGCGAACGCCCGGAAGACATACCCGACCTCGTGCGCGCCTTCTTCCAGCGCGGTTCGCGGAAGGACTGCCCGATCAAGACCGTTCGAGCCTCGCGGCCATGGAGCGACTTCGGCGCTATCCTTGGCCGGGAAACGTGCGTGAGCTTGAAAATCTGACCCGCCGCCTCGCCGCGCTTTATCCCCAGGATGTGATCGGGGACGGCTTGATCGAATCCGAACTGAGCGCTGGGGCGTCGCCTTTGTTTCCGCCGCCGGCGGCGGCTGACGAGGGCAGGAAACGCGTCGCGCCGGCCGCCGCGCAGATTGCCGGGGATGGTTTTGACGCTGCGATGGAGCGCGCGGTCGCAGATCTCTTTCGATCGTTCGGCGGCGCGAACCCGCAAGTCGGACTTTATCACCGCGTTCTGCACGATCTCGAAGCGCCGCTGATCGCCGCCACCCTCACGTGGACGCGCGGCAACCAGATCAAGGCGGCCGAGATCCTCGGGCTGAACCGAAACACCTTGCGCAAGAAGATCCGCGACCTCAACCTTCGCGGGGTCGCGAGCTATCGCTGAGCGGGCTCCCGGCTTGCAGCCGCCACAGCCCGATTGATCGGCGCGGCGGCGAAAGTTACATATTCATCCGGTGAGTTTGCCGGAGCGCCCCTGCGCGCGGCTGTGGGCGCCGGTCCGCCCGCGGCCGATTTGGCTTCTCTTGGAACGGCCCGTTTTGGGGCGAAAGGCCTCCTCAGGCGCTATTGGAAAAGCTTGGATTTCCTTGGATTCTCTCGTCCGAATCGAGCCTTTTCAAGGGCTTATGCGGGAATTTCGGCGGCGTCTATTTCGTCGCCCTCCGCCGCCTGGACGTCCGCCTCGGTCGGGGGCGCGAGATTGGCGGCGATGCGGTTGATCTTGTCGAGCAGGCGCTGCCGTTCCTCCGGCCCGTACGCGTATTTCGCGACGACCGTCTGCTGGTGCCTGTCGAGCCGATCGATCACCTTGATGAGCGGCGCGACCGCCTTGAGCTCGCCCCGCCCGATCGCCTCGCTCGTGACCCGCAAGGCCGGCATCAGACGCTCGAGCTGCAAATGGGCGTGGTCGGCGCCGCGGTCGATGACCCGCTTGCCGAGAACTTCCGCGACGATCTGGCGGACCCGCTCGGCGCTGACCCGCTCCTCGCGGGCGATCTCGTCATAGGCCCAGCCTTCTCGCAGCCGCGCGAAGATGCGCTTCCTCCGCTCGGCCTTGGTCAGGACGTTGAGGCGCCGGCGGGGTTCTGGGGTCTGTTCCATAGCTTGCGCCTCGCTTCTGCCGGAAAGGCGGAATGATAGCACATTTTCTGAAAAATGGAATATTCGGTCTGCAAAAATTGCGCGCCGGAAGACCACGCGAGGCGACGACCTGCGTTGGCGCTCGATTTGCGCACCGGGCGCGGTCCTCGGGCTATTGGGCCGGCTCCAGTGCGAAAGCAGTTCGTTCTTCGCGAAGTTGACATTCCATATTTCCATAATTATTGAAATATAGAATGGAGAGGCAATGCCTACCACCGACGCCGAGATGATCACCCGCTACGCCGACATGCTCGCAGCCCTTGGCGCGGAGCCTCGGCTGCGCATCGTCCGGCTTCTGCTCGCGGCACACCCGGAAGGCCTTGTGGTCGGCGAGATCGGCTCCGAGTTGAGCATCCCGCCGTCGACGCTTTCGCATCATCTCGACAAGCTGAAGAACGAGGGCTTGGTCACGGTGCGCCGGGAAAGCACGTTCCTTCGCTACACCGCCGACACGGCAGCGCTTCAGGAAATCGTTGGCTTTCTGTTCGCCGAGTGTTGCACCCGCAACAAGGCGATCAAGCCGGAAGCTATTACCTGCGCCTGTGCCTAGGAGGAGCGCCATGTCCGACACCAATATCCGCGAAGTCGTTCGCGAACGTTACGCCGAAGCCGCGCAGAACGTCCGCAAGGGGTCGTCGTGCTGCGGTCCGAAGGAATGGAGCCCCATCACGTCCGACCTTTATGCCGAAGCCGAGAAATCCGGTCTGCCCGAAAGCGCCGTGCTGGCGTCCCTCGGCTGCGGCAATCCAACCGCTCTCGCCGAGCTTGAAGGAAGGCGAAACGGTCCTTGATCTCGGCTCCGGCGGCGGCATCGACGTTTTGCTCTCGGCGCGCCGCGTCGGCCCGTCGGGCAAGGCCTACGGGCTCGACATGACAGACGACATGCTCGCGCTCGCCCGCGAAAATCAGAGGAAAGCCGGAGCGGAGAACGTCGAGTTTCTGAAAGGTGAGATCGAGGCGGTCCCGCTGCCGGATAACTCGGTGGACGTGATCATTTCAAACTGCGTCATCAATCTTTCGGCCGACAAGGACAAGGTGCTGCGCGAAGCGTTCCGCGTCCTGAAGCCGGGCGGCCGCTTCGCCGTGTCGGACGTTGTGACGCGCGGCGCAATTCCCGAGGCGGTCCGCCGCAACATGCTGCTTTGGGTCGGCTGCATCGCGGGCGCGCTCGACGAAAACGACTACCGGATGCGCCTCGCGGCAGCCGGTTTTGAGGCAATTGGGATCGAGCCGACGCGCATCTACGATGTGGAGGACGCCCGCGAATTCCTGACAAGCCAGAGTGTCGATGTCGACGCGATTGCCGCCGACGTCGGCGACAAGTTCATGAGCGCCTTCGTCCGGGCGAAGAAACCCGGCGTCGCCGCCAATGCCAAAGCCGGGAGCTGCTGCGCCCCGAGCTGCTGCGCATGACGGCGGGCCTATGAGCGAACGCCCATTTAACGTCCTGTTCCTCTGCACCGGCAACACCGCGCGCTCGGTGCTGGCGGAGGGAATCCTGCGCAAGGATGGCGTGGGCCGCTTCAACGTGTTTTCGGCGGGCAGTCACCCAAAGGGGAAGATCAATCCCTTCGCACTGAAGGTGCTGGAGGCCTACGGCTATCCGACGGACGGCTATAGGTCGAAAAGCTGGGACGAGTTCGCCGCGCCGGGCGCGCCGGTGATGGATTTCGTGTTCACGGTCTGCGACAGCGCGGCAGGTGAACCCTGCCCCGTCTGGCCGGGACAGCCGATGACAGCGCATTGGGGCATCGAAGACCCTGCTGCGATCGAGGGAAGCGACATTGAAAAAGAGCGCGCCTTTGTCACCGCGTTCAAATATCTGAAGAACCGAATATCGGTTTTTATCAGCCTCCCGATCAGGAGCCTCGACAAAATGGCGCTCGGAGCGAAGCTTCAGGAGATCGGCCGTCTCGACGGGGCTACGCTGTCGAAAACGCCGACGCCATGAGTTCGACGCTCGCCCGCCGTCTCGCGGCCGAGGCGCTTGGAACGGGGCTTCTGGTGGCGACGGTCGTGGGGTCCGGCATCATGGCCGAGACGTTGACCAAAGACATGGGGCTTGCGCTCTTGGGCAACACGCTGCCGACGGGCGCGATTCTCGTGGTGCTGATTACAATCTTCGGGCCGATCTCCGGCGCGCATTTCAATCCAGCCGTATCGCTCGTCTTTGCCCTCAAGCGCGATCTCGGGCCGCAGGAAGCGAGCCTCTATGTTGCCGCCCAGATCGTCGGCGGCATTGCAGGGACGTTTGCGGCGCATCTGATGTTCGGGCTGCCCGTGTTCGAAGTGTCGATGAAGGCGCGGACAGGCGGCGCGCAATGGTTCGCAGAATGGGTGGCGACCTTCGGGCTCGTTGTGACGATCCTTTGCGGAATCAAATTCGCCCGTGCGTCCGTGCCCTGGCTTGTCGGGCTCTACATCACCGCCGCCTACTGGTTCACGGCGTCGACGTCCTTCGCAAATCCGGCCGTGGTGATCGCGCGATCTTTGACCAACACCTTTTCCGGAATCCGGCCCGTTGACGCTCCGGCTTTCATTGTCGCGCAGGTCGCTGGAGCGATCTGCGGCTTAGGTCTGACGGGCTGGCTCCTGAGCGAATCGCGGAAATGCGAACGAGGCGATAAGCCCGGAGGCGCAGCTATGACGGTCACGATCTATCACAACCCGAACTGCGGAACGTCTCGGAATGTGCTGGCGATGATCCGGCAGAGCGGCGAAGAGCCTGTCGTCATCGAGTATCTGAAAAATCCGCCGACGCGCGAGCGCCTGAAAGAGTTGATCGCGGCGATGGGCATTCCGGTCCAAGCGCTGCTGCGTGAGAAGGGAACGCCCTACAGCGAGCTTCGCCTCGGCGATCCGAAGTGGTCCGACGACGAGCTGATTGATTTCATGATGGCGCATCCCATCCTCATCAACCGGCCGATTGTCGTCACGCCAAAAGGCGTAAAACTCTGCCGTCCGTCGGAAGCGGTGCTCGAAATCCTGCCGAACCCGAATATTGGCCACTTCGTCAAGGAGGACGGCGAGGTGGTTAGAGCTGGCTCTCCGCCGCGCGGGTGAAAAGCAGGTTTAGCGCAATTCTTGATCTGCGCCTTCCGATCGCCGACCGCCGATCGCCGGCTCGGCTCTTGGCGGAGGCGAGGAATTTGCGGGGCCGAGTGGCGGCGCCTGCGCAGAGTTGCTTGCCCGACCTTCACGCCATCCAGCCTCAACGTTCCGGCGCCGCATTTCCGCGCCGCGGCAGGAGCACCAAGTCGGCCGCTTCCTCGGCGTCTTTGAGCAGCGTCTTGCGCGGCGCGCCCATCTGCGCGCGCATGGTCAGACCGCGGACAAGGTCGAGGACCTGGCTCGCGCGCGCGGCTACGGGAAAGTCAGACGGGATTTCTCCCGCGCCGATCCCGTCGCAGAAACGGCGTTCCACGAGCGCCGCGCCCGCAGCTGCGGCGTCCTGCAGGAACTGCCGGACCTCAGCATCGTCCACGAGCGGCGCAACGCACACCATGAGACATCCTGGGGCGGATCCTTCCTCGGTCGCAGCTTCTACGGCGTGCCTCAGGAAGCCGGCGAGCGAGTCGCGAAGAGTCGGCGGCGAGAAGAGCGCCTTCGCAGCGCGAGCGCCCTTCGCCTCTGCATACGCCCTAAGGGCGCGCAAGAATATCGTCCGCTTGTCTCCGAAGACGGAATACAGGCTCGGCCGTCCCACGCCCATGCCTGCGACGAGATCGTCGATCGTCACGCCGTCGTAGCCTTTCGACCGGAACACCCGGGTCGCCTTTTCCAGCGCGTCCCTCTCGTCGAAGCTACGCGGGCGTCCACGGGGCCTCTCTGAATTTTGAAACATTTAGTTTTAAACTCCTTGACCGCCACCTTTACGCCAATATATAACCGAATAGTTCAAAATTGACAAGGCGGCTCCTGCCTCGCGGGGCTCGTTCGACCTTACCCTTCACCACGGAGCCGCCCATGGAACATTCGATCGCTCTCGTCACCGGCGCCACCTCCGGGCTCGGTCATGCGGCAGCCCGCTCTCTTGCCGAAGAGGGCTGGGCCGAGATCATCATCACCGGGCGCGGCGCGGCTCGGATCCGGGAAACGGCTGCACAACTCGCGGCTGAGACCAAACGAAAGGTCTTCACGCCGCTGGAGCTGGACCTGGACAAGCCGCTCAGCGTTCAGTCCGCGCTCGCCGCGCTCGTCAAGCGAGGTCGGCCGATCGATTTCCTGCTGCTCAATGCCGGGATGGTCCCTGGCAAGGCGCGCGTGCTCACTGCGGCGGGCGTCGAGGCGTCTCAGGCCCCGCTGATCGGCCATCATCAACTGACTGTCGGGTTGCTTCGCGCCAACCTGCTGAGCCCCAACGCGCGGATTGTTATCGCCGGCGCGGAGCCTGCCCGAGGGGGCGTGCCCATGTTCAAGTACACCGACGTGCCAGCCTTCGCGGCCAAGTACCACCAGGGTGACCGAACCGCCGCTGTGGAAGCCCTGATTCGCAACGGGCCGAACGTGAAGTACGTGCCCAACAATGCGTATGCCGACGCGAAGCTCATCATCGCTTGGTGGGTCGCGGCGCTGGCGCGCCGGCTACCCTCCGGCATGGCCGTGTACGCTGTCTCGCCCGGTGGGGCGACCGCCACCAAGGTGGTGCGAAACGCTGGCCCGCTGTTGAAGTATCTGTTTATCCCAATCGTGAACCTCATTCCCGGCATGAATCAGACGCCGGAGACCGCGGCCCGTCGGTACCTCCAGGCGTCGGAGTTCGGAACCGACGTCTCAGGGCAATTCTTCGCCTCGGCTCAAGGGAAGTTCTCAGGCCCAATTGAGGCGCAGCGCCACCCACACCTCCACGATCGCGCCAGCCAGGAAGCCGCGTGGCAGGCCGTCGTCAAGGTCTCCGGCGTCGACTTGTCTTACCCGGCATCCTTGAGCGCGGCGTCCTGAAGGAGCGCCGGTCGCGGCGAAATGGTCGCCGATGCCGAACCGACTCCGCGTCCGCTGGGCTAACCGTCCCGACGCCGCGAGTCCCTACGGCCAACAATGCGAGGACCAGACCATGCCTGTGATCAAACTCATCGCCGTCGGGCTTCCGATCGCACTCGGCGTCGTGATGATCGGGACTGGCGCGCTCAACTTCGCCGGTCCTTCATTGGCGCGTGAGAACTTCGCGCTCTGGGGTTATCCGGCCGGCTTTCACCGGGTGGCGGGCAGCCTCGGAGTTGTGCTCGGTTTACTTCTCATGATCCCGGTGACGGCGCGGGTTGGAGCTATCGGGAGCGCCATTTTCATGCTGGCCGCAGTCGCGACCCTGATTCGTAGTCGCGACTGGGGGCACCTGCCGGGCGCTGCGGTCCTGATGGCGGCCTCCGTCGCGGCGATAGCGATCCACCGGTAGTTGGACCCCATGAGAAAAACTGGAACGCAGCCCTTGCCCGAAGCAACAACCCTGCAGCGCTGCGCAGGAGGCGATGAATGCTCTCTCCGCTCCGAAGCCACGAGCTCGTCACGGGCCCTATGATAGTTTTGAAATAAATAGTTCAAAAATTTCTTGACCGCAGCCTCCGCGCCTGATTATCATACTAAATAGTTCAAAATAATCTCGACGCCCCTGGCGTCGCAAGGAGAGTCCGCATGGAACGGTACCAAGATAAAAAGGCAGTGATTATCGGCGGCACGAGCGGCATGGGGCTCGCGACGGCGAAGATGCTCCTCGATGGGGGCGCGCGCGTTCTGGTGACGGGCCGCTCGCAGGCCGGCCTGGATTCGGCGCAGAAAGAGCTTGGGAAGGGCGCCATCGTGGTTTCGAGCGACGCGCGGTCGTTGACGGACATCGACGCCCTCGCCTCTCGGGTGAAGGCCGAGTTCGACGCCTTCGACCTGCTGTTCGTCAACGCCGGGTTCAGCATTCGAGCGCCTCTCGAGAGCGTGACCGAGGCCGTCTACGACGAGATGTTCAACGTGAACGCCAAGGGCCCCTTTTTCACGGTGCAGAAGCTCGCGCCGCTGATCAATCGCGGAGGCTCAGTCGTCCTCACGACCTCGATCGCCAACGTCAAGGGAATGCCCGGCAACGCCACCTACGCAGCCGCCAAGGCTGCGCTGCGATCCTTCGCTCGGGTGCTCGCCACTGAGCTTCTTCCTCGGGAGATCCGCGTCAACGCGGTGTCGCCCGGCCCCACCGACACGCCGATCTTGAGCAAGATGTGCCTCGACAAAGACACGATCGCCCAGATCAAGGAGCAGATGAAGGGCATGGTTCCCATGAAGCGCTGGGGGACGTCGGAGGAAATCGCCAAGGCCGTCCTCTTCCTCGCGTTCGACGCGACCTTCACGACCGGCGCCGAGCTTCCGGTCGACGGGGGTTGGACGCAACTCTGAAGGCGCCTCACGCCACACGCTTCAACAGACGGAGGTTTCACGGTGAATCGATTGCAAGGCGAAGCCGCGGTTTTTGGGTAGTCTTTCCCGAGCGCCGAACGCAAATTACGGGGTTAAGCCGCCGAAGCTCTCGCGTAAGCAGCAAAAGACGTTCGAGGGCCAACCCAGGCGTCGCAGTTGGGCAACATCGTTGCCAGTTTGCCACGGAGGCGCTAAAGGTGCTCGCCGTCGCGCGAAGGGTTTCGCGGCCTTCGGTTCACGGATTTGACTGGAACGACCACTCTCAACGCGCGCGGGCCGGCGCTTCTGGAGGACACCCGGCCGACCGGGCGCGTTGGAATTGTCGTCGTCGGCGCTGCTTTCGTCCTGGCTCTGGCGACCTTTCTGGTTTTTGGCGGTTTCACGCCGATCATTCCGACGGCGACTGTCGTCCTTATTCTGTTGGCGGGCGACGGTTTGGTCGTCGTCATCCTCATTATTCTGATTTCGATGGAGCTGGCGCGTCTGAGGGCCGCCCGGGCCGACCCGCCATCGCCACGGGCAGCGCGGGATCTGACTTAAGCCAAGGGAAGCGGCGCGGGATATTCGCTGGGCCTGAATATTCCCTCGGGTCCCGATTCGAGCACGGCGACCTGACCAAGCAAATCGCCGCGCTGGGCGTTGCCCCAGCGGCCGCGATAGGTCGAGCCATGCCGGAGTCCTTGAAGGCCGGAGTCGCCCCGGACGGCGCCGGAGCAAAGCCGGAGCCATTCCATAAATAGATCTCGACCGTCCCCTGGCGCTGATCGAACCGGTATGCGTTGTCCTTGCAATAGTCGTGCGTGCCCATAGGGCGGTCGTAGACGCCGGCTTTCGCATAGGCCTCGTGATCGCCGTTTGCGAGGTGGACCAGAACCTGGCGACCGGAGAATTCGGTGTTTCCATCACCGGGCTTGAAATTGTCCTGGTTGCCATGGTGATCGTACATCACGCCGACAACCAACTCGTTTTGCGGCTTCGTGAAGTCAACTTGGGCGAGCTTCACCCTCACGTGCTCCCAGTCGGAGACATGATTGCCCCAACTGGTGCCCGCGACGGTCTTTCCCTGGTTGTAATTGAAGAACCACCAATAGACGATATCGAGTCGCTGCTGCGCGCCCTCGACCACCACCGCATAGGCGGTCACTTGCGCGGGATTGGTTGGCAGCTTGCTGTTGAACCAGTCCTGCGTATCCGAGGGCTGGTTGAGATCGGCGCGCGTGCGCAGGAACGCCGTCGTGTTGGTGTTCGCTGCGCCCAAGCAACAGGGCCTGCTTGGCGAGGACGTTGCGATCCATGGGGCCGTCGTAGAAGGTCGACAAATTGGCGCCTGTATCGCTCGTCGCCGTCTGCAGGATCATGTTGGGCAGGAAAGCGTCGATCGTCGACTGCCAATAGACCTCGTCGACGTTCAACATGTAAATCGGCGCGTATTTGCGCACCAAAGCGTCCATCAGCGCCCATTTGTCGGTACGGCGGCTTGACGCTCGCGATCGGCCCGTAGACCACGCCGTCGCCGTCATCGACGCTGAACTTGGCTTCGAAGGTGGCGTCGCCGAACACCGATATCGTGAGTTCTGCGCTGCCGTCGTAGGCGCAATATCCGTTGACGTCGCCTGACCGGACCTGCACGACCCGGCTGTGGCTCGTGTTCATCCCGTGCTTGTCGGCGCCGGCGTCGATGACCTGGATTGCGTTCTTCCCGTCGACCGTCACGACGCCGTTGGCGTAAGCGCACGCCCATGGCGAATAATTGCGAACAGTGACGTTAATGGCGCGTCGTTCGTCACATGGAACGTGATTGCATTGATGAAATTGTCCGGATTGACCCAGGCGTGAAATCCGACGAGTTGCGCGCCCAGAACGGGCGCCGTGACAAGGTCGTCGATGCCGTCAGGCCCGGCGGTGAAGGTGGCTCCGGTGCTGGTTGTGAATTCCAGGCGCCGCAGGCTGCCATAACCGTATCCGCTGCTGGAGAATGACAGCGACTTCAAGGTCTCGCCTTCCGCAAACGTGTAGGTGCGTCAGCGTATAATTGACGTCGTCGATTCCTCCGGCGCTTTTGGTCGTGCCGTCGCGCAATTCCATGCGGATCCCACGGACCTTGTCGCCATCCCAACGGACCGAGAAAACGCGCACGTCGGATGATGTGGACGCCAGATCGACCTCGCTTCCGCCGGCCGCCTGATTGCCGACGGAGCGCGTCGCGAACCATGGCCTCTGTACGACGGGCTTCGGCTGAGGGCAAGCGGACAATCAAGGCGAGCGCGTTGATGAAGTTGTCTGGATTGACCCAAGCGTGGAATCCGACAAGCTCCGAGCGTTCTCGACTGCGAGCGATGCCTCATGATCGAAGCCATCCGCACCGGCGGTGAAAGTCTTCTTCCAGGAAGTCTCAAACTCAATCTGGCGCAAGCTTCCATAGCCGTACCCAGAGTCTCTAAGCCGCGCCGTGACGAGCGTTTCGTTCGGCGCGAAATGATATTGAGCGACACTGCCGCTGCCATCGTCGTATCCGCCGGCCTGCTTGAACGAACCGTCGCTCAGCTCCATCCGGATGCCGCGCACCTTGTCGCCATCCCACCGGACGCCGATAAAAGTCGCGATCGCCTTGTCCGAGATGAGCAAAACCTGAGATCGGCCCGCCGCCTTATTGCCGATCGACTCCGTTTCTTGCGGCGCCATAAGGGGCGTGTTGGGCATCAGAGTTTGAGTGTCGACAGCGAGCATAAGGGCGACCTTCCTCTTTCGCCGCCGTGGGCGACGGCGGGTTAATGTTGATTTCTTGGAAATGCGAGACGCCTAAGCCCGGCGACTATGCGGAGCCGGGATTGGATGGCGATTTAAGCTCGCCAGTATGAATTAGTGTATATTCGAGACGAAATTTCTGGCGATAGCCAAAAGAGGGTAGACAGACCGGGGCCCTAAGATGGGGAGGGCGCCCGAAGTCCGTCCGCCTCCAGCATCGAAATTCTCGGAGATGGTTAGCGCTAAGGCGACCGACTACGGCGATCGGGGCGGCAAATGGCGCCATCTCGAGCGGGCGCGCCTGCCGGATCGTGTCGGGAGATCGGGGTTTCGGCGTCGCGCTTTGACCGCCGAAGAGGTCATAGGTCTGCCCAAGAAATTCGCTTGAGGGCATCCCGCCGTCGCTCTTGGCGGAGCCGGCTCCGGAGGGCGGGAAGGCGGCGATCTGCTGCTGGAGCGTCTTGAGATCGGCCGCGGCCGCCTCCGCCGCGGCGGCGGCCTCCGGCGAGGGCGGGCGCGACACCGACAATTCGTCTGAAGCTTGGCGCTGCGGCGGCGGAGGCCAGCGACGCCGCCGGGCGGCTGTTGAGCGGTTGCGTCGCGAGGCGGGCTGGCGGCTTGCGCGGGCGGAGCCGACGGTGTCGTCGCCGGTTTGGCGGCTCCCGGAGGGGGCGGTCTGCGGCGTCGCGTCGGCGAGAGTCTGGAACGAAGCCGGCTGCACGTCGGCCTGGCCCACTTTCCCAGGCGCGGGTTTCGAATCTGAAAGCGGCGCCGCCTTGAAGGGTTCGATCTGCACCGTCGCGGTCATGCCGGCGACAAGCTTGACGTCGTCCGGAACCTCATCGATGTGAATGCGCACCGGCACGCGCTGGGCGAGGCGCACGAAGGTGAAGATCGGATTGACCGAGGCGAGCCCCGAAGCGTCCGGCGTCGCATTGGGGACGTCGACGCCGCGCGCGAGCCCCTGAACCCTGCCGCGCAGCAGGGGCGTGTATCCCATCAGCTTGACCGTCGCCGCGTCGCCTTCATGGATGCGGCTCAGCGACGTCTCCTCGAAATAGGCGTCGACCCAGTAGGAATCCGAATTGACGACCGAGAGCTGGAGGCTTCCGACGTCGGCATAGTTCCCGAGCTGGGCGGAAAGATTGGTGACATAGCCGTTGACCGGGCGAGCGGACCTGCGTGCGCTTGAAATTGATGCGCGCCTGCTCGAGATTCGCGAGCGCGGTTTGGTAAGTCGCCTCGGCGGAGGTCGCCTGGCTGATGTAGGTCTGCCGCTCCTCCATGGTGACCGCGATGTCGTTGAGCTTCTCGCGTCGGATCATTTCGGCGCGCGCGTTGTCCGCGACCGCCTGGGCCTGCTCGACCGACGCCTGCGCCTGGCGGACGGCGATGGAATAGTTCCTCGGGTCGATCAGCATCAAAAGATCGCCCTTGTGGACGAACTGGTTGTCGACGATCGGCAGACTGACGATCTCGCCCGCGACCTGCGGCGCGACCTTCACGACATAGGCGCGCACCGCGCCGTCGCGCGTCCAGGGCGTCCCCATGTAATATTGCCACGCGCCCCAGCCGAGCAGCGCCGCCAGCGCGACAGCGACGAGAGTCGCCAGAACGGGCAGCGCATGCACGGACGCGAGGGCCGACCGGCGCTTGATCGCGGGCGCGGTCCCGATGACGTTGGCTTTCAACTCGACGCGGGACATCAGCGCCCCCAGCGCGCCATGACAAGGACGATCGACGAGACAATCATAACATAGAGCGCGAGTTCAAACAGCGCCGGGTGCCAGACCCGCTCGGTCAGGCCGAAGCGGTCGCCCGCGCGCCGGATCAGGAGATAGATCACCCAGGCGACGACCAGGATCACCGCAATCGGCGCGACGTAAAGTCCGAACAGGTTGATTTCGTTGAATCTCATCGCAGCGGCTGGTCAAAATAGGAGGCGAATTCGCCGAGCTGGCCCGAAATCACCAGGATGCTGGACCTGAGGCTCAACAGCATGCGGGATCTGGCGCGGGGCAGGGCGGCGACCCGGCGGTCGATGTCGTCGAGACGCGCGATCGCTTCGCTGCTGCGTCCTTCGGCGAGCGGCGCAAGCGCCGCGTCGACCATCGCGCTCGGGACGAAGCGCGGCGCGATCTGGCGAAAGCGCACGATCTCCTTGCCGACCGCGACGATCGCGGCAAGTTCGGCGCGCTCCTGCGCCTCGGCCTTGTCGGGCATCGCGAGCAGGCGAGCGACGCCCTTGTTCTCCCAATCGGCAGACTTCCCTGGCGACGCCCGTCTCACGAGCCGCCGGAAATCCTTGAGCATCAACGAGAGCAGCCTCTGGGTGCGGATCGCCGGCGACAGCGGGGGGATGACGAGCATGGCGACGACGCCGAAAGCGATGCCGGCAAGAATGGCGATCGCGCCGTTCCAGAACCCCGACGCGTCATAGGTCATGCCGTTCGTGATGTTGAGCATCGGCAGGAAGTTGACGGCCGCCGCGAAGGTCAGCATCGGCTTCCAGCCCCGGGCGTTCAGAAAGCCCAGGGGCACGAGCACAAGGCCGAGGGTCAGACAGAGCGTGGGGAAGGTCGATCACCTTCGGCAGGATCCCGAACACCACAATCGCGGACAGGACGGCGCTCAGAGCGCTTCCCTGAAGAAACAAGACCGAATTGGAATAGGCCACGTCGCCTGACGGCGGCAAGAGGATGACGATCACGGCGCAGAACGTGATCGCCGCGACGCCGTTCGGCCAGGCGCTCAAGATCCAGAAGAGCGAGATCGCCCCGACCGCGAACAGGACGCGCAAAGCGTTGACAAACGCCGGCATCCAGTCGGCGACGTGCAAATGCGCCCGTCCTTTCACGCGGATAATGTCGCGGGGGTCGATCACGCCGGTGAGGCCATTGAGGGCGCGGGCCATGCCAAGCATGCCGGCGGCGGCGTTATCCGCCAGCAGCCTCTGCATCGGCGTGTCAGCGTCGAAGTGCGTCAGCGTCCGCACGGCCGAGCAGCAGGCGCCGCGCAATTCCGCGGGCTCGTCGGTCGACTCGATCGCGTGAGGCGAAAGCCGCGCCTGCGGGAGCAGGTCATGAACGGCGTGCGCCTCACGCGGGCGTCATTGCATCGCTGTGCCGCGCCAGCGCAAACGCCACTTTCCGCCAGGCGGAGATCGTCTCCATGAGGCCGGACACCGCCCGCTGCAGCACCGCCGAACGATAGCGCAGGTCGGACGCCTCGCCGATCGCCGCGTCGATCATCGGATCGAGCGCGATGACGCGCCGCAGGAGATCGCGACGAAGCGCGCGAAACTGGTCGATGCTCGAGCTTGCGGTCGCAAAACAATCCGTAAACCCATCGAGGATCGCGCTCGACAGAGTCCGACGAATTCCGCTGCGAGCTTCCGTCGCGAATGCCCGAGATCGGTGAGCGCAAGCACGACTCCGGCGGAGACGATGCCGATGCAGATCTCGAGCGCGCGGTCGATGGCGAAGATGAAGACGATGCCGTTCGTGCTTCCCACGGGGCCGAGAACGTCGATCGCGATGATCGCCGCCGTGTAGCCAGCGAGCGCGGCGGCGTAAGCGGCGAAATTGCGCAAGAGCGTCGCGACAAAGCCGGAGGCCGCGCACCAGAACGTCAGTCCGACGAGGAAGGCCACCCGGTCCTGCCGACACAGGGCGGCGAGGACCACGATCGCAACGGCGCCGACCACGGTGCCGATCATTCGGAACATCGATTTGCGCAGCGACGCCCCCAGCACCGGCTGGCAGACCAGCGCGGCCGTGGTCGCCGCCCAGGAGGGCTCGCTGAGCTCAAGCGCAAAGGCGACGTAGAGGGCGACGCAGACGGAAGCCCACATCCGCAAGCCGAACAGGATCGCGGGCGTTGAGGCGCGCAACCGTTCCGCGAGCGAAACGCCGCCCGAACCGCTGATCGTTGGCTGCGCCGCAGTCATGACGCCAATCAAATCACGGCGAGCAGGCCGCCGTCGACATAAATGATCTGCCCGTTCACGTAGTCCGAAGCCCGCGAGGCGAGGAACACGGTGACGCCGATGAGGTCGTCCGGCGTGCCCCACCGCCCAGACGGCGTGCGGCCTTTGACCCAGGCGTCGAACTTGGGGTCGTCGAGCAGCGCCCGGTTCATTTCGGTCGCGATGTAGCCGGGGCCGATCGCGTTGGCCTGGATGTCGTGCTTCGCCCATTCCGCCGCCATGGAGCGCGTCAGCATCCTGACGCCGCCCTTCGCGGCGACATAGGGCGAGATGGTCGCGCGCGCGACCTCGCTCGCGAGCGAGGCGATGTTGATGATCTTGCCGCCGCGCCCGCGCGCGATCATGCGCTTCGCCGCCTCGCGGCCGACCTGGAATGAGCCGGTGAGGTGGATCTCGACCACGCGGCGCCATTCGTCGGTCTTGAGATCCACCATGGGCTTGCGGAGCTGAATGCCGGCGTTGTTGACGAGAATGTCGATCTCGACGCCTGCCGCGTCGAAATGCTCGAACGCGGCGAGGACCGCCGCTTCGTCGGCGACGTCGAAGGCGCGCGACTGCGACCTTATGCCCGGCATCCGCAAATGACTTGGCCGCGTTTGCCAGCTTCTGCTCGTCGCGGCCGTTGAGAATGATCGCCGCGCCCGCCGCCGCAAGGCCCCGCGCCATCGACGAGCCCAAGCCCCTCGGAGGAGCCGGTGATCAGCGCCGTCTTGCCGGCTAAGGTCGAACAAGCTGCGACAGATTCATGACGCCCCTCCAGACGTCGCCTCACGCCGCCAGATCGACCCGGATCGGCGTGTGGTCGGAGGCCTTGTCGCGCCCGCGCATCTCCTTGTCGATCGTGACCGATTGCAGCTTGTCGGCGGCCTGCGGGGACAAGAGCAGATGGTCGATGCGGATGCCGTTGTTCTTCTGCCAGGCGCCCGCCTGATAATCCCAGAAGGTGTAGAGGCCGGCGGCGTCGGTCGTCGCGCGCAGCGCGTCGGTCAGGCCGAGCGAGATGAGCTCGCGGAACTTGAACCGCGTCTGCGGCAAAACAGCGCGTCGTTGACCCAATCCTCGGGCCGCGTGGCGTCGCGCGCGTCGGGAATGACATTGAAATCGCCCGCCAGCACCAGCGGCTCCTCATATTCGAGGAGCTCGCGGGTGTGGATGATGAGCCGCTCCAGGAAGGCGAGCTTATAGGGGTATTTCTCCGTGCCGACAGGGTTGCCGTTCGGCAGATAGACGCAGGCGACCCGCACCACGCCGTCGCCGGCCGGGACGACCGCCTCGATATAGCGCGACTGCGAGTCGTTCTCGTCGCCCGGCAGGCCGCGCGCGACCTCGAACGGGCGCTTGGAGAGAATGGCGACGCCGTTGAACGTCTTCTGCCCGTGGGTCTCGATGTTGTAGCCGAGCTCCTCGATCTCCATCCGCGGGAACTGCTCGTCGAGGCACTTGATTTCCTGCAGGCAAAGAACGTCGGGCTGCACCTCCTTCAGGTAGGCGAGGAGGTGCGGCAGCCGTTGGCGGACGGAATTGACGTTCCAGGTGGCGATGCGCAAGCGCGACGGCTCCTTGAGTTTAGTGAGCACGCTGTCATTGCGAGCGCAGCGAAGCAATCCGGTCCGGTACGTAGGGCGCTTGACGATCCCTGGATCGCCGCGTCGCTGACGCTCCTCGCGATGACGGTCAACTGGTTGTCCTAATCGTCGATCGCCTGATACGCCAGCGCCCGCAGGTCCAACTCCGGCAGATCGAAGCTCATCATCGACTGCGTCATGAAGAGGCCGACGACCTCTTCCTTCGGATCGACCCAATAGTGGGTCTTCGCCGCCCCGGACCAGCCGAACTCGCCGACCGAGCCCGGCGCGCTCGATTGCGCGACATCGAGCAACACCCGCGAGCCGAGGCCAAAGCCATAGCCAGGCATCGGCAGGCCGCCAATCTCGAGCGGCAGGAGCGACGCCGGCACATAGTTCGCGTGCATCAACTCGAGCGTCTTGCGTCCGATGATGCGCTCGCCGTCGAATTCGCCGCCATTGGCCAGCATCTGGGCGAAGCGGAAATAGTCGCCGATCGTGCTGAACAGGCCATGGCCGCCACGCACGAACACGTCGGGCGAATCGACCGGATAGGACTTCGACACGTCGATGCGATCGTTGACGCCGTCCATCCAGGCCGCGAACTCGCTGCCCATGGTGGGGCCCGGCGTGATCACGTCGGGGCGGCCATACATCGCGGCCACACGGCTCCGACTTCTCCGGCGCGACGCCGAAGGCCGTGTCGGTCATTCCCAACGGCTCGAACAGGCGTTCCTGCAAAAAATCGCCGAGCGGACGGCCAGAGATCACCTCGATCACTCGGGCGGCGACGTCGATGCCGACGCTGTAGCGCCAGCGCGACCCCGGCTGGAAGGCGAGCGGAAACCGCGCGAGATCCTCAATGGCCGCTTCAAGCGAGGATTGCGCGTCCAACAGCTTGGCTTCCAAGTACATTTTGCCGACGCCGGCTTCCTCGACGAAATGGTAGGAGAGGCCGCTCATGTGGGTCATCAGATCGCGGACCAGAATCGGGCGAACCGGGGCGGCAAGACTGCCGTCGGGCTCCAGGACCTTCACCGCGCCGAAGGCTGGAATGTATTTCGCCAGCGGATCGATCAGCCTGACGCGCCCTTCCTCGAGCAAGGTCATCAGCGCGATGCAGACAATCGGCTTGGTCATCGAGTAAAGGCGGAAGATGGTGTCGGCGGTCATGGCCTGGCCCGCCTCTTTGTCGCGCCAGCCGAACTGGCCTGAGTGCACGATCTTGCCGCGGCGCGCGATCAGCGTGGTGATCCCGGCGTAGATGCCGCGGTCGACATAGGCCTGCATGGCCGGACGGATGCGCTCCAGGCGCCGGGCGCTCATTCCCGCCGCTTCAGACGGTTCGACGACGATGTTCATGTTGCTCCCTTTGCCGATGACAAGGACCGTTTAACGTTGCCCGACCCAAACTTCGAGGACGGCGGGTTGGACGGCGGGCACAGCGAGGGTCTTTACCGGCGTGTTCAAGACACCGGTTGTGTTGATGGCTGAGGCCAAAGCATCCGCTGCCGCTTTCTGCTGCGCGTCATGGTACCGCACCTCGGATAGCCTCACGGCGTTTTGCGTGTTTTCGCCGACTTGGACGTTCCAGTTCTGTTTTGAGAGCGTGCCTTCGAGTGATTTGATCAGCGATCGATCGTATCCTGCAAACTGAATGTAGACAGAATATTGAGCGGCGTTCCGAAACGGAGCCGTGGTCTCAGCTATTTGCGGAAAGGGATTCGGGAAGGGAGCGTTTGCCGTTTGATATTGAGACCCGAGCAGACCTCCCTGGGATGGATCCCACTGCGCCTTGGCGAGGTCCACCTGCTCGCAACCCGTTCCCGGCAGAGGATTGTCTTCGCCTCTGGCCTTGACGCAATCGGCTTGCTGCTTGTGGCAGGCGACAAAATACACTCCCGTCTTCTGATGCTCCTGGTAGCACCAAGCCGTGTTCGCGGAGGGTTGAGTACGGGATGGCCATTGTTCGGCTTGTCGGCGGAATGGTCAGGCGGTCCGGCGTCCCTATTCAAGGCCAGATACCCCGCGCCAATGCCAACCAATACCAAGATCAGGAGAGCCGTCAGCCTCGTCGGCCATTTTGAAACGCCGCGATCGCGGGGGAGTGGGGACGCTCCTTCGCGTGGTTCCAAAGGTGGTTCGACGGACGGACGGTCGCACATTGCCGGCCGCGCCGCGTTCGATGAGAGGCCCGCTTCGGGCTGGCGACGGCGGCGTTGCGCGGCGCGTCGCGGCGCTGAGCCGGCCGGATTGGCTGGATGAGGCGGCGTCCGCGAAGCCGTATGTCACGAAATTCGTTGAAACTTCGCGGACGGACCGTGTCCGAGAACAGCGCAAGGATGTCTCCGATGTTCGTCGCGAATTGCTCCATGAGACGGAAGCGCTTGTAGTCGAAATCGGACACTTCCGACAACGAGCCCTTGATGATCTCTTTGAGCCTGTCGTGCTCGCCCCGCCAGTATTTGGCGTAGCTGAGCCGATCTTCGAACTGCTCGAACTTGGCGTCGTCGAGCTTATAGACGCGAACGCGTTCCAGAAAATCACTCTCGTCCTCCCGGCTGTTCCTCCAGATTAGAAACAACTCGTTCATGCAGAATGGAGATGTGAGATATTTGTGGCTCAAGAAAACGAAGACGCGATCGCCGCCGCCGATTTTGCGCATGAAGTCGGAAATACGATCTGCCGGCTTTGAGCGCATCCTTGTCCCGGACGATGTCGATGCCGTTTGCTCTGCGCTGCGCTCGACCAGGGCGTCAACCTGCGCCTCGCGATCCGGATTGGCTTCGTCGGCCCAGGCGTATGAGACGTAGCAACGCATTGATTTCGCTTCCGCCCGGGCGAGATGGAATGAGGAAAACAATACCATCTGTTCCCTTGAATAGGTAGCGGTCGGGCCCGGTGAGACATGAGCGCCTGCCAAAGTTCACACCTATGGGTGAAAGCGCGTGGGCCGGCGGTGACGGCCGCCAGCAATTGACGTTGCCGGTTCTCTATGGAAGGGACAGGATCATCGACGGGCCGGCCGACTCTGCAAGCCTTGGCGGCCACGAACGTTCGACTTTCGTGAGGTGATCCTTGGCCAAGCGCAAGTTCACGATCGTTCTGATCAAGCCGTCGCATTACGACGACGATGGCTATGTCATCCAGTGGCGCCGCTCGACGATCCCCTCGAACAGCCTGGCCAGCGTCTACGGCCTGTTGCTGGAATGCGCCGAAGCGCGCGTGCTCGGCCCCGACGTCGACATCGCGTTCGAGATCTACGACGAGTGCAACACGATCATCGATTTTCCGGCGGTTTCCAAGCGCATTCTCGCCGACAGCGGAATGGTCGCTCTGGTCGGCGTGCAGTCGAATCAGTTTCCCCGCGCCCTCGATATCGGGCGCCAGTTTCGCAAGCAGGGCGTGACCGTCGCCGTCGGCGGCTTCCATGTCTCGGGCTGCATCGCCATGCTGCCCGAACTGCCGCCGGACCTGAAAGAGGCGCAGGCGCTCGGCATGATCCTGTATGCGGGCGAGGGCGAAGGCCGGCTCGCGGAGTTCCTCAAGGACGTCGATTCGGGCAAGCCGAAGCCTGTCTACAATTACCTGAACGACATGCCCGACATGGCCGCCGCGGCGATTCCGGTGCTGCCGCGCCCGGTCGTGACCAGGGTCGCCGGCCACTACACGAGCTTCGACGCCGGACGCGGCTGCCCGTTCCAGTGCAGCTTCTGCACCATCATCAACGTCCAGGGGCGCAAGTCGCGCTATCGCACGCCTGACGACGTCGAGGCGATCGTGCGCGCCAACGCCGCGCAGGGCGTCACGCGCTTTTTCGTCACCGACGACAATTTCGCCCGCAACCGCAACTGGGAGCCGATCCTCGATCGGCTGATCGAACTGCAGGGAGAATCAGGGCTTCCGGATCCGGCTTCTGCTTCAGGTCGATACGCTCTGCCACAGGATCCCGGGCTTCATCGAGAAGGCGGCGCGGGCCGGCTGCAACGCGGTCTTCATCGGGCTTGAGAACATCAATCCTGCGTCGCTGATGGGCGCCAAGAAGCGCCAGAACAAGATCTGGGAATATCGCGAGATGCTGCAGCCTGGCGGCGCGCGCAAGGTCATGACCTGGGCCGGCTACATCCTCGGCTTTCCCACCGACACGCCGGAATCGATCGCCCGCGACATCGACACCATCAAGCGCGAACTGCCGATCGACATCCTCGAATTCTTCTTCCTCACGCCGCTGCCGGGCTCGGAGGACCACAAGACCCTTCATCTCAAGGGCGCGTGGATGGAAGCCGACATGAACAATTACGATCTCGAACATGTCTGCGCCGAGCACCCGATCATGTCGGCGGAGACGTGGCGCGGCGTCTATCGCGACGCCTGGAAGCGCTATTATTCGGACGCGCATGTCGAGACCGTTCTGCGCCGCGCGGTCGCGAGCGGCATCAGCCCGCGCAAGATCACCGACGCGATGACGGTGTTCTCCGGCTCGTCGCGGATCGAGCGCGTGCATCCGCTGCAGTTCGGCTATGTGCGGCGCAAGATCAGGACGCAGCGCCGGCACGGGCTGCCGGTCGTGAACCCGCTGGTGTTCTATCCCTGGCGCGCGTGGGACTTTCTGTCAGGTCGCCGGAAAATGGGCGGCGCTCGCCCTGCGCTATCGCGCGATCCTGCGCCGCGTGCTCGCCGACAAGGACGGCGCGGCTTACGTGGACGAGGCGCTCAAGCCCGCGGCCGAGGTCGACCACGACCACGATTTCGTCGCCGGCTACGCCGACAAGATCCCCGACACGCACGGCGCGCCGAAGCGGGAGCACGCCACAGCGGCGGAGTGACGGCTAACGGAGGTCGTCATCCGCCTCGACGGCGGGCGAGCGAGTACGGTTAGCGGATGTCCTTCACGCGCAGGGTGCGCCCGCTCAACGCCGTCATCACCGCTTGTCCCTCCGCCCATAGCCGACGCGTCAACGCCTCGGCGCCCTCATCGCGTGCGAGCGCCGCCGCCTCGCCCGCCCAGAGCGGCGAGAAATCGCTGCTGCCGAGTTTTTCGGCCGCAGCCCGCAGCGGCGCCGCGGCTGCCGCCGCCAAGGGAAATTGCGGCGCGTCTTCGCACATCGGCCCGACCTCGGCCACGAACCGATTGACGAGGCCGCGCGCGGGTCGGCCGGTGAACACGTTCGTCAGCCGCGTCGCATCGTCTCTCGCGTTTGCGAGCGCTGCGCGATGCATCGGCGAAGTCGTCGCCTCCGGGCGTGCGAAGATAAGCGGTGCCGATCTGAACCGCGTCGGCGCCGAGCGCGAAGGCGGCCGCGATTGCCGCGCCCGTCGCTGATGCCGCCGGCCGCCACGACCGGCACGCGCACCGCGTCGCGCACTTGCGGCAGGAGCGCAATCAGGCCGGGTTGGGCGTCAATGTCGTCGGACAGAAACATGCCGCGATGCCCGCCGGCCTCGCGCCCCTGGGCAATGATTGCGTCCACGCCATTCTGCTCGAGCCAGCGCGCCTCGGCGACGGTCGTGGCGGACGAAAGAATGAGCGCCCCGGTCGCCTTGACGCGCGTCAACAAGTCGGCGGACGGCAAGCCGAAATGAAAGCTCACCACTGCCGGCCGCGCCTCTTCGATGACGGCGCACAAAGCGCTCGTTGAATGGCGCGCGGGCCGGTCCGGCAGGAATGGCGGAGGGATCGACGCCGGCCTCGGCATAATAGGGCGCAAGCCGCTCGCGCCAGCGCGCCTCGATCTCCGGATCGGGCGCAGGCTCGGCATGGCAAAAGAAGTTCACGTTGAAAGGCGCGCTCGTCGCCTTCCTGACCTGGGCGATCTGCTCGCGTAGGCGATCTGGCGTCAGCATGGCCGCCGGCAATGAGCCCAGTCCGCCCGCCTTGCAGACCGCGATTGCAAGCACCGCGTCCTGCGCGCTCGCCATCGGCGCCTGAATCAACGGAAGCTGAGACGGAAGAAATGTCATCGCTGGCCCTTAGGCGCCCGTCTACCGCGACGCCAATTGCGAGAATCAATGAGCGGGAGCGAGAGGGACGCTTCTCCGTTCAGCGCCGTTACGAAGCTCCGACGGTCTGCCTTTTTGGGGCGCCATGCGTATCCGGGATCTTATCGGCGAACACTGCGACAAAATCGTCATCGTTCTCGCTTCCCTCGGCCAGCACAGGTCGCGTCGCCTCGTCGACATAGTCTCTGTTCGAGGGATCGGCGAGGACGCGCTTCTTGATCCGGTGATAGCGCAGCCCGAGGCTCAGCCATTTCGCCACCACCGTGACGAATTCGATTGTTCGCATAGGATAGAACAGCAAAGGATTGACGATCGGCATTCCGTGCCGACGCTCGGTCCTCACTTTGACGCGAAGGACGCCGCATTGCAGCGGGTGAACGCGCTCGATGCGCGAGGCGGCTGAGAAAACCGCCATGACGTCCGCGATCTTGCGCGGCTTGATGCCGCTCACCACGGCTCGCCGCAGCACGGTTTCGACGTGCTCGTCGGTGTAATAGCGGGCCCAAGCGTCGCGATAGACCTCCCTCCACTCGTCATCCGACATGCGCGGATGGGCGGTGCAGACATGCTCGAGATCGTAATTGTTCATGTCCGGGTCCATCGGGACCCCTTTGAGGTAGAGGTTCTTGTGATCTTCGGAGCCGGGGAGGGGGGTCAGGAAAAAGAATTCGAGGATGTCGAGCGGCAATTCTCTTTTGATGATTTCGATGTCGCGGGCGATGGTCTCCGGCGTGTCGGTCGGAAAGCCAAGAATGTAACCCGCCCAGGTCATCACCTTCTGCTTGCGCCAGGCCTGCAGCATGACGCGGTATTCCCAGATCTTGTTCTGCCGCTTCTTGGCGCCCTGAAGCAATTCGGGATTGATGTTCTCAAGCCCGATGAAGACCGCGTTGCAGCCGGCGCGCGCCGCCTTCTCGATGAAGTTCGGAATCCTGTGGCAGAGCGTGTCGACTTGCAGGATGAGCTTGATCCGAAAACCCTGATTCTCCCGCAAATCGATGAGGCGATCGAGAATCGGCTCCCAATTCCGGTTGCGGGCGAAATTGTCGTCGGTGACAAAATAGTGGGAAATGCCGCGACCGGAGTTGGCGCGGATGATCGCTTCGACGTCGTCGGCGGTGCGATAGCGCGACTTGCGGCCCTGCACATTGATGATCGTGCAGAAGCTGCACTGGAAGGGGCAACCGCGGCCCGCGTCGAAGCTCGCGTAATGGCCGACGATCCGCGTCACGACTTGGCGAGGCAACACGGGGATCGCGGCCGCCTCCATGCCGGGCATGTCGTGGAGGTAATTGTAAAGCGGCTTCGCCCGGTTCGAAGTCGATGTCGTGAAGCAGGTCCGTGATCCGCCCCTCGGCCTCGCCGGCGTAAAGGATGACGCCCAAAGCCTGCGCTTCTTTCAGATCCGGCGGCAGGTCTGGAAGCATCGATATGCAGCCCGAGACATGGAATCCGCCGATCACGACGGGCACGCCTGCCGCGCGGAACTTGCGCGCGAGATCGAGGGCGCGAGGAAACTGGTTCGACTGAACGCCGACGAGGCCGACAAATCCGCTGCCGGCGGCTTTTATCCGCGCGGCCGCCTTCCGCGCGTCGATGACCGTGTTGCGTCTCGTCATAGGTTTCGATCTCGATGTCGACGTCCGGGCCGAGAGCCTGCTCCTCGGCGCAATTGGCCAAGAGCCCGTGGACGCTGGCGAGGCTGTTTGAAGGGATGGTCGAGCGGCGCCATTGGATCACGTAGCCGTCGTCGTCATAGTGCGATGGCTTGATGAGGATGATCCGGAACGTCCGCTTCGCCATGGCGCGACCTGCTCCCGCGCGAACGGACGCCGATCCTTCGGCCCCGCATGGCGCGCATTGAAATGCAATCCGATGCTTTCTCCCAGCCCTCGGGAGCTTCCACGGCATACTCCCTGCTGACGGCATGGTCTAGGAGGGATCCCAAACGACGGCTCGGTCTCGTACGCCGCGAGCTCGATCCGCCGAGAGGAGCTAATCCCACTTCCGGTGGGCCCACATCCACTGCTCGGGCGCGTCGCGGATGAAGGCTTCGAACTGCTTATGCATAGCGGCGGTGGCGACGACGGCGTCAGCCTCGCGATCGTTGGTCTCAGGGATCGGGATGCGTTTCACGCGGATGGTGAATCGCACATTGGGGCGTCGGAACGCGGCGCCTGCGTAAAGGGGCAGGCCGGTCGTGCGGGCGAGGAGGGCTGGAAAAACGGTCGAACGCGCTGGCGCGCCGAAAAATGGAATGGCGGCGCCGTTGTCGTCGCGGAGGTCGGCGAGGAATGCGGGATAGCCCCCGCTCTTCGCGGTCTTCAGCAGCGCCCGCGCCGTCACCGGGGTCTTCGGCAGGAGGCGCCCATCGTAGAGCGGTTGCCGCAGCTCGCGCGTCGCCGCGTCGACATAAGGGTTGCTGAGCCGTTGATAGACGGCCGTGAACGGCGCTCCCATCAGCTTTCCGGTATAGGCGACGAGCTCCCAGTTGCCGAGATGCAGGCCGCAGACGACGCACGGTCCGCCCCGAATCATTTCGTCGAGCTGCGCCTGCGATTCGAACTCGAATTCGTCCCTCTTCCATGATCTTCCGAATGCGAAAGCTTTCGGCAAACGTGCGGCCGAGATTATCCCACATGTCGGCCGCAATCCGCTCGCGTTCCTCGAGCGGCATCTCCGGATAGGCGAGCGCGAGGTTGTTCAAAACGCGCTTCTGGCGGTAGAGGCGCGGCGCGATCAGGCGCCATGAGGCGCCGGACCAGCGCGAGGCGGCCTCGAGCGGCAACGCGACAATCGCCGCCTGGATGAGCCGGAATCCGGCATATTCCAGCCGATGGCGCAGGTTTGTCGGAAGGCTCATCACTCGGTCAGCTGGTGGGCGGCGCGGCCGGGGGCGGCTGATTGCGACGACCCCCGAGCCTCTGTCAAGCGGGCCTCCCGAGAGCGGGCCGATTTGAGTTCCGGAAAACTTGGGCTTACTCCCTCGGCCGGTTTATAAGGCTGTTGGTCGATCGAGATCGCGATTGAGGCAAGATATGATGGGTGTGGCCGAGGCCAGCGAAAAAACGGGTTCTTATCTCAATGACCCGGCAGAGGATGAGTTCCCACGGGTGCTCGAATCCGCGACGAAGGCGATCCTCAACGCCGAGGCGTTTCGTAAGCCCTATCCGCTGATTCGTTTTCGCGACTTCTTCCCGAGCGACTTTTACGCCCGCCTGGTTCAGCGGTTCCCCGACGTCGACCGCTTCGCCGGACTGAACGGGGATGGAACGCGGCGAGAGTACGCTCTCTACGACGAGCGAAGCGATCCAGGCTCGGAGGAGAGCCGCGCGCTTTGGGGAATCGTGCGGCGGGTGCTGGCTTCGACTGAGATCGCCTCGGCGCTGCGGGAGAAGCTCGACGAGGGATTTCGCATCCGCTCCAAGCGAAGCGGCGAGGGACTGGCCGATCCCGATGCATCCGCGGCCGGTGCTTTACACCGACCTCAACGGCTACGCGATCAAGCCCCATCCCGACACCCGCCGGAAGGTCCTGACGATGCAGATCTACCTGCCTCAGGACGACTCGCAGCGCGAGCTTGGCACGACCATCTACAAGATCTCGCCGATGGGCGATCTTCGCTTGGAAATCCTATGGTCTGGCGAAGGACAAGACATTGCCCTTCCTGCCGAACACGGGCTACGCGTTCGTCGTCATCCACCCGGCTTATTCGCTCTTGAGGTCAAGTTGGCACGGGCGCGAGGCGATTTCGGTCCCTGTCGAGAAGCCGCGCCTGTCGATCCTCAACACTTACTATCGCGACCCGGCGCCGCAGCGGACCGCCGGCATGTGAGGACCCGGGCTGACCACGTCGGCCAGCCTCTTCACCCCATCGCGAAGTCCCAGAGCGAGCGCCAGACGCAGCGCTTCGCTGGATTCTTGAACGCGGCCGGGTCGAAATAGGCGAGATGGCCGGTCGTGCCGTCATCGGGCCAGCGGAAGCCGACCTCCACTCGGCCGGCCCGCTCGATCACGAATTGCTGGACCGGTCCTGGATCGTCGGCTGCGGCTATCGACGGGCCGAGCCGGCCGATCGCCCCGTCCTGGTAGAGCCAGAGCCGGCCATCGGCGGTGGTCACCCGCACCAGATGGGCGGCTTTCGTCATAGGCGACGACCAGCGGCCCGAGTTTGCCCTCTCCCTTATAGTCGCATTGGCGTGTCACCGGCGCCGGCCGCCAAAGCCGGCGCCGTGAAGCGATCAGCGCGGCGAATGCGGCCAGGGCGAGACAGGTGCGGGACATATCGCTCGGAGGCGGCCTCTGCGTGCGGAATGATGACGCATGTATACTATCAGACCTGACAGACTGCGAAAGCGCGAAATTTCCGCACGCCTGCCTCCTTTCAGAGCGGTCCCTGCGCGGCGCGGGTTGCAATGCCTCTTTAACCTGCTATCAAGCCGCCCGCGGCGATCCGGCCGCTCTTCAAAAGGCTCGTTCATGTTCGCTTGCAGCCGACGCGCCGCGCTCTGCGCTTCCTCTTCTCGCCGTTTCGGCCGCCTGGGCCGCCGAGGATGCCGACAATACAGTCATCCTCACGACGAAGCACGGCAAGGTCACGATCAAGCTTCACCCCGACTGGGCGCCGAAGACCGTCGCGCAGTTCAAGACGCTGGTGAAGGACAAGTTCTACGACGGCCTCGACGTTCCATCGCGTCATTCCGGGCTTCATGGCCCAGACCGGCGATCCGACCGGCACCGGCGGCGGGCGGCTCGAAGCTGCCCAACCTGCCGGCCGAGTTCAACCAGACCCATTTCAAGCGCGGCATCCTCGGCATGGCGCGCACCGACGATCCGGATTCCGCCAATTCGCAGTTCTTCATCATGTTCGGCGACGGCGGGTTCCTCGACGGCAAATACACCGCCTTCGGCGAGGTCACGTCGGGGATGGACGCCGTCGACAAGATCAAGGCGGGAACCCAGGGCAACAACGGCGCGGTCGACAATCCCGACAAGATCGTGACGTATGCGCATGGCGTCGCGCGAAGCAATAAGGAACAACGACATGAGCAGCGCTGGCGATACACTGACCCTCGAGACGACCAAGGGCCCGGTGGTGATCGAGATGAACCCGGCGCTCGCGCCGGGCCACGTCGCGCATATCAAGAAGCTGGTGTCCGAAGGGTTCTACGACGGCATCGTCTTTCACCGGGTGATCGACGGCTTCATGGCCCAGACCGGTTGCCCGAACGGAACCGGGACCGGCGGTTCGAAGTACCCGAACCTCAAGGCCGAGTTCAACGCCGAGCCGCACGTGCGCGGCACAGTCTCGATGGCCCGCGCCTCGAGCCCGGATTCGGCCAATTCGCAGTTCTTCATCTGCTTCGGCGACGCCGCCTTCCTCAACAAGCAATATACCGTCTGGGGCAAGGTCGTCTCGGGCATGGAGAACGTCGACAAGATCAAGCGCGGCGAGCCCGTCCGCGATCCCGACAAGATCGTCAAGGCGACGCTGAGCTGAGAGCCGGCGACGATCTCTGTCACGAGGCCGCGGCCTGACGGATTGACCGATCTCCACAGGGTGGCGATGACCGCGATGCGCGTCGACGCCTTCGATTTCGTTCTTCCCGCCGACCGCATCGCGCTCGCTCCTGCAATCCCGCGGGACAGCGCGCGGATGCTGGTTGTCGGCCCCGACGGCGCGCTTGACGGATGCGCACGTGCGCGATCTGCCGGATTTGCTGACGCCCGCGCGATGCGCTGGTCGTCAACGATACGCGCGTCATCGCGGCGCGGCTCGATGGCGTCCGGGTCCGGGGCGAAGCGATCGCCTCGATCGAAGCGACCCTGATCGAGCGCGTCGACGATCGCCGGTGGCGGGCGCTCGTGCGGCCCGCCAAGAAGCTCAAAGTCGGCGAGCGCATCCGTTTCGGCGAGAGCGCGCGAAAGCTCGGCCTGCCTTCTCGCGGCGCTCGACGCGGAGGTGGAGGACAAAGGCGAAGCGGGCGAGGTTCTGCTGCGCTTCGAGTTCGCCGGCGCGGCGCTGGACGAGGCGATCGAGCGCCTTGGCGCGCCCCCTCTGCCGCCCTACATCGCCTCGCGGCGCGCGTTGTCGCCAAGCGACCGCGCCGACTACCAGACGATGTTCGCGGCCAAACCTGGCGCGGTCGCGGCGCCGACGGCGGGGCTGCATTTCACCCCGTCGCTGGTCGCCCGCCTCGCGGCGCGCGGCGTCGCGCTGCATAAGGTGACGTTGCATGTCGGCGCAGGCACCTTCGCGCCCGTCAGGGTCGAGGATACGCGCGACCACAAGATGCATTCCGAATGGGGTTCGATCAGCGCGGCCACAGCCGAAGCGCTGAACGCCGTGCGGGAAGCCGGAGGCCGGATCGTCTGCGTCGGCACGACGTCCGCGCGCATCCTCGAAAGCGCCGCCGACGAGAACGGGCGGCTTCGGCCGTTTTCGGGCGAGACGGATATTTTCATCACCCCCGGCTATCGAGTTTCGCTGCGTCGACGCGCTCATGACCAACTTTCATTTGCCGCGGTCGACTTTGTTCATGCTCGTCTCGGCTTTCAGCGGGCTCAAGACGATGCAGCGCGGCCTACGCCCACGCGGTGCAAACCGGCTACCGCTTTTATTCCTATGGCGACGCCTGCCTCTTGAGCCGCGCCGACGCGAGCTTGACGAGGCCGCGCCCTTGAGCGCCGAATTTTCCTTCGCCGTCCAGGCGACCGACGGGAAGGCGCGGGTCGGCGAAATCTCCACGCCGCGCGGAATCATCCGCACGCCCGCCTTCATGCCGGTCGGCACCGCCGCGACCGTCAAGGCGATGCACCCGAATGCGGTGCGGGCGCTCGGCTACGACATCGTGCTCTCCAACACCTATCACTTGATGCTGGCGCCGGGGGCCGAGCGGATCGCGGCGCTCGGCGGCCTGCACAAATTCATGAACTGGCCGCATCCCGATCCTCACCGATTCCGGCGGCTTTCAGGTGATGAGCCTCGCCAAGCTGCGCAAGCTCAGCGAGCGCGGCGTGACCTTCCAGTCGCATATCGACGGATCGCGGCATGAGCTGACGCCCGAGCGTTCGATGGAGGTGCAGCGCCTGCTCGGCTCGGACATCCAGATGCAGCTCGACGAGTGCGTGCGACTGCCGTGCTCGTACGAGGAGGCCGAGCGCGCGATGCGCCTCTCGCTCCGCTGGGCCGAGCGTTCGAAGGACGCCTTCGGCCAGCAGCCGGGCCGGGCGATCTTCGGCATCGTTCAGGGCGGGCACGGAGAAAGACCTTCGCGTGTTCAGCGCCGAGGCGCTCGTCGAGATGGACTTTCACGGCTATTCGATCGGCGGACTTGGCGGTCGGCGAGCCGCAGGCGGCGATGCTCGACACGCTCGACGTCGTGGTCCCGCATCTGCCCTTCGACAAGCCGCGCTATCTCATGGGCGTCGGAACGCCCGACGATCTGCTTCAGGCGATGAGGCGCGGCGTCGACATGTTCGATTGCGTGATGCCGACCCGCGCCGGGACGGCACGGGATGGTGTTCACCCGCCGGGGCCGTCTCAACCTGCGCAACGCGCGCTTCGCCGACGATCCGCGCCCGGTCGATCCGCTGTCGTCGTCGCCGATGGCGCGCGACTATTCCCGCGCCTATTGGCGCCATCTGGTCAAGTCGGGCGAGATCCTCGCGATGATGGGCCTGACCGAAATCAACCTCGCCTATTATCAGGACCTCATGGCGGGCGCCCGGCTCGCGATCAGCGAGGGGCGGCTGGACGCTTATATCGACGAGACGCAACGAAACTGGGCGGAGGGCGAGGCGGAAGGACGCTGTAAGGCCGCCGCTAAGCAGTCGAGCGTGCAGGCCCCGTCCGCTGAGCCTGCTCAAATTTGCATCAGCGAAGGCGTGACCAGCGGCTCAGCGCCGCTGCTGTTCCGCCGAGCAAGTAGAAAATTCGTCGCCAAAAATAAGGGGCGGGACGCCTTTCCGGCGGCCCGCCCCTTTTTTCATTCCTGCAGTGCGTTTTACAATCTCGGATTATTTTATCTACTATCCCGTCCGCGTATAGTGCGGCGGTTCAAGACTGTCGAACGCGTTGTCCTCCCACAGACCCTACGGCGTCCGGCGCCAAACCTTTTGGCAGCGGCCTCCTTTTAGCGCATCATTGCTAGTCCAATTTTTTGGCTCTGTCACGTGGCCTCAGCGCCCCTGCCATGCATATTTTTCCTAGCTTGGACCATTTTGGTCAAATGTGCAGCGGCGAATGCAAAAGTGCTGTGCAGCCGGACCGTCTTGCCGCGTCTGCGTCCGTCTTTCATCGGTTGCCTGGATGCCGTAAGACCCAAGGCCAATGCTTGCAGCCTTGGAGCCAAAATGACCGCGATCGTGAACGTCGTCGGCCGCGAAATCCTTGATAGCCGCGGCAATCCGACGGTCGAGGTGGATGTCGTGCTGGAAGACGGCTCGATGGGCCGCGCCGCCGTTCCGTCGGGCGCTTCGACCGGCACGCGCGAGGCGGTCGAACTGCGCGACGGCGACAAGGGGCGCTTCGGCGGCAAGGGCGTCCTGAAGGCGGTCGAAGCGGTCAATCGCGACATTTTCGACGCCGTCTCCGGCCTCGAGGCCGAGGATCAGCTCAAGATCGACGAGACGATGATCGAGCTCGACGGCACGAAAAACAAGTCGAGGCTCGGCGCCAACGCCATTCTCGGCGTCTCGCTCGCCGTCGCCAAGGCGGCGGCGGAAGCTTCGGGCCTGACGCTTTACCGCTACGTCGGCGGCGCGATGGCCAGAGTCCTGCCGACGCCGATGATGAACATCGTCAATGGCGGCGCGCATGCCGACAATCCGATCGACTTTCAGGAGTTCATGATCCTGCCCGTCGGCGCGCCGTCGTTCGCCGAGGCGGTGCGCTGGGGCGCGGAGACGTTTCACGCGCTCAGGAGCGCGCTGAAGAAGGCGGGACACAACACCAACGTCGGCGACGAAGGCGGCTTCGCGCCCAACCTGCCGTCGGCGGAGGCGGCGCTCGATTTCTGCCTCAAGGCGATCGAGGCGGCCGGGTTCAAACCCGGCGACGACATGGTGCTCGGCCTCGATTGCGCGGCGTCGGAGTTCTTCAAGGACGGGAAATATGTCTATGAGGGCGAAGGCAAGACGCGCTCGGTCGAGGAACAGGTCGAGTATCTCGCCAAGCTTCAGGGCGCCTATCCGATCCTGTCGATCGAGGACGGCATGGCCGAGCAGGACTGGGCGGGCTGGAAGCTGCTCACCGACAAGATCGGCGGAAAATGCCAGCTCGTCGGCGACGACATCTTCGTCACCAACGTCGAGATCCTCGATCGCGGGATCAAGGAGGGGGTCGGGAATTCGATCCTCATCAAGGTCAACCAGATCGGCTCGCTCAGCGAGACGCTGGCCGCCGTCGATATGGCGCAGCGGGCCGGCTACACCGCCGTGATGTCGCATCGCTCGGGCGAGACCGAGGATTCGACCATCGCCGATCTCGCGGTCGCGACCAATTGCGGACAGATCAAGACCGGCTCGCTCTCGAGGTCGGATCGCCTGGCGAAATACAACCAGCTGATCCGGATCGAGGAGGAGCTCGGCGATCAGGCCCGCTACGCCGGGCGCGCGGCGATCAAGGCGGCTTGAGCGACGCCGGTAACGCCGCGTTAACGCCGTCGCCGCCAAGATCGGCGCATGGTGGTCAGGACTCGCCTGCGCTCGATCGTGCTGCCGATCGTCTCTCTACCTCGTGCTCGGGGTCGGCGAGCGGCTATCTGGTCTGGGGCGCGTCGAACGGCGAGCATGGGCTCAAGGCCGCGGAGAAGTTCGACGCCGAGGCGGTCGAGCTGAAAGCTCAGCTTGCCGGACTCAAGGATGAACACGCGCGCTGGGCGTTGCGCGTCGCGAGCCTCCGGCCCGAAAGCATCGACAAGGACCTCCTGGACGAGGAGGCGCACGCGCTGCTCGATCGCGTGGCCAAGGACGAGGTGGTCATTTTCACCGGCGCCGCGAAGGGCCGCTGATCATAAGCTGATCAGCATCTCGTGCAGCAGCGGCCGAGCGGCGCCAGCCTTGCTTTCCCTTTTGCGCGCGAGCCGCCCATGCTATGGCCGCGCCGCTCGCCCTCTTGGCCAAGCCTCGTTTTGTGGAAGGTTTGCCGATGAACGTCACTGCTGCTCTCTCGATCCGTTCGAACTCGTTCTTTTCCGCCAGCCTCGCCGACGCCGATCCGGAGATCGCCCGCGCGATCGAACTCGAACTCGGCCGTCAGCGCGACGGGATCGAACTCATCGCCTCGGAAAACATCGTGTCGCGCGCCGTGCTCGAGGCGCAGGGCTCGGTGATGACCAACAAATACGCGGAAGGCTATCCCGGCAGGCGCTATTACGGCGGCTGCCAGTTCGTCGACATCGCCGAAAGCCTGGCGATCGAGCGCGCCTGCCAATTGTTCGACTGCCGCTTCGCCAACGTGCAGCCGAATTCCGGCAGCCAGGCCAACCAGGCCGTCGTTCATGGCGCTGATGCAGCCCGGCGACACGTTCATGGGCCTCGATCTCGCCGCGGGCGGACACCTGACCCATGGCTCGCCGGTCAACATGTCCGGGCGCTGGTTCAAGCGTGGTCCCCTATGGCGTCGATCGGACGACGCATCGGATCGACATGGATCAGGTCGAGGCGCTGGCGCGCGAGCACAAGCCGAAACTCATCATCGCCGGCGGATCGGCCTATGCGCGCCACTGGGACTTCGAGCGCTTCCGCGCCATTTGCGATAGCGTCGGCGCCTTTTTCGTCGTCGACATCGCCCATTTCGCCGGGCTCGTCGCGGGCGGCGCCCATCCCTCGCCGTTCCCGCACGCCCATGTCGTCACCACGACGACGCACAAGACCTTGCGCGGCCCGCGCGGCGGCATGATCCTCACCAACGACGCGGACCTCGCGAAGAAGATCAATTCGGCGATCTTCCCGGGCCTGCAGGGCGGCCCGCTCATGCATGTCATCGCCGCCAAGGCGGTCGCGTTCCACGAGGCGCTGACGCCCGAATTCAAGGCTTACGCGCATGCCGTCGTCGCCAACGCCAAGGCGCTGGCCGAGCCGATCCTCGCCGGCGGCTACAAGCTTGTGACCGGGGGCACCGACAACCATCTGATGCTGGTCGATCTGACGCCGAAGGGCCTGACCGGCAAGGCGGCCGAAGCGGCGCTCGACCGCGCCGACATCACCTGCAACAAGAACGGCATTCCCTTCGATCCGCAAAAGCCCATGGTGACCTCAGGCATCCGCCTCGGCTCGCCCGCCGCCACCTCGCGCGGCTTCGGCGCGGAGGAATTCGCCGAGCGTCGGGCGGATGATCGTCGAGGTCCTGGACGGCTTGGCGGCGAGCGGCGAATTGGGGAATGTGGCGGTCGAGGCGAAAGTGCGCGGCGGACGTCGCCGAACTCACCCGGCGGTTCCCGATCTACTGAGGGCGCCGGACGGATTTTGAAGGGCGGGCTCTAGATGCGGTGCCCCTATTGCGGCGGCCTCGATACGCAGGTGAAAGACTCGCGGCCGACTGACGATTCCTCGTCGATCCGCCGCCGGCGCATCTGTCCCGATTGCGGCGGCCGGTTCACCACTTTCGAGCGCGTGCAGTTGCGCGAATTGCAGGTGGTCAAGAAGAACGGCCGCCGCGCGCCGTTCGACCGCGACAAGCTCATGCGCTCGGTCCAGGTCGCGCTGCGCAAGCGGTCGGTCGAGCCCGAGCGGGTCGAGCGCATGATCAACGGCGTCGTGCGCCAGCTCGAGAGCCAGACCGACGGCGACATCCCGACCGAGCGGATCGGCGAACTGGTCATGGAGGGCCTGAAGGCGCTCGACGACGTCGCCTATGTGCGCTTCGCCTCGGTCTACCGCAATTTCCGCGAGGCGCGCGACTTCAACGCCATCGTCGGCGAACTCGAGGCCGAGCCCGAACCCGCGCCGGCGACGGAAGCGCCGCGCCAACGCCGGAACGCGCCCGCGACATGAGCGAAAGCGCAGCGCGCAGACCCGCGATGAGGATCTGCGCTGGATGGAGGCGGCGCTCAATCTGGGATCGCGCTCGCTCGGCCTTGCCGCGCCCAATCCCGCCGTCGGCGCGATCCTGGTGAAGGACGGCGCGGTCGTCGGGCGCGGGGCGACGGCGCCGGGCGGCAGGCCGCATGCCGAGCGGATCGCGATCGCCGAGGCCGGCGAGGCGGCGCGCGGCGCGACGCTCTACGTGACGCTCGAGCCCTGCTCGCATTTCGGCGTCTCGCCGCCCTGCGCCGACGCGATCATCGCGGCTGGCGTCGCCCGCGTCGTCTCGGCGATGGAGGACCCCAATCCGCTCGTCGGCGGACAGGGCCACGCGCGGCTGCGCGCGGCGGGGATCGCCGTCTCCGTCGGCGCCGGCGCGGCTCAGGCGCGGCGCGACCATCTGGGCCACATCCTGCGGGTGACGGCGGGCCGGCCGTGCGTGACGCTCAAGCTCGCCGAGACCGCGGACGGCTTCGCCTCCGGCGGCGCGCAACGATGCGCGCCTGCGCATCACCGGGCAGATCGCCGACCTTCGCGTCCAGATCATGCGCTCGACCCACGAGGCGATCATGGTCGGGGTCGGGACGGCGCTGGCCGACGATCCGGCGCTGACCGTGCGGCTGCCGGGCGTCGATCGCAAGCCGCTGCGCGTCGTGCTCGACACCCATCTGCGCCTGCCCGAAGCGCTCGCGCGCTCGCGTCGACCGCGGGAGAGGTTCCGACGCTCGTCATCGCGGGCGCCGAAGCGCCGGACGAAGCGGCCCGGCGGCTCGAGGACCTCGGCGTCGATGATCGAGCGCGTCGCCCTCGACGCGGAGGGCCATGTCGATCTCCACCAGGCCTTGCGGGCGCTCGCGGCGCGCGGGATCACCCGCGTGTTCAGCGAGGGCGGCCCGCGCGTCGCGGCGCCGGCTCATCGCGCTCGGGCTCGCCGACGAGGTCGCGCTCATCACCGCCGACAAGCCGCTCGGCCGGCCGGGCGTGCCGGCGCTCGACGCGCAAGCCCGCGCGGCGCTCCTGGACAGATCGCGCTATGGCCGCTGGAAACGATGGCCTACGGGCCGGACACGCGACCGCCCGAGTGATCTCGGCCTGCGCCCGTTCGGCGACGACGGCACGCAGCCTTTGCCCGCACCCGCCCCCAACAACGCCCCGATCATGGCGGCGGCGCTGGGAACGTTGCGCGACGCCTCGAAAACCCGCGTGTTCTGGATGCTGTTCGCGAGCTTCTTCATCTGCGGCGCCAGCACCAACGGGCTGGTCCAGGTGCATCTGATTCCGATGTGCCTCGATTACGGCATCCCGCAGGTGCAGGCCGCGAGCCTGCTGGCGGCGATGGGCATTTTCGATTTCTTCGGCACCATCATCTCGGGCTGGCTGTCGGACCGCTATGACAACCGCTATCTGCTGGCCTGGTATTACGGCCTGCGCGGCCTGTCGCTGGTGCTCCTGCCCTTCACCAATTTCTCGTTCTACGGCCTGTCGCTGTTTGCGATGTTCTACGGGCTCGACTGGATCGCCACCGTGCCGCCGACGGTGCGGCTCACCGCGCAGCGGTTCGGGCCGGGACGCGCCAATCTGGTGTTCGGCTGGATCTTCGCCGGCCATCAACTGGGCGCGGCGACCGCCGCGTTCGGCGCCGGCCTGTCGCGCACCCTGCTCGCGAGCTATCTGCCGGCCTTCTTCGTCGCCGGCGCGCTCTGCATCATCGCCTCGCTGCTGACGCTGGTGATTTCGCGGCCGGTGAAAGTGGCGGTGGCGGCGGCCGCCTAAGGGGCGAATGGCGGGAAGATGGAGCAATACGTAATCTACGAAAGGCGACCACAACA
>CAVWPU010000011.1:0-29589 GCA_963756955.1 uncultured Alphaproteobacteria bacterium
TTGGCCAAGCTTGCGGCGCCCGCGCCCCTCGCCAAGGGCGAACTCGCAGCGCTTCAGGTGTCGAGCGAGCCGAGGCGAGCGGAGCAATTCGCTTTCGAGCGCGACGGCGGCGGCAAACTGACGGTTGCGGATTTCAGGGGCCGCCCATGCTGCTCAACCTATGGGCCACCTGGTGCGCGCCATGCCGAGTGGAGATGCCGACGCTCGATCGCCTCCAGGCCGTGAAGGGAGGGCCGGGGTTCGAGGTTGTGGCGGTGAACGTCGACACTGCGCGGCTCGAGAAGCGCGGCGCTTTCCTGGACAGCGTCGGCGTCAAGACGCTCGCCCGCTACGCCGATCCGAGCGGCGACGCCTTCGAAACGCTGCGCAAGGCGGGCAGGGCGCTCGGACTGCCGGTGACGCTGGTCATCGACAAGGACGGCTGCGAAGTCGCCGCCGTCGAGGGCGGCGCCAAATGGGATTCGGCCGAAGCGCAGGCTTTGGTCGAGGCGCTAAAGGGCGGGTAGGGCCGTAAACTCCACCAACGCTGCGCGCCCGACCCGGCATCCGGGACGAGGCGGAAAGGGTCATTCGAAGCGGCCGCTTTGACGGCCCGACCGCTCAAATAGCGGGGCGTCGCGAGGGGTGGTGAGCGGTTCCAATCGACCGTAACCGACCGCCTGAATTCCCTGACTTCCGTCGGAAGACTTGCGACTCCGCGGCGCAGAAGCTTTATCCCCAAGTCGGCAGCGTTTCTCGCTAAGGCCACGCAAGCCAATCCACGGTTCAGCACGCTTTTTGCTTTTCTAGTTTCGGCGCTGGCGCTCGCCGGTCGCGACGTGGAAGCGGCATCGGTCGCCCGGCGGCTCCTGGAGCTCGAACCCGGATTTAAGGCCCGAAACCTGATCGGTTTCGTCAACGGCTTTGCGGGGTCGGAGATCGCCGACGCATGGGCGGCTGGCATGCGCAAGGCGGGACTGCCGGAATGAAGCTGCGCAGTGGAGAGACGCCGCTCAGGTTCCTGCTAGGCTTCTAACTCGTAGCCATAAAAAGCAGCTGGTTCCGGTCAAGGTTAGGACCAGTCGCGCCGCAACGATCCGCGAAAACATCAAGATTGATTTCATTGTTTCCGAGCCGCCGCACGTTGCAGCGCGGCTTGTCTTTGATTGCACGCCGAAGGGCGAATTGTTCGGCCTCCCCGTCAACGGCAAGCGCGTCCCGTCCAGCGAGGATGTCTTTTATCGGTTTGCCAGCGGAAAGATCGAAGCGGTCTGGTCGGTGATCGACCAACCATTACGGCGCAGCTTTAGCCCAAGCGTCTCGATCCTGAAGAGGTCATGAGCTGGCGTTACATTATAACATATTGAGAATGTCAATAACCCCGCAGCAACTGGAATCCTGTTGCAGAAAAATGAGCTTAACCCATTGAAAAGAGGCCATCGCGCGCAAAACTGAACACCGGCCCGATCTGGCCAATGGGCCGGAGCGAGGGTCCCATGAGGTCAAGCCGCCTGAACGTGGAAGTCGCGGCGGAGAAGCCCGGCCACATCCAATTCAGGGACGGGCCGGCTGAAAAGATAGCCCTGCGCCTCGGCGATCGTGCCGAGCGTCTCGACAATTCGGAGTTGCTTTGCTGTTTCAACGCCCTCGATGAGCACGGTCATGCCGAGCCTCCCGCTCATGGCTGAGACGCCTTCCACCAGCACCGACGCGCGCTCCTGGAGGCCAAGCCCCATCGTGAAACTGCGGTCGATCTTGATGCGGTCGAGCGGGAAGCTCAAGAGATAGCTCAGGCTCGAATAGCCGGTGCCGAAATCGTCGAGCGAAACGCGCATGCCCTGGGCTCGCAATGATTGCAGCGTGCGACGGGTGTCGCCCCGATCCTCGAGGAGCGTCAATTCCGTGATTTCCAGGTCGAGTCGCTCGGGCGCAAGATTGGCGGCGGCCAAGCGCTTCCAGGATCGTCTTTTCAAGATTGCCGCTGCGGAATTGCGTCGACGACAGGTTCACCGACACGCTGACCTCGTCGGGCCAGCCGGCGCATGCCTTGCAGGCGCGCCTCAGCATGGCCCCCCCCATCTCCTCCATCAGCCCGATCTCCTCGACGATCGGGATGAATTCCGCCGGCGACACCGGGCCGAGGAGGGTGCTGTGCCAGCGCGCGAGGGCCTCGAATCCGACGATCCTTCTCGTGGCGACCGAGACGATGGGCTGGAAGTAGACCTCGATCTGGTCGGTGGCGACCGCTGCGCGCAGTTCGAGCTCGATCAGCCGGCGGATCTGGATCTTGGCGTCCATCTCCTGCTCGAACGCCCTCCAGGATCGGCGCCCATCGGCTTTCGCCGCATAAAGCGCGATATCCGCCTTGGAGAGCAGGGCGTCAGGGCTTAACCCGTCGTTCGGCGCCGAGGCGCTGCCGATGCTCGCGCCGACGATCACCTCGCTCCCGTCGATGACCACGGCGCGGTTGATCTCGTCGATGATGCGCTTGGCGAGCGCGTGCGGTCTCCAATTGGCCGGGCTCGTGATGGTGAAGGATGACAAATTCGTCGCCGCCCCAGCGGGCGACCAGATCGCGCGGGCCAATGATCGCGCCGAGCCGGCTTGCGATTTCGACCAGGAGCTTGTCGCCGGTGCGGTGGCCGAGGCTGTCGTTGACCTGCTTGAAGTCGTCGAGGTCGAGAAACATCACGGTCAGGCCGTCGCCGGGAGCGCCGTCGCGACGAAGAGCGAGTGCGAGCTGCTCCTCGAAGCAGCGGCGGTTGGGCAACTCGGTGACGGAATCGAACCGCGCCATCCGGTTGATTTCGAGCTGCGCGTTGCGGCGCTCGGTGACGTCCTGGATGACGAGGACGGTGCCCTCGCTGGTCATGCGATGGACGGTGATCTCAAAGGCGCGATTGTCGAGCGTTTCGAGCGGGATGACGAAGTCGACTTCGCTGACGTCGTTGCTCGCCAGAACGGAGGCGAGACGGGCGAATTGCGGCTCGGCGAGGACGCCGCCGCCGACCAGTTTGGCCAGGACCGATTTCACGTGCGCGCCCGCGGCGGCGTCGTCGGGGCGAAGGCCGAACATCTTGAGCGCCTGGTCGTTGGTCAGAACGAGACGGCCGTCGGGGTTCATCATGCAAAGGCCGTGCGACATGTTGTTGAGGGCCATGTCGAGACGCGCCGCGAGCATCTCCGCCTGTTGTTGGGCCGCCACGACCGCCATGAAGTTGGCCCTCAGCCGCTTGGCGTAGCCCTTCATGTAAAGGACAAGCGGGGCGATCCCCACCACGATTCCGACCGGATACCAGCCGCCGGCGATGATCATCGCGACCGAAAGCGGAGCGAAGGCGCCGAAGAGCTGCGAGTTGATCCCGCGATAGGTCGCATAGCTGCGCGACATGAGACTGAACGCATAGGCGATCGTCATCGACACGCCGATGAAATGCGCAAAGTTATTGTCGGTCACGCAGAAGGCGAGCAGAGTCCACGACGAGAGCGCTGTCAGGCTGACGACGGCGCCTGCCGAAAAGATCTTCTCCCGCATGCGGGCGATCGCCACGGTTGAGCTGGGAATATTTCGCGCGTGCCGTCCGGCGAAATGCAGACGGACCGCGGCGATAAGGAGTTGCGCCGGGGCCGTGACGGCCAGAATGAGGTTTGATGCGGCGATGGCGGCTGCGAGCTCTCCGCACGTGACCGCGACCGCCGACAGAAGCACGACGGGGACAACGTCAGTGAGAAGGCCGTCGACAAATCCGATATAGATCTCGTCCGGCAAGTCATCTGTTGGTGCGGGATGTTCGCTCCGCCGGCCGTCCGCCATGCAAAAACCAAATCTGATAAACCGGAGGCCAGTATCGTCTTGGAGGATTAAAAAGTCCCTTAACCAGACGTAAGAAGACTCCTCTGAAATATCTAAGAAAGACGGTCGAATCCGAGGCATGCGAACGACAATCATGAATTGGATCGAAGTTCGAAAACGCGATAGCCAGCCCCTGAGCCATCCAGGTCTTCAGGGAATCGGACAATCCCCGCCCGCGTCAATTTAACGTTATCGCCCGTAAATTGATCGCCGATTTACATTGGTTCTCGTTTTGTTAACCTGCTCGGAGGTGGCAAAAGTGGACGAAGGCTCGATGAGTGGGGCTCCCGAGACCAGTCCGCGATCCTTTTCAGATCGCGTCCTGCGTTTGTTGGAACGGGTGACACATCGCGTCGCCACGACGGCGGACGATCGCGAGGCGGCATTTCGGCTGCGGTTCGACGCCTACCAGAAATTGGTTTCCTGCAGCGGAACGATGGCGATCGGCTTTACGACCGACGATACGATGACGATCCGAACGGTTGGATTACCACGACATGGATCGACGGGGAGTTGGCTGGCACCGTCAGGGTGAATATTGGATCGGGTGAGAACGCGGTCCTTCCCGGAATCCAGGTCTTCGCCGACGTTTTGGCCGCCAAATTATCGGCCGGGGAGGTCATCGCCGAGTTTACGCGTCTTGCCGCCCGACTATCGTTGTCCAGCTCGTATCCGGAATTGGCTTACATCATCATGCGCCCGGCCTTCATGGCCGCCGAGCATTTTAACGCTGATTGGGCGGTTGGCAGCCCGCGCGCGGAGCATATTGCATTCTATCGGCGCGCGTTTGGCGCGACGGTCTGGCGTTCCCCACGAGATTATCCGGGACTGACCGCCAAGCTTGCGTGCGTCGGAGCCGAGTATCGCGTCGCGCGGCAACTCATCGAATCCCGCTATCCGTTTTTCGCATCCGATCCCGCGGAAAGGGAGAGGCTATTGGGCCCAGCAGTCGCCGGTCCAACCGGCCGGAGGGCGGCGAGGGCGCTCGTCTCGTAACCTCAGCGTAGGAGGCGAGCTACGCCGCTGAAAGGGGTTCGTGGCGGGAGATTGGGGTGAATTGCTGGGCGCAGGCGTCGAGCGCGGTCTCGCTCGGGACGCAAACCGCGCGCCCCACACCAATCCAGGAAATCGTCGAGCGCCAGTGTCTCCAAACTCGCCTCTACGCCGCCTATCGACAGGCCCATGAAATGGCCATAGCGGCTATCCAGCCAATCCTCATAGTCGCGATAGCTCGAAAGCTCCGAGATGTAATCCCGCGCGCGCTCAAAATCAGCTTCGGATACAACTCCAACGAGAACCTTGTTCATAGTACAGCCACCAGTGTTGTGGGTTCTCATCGACGCTATGCGCCTGGTTCATGCACTACCAATAATTCGTAAGCAGGGAGTAAAAGCTTTAACTAAAAAAGCGTCGAGGAGACGGGGAAATCTGGCCCTCTTCCGTTTCGAGAGGAATCTTAGCCACGCAAGTTAGTCTGACCAATCACCTTTTACCAATGTCGCGGCGCTCGACCACTAAACTAATCTTACGGAATTATGTCAACATTAAATTAATGGCCAACGGCTTCGCCGACCGGCGCAACCGGCGGGGCGTCGAACCAGAAAGCATCGACCGGGCAGGGGAAGGTCCCCGGCTAGGGAGGGAAAGCTCGAGCTTTTGCGTTGGCGGCGAGCGCCGTCAGACCGAAAGCGTGTCAGACGCGCTTGGACGCTGGCTTCGTTAAGAAATGGGATCATGCCCTCGCGGGCCAGCCTGTCCGCACGGATATTCAGTTCATTGTCCGCGTGGCCCTTGACCCAGCGCCATTCGATCGTGTGCCGCTCCGCGGCCGTCGCCAAAGCTCGCCAGAGGTCCTCGTTTTTGACCGGTTTTTTGGCGGCGGTGCGCCAGCCGTTGCGTTTCCAGCTGTTAATCCAGCTCGTCACTCCACCGCGCAAATATTGGGAATCCGTGTGCAGCGTCACCTCGCACGAGCGGTTCAAGGAGTCGAAGAGCTTCGATCGCAGCGGTGAGCTCCATGCGATTATTCGTGGTGAGCGCCTCACCGCCCTTCAGCTCCTTTTCATGGCCGCCATAGCGCAGAACCGCGCCCCATCCGCCAGGGCCGGGGTTGCCCGAACAGGCGCCGTCGGTCCAGATCGAGACCCGCCCGCTCACCTTACGAGACCGTAGTCCGCAGCCGATCTTACGCGTTGGTGGAAGCGTAATTTGTCGCGATATTCGAGCGGATTTTTCGGCGCGACTTTCGCGCCCGGCGGCACATTGAGCCAGTCGACGAGCCGCGTCAGCATGAACCGAAGCGCCGCGCCGCGGGCGAGAAGCGGCAGCGCATCGATTTCGGTCTGGCCTAGGGGGCGGAGCCGCTCATAGCTGGAGATCATCGCTCGGCCCTTGGAGACGTTAAAGTCATTATCGGGCTCGAAACACCACGCGCTGAGGCAGATCGCAAGGTCGTATGCAAGGGCGTCATTGCAGGCGAAGTAGAAGTCGATGAGGCCGGACAGTTGCTCGCCAAGGAAGAACACGTTGTCGTTAAAAAGATCGGCATGGATCACGCCAGCCGGCAGATCCTGCGGCCAGTGAGTTTCGAGAAAGCTGAGCTCCGCTGCGCTCTCCTCGCGCAAATGCGGGGCGACTTCGTCCGCCCGGGACTCGGCTGCTTGGAACAAGAGTGGCCAACCTTGGCGCGACAAAGCGTTGGCTCGCGCAAGTGGAAAGTCCGCGCCGGCCAAGTGCATCCGCGCCAACGCCTCGCCCACCTCGCCGCAATGGCGAACACTGGGACGGCGAATCCACAGTCCGTCAAGGAATGTGACGATCGTCGCCGGACGCCCCGCGAGTTCGCCGAGCGCGGAGCCGGCGCGATTGCGAACAGGTTGAGGACAAGTGACGCCGCGGCCCGCCAAATGCTCCATCAGACCGATGAAGAATGGTAAATCCTCAGCTTTCACCCGTTTCTCGTAAAGGGTGAGGATATATTGTCCGCCGGTGGTGCGCAGCAAGTAGTTGGAATTCTCGACGCCTTCGGCGATCCCCTTGAACGAAGTCACCTCGCCGATGTCGTAAAGCTGAAGGAAAGCGCGAAGCGCATCGTCCGAGACTTCGGTGTAGACAGCCATGCCCCGTCCGTTGAACGCATCCCATCGAAGGAGAGCGATGGCGGACCCGCTTAACGGCGTGTATAAGAGGCGTCAATCGCTGCTGCACCGCAGTCTAAGGGCATTGGCCCACAGACCGCGTTAAGCGAGTTCCGCGCTAAAGAGCGGTCCGAGCGGTCCTCGACGGTTGAACGGCCGTCGCGCGGCTCTAGACAAGAACGCCCGGAGGAAATGGGTTCGGTAGTCGCGCCGCCAGGGGCGCCCTGGCGGGGCGCTAGTGCTGGCGGCGATTGGATGGGGGTCCACTCGATGCGCATTGTGATGGTCGGCGCGGGTTATGTCGGTCTCGTTTCCGGGGCCTGTTTGGCCGATTTCGGTCATGAGGTGGTCTGCGTCGAAGTAGACGAGAGAAAAGTCGCGGGCCTGCGAGAGGGCCGCGTTCCGATCTATGAGCCCGGCTTAAGCGAACTGGCGCTCGCCAATCAGGCCGCGGGGCGGCTCTCCTTCACGACGAGCCTGAAGGAGGCTGGGCGTGGCGCACAGGCGATCTTCATCGCCGTCGGTACGCCTTCCCTGGCGGAAGTCGGCTCTGCCGACATGCACTTTGTCCACGAGGCGGCGCGGGACATTGGCGGGATTATCGAAGACTTCACCGTAGTCGTAGTTAAATCCACAGTTCCGATCGGCGCCGGCGACGAGGTCGAGCGCATCATCGCCAGGCACGCGCCTCAAGGATCGTTTGCGGTCGTCTCGAATCCAGAATTCTTGCGCGAAGGCGCGGCGATCGAGGACTTCAAGCGGCCCGACCGAGTCGTCATCGGAGTCGAGGACGACCGCGCGCAGGAAGTGATGCGGGAGATCTATCGGCCCATCGAACGCAACGGCGGCCGGATCGTCTACACGTCGCGCCGCAGCTCAGAGATGATCAAATATGCGGCCAATGTGTTCCTGGCGATGAAAGTAACATTCATCAACGAGATCGCTGACCTCTGCGAGCGTCTCGGCGCCGATGTTCAGGACGTTTCACATGGCATTGGCCTCGACGACCGCATTGGCCGCAAGTTTCTTAACCCGGGTCCTGGCTTCGGCGGTTCGTGCTTCCCCAAGGACACGTTGGCTCTGACCAAGCTAGCCGCCGACGTCAAAGCGCCCATCCGGCTCGTCGAAACGCTGGTCGACGTTAACGACAAGCGGAAAACGGCGATGGCGGCGAAGGTCGTCGCGGCTTGTGGCGGCTCGGTTGTTGGTAAGCGAATCGCCGTGCTCGGCCTCACTTACAAGCCCAGAACGGACGACATGCGCGACGCGCCAAGCCTCGTCATCGTGCCCGAGTTGCAAGCAGCGGGAGCGCGGGTCGTCGCCTACGACCCTGAAGGCATTCGAACGGCAAAACCACTGCTTCCCGGCGTCGAGTTCGCGGACAGCGCCTACGCCTGCCTGAAGGGCGCGGATGCGGCGGTGATCGTCACCGAGTGGGACGAATTCCGCGCGCTCGACCTTGCTCGCGTTAAGGCCAGCCTCACTACGCCTATCATCATCGACTTGCGCAACATCTATCCGATCAAGGCGATGAAGGCGCTCGGATTTCGTTACGTCTGCGTCGGCCGAGGGTTCGGCGGGGAAGGCTGAGGTGGGCACGACCCTGCAACGCACGGCGCAATTGTGGCGCGCGACTTGGCGGCGTGAGTCGTCGTCCTCGATCAAAGCCGCCAATTCCGAAAATCGAAGGTCGCCAATGCCTCCGCCGCCTCGTTCATGCGTCATCGTCGTCGAAAACTTACCGGTTCCCTTCGACCGGCGGGTTTGGCAGGAGGCTCAAGCGCTTCACCGCGCCGGTTGGGTAGTGTCGGTGATCTGCCCGACAAATCCGGACTTTCCGAAGGCGTTCGAAGTGATCGACGACATTGCGATCTACCGGCACCCGTTGCCCCCCGAGGGGAGCGGCGCGCTCGCTTACTTTCGAGAATATGCAACCGCGCTGGTTCACGAATTCCGCCTCTTGTTCAAGGTTCACCGCGAACGCGGGTTTTCGATCATTCAGGCTTGCAATCCGCCGGACCTTATCTTTCTCGCCGCTCTGCCCTTCAAGCTCATGGGCAAGCGATTCATCTTCGATCAGCACGATGTCTCGCCAGAATTGTTTGTCGTCAAATTCGGCAACAAAGGCGTGCTTTATCGCGGGCTCATGTTTTTCGAGCGGATGAGCTACGCCATGGCCGACTACGTCATCACCGCCAACGCGACCTTCAAAGACATCGCCATCAGTCGCGGCGGCAAGGCGCCCTCGGAAGTCGAGGTTGTCTATGGCGTACCCGATCGCAAGCGGATCCATCGGGTCGAGCCTGAGCCCGGTTTGCACGGGGGGCGCAAGTTCGTGCTCGGCTACCTCGGAATTATTAACGAGCAGGACGGTGTCGAGCATCTCGTGCGTGCGGTGGCGCATCTCGTGAATATCAAGGGATTTCGAGACTTTCGAGCCGTTGTCGTCGGCTCCGGCCCAGCGCTCGAAAAGGTGCGCGCGCTCGCGCGCTCGCTCGAAGTTGAAGACTTTCTATCCTTTCCCGGTTACCTCAAGGGCGAGCAGTTGCTTGCGTACATAAGCGCCTTCGATATCGGGGTCATCCCAGATCCGATCAATGAGGCCAACGACCTCATGAGTATGAACAAGGTGTTCGAATATTGCGCTTTGGGCATTCCGACAGCCTGCTATCCCCTTAAAGAGACGAAGCGGCTGCTTGGCGACGCCGGAGTTTATGCCTCATCACCCGATCCGGCCGGGCTCGCGGATGCCTGCCTCAGCTTGATGCAGGATGAGTGTTTGCGGGCGCGCTCCGCGGCAGCCGGTGCGAAACTTTCCGCGGAAAAGTTTCTCTGGGAGAATGAGGCTCGCAAATATGTGGCGAGTTACGAACGCGTGCTCTGCCCCACAGCCGTTCTTGGCGTAGATGGCGCCGGCCTAGGCGACCACACCTAGCCTACGCCCCTGAAGCCGGGGCGGCCGCTCCTGCTCAAGGCAGCTCCGTCTCGCTAAAGCTGAACGCCCTTGGTCAAGGCTCCGTCGATTACCAGGTTGGTCCCGGTCGTAAAACTCGAAGCGGGGCTGGCGAGAAACACGATGCCGCGTCCGATCTCTTCCGGTTTCGCCATCCGCCCAGTCGGGTTTAACGAAAGGGCGTTCTTGAAGAGGTCAGGCACGTTCGTCTCGATGTTATGCCAGATGCCGCCCTCGAAATAGGTGTTGCCCGGCGAAACCGCGTTGACCCGGATCATCTTTGCCGCGTGCTCAAACGCGAGTCTCTGGGCGTAATGAATCAGCGCCGCCTTCATGGCGCCGTAGGCCGGGCCGGTGAAATCAACCTCGCGGCCCGAGACCGAGGAGACGATGACGATGGAGGGATGCTTTGATTTCTCGAGATAGGGCAGGGCGGCCGTGACGGCGTTCACGGTGTGCATCAGATCGACATCGAACGATTGGCTCCAGGATTCCTCGGAGTCCTGCGCGGCGAGCGCAGAGACATTGGCGACGAGAATGTCGATGCCTCCAAGCGCCTGCGCGCTGTTAGCAATGAATTTCTGAAGCGCGGCCTTGTCGGCCACATCGACGCCGGCGCCGAAGGCGTGCACGCCTTTGGCCTTGAGATCCTTGACCGCCGTTTTCACCTCATCCGCGTTTCGGGCGCAGATGGCGACGCTCGCGCCTTCCTGCGCGAAAATATCAGCAGCCGCGCGGCCGATGCCCTTCGTGCCGCCGGTCACAACCGCCCGCAGGCCCTTCAATCCGAGATCCATGTTCCCTCCGAAAAGTCAGTCTGATGGCAGGATATCTTTGAGCGGCGCCGCCACAGTCCCTGGCTGCGTTAGCAAGAATTGGGCCTCTGGCTCGTCGAAAGTGTTACCCGGAGCGCTGGCGTTCGACGAAGACCGAAGCGCGATACAGGGCAGAGAAGAGGTTGGCAAATGCGGCCAATGGCAGCCGATTCTCAGGTTCTGTTGCCCACATGCTGCTCGGCGCCGTCAACCGGATCGAGCCAGCGCTCGCGTCGCGGAACCCACAATTCATAAGTCGGTGTGAAGTCCGTGGGCGCGTCGTCGAAGGCGCCGACTCGAAGAACCGCATGTGGGGCAAAAGTGCCGGTTATCGGTTATGAGCCTCCACCTTCGAGTCTCCCCGGTGACCGATAGCTTGTCCGACGGTTAGACGGCAAAGAAATTGCCGCCCGAGCCCGTCTCCTTTCGACACACCAGACAATGGCAAAGGCCTACTCGCAGCGGTTCGCCGCCGGCGTCAAACCTGACTTGTCCACAATTGCAGCCGCCCGTTCGCTTTCGCATGTTTCACTTTCACTCCCGTCGAGCTCGTCGTTTTATTATTTCGCCTGAGACGGGGGCTTCGACGACGGCGCAGTGGTCGCGTTCGCATCAGTTCCGCTATTGCCTTGCCGCGCCATTGGCGTCCGACCCCTTCCCGTTCCTGCCCGGCGCTTGCCCGGCTTCATTGCCGGATTGGTTCGTCTTGCCCTCCGTCTGGTCGCTGGATTGCGCAAGCGCCAGACTTGGGAGGAGCGCGAACATGATTGTCGCGAGAACTTTGGCGATCATTGGCGTCTCCTCACACTGTGGGCGTTGACCGTGTCCAACAGGTGAACAGCGGTCATGGGCCGTTTGATCCCAAGTTGATCGCCGTTTGTTCCGGCTGGCGATGTCCGCATGTGCGGACTGAAATGAATTGAGCAGGGCTTGCGAATCTCGCGAAGGTTCAGCGTCCGCCTATCCTCGGCACCGAGCTTCTGATCTGGACGGCGTGGCGCCGCGCGCCCATACGCAATTCATTTGGAGGGAGATGATCAGATGAAAACCGTGGCTCTATTCGTAAAGTCGACGATCCTCGGCGGCGTCCTTTTCCTAGCGCCAATCGTTGTGCTGATTGTCATCCTCGCCAAGGCGTTCGGCTATGCGAAAAAGGGCGTGCAAGCCGTCATTGTTCACGTGCCAATGGTTTCAGACCTGAGAGTGAGTGTGGCGACGGCGCTTTCGATCGCGGTGATCGCCCTCATCTGCCTTGTCGCCGGCCTCATCGCTCACACATTAATCGGGCAGCGCCTCGTCAGCGTATTGGAGTTGTCGGTGCTGTCGAAGATTCCGGCTTACGAATATCTAAAACAGGAAAGCGCGAGCGCCCTGGGCGTGGCGGAGATTGGCGAGCTTCCCGTCGTGTTCGTGCCCATGGAAGGGGGATGGCAGCTCGGCGTTCAAACTGAAACGCTGAGCAACGGGCTGGTCTCGATCTTCGTGCCCGGCGCGCCGAACCCGCACTCAGGCTCGGTCTTCTTCTTTCCTACGGAGGTCGTTCGGCCTGCGGGCATTAAGCTCGCCGCAGGACTTAATTGCCTCAGGCGATGCGGCGCGGGCGCCTCTGCTCTTGGCGCTGCTTGGCCACCCGGCGATGTGCGGGGATGACGAGCTCACGGAAGGGACAGCGTTACGGTTTCGCCGCCGCGGGCGGCCCAAGCGGGGGCAAGCTCTTGAGATAGACGGCGATCGCCTGACGGTCCGACTCGGGCAGTTCAGCCATGTTGCGCACAACCGCGGTCATGCCGGCGCCAAGAACGTCGCCGCCAGGCGTGAAGCCGCTGGTCAGAGCCTCGACAATGTCGGCGTCCGTCCAACTCAAAAAGTCGCCGCCTCTCAAACTCGGCGACTTGCCGTGCCCGTCAGGCAAGGGCGCGCCCGCAAGCGCTTGGCTCAGGTCCATCTCGCCCAGAAAACCCCGCGGTGTGTGGCATTCGCCGCAATGGCCGGGGCCTTCGACGAGATAGCGGCCGCGGTTCCATTGCTCGCTTCGCACGGGGTCGGGGCGAAGGCTCGCGTTGTCGAAAAAGAGCAGCTTCCACAAGCCCACAGCGCGGCGAATAGAAAAGGGAAAGGCGAGCGCGTTCGCCGGCGGCTTGCCTTTGACCGCCGGCAGGGTGCGCAAGAACGCCGCGAGATCGGCGGCGTCCTTCGGGGTCATGCGCTGGTAGGAGCTGTATGGAAAGGCGGGGTAGAGATGCCCGCCGTTTGCAGCAATGCCCGAAAGAAGCGCGTTCGCGACATCGACCGGCTGCCAGGCGTCGATCCCGTCGACCGGATCGGTGGAGATGTTCGGCGGGTAGAAAGATCCGAACGGCGTCTTGAGTTCGAGGCCGCCGCCAAGCCGCAACGGGTCGTCCTGGCCCGGCGACTTGTGGCACGACTCACAGCCCCCGGCGTAGAAAACGAGCCGTCCGGCGGCGGCGTCGCCGGAAAGGCCGAGCTTTTGCCATGCCTCAGCCGAATAGCGCGGCCGGGGCGCAGACAGCGTCCAGGCCATCGCGGCCGCAGCCACGATGGCAAGCGCGAGTACGACGGCGATCCACTTCATTCGCGCGGGCGAACTCGCGCAGCCAAACTCAAGTCTTAGCCGCTCTTGGCCTTGTAGAGTTCGTGACAGCCGCCGCAATTCTTGAACACGGCCGGAGCGAGGGCTTTGAACGTCGCCTCATCCGTGATTCCGGCCTGCGCGGCTTCGACATCCTTCACGAACTGGGCGAAGCGGGCGTCGAAGTCCGCCTTGTTTTCCCAGATCGCCGGCAAAGCCGCGGTGCCGCCGCCGGTCTTGCTGTTGTCGGGAAACAAAGCGGCGGATTTCGTCGCCCCTTCGTCGAGCGTCTTCAGGGACTCTTTCACCGTCGCGAGATCGAACGGAATCTTGCCCTTCGACATGCCAAACAGCGTCTTCGCGGCTTCGCCGTCATGCTTCATGAGCGCCCGCCGCTCGGCGATCGGATCGGCGTCGGCCAGTACGGCGGTGATGCCGCAAGCGAGCGCCATCGCCACAAACACAAAGCGTTTCATGAGCCTCTCCCCGACAAGAATCCCCCAATAAACACGGGCGGACCCGCGTTTATTCTTGCAGCAGAGCAATAATCGCCCGCGACTGCAATCCAAATCTCTGTGTTGAGGCAATGGGGACGAATTGTGGCCTATGATAGGCGGGGGGTCGTGCGCTCGTTCCCCTCGCCTCCGGGTGCGAGAAGTGCGCGCTGTAGACTTAACGAGCGTCGAACCTTATTGTGAGCGCAAAACACGACGCCTTTCGTGATTTGAGCGGCCTACCTCCCTTGCCCGGTATCGTTGTTGTTGCGCCTTGCGCCGGCGGCGGCCCGACCAGGATAAGTGGCCCGAGGCGCCGAGTGAGACATTCACCTGTTCACCGCTGCTGCGAGATCGCATATGGATCAGACTGCCTTGGACTTGCCCGCGGCGCCAAAAACATTGGCGAAACCTCGCGAAGGTCTCTTTGCCGACCAATGGACACTCTACATAGGCGTTGTTCTTATCGCGGCGCTTGCTTCCTACGCTTATTGGCTGAAGACCCGGTCTATCTTCGCTTGCCAAGCCAACGGATACAGCTCGGAACGTTACCTGGCTTATTGCGGCGGCGCGAACTATGCCGACTTCGAGCACGGCGCGTTTTACTACAACCTCGAACCGCCGGCTCTGGAATACGCCAGCAACGCCGATGTGCTGGTGTTGGGAAACAGCCGGTTGCAGGTAGCGTTGTCCAACGACGCGGCGGCCGATTGGTTCAAGAGCGCATCGGCGAAATATTACCTGATGGGGTTCAGCTACAACGAGAACATGGTTTTCGTTCAGGAACTTTTGCGGAAGATGAACCCTCGCGCCAGCGTCTTCATCATCAATGTTGATGATTTCTTTGATCGACGAGAAACCGAAGCCGCAAAATCGATCTTGCACGAAGCGGACGCAAAGGGACGATACGAGTCCAAAAAGTTCTCCCAATCTTGGCACGAAAAGATCTGCGGGAGGTTGCCTGCGCTTTGTGGGCAGAAATTCGTTATCTTCCGGTCCCGTGAGACCGGGGCGTATTACAAAATTCCGCACGATGAGCCGGTCTACCCGCAGAACGCGGCCAGCTACGATCAATCCGTCGACCAGGCGGGCGTTAGCGACAGCACGGCCCGAGCGATCGGCTTCCTGAAGGAATTCGCCAAGGGAAAATGTGTGATCCTCACGGACGTTCCCTATCCGGAAACCAAGATCGGGAACGCGGAAGCGATCGCAGCGGGCATTGGTTTGCCTCTCGTCGCGCCAAAGTTGGACGGGCTCAACACGTCCGACGGCTACCATCTCGATCGGCCGAGCGCCGATCGTTGGACGAAAGCGTTCTTCGAGGCGGCGGGGCCAGAAATACGCACTTGCCTCGAGAAACACGGCCTGGGGTCCTGATCGGGCCATTCTATTCGGCTGCGGATAGCGGCGCAGCCACCTCTTCGAGCGACTTGCGCTCGGCGTTGATGGCGTAGAGCCAGGCGATGATTGCGGCGGCGAACATGAGCAGCGCCGCGAAGACATAGCCGCCGAAAATGCTGTTCCGCGATCCGCTTTCGATCAGCCTGCCGAAAATGAGCGGCGCGGCGACGCCGCCGACGCCGGTCCCGATGGCGTAGAAGATTGCGATCGTCATGGCGCGGATTTCGATCGGGAACGTCTCGCTGACCGTGAGATAGGCCGCGCTTGCCGCCGGAGACGCGATGAAGAACACGATCATCCACCCGATCGTCTGGCCCGTCGCGGACAAGAGATCCTGCTGAAAGGCGAGGGCGACCCCGAGCATGAGCACGCCCGAGAGCCCATAGGTCACGGTGATCATGACCCGGCGCCCAAGCGTGTCGAACAGGCGCCCAAGCAAGACCGGCCCGAGAAAATTGCTGAGCGCGAAGGGCAGGATGTACCAGCCCACGGCGCCAGGGCTTACTGAATAGAATTTCGTCAGCACGAGTGCATAGGTGAAGAAGATCGCGTTGTAGAAGAACGCCTGCGCCGCCATCAGCGTTAGCCCGACAAAGGTCTGCACGCGATGGCGGTTGATCAGTGTGTCGAAGACTTCGCTAAGCGGCGTATGGTCGCGCGAGCGGAGCCGAATGGCTTTGTCGGGGGGGACTGGATCGAGCTTGACCCCCTCGTCCTCAAACCGCTTTTCGATTCCTTTGACGACGTTCTCACCCTCTTTCTCGCGTCCATGGATCGCGAGCCAGCGCGGGCTTTCAGGCACCCACATGCGCATAAAAAAGACCACTAGGCCAAGGATCGCCCCAGTCAGGAACGCAAGCCGCCATCCCAACTCCGCAGGGATGAGCGCAGGATTGAGGAGCACGACCGCGACCACGGCGCCAAGCGCGGCGCCGACCCAGAAACTGCCGTTGATCGTGAGGTCGAGCTGGCCACGGTAACGTGCAGGCACCAGCTCCTGGATGGTCGAATTGATGGCGGAATATTCGCCGCCGATGCCGCAGCCCGTGAAGAAGCGAAAGAGAAAAAAGGAGAAGCCGTTCCAGGCGAGCCCGGTTAGGGCCGTCGCAATGAGATAGACGACGATGGTGATGAAGAAGAGCATTTTGCGTCCCAGCCGATCGGTCAGCCAGCCGAAAAACAGGGCGCCGATAACGGCGCCGAGCAGGTAGGCGCTGCCGGCCAAACCGACCTCGGAATCGGAGAAATGAAGCGCCTGACTGTCTTTCAGGGCGGGCGCGACCGAGCCCGCCAGCGTGACCTCAAGTCCGTCGAGAATCCACGTGATCCCCAAGCGCCGCAATGACCAGGACGTGAAAGCGGCCCCACGGCAGACGCTCGAGCCGCGCCGGAATAAGCGTCGTCACCTCTGCTGAGGCATGGGTGGACGTCGCGGACATGGATTTTCCCCCGCTCATGGGCCCGGATCACCCACCATTGGAAACAAAATCACAGCGGAAAAGTTGCACGCCGATCGCGCCATGCGGAGCGCGCATCGCGCGTCACTGATCCCGGCGCGCCTCAGTCTTCCCCGCGTCGCCGTCGAGACCTAGCACGGCGATTTTTCCGGTCGTCACATCCGTGGGCCACGCAACGCCCGTGAGGCCGGTCGTCACCGCGACCTTTTGCTGACCATCGACCGTGTAGGTTATGACGCCGCCGCCGATCCCGCCGCCGATCTTCTCACCCCAGAGCTTCTCGCCGGTTGCAGCGTCGAGAGCGAAGAAATTGCCGCCCACATCGCCGACGAACACCAACCCGCCGGCGGTTGGCGTCACACCGCCCACGATCGGGTAATTGGACTTGACCCTCCACTTCCAGGCGCCGGTGTCTGCATCGACGGCGTAGACCCAGCCGGCCCAGAAATTCGGATCCTGGCGGCCAAACACATGAAATGGGTTCCGCATCGCATTGCCGAACCAAACTCCGCCGGTGGGCGCATCCTGGAGTTGCTCGTCGCTCTGCCGTTGCACCGTCGTGCACCAATCGACCTCGCCGGTGATGACGAGATTCGTGGCCGGATCGTAGGCCGGCCCGTTCCACTCGGATCCCCCGGACGCGCCCGGGCAGAAGTGCACCGCTTTGTCCGGCGCAAAGGGGGCGTCGACATTCTCAATCTTGGTCACCGGCGTGCGATAAAGAAGGGTGCTGTCTGCGAGATCGATTCCGTAGAGGTGGCCGTCCTTGGGAGCGACCGAGAGCAGCCTCTTGCCGCCCTGCGTGTGGATCAAAGCGGGCGGACTGGCCACGTCCCAGTCGTGCCAGTCCTTGGGGACGAGCTTGAAATGGCGCTTGTAGGCGCCGGTCACGGCGTCGAGCACGACGACCGACCCGGTATAGAGGTTCTCGCCCTCGCGCACGCTGATCGCATAAGCGGGGGACGGGTTGCCGACGGGCACGTATAATTCTCCGGCCGCCGGGTCGAGCGTGTACGATGTCCAGGTCGCGCCGCCGCTGATCGGGAATCCGGGGCCGTTGCTCCAGCTCGACGCATTGAGCGGCGAGGCGCCTTCGGGACCGCGCACCGGATCGCCCGCGACCTTAGGAACAAGATAGAACTCCCATACGATTTTGCCGCTTCTTGCGTCGAGCGCATACATGCGCCCTTTGCCGCCCTTGGAGTCGCCGCCCGCGTCACCGATGAAGACCAGTCCATTCCAGGCGATCGGAGCGGCGGCGACAAACTCGCCCTTGGTCGTGTCGGCGATGCTCGTCTGCCAGAGCCGTTTGCCGGTCTTGAAGTCATAGGCGAGCACCCGCCCATCCTGCGATCCGCGAAACAGCATGCCGTCGAGATAGGCCGCCCCTCGCATCGCCGAGAGGATCGAGGCCGGGAGGTCTTCGCGCGTGCGCCAATTCTCCGCACAAGTGGCCGGGTTGATCGAGAAGATGTCAGTGAGCGTCGTGCCGATCAGGGCCTCGTTGACCATGATCAGTCCGGGCTCGAAGCTCGTATATTGCTTGGTGTCGTAGGTGCACAAAACCTTGAGCTTGCCGACCGTCTTGGCGTTGATCTCGGCGAGCGGCGAGTACCGCTCCGAAGTGAGCGTCCTGTTGTAGCTCGGCCAGTCGTCGCCGGCGGCGTCCGCCGTTTGCATAGCGGAAAGCGTGGGCAATGGGCGCGCAGCGATTTTGTAAGCGGCGTTCGCTTCCGTCGTCGTCTCGCCTGGCGGCGCTCCCCAAGAGCGCACGTAGTTGCGCGTCAGAGCGACAAAGACCGACACCTGGGCTGGGTACATGCGGTACAGCGTCCGCCCCGCCGCCGCGGCCGCGGCAAAGATTGCAAGGGCGGAGAGCGCGCCAATAAGCAAAGTTCTCTTCATTCGGCGTGGCTCACTGGGACCGGCCGCAAGATGCGAGGCGCGGGCAGATCTGCGCCTGGCGGCAGCTTTGTCGGCATGGCGGGCAACGCCCTCGACCCCCAGGATACGAATGCGTTTTGCGAGTGCAAGACTGTCGAGTTCAAGGGCGGCCGTGCCGCGCCGCGATCGCTGGGGACAAAATAGCGCTATGAGGTTCGAACTTAGGAATGGAGTGGTGACCACCTATCGATGATCGCGGCCGTCCGAGCCTCAGTATTCCTGACGCGTCGGCCGGAACAGGATCTCGTTGATGTCCACGTCGTCCGGCTGGCTCATCGCGAACTCGACCATGCGTGCAAAAGAGTCTGCCGGAATCGCCACATCCTTGTAGAATTGGGAGATCCTTGCGCCGATTTCTGGGTCGGTGATCGTGTCCGGCAGTTCGCTCTCGACGGCGCCAGGCGAGATGATGGTCGTCCTGATGTTGTAGGGCTTGACCTCCTGCCGCAGCCCCTCCGAGATCACGCGCACCGCGGATTTGGTCGCCGAATAGATCGTGCCGCCCGGCCGCACCTTATGCCCCGCGACCGAGGAGACGTTGATGATGTGCCCGCTTTTCTGAGCTTTCATGACCGGGAGCGCCGCAGCGATCCCATAGAGGACGCCCTTGATGTTGACGTCGATCATGCGATCCCATTCGTCGATCTTCAGGCTCTCGAGCAGCGACTGCGGCATGAGGCCGGCGTTGTTGATCATGACGTCGATGCGGCCATGCGCCTTGACGGCGTGATCCACCAGGCGCTTCACTTCATCGTATTTGCTCACGTCCGTCTGGACGACGGCGTCGTCTCCGAGCGAAAGCTCTTTGGCGAGCGCCTGAAGCCGGTCGAGACGCCTCGCGCCCAGCACGAGTTTCGCTCCGTCTTTCGCCAGACGACGCGCTGCCGCTTCTCCGAGCCCGCTGCTGGCTCCGGTGATGACGACCACTTTGTCCTTGATGCCCTGCGTCATGGGATATCCCTTCTCGATGCTGCGGTTTGCCTAGGAGACGGCTCCGCCATGCTCTCAGCTCACCGCGTTTGAGGTTTGCGAAACGAAGGGTCACGCCCCGTATTGCTCGATCGCTGACCTTCTCCATCCACTCGACCGCCTTGCCGTCAAGCGACTCCTGGATGGCGATGTGGGTCATGGCGGTGGTCGGCGCGGCGCCATGCCAATGTTTCTCGCCGGCCGCGAAGACCACGACGTCGCCGGGGCGAATCTCCTCGATCGGGCCGCCCTCGCGCTGGGTGCGGCCGCAACCCGCGGTGACGATAAGGACCTGGCCAAGCGGGTGCGTGTGCCAGGCGGTGCGCGCGCCGGGCTCGAAGGTGACGGCGTTGCCGGCCGCGCGGGCGGGGCGGCCACTGGAAACAGCGGGTCGATGCGGACGATTCCGGTGAAATATTCGGCCTGGCCCTCTGGTCGACGCGCTCGAACCCGCTCGCTTGATGTCCATGCTAGCTCCTGATGTGGCGAGGCCGCTGCTTCGGCCAACCCTTTGTTTAATGTTCTCGACTATGGCGCCAGCGCGTCACTTCTCGCCCGCGCCGCGACTTCAGCCCATCGATCAGAAGATCGATGAGGCGGAGCGCGCTCGCCTCCCAGTCCGGGGCCGAATTGACATAGGCGAAGCCGACCAGCGCGCGCAGGAGATCGGCGGAATCCGCGTCGGCGCGGATGTCGCCGCTCGCCCGCGCCCGCTCGACCAGGAGCGCGATCGCGCCATTGATCCGCGCGCTCGAGTCCGCATAGAGCGCCGATGCCGCCGCCGACCAGCGATTTGAGAGCCGGCACGATCACCTTCTTGGCGGCGATGTAGTCGATGAAGACCCGCATCCACGCGCGCAGCGCCTCCGCCGGGGGCAGGGTCTCAGCGAGGCGCGGCGCGGAATCGGCGAGCTGCTGGACCTCGCGGCGATAGACCGCCTCGACGATCGCGTCGCGCGTCGGGAAGTGGCGGTAAAGCGTGCCGATCCCGACATCGGCCCGGCGCGCAATCTCTTCGAGGCTCGCCTCCGGACCTGCTTCCGCGAACGCCGCCTTGGCCGCCTCGAGCAGCCCGTCGCGGTTGCGCTGGGCGTCGGCGCGGGGCTTGCGCGCTTGCGCCCGGCGCTTTCCCGGCGACCGCGCGGCGGGAGCGGCTCGTGACGTTGGCGCTCAAGATTTCCGTGTCCTCTTGCCAAACGGAGGGTCCCTCCGTATATCGAACGGAGGCATCCTCCGTTTATTCCTGCTTCGCGCCTCTGGCAATCGGCCGCCGCGCCGGAGCGCGGACCTCTTGCTTTTTGAACCTGGAGACCCAATCATGTCGAAATCCTTTGGAGCCGACATCCACCACCGACGAGGTGCTGGACGGCGTGAAGTTGAAGCGGCAAGCGCGTGCTGGTGACCGGCGTCTCGGCCGGCCTCGGCGTGGAGACGGCGCGCGCGCTCGCCGCGCATGGCGCCGAGGTGGTTGGCGCCGCGCGCGATCTGGCCAAGGCCAAGGCGGCGACCGCGCCGGTGCGCGCCGACGCCGCGAACGGCGGCAGTCTTGAGCTGGTTGAGCTCGATCTGGCGTCGCTTGCGAGCGTGCGCGCTTGCGCCGAGGCGCTCGTCGCCAACGGCAAGCCGTTCGATCTCGTCATTTGCAATGCCGGCGTCATGGCGACGCCGTCAGGCAAGACCGCCGACGGGTTCGAGACGCAGTTCGGCACCAACCATCTCGGTCATTTCGTGCTGGTCAACCGCATCGCGTCGTTGATCAAGCCGGGCGGGCGGCTCGTCAATCTGTCTTCGGCCGGCCATCAGCTTTCCGACGTCGATCTCGACGATCCGAATTTCGAGCGCACGCCCTATAGCGCGTGGGCGTCCTACGGCCGTTCGAAGACCGCCAACATCCTGTTCGCGGTCGAGTTCGACCGCCGCCACAAGGATCGTGGAATCCGCGCCGCCGCGCTTCATCCCGGCGCTATTCATACCGAACTCAGCCGCTACCTGGACGAGGAGGCGCGACGCGAGCTGACCGAGATCATGACGCAGGTCGCGAAAGCTGCCAGGCATGAAGCCGATTGCCTACAAATCCGTCCCGGCGGGCGCGGCGACGTCCGTCTGGGCGGCGGCGGTGGCGAAGGCCGACGCGATCGGCGGACGCTATTGCGAGGATTGTCACGTCGCGGAAGTCCTCGACATCCCCGGCTTCACGTTCTCCGGCGTGCGCCCGTATGCGCTCAATCCCGAGCGCGCCCAGGCTTTGTGGGCGAAGAGCGAGCAAATGGTCGGCGAGCGCTTCGCCTGAGCCAAGCAATTTTTCATTGCAACAAAAGGTCGCCGAGCGACCCAAAATCCAGGAGATCCCCATGCCCGTACTCGATAGGACCACAGCAGCAAAAACCTTCGGCGCGACATCCACGACCGATGAGGTGCTCGAAGGCGTGAACCTGAAGGGGAAGCGCGTGCTGGTGACCGGCGTGTCAGCCGGCCTCGGCGTCGAGACGGCGCGCGCCCTTGCAGCGCGCGGCGCCGAAGTCGTCGGCGCCGCGCGCGACTTGACCAAAGCCAAAGCGGCGACCGCGCCGGTGCGCGCAGGCGCCCATGGCGGCGGCCTCGAGCTGATTGAGCTGGATCTCGCTTCGCTGGACAGCGTGCGCGTCTGCGCCGATGCGCTTGTCGACGTTGGCAAGCCGTTCGACCTCGTCATCGCCAATGCCGGCGTGATGGCCTGCCCGTATGGCAAGACCGTTGACGGCTTCGAGACGCAGTTCGGCACCAACCATCTCGGCCATTTCGTGCTCGTCAACCGCATCGCCTCGTTGATGAAGCCGAGGCGCGCGGCTGGTCAATCTATCGTCCGCCGGCCACCGCTATTCCGACGTCGATCTCGACGATCCGAATTTCGAGCGCACGCCTTACGATCCCTGGGTGGCTTATGGTCGGTCGAAGACCGCCAACATCCTGTTCGCGGTCGAGTTCGACCGCCGCCATAAGGCGGACGGAGTCCGCGCGACCGCCGTCCATCCCGGCGGCATCCAGACCGAGCTTTCCCGCCATATCGGCGAGGAGGGGATCAAGCAGCTCATCGAACGCGTCAACGCGGCGACACGCGCCGCGGGCGAGCCGGACTTCAAGTTCAAGACCATTCCGCAGGGCGCGGCGACGTCGGTCTGGGCGGGCGTGGTTGCGACGGCCGATGACGTCGGCGGCCGCTATTGCGAGGATTGCCACGTGGCGGAGATCGAGCCCGACGCGGCCAAGCGCGCCGGCGTCAAGCCTTACGCGCTCAATCCTGAGACCGCCAAGGCGCTATGGGCCAAGAGCGAAGCAGATGGTCGGACGAGCGGTTCTGAGCGGCGGCGCATTCGTCGAACGTCATCGCGAGGAGCGCAGCGAGGTGGCGATCCAGGGGTCGTGAGGGCGCCACGTTCCTCTGGATTGCTTCGTTGCAATGCTCCTCGCAATGACAGAGCGGAGGCGCGAAACCGCCGCCCTTAGCCGCCCATCTTCCCTTTCATCGCCTGCAGCGCCTTGCCGCAGCCGATGCTCATCTCTTCCTTGTGCTCCTTGAGGCAGGCGATGATGCGGCCGCCGCCCGGCTGCACGCCGGGACAAAGGCGCGCGAAATCCGCCTTGCAATATTTCATCGCGGCGGCCTGCTGGGCGAGCGCGTTGGGCGCTGCGGACACCAGCGCCGCGAGCGAAAACGCCGAGGCGATTGCGAAATGACGGATGCGCATGTTTCCCTCCCTTGCCGCGTGAAAGCGGACTCAAGATCGTCGCCAGATAGGACAAGGTTCGATTCGGCGGTCAAACGAAAAACCTCCAGCGACCTGGCAAAGTTCTCGACTGAGCTCGACGGCGCGAAGCGCCGCTCGCCCTAGCTTCCGCTCGCTCGAGGCTCTAAGACCGCGGCCCTGGCGGAAGGAAACTCCCTTGAACGCCCCCAGCGCCGCTCACGACAAGCGGCCCGTGTTCACGCACGGGTCGTTGATGCGCCATGTCGCGGTGATGACCGCGACCGGCGCCATCGGCTTGATGGCGGTGTTCGTCGTCGATCTTCTGTCGCTGTTCTGGGTGTCGAAGCTCGGCGATCAGGCGTTCAAGGCCGCGGTCGGCTACGTCGGCATGACCACGTTCTTCGTCATGTCGATCAACATCGGGCTCACCATCGCCGCCTCGGCCACGGTCTCGCGCGCGCTTGGCGCTGGCGACCGGCCGCGCGCGCAGGCGGCTTGCCGCGTCGGCGCTCACCATCACGGCGGTCTTCTCCGCCGCGACGGCGATCGCGATGTTCGTGTCTGCGCGACTGGATTCTGACAACGGTTTTGCACGCGCACGGCGAGTCGGCCGAGGTCGCCTCGAAATTCATCGCCATCAGCATTCCGGCCAACGTGCCGCTCGCGGTCGGCATGACGTTTTCGGGGATCTTGCGCGCCGTCGGCGACGCGCGCCGGGCGATGTACGTGACGCTGTCGGCGGGATCGCGACGGCTTTTCTCGACCCGCTGCTCATTTTCGGCTTTGGGCTCGGCGTCTATGGCGCGGCCTGGGCGACGGTCCTCTCGCGCCTGATCCTGCTCGCCGTCGGCTGGCTCGGCGCGGTCGGCGTGCACGATCTCGTCGCGCGGCCGAAGCTCAACGCCGCGCGCGGCGACTTCGGCCCGATCATGGCGATCGGCTTTCCGGCGATCATGGCCAACATGGCGGCGCCGGTCAGCTCGGCCTACACGCTGCGCGTGTTCTCCGATTTCGGCGAGGCGGCGATCGCCGCTTCCGCCATCATCGACCGCGTGACGCCGGTCGCGTTCGGGGTCGTTTTCGCCCTCACCGCGTCGGTCGGGCCGATCATCGGCCAGAACTATGGCGCGAGACTGATGGGACAGGGTGCAGCGGACGCTGACCGATTCCTTCATCCTGTCGATCGGCTACGTTCTCTTCGCCTGGGCGGTTCTGGCGCTCGCCGCGCCGGCGCTCATCGCCGCCTTCGACGCCAAGGGCGAGAGCGCGCAATATGTCGCTTTCTATTGCCGATACGGCGTTGTCCGCCTGGATCTTCCTGGCGTGCCTGTTCGTCGCCAACGTGGCGTTCAACAATCTCGGCTTTCCGGTGCTGTCGATGGCGTTCAACTGGGCGCGCGCGACGCTGGGGACAATTCCGTTCGTGACCATTGGCGCGCGTTACGGCGGCGTGCAGGGCGGCCTGATGGGCTTTGCGCTCGGGTGCGCCGTGTTCGGCCTGATGGCGGTCGCGACGGCCTATGCGGTGACGTGGCGGCTGGCGAAGGCGATTGACGGCGGCGAGCGCGCGATCGCGGCGCGGCGGCGATTGCGGGCGAGGAGCGAAAACGCCCTGAGGAAGCGGCGCCGTCTACGGAAACGCGCTGGCGATGTTGGTGAAGCTTGAGCTCAGTTCGGTTCCGGCCGCGCCGACTGCGGTCACGATCACGAGCGCGATGCACGAAGCTATGAGCGCATACTCGATCGCCGTCACCCCTTGTCGCAGAGCATGAACCGACGCAACAGCTTGGTCATGGCGGGTGTCCTCGAAATTCCCCCGCATCAGGCCCGAAAGTTCCTAACAACGGATGAGGCCGAGCGAGAACTTTTGGCTTTGCGGCGCGCGCCTGCCGTAACGGTTAAGGCGGGCCGAAGGCCGGCCGCGTTTCTGTATCTTTCTCGAGCGCCCTTTGCATTGTCGAGAGCGGCGCGACTATCTAGCCGGTTCGCCGGTTCGCCGGCCGCTGGGGTGAGCGCCTTTATGGCTCGCGACGTCGTCGATAGTGAAGTTGTCGAGTCGCGCGACGCGCTCGTCGCCTGGCTCGAGGCGGGATGCAAGCCGGACGGACCGTTCCGGGTCGGCACGGAGCACGAGAAGATCCCTTTCTACCGCGCCGATCGTTCTCCCGTTCCCTATGACGGCGAGCGGGGCATCCGGGCGCTGCTCGAGGGCATGCGCAGCGCATCTCGGCTGGGAGCGGATTGAGGACGGCGACAACCTGATCGGCCTCTATGACGCGAACGGCGAGGGCGCCATCTCGCTCGAGCCGGGAGGACAGTTCGAACTTTCGGGCGCGCCGCTCTGACGACGCGCACGCGACCGCCGCCGAGCTCGATCGTCATCTCGCCGCTTGCCGCAAGGTGGCCGAGCCGCTCGGCATCGGCTTTCTCACGCTCGGCATGAGCCCCAAATGGCGGCTCGCCGAGACGCCGGTCATGCCGAAGAGCCGCTACGCGATCATGGCGCGCTACATGCCGAAAGTCGGAACACGCGGCCTCGACATGATGTTTCGCACCGCGACCGTGCAGGCCAATCTCGATTTCGCGAGCGAACGGGACATGGTGGCCAAGATGCGCGTCGGCCTCGCGCTGCAGCCGGCGATCGACCGCCTTGTTCGCCAATTCGCCGTTCACCGACGGCAAGCTCAACGGACTTGTGTCCGCGCGCTCGGAGATCTGGCGCCACACCGATCCGGCGCGCACCGGCATGCTCGCCTTCGCCTTCGAGCCCGGCATGGGGTTCGAGCGCTATGTCGACTACGCGCTCGACGTGCCGCTCTATTTCGTGAAGCGCGGCGACCACTATCAGGACGTGGCGGGAGCGAGCTTTCGCGATCTGCTCGCCGGCCGGCTCAAGCAAGCGCCGGGCGAGCGCGCGACGCTCGCCGATTGGGCGAACCACCTGTCGTCGATCTTCCCCGAGGTGCGGCTCAAGCGCTTCCTCGAAATGCGCGGCGCCGACGTCGGCCCGCCGGATCGCATCGTCGCGCTCGCGGCGCTGATGGCCGGCCTCTACTACGATCCGGAGCGCGCTTCGGGCGGCCGAGGCGCTGATCGAGGGCTGGACGCGCCGAGGATCGGCAGAAGCTGCGCGACGACGCGCCGGTGCTCGGGCTCGCGCGCCGAGATCCGCGGCCGCGATCTGCGTGGCGGTCGCGATTGGACATGCTGGCGATCGCCCGCGGCGGCCTCAAGCGGCGCGCGCGACTCAACGCGAAGGGCGAGGACGAGACGCATCTACCTCCGACCCGCTCGAGGCGATCGCGGAGAGCGGCCGCGAGCCGGCGCGGCATTGGATTGAGCGCTACGAGGGCCGTGGGGCCGCTCGGTCGAGCCGGCCTTCGACGAGGCGGCGTTTTAGTCTAGCGCGGCGCTGCTGCGCCCGCGCGGCGCTCAGCGCGCGATGTCGCCCTCGCTGGTCGGCACGAAAGAGCGGTCTGTGCCCAAGGGCGCGCCGATGATCATGAGGCCGGAAGAGGAGGGAGGGGCAGGGATTCCCGGCTCATTGAGCGGCCCGAACGGGTTCAGGCGACCGCCGATCCGATCGTCGGAACCGAAACGCTCTCCCGCCGCAATATAGCCTCTGATCCGCGCGCATCCGGCTCGACCGGGCGCCAGATCCTGGTCCGATCCGTCGCAATAGGACCCGCGGAGCTGAGGCTCCAGGCCGCCGCCGCTCCCGGCGCTCGCCGGATTGGGCAGGCTTGCCGCGATGATCGCCAACAAGGGCGCGCTCAGCGCCCTGATTAACCGAGCGCCCCTGCGGGACGCGCCGACGGAATGGTGAATCATCGCGATCGGGGATGAAGCCATATCGTGGCGGCAAAATGGCAAACGGGTCTCGTCATGAAGACTAACGTCCGCTGTGGCTTTTCGGCCAATCGCCGAGCGTGGCCTGGATAAGCGCCAGCGCCGCGACCGCGGCCGTGTCGGCGCGCAGGATGCGCGGCCCGAGGCTCAGCCGCAGCACGCGCGGCGCCGAGAGGATCGCGGCGCGCTCCTCGTCGTCGAAACCGCCCTCCGGCCCGATCAGGAGGCCGACGCCGCCGTCCGCGCCGCGCGGTCGAGCGCGTCGAGCGGGCTCGCCTGTTCCGCCTCCTCGTCGCAGAAGACGAGCAGCCGCTCGGCCGGCCAGCTTTTGAGCGCTTCGGCGAGCGACTCGACGGGCGCAATTTCCGGAATCCAGATCACGCCGCATTGTTCGCAAGCCTCGATCGCGTTGGCGCGCAGGCGCTCCAGATTGACGCGGGCGACCTGGGTGTGGCGGGTGATGACCGGCCGCAACCGGCGCGCCCCCATCTCGACCGCCTTCTGCGCCATATAGTCGAGCCGCGCGTGTTTGAGCGGCGCGAAGAGATAGTCGACGTCGGGCGGCGTCTCCTGCGCCCGCGTCCGCGCGCCGACGGCGAGCGAGGCGGCCTTGCGCGAGCTCGTGTTGAGGCTGGCGGCGAACTCGCCATCGCGGCCATTGAACAGAAGGACGGGGGCGCCGGCGCCGAGCCGCAGCACATTGACGAGATAGTTCGTCTGCTGCGGATCGAGCTTGACCTCGGCGCCGGTGGCCAGGTCTTGGGAGACGTAAAGGCGCGGGGTTCGGAAATCGGTTCGGGCCATGCGCTCCCATAGCTTCCGGGCCGAGGCCCGCCGGCGCGCCATCGTGGGCCGCGCGTCACGAGCGCCTCAGGTAACAAATCCCCGTATGCCGGCGAATGCGCGTTCAAGCGGCGCGCTTGGCGCCGGCCTCACTAGGGAGCAGGAGCCATGACGGCCTTGAGAGAAATCGGCCTTGCGGTCGCGGCCTTGGGTCTCCTTGCCTCTGCGCCGCCGCGGCCCTCGCGAGGCGATGCGGCGCACCCGACGGTGATCGAACTGTTCCAGAGCCAGGGCTGTTCGTCATGCCCGCCGGCTGAGGCCAGTGTTGGCGCGATCAGCGACCGCCCGGATGTGCTCGCGCTCTCGTTCGAGGTCGACTATTGGGACCGGCTCGGCTGGAAGGACACGTTCTCAAAGGCCGCCTGGACGGCGCGCCAATACGCCTACGCCCGGGCGATGGGCGGGGACGGCGTCTACACGCCTCAGGTCGTGGTCAACGGTCGGGTCGCGGGCGACGCTTTGGAGCCGGGCAGCGCTCGCCGGGCTGATCAGCCGGGGCGATCGCGGCGCGGGCGGCCCGAATGTCGGCTTTTCCGGCGGAGCGGTGACGGTCGGGGCGGGGCGCCGCGCCGTCCGGCGGCGCCGACGTTTGGCTTGCGCGCTATATTCCGCGCGCGGTCGAAGTCACGATACCCCGCGGCGAGAACGCCGGCCGCACGCTGCCCTATACCCACGTGGTCCGCGAAATGGTCCTCTTGGGCAAATGGCGAGGCGAAGCGGCGACCTTCCCGGCGCCCGGCGGCGACTCGGCCCTTGCCGAGGCGGCGATCGTGCAGGCGAACGGGGCAGGGCCGATCCTCGCCGCGGCGAAACGGTAGAGCGCACGGCCTTGTCATTCCCGCGCAAGCGGGAATCCAGAGGCGCCGTGAAGTCTGGATTCCCGCGTTTCGCGGGCATGACATCAACGCGGGTGAGCAACGGCAGCCGCTTCAGTCAGTGCGAAAAGTCGGCCGAGCGGTCCTGAATGTCCTCGATGCGAACCTTATCGAGCGGGAACGAGGAGATCGCCTTTCCCGCGAAGTCCAGCTTGGAAAGATCGACCGAGCGCATCCTGCGGTCGTACATCGTCCAATAATAATAGACCTTGTGGCTCATGTCGGCGATGACCGACCATTGCGTGTAGCCGAGGTGGAAGTCCTCGGCGCTGCCTTCGCGCACCAGCCCCTTGGGTATGTCGAAATTGTTGAGCATCACCGACGCGGCGTTGACGGCGTCGGCCGCGTCCTTGGCGGGGATCATGGTGTTGACGAAGGCGACGGCTCTCACGAACCGCGAGGGCGGCGTGAAGTCGCCCGGCAATCCGAGCATGCCGCTTCCGGCGCCGAAGGGCGCGAGCGAAACGCCATCGATGCTGATGCGGCGCGCGCGGCCTGAGGCGTCAGGTTCGCATAGTTCCGCAAGTTCAGGAGATGCCAGTCATAACCGGGCGAGTTGGTCATGGCGCCGACCTTGTTGTCGGTCATGCTCAACTTGCCGTCCACGTATTCGATGACGATCGAGGCGCCGGTCGCGTCGCTCACGACATGATGCAGGGGCAGGGGCGTGCCGAACTCCTTTTCGATCTCGGCGTTGCGCACCAC
>CAVWPU010000012.1:0-205342 GCA_963756955.1 uncultured Alphaproteobacteria bacterium
CACGGCCACGACCACCGTGCTGCGATCGGCGCCGATCTCGAGCAATTTCTGCCACAGCACTTCGGCCGTGGCGATGCTCTTGGCCGTCTCGCCCGCTTCGACAGAAAGAATATCGACGTCGGCGTTCTCGGCCAGGCTTTCGGCCACCGGCCTGGCATGCCGCTCGGACACATTGTCATCCGTGATCAGGGCAAAGTGCGACGGTGCGAGCCGCTCGTCGACAAAGCGTCCGGCTTCGGCCAGATTGCCGGTGCCGATCTCGATCGTGTATCCGCGCTCGGCAAGCGCGACTTCGACAATGGTTACCTCAGGACTCACGCGCGATTTGCTCCGAAATCACGGAGCAGCACCTGCGCGCGCTGCCGCGAAAAGTCGGCGCAGCACAGACGTCTCAGGTTCCCACTTTAGATCGCCGTGGAGAGACTGCCCAGGCCAGAACCGGTCGGGCGCATGGTCGCAAGCTGGGAAGGCCGCCGCACCGGGGCGACGCTCGTGCAAGCGGCCGGCTTACTTCAAGCGGTCGATATCGGCCGGCGTGACCGTAATCTGGCGGCAGAAACCGGTATGCATGCGGACGTAATCCATCTCGGCAGCCGCCTGCGGTTCCGCGTGCAGGCGAGCTTCGACTTGCTCCCGCTGGGCCGGTTCCCAAGAGTCGTATTCGTCGGGCCAGATCGTGGCGGTCTCGACGACCAGTGCTTCGCGATAAGGATCGAAGGCGTTCGGCATAAACGTGCCAAATGGTTGCAGAGATAGAACGGCGCGACCGCCATCGGGGCATGGTCGACGCTTGGTGCGCAGTAGTATACTTGCCCCTTTGCCGCTGGGAAGTGGTTGGCAGCTGCTGCGTCAGCCCGCCGATTGCCACGGATCGGCTCCGCGTCATTGAACCTCGGCTGATCCACCCTTTGGCCGCTCTTATGAACGATCGCGCCTACCCGCTGAACGGACTCAAGGTCCTCGATTTGTCGCGGGTGTTGGCCGGTCCGGTGTGTACGCAATTGCTGGCTGACCTGGGGGCCGACGTCGTCAAGATCGAACGCCCCGGCATCGGTGACGACACACCGGCACTGGGGGCCTCCGTTCCTGGGCGGGGACGGGCCCAGTGCGTACTTTTTGTCCTGCAATCGCGGCAAACGATCGCTCGCTCTGGATCTGAAGAACCCGGCTGCCCGTGCCGTGGTCGACGACCTGCTCTGCACGGCGGACGTGCTGGTCGAAAACTTCCTGCCCGACGGCCCTGCGCGAGTTCGGCCTCACGGCCGAACGACTGGCGAGCTTGAACCCGCGACTGGTTAGCTGCTCGATTTCGGGCTTTGGCCGCACCGGGCCACTGGCCGACGTGCCCGGCTACGACTTGGTGACGCAAGCCGGCATGGGATTAATGTCGATCACAGGCGAGCCCGACGGGCCGCCACTGAAAGTCGGCGTGGCGATCGCCGATGTGCTCACCGGTCTGTACGCCGCGCTCAGCGCCTTGACAGGGCTCTACGGTCGGGATCACGGGCACCCGGGCCGGGCGTTCGATCTGGCGCTGGCCGATTGCACGCTGGCCAGTCTGGTAAACGTTGCGCAGAGCGTGCTGGTGACCGGCGAACGGCCGCGTCGCTGGGGGAACGCTCATCCGCAGATCGTCCCTTATGAGACCTTCGAGACGGCCGACGGCCACCTGGTGATCGGCGTCGGCACGGACGATCAATGGCGCAAGTTCTGCGCAGCGGTCGAGCATGCGGAGTGGGCCGCCGATGCGCGCTTCCAAAAGAATGCCCAGCGCGTCGAACACCGCCACGAACTGCTCTCGCTCATGCGACCGCTAGTACGCGCGAGAACCACGCGCCATTGGCAAGAGTTGCTGGCCGCGATTGGTCTGCCGCACGGTCCGGTACTGCCGGTCGACGAGGCGCTAACGACGCCGCAGGTCGCGGCACGCGAGATGATCCTGCCGGTCGTCGATCGGCAGGGGCGCAGCTACTCAGTCATCGGTTCCGCCGTGCATTGGCAAGGCGAGCCGCCGCGACAGGCGATCGCGCCCCCTGAGATCGGTGAACATACCGACCAAGTGCTGCACGAGTGGCTCAACTACGACGACACAAAAGTTGCCGAATTGCGTCATTGCGGCGCGATCGGCTGAACACGAGCATTCGATGACATCCCAAGAACCACGCGCTCGAGCACTCGCCGACAATGGGCCGATGGTGTCGGGCAAGGTCGTGATCCTGGGCGTCTTCGGTTTCTCCGTCGCCGCGGCGCTGGTGAGTTGGATTTACTATGCCCGGCTACAGGAACGTCCCTCTGGCGCTGTGGGGCAGTCATGCCGCGGAACTGGTCCTGCGCGCTCCGACAGCCCGCGCCTACCGGCTGGCCCCCGCGGCTGATGCTGCCGAGAAGACCACGAACTGAACCCCAGGGCGCACGCCGGCAATTCGTCATCGGTGGCGATCGCTACGTGGCGACCCGCGAGCGCGATATCAGCCAGGCCCGCGGTTTTTCGCATATCCGGCAGGGCCTGGTACACGATCGCAGCTTTGCCTGGGACGAACCGCCGGGCGACCAGCCGCTCGACTGGGCATACGCCATCGAGTTCGACGACGCAGGCCAGACAGCGGTAGTGGCCTTCGCCAATCATGCGGTCCGCGCGGCGCTCGTCGATGCCAAGATCGTCGACTTCAAGACCGGCGACGGCGAGCACGCCGATGCGACGCGCACCGTCTCGACGCGCCCCGTGTCGGTCGCTATCGACACGTTTCTCGCCGAGCAGTTCCCCAGCGAACCGCCACCCGCGGCGCCCTAAGGGAACGGCCGCTAACCTCGCGGCCATTCCCCCGCGGACTCTTAGGCGGCCTTCGGTAGATCTGCGCAGGCCCAAGCTGAGCATGACCCAGGTCCAGCCGTTGAACAGCATGTCGATGCCCAGGAACAGGCCGATGACCTGCAGCGAGCAAACCGGCCACTCGGCCAGGACCAACAGGCCCAACAGGGCCGTAACAACGCCGTTCAACAGCATCCAGCCGTAGTGGTGCAGACGCAGCGTCATCGCGGCGACAACGCGGAAGATACCGCCGACCAGGAAGAACGAGCCGATCAACAGCGTGAGCACTTCGGCGCCGACGAGCGGCCGGGCCACCATCTCGCCGCCGACGACGACGTAGAGAATTCCGGCCAGCAGCGACAGCAGAAAGCCGCTCCATTGCCCGGCCCAGAACGAGGCCACGATCTGCGCGGCGCCGCCGATCACCAGCAACAGACCGAAGAACGTGACGGCCGCCAGCGTAAAGAACACCGAGTAACCGATGGCCAGCGTGCCGCCGACGATCAGCATGATGCCCAACGTCAAAAACCAGTACCATTCCGACTTCATGGCTTCGAGCTCGTGGCGGCTCTCGCTAAACGGACCGTTGCTAAGAGGCATGGACATGGCGGACCTCGCTCGCTGTAGAGGTTTATGGGACACGCACGCTGCCTGGCGCTTCGGAGCCCTGGCGAATAGTTTATCGCGTGGCCACGGCCGGGCAGGTCGCATTTTCGCGCAATGCGTTCGCTCGAAAGGTATATAGGCCTTTCCGCGCGGAGCGGCAAACGCCCCGCGGCGAGATTGGGTGCGACGCACGGGTCGGCGAGACCGATCGGCACAAGTCTTACAATCGGACCGGAGGAAAACGGGCCTTCGGTGCCGCCCGGTGGGGCAGGCCACGGGCCGCCGCTGCCGATGCGTACGTGTACTCGCTCAGCCCATTTCCAGCCAACCTTGCACGCCGCGCACGAGCCGGGCCGAGGCGCGGGCCGTGTTGGCCAGGCGCGACGAGCGGACCCAATCCTTGGTTTGCCACCACCCCTGGCGAATATTCGAGACCAGGACGCTGGCGTCAATCGTTCCTTCGTACACTTGCGTGGCGTCGGTCATGAAGCGCCGCTTGTAGTGCTCGGGCCCCTTGCCCAGGTCGACGCGGCGAATGCCCAGCGATTCGGCCTTGCGGAAAAGTTCCATCAGCAACTGCATGCCGGGCGAGTAGCTGTACAGGTCGCGATCGAACGAGGTGAACCAGCCGTGCAAATTCGGCCCGGACCGCAGCGTATATGCGACCGCGGCGATGCGATCACCGACGTGCAGGACCGAAAGCAACGCGGAGAGAACGTCGCTTTGATAATCCAGCAGCCGATCCAACAGCTCGCACACCCAGCTCGAAGCAAAGATATTTCGTTCGCGCGTGCGTGTGTACTGCGCGGCTTTCCACTCGAACAACGTCCGCAGGATCTTGCGATTGCCGACGTGATGCTCGAATCGCACGCGCCGAAATCGCGCCGATTTTTCGCTGTTGCCGTTCTAGTTCGCTGAGGCGGTTGCGGCCAATGCGCAGGCGACGGCAATATCCTTCGAACCCGTCCGACAGGTCGGCGTAGGGCGACTCCCACGAGCGCCACACGTACGGTTCGAGACTCTTGGGGGGCAGCAGCAATTGATCGAATTGCCAGGTGCGCAAGCCGCACGCCCGCAACAGCTCGACGGGATCCAATTCGAAGTCGGGCCGGGCGACGATCGCCTGAAAGTTCGCCAGCCATCCGCCGGCCGGACGACCGCCGCCCCACGGCATTCGCCGAAACGGCAAGAAGGCCACGGGCTCGTCATGGCGCTCGGCCACGGCGACTTCGATATCGTCGCGCACCGCGGCGACGGCCTGCGTGAATTCGGGGCGCAAGTAGGGACTCGGCAACAGCCCGGACTGGTCGAGAATCTCGTTCCAGGCGGCGATCTGCTCCGCGCAGATTGTGGCCGCGCGGCACAGCACGTATCGACGATGACATCACGGCATCCGCGCGTAAGATAACTGTTGGCGTAATGCCCCCCGAACACGCCGGGCTCGATGCCGCGAGACTTCAGCACGTCTTTTAGTGCGTGTCGAGCGCAATGTGCTTCGCAACACGAGTCCAGCTAGCGCGAATTGTAGTTCGAGGCGTCGTCGATGGTCATGAAAATTTCGGCGCCGTGCGTGGTTCTTTTTTGCGCACGCATGCGGTTGCGGGAAGAGACTGTAATTTTCTCGTCTCGCAGGGGAATCACCGAGCCCGACGACAGTGGTAAGCCATTCGGCATATGCGACATTACGACGCGCACGCGACGCACAAATCCGTCACAGCACGATCGAGCATGCGCAAGGACGCTGTCGGCGCGATGTCGACGTGGCGCACGGCCCGATCAGCGAGAAGTGCTCGTCGCGCTGGGCAAGAATCTCGTGCAAGCGGCGGGCGAAGGCGCCACACGCATAGGGCGTCTTCGAAGGCTTCGACCGTGGCGTAGATCTCGTGGCTGAGAAAGCGCACCGTCCAATTCAGCTCGAGTGGACTGATCGTGATCACGGTTCGCCCGGCGGTATATGCCTGCCACATTTCGATGGCGGTTCCCATCGAAGCCTCGGGGACGAAGGCCAACAGCACGTCGACCTCGGCCGACAGTTGATTGTGATGAAAAAAGACCTCGCGCCCGCGCTGGTCGTCGTAATCGAGCGAATTCGCATGGTCGGCCAGCGGATCGTAAACCTCGGCCCCGGGAATATGCTCGACGAGCAGGCCCTTGATCCGCGCCGGTAATCCTGGTTGTGCAGCAACGGGCCCAGGTGCGAACCCTGCATAATGCCGGCGAGGAAGAAACGCATCGTTGAAACGGCGAATTGAAGGGCAGAGTAGCCGACGAATTTTGTACTCGGCGATGGCACAATGCTTCGCCCCCTCACGCGGCCCCTCCCAAACCCCAAAGAGAGAGGGGCTTTGAAGACGATTGCTTGCGGCTCAGCATAGAGGCGCCGGCCCGCATGCAAGTCGTGTCAGCGGGGCCGGCGCGAAACCGCATCATTCGGCAGTTGGCAAGAACCAATCGCCCGTCAGGCCGAGGACCTTGGCAAACTCTTGCGGATCCCAAGCAACTTCGGCCGTGCCGTGGACGAATTGCTCGGCAGCGCCCGCGGCGCTCGGCTGAACCTTGACGCTGGAAAAGAATTGCAGAATGCGCTTCTGATAAGGGGCCATCGCGTCGCCCCAGTCCAGAACCAGGCCTGGCCAGAACGACAAGAGGGTCATCGAGGCGAGGTGGATTTCGCGCACGCTCTCGCGATCCTCGCAAGTGGCGCGCAGGCGCACGCCGGTGCGATTGCCCACTTCGGTCCAATCGCCGCCGATGGCTACGAACTTTGTCTTGCGGGCAAGCGGCTCGATCAACTCCGGATAGTCTTCCTGCGCCGCCGCAAGTTCGGGCCAGCCTATGGCGCTATTGTCGAAGACGACCGTCACGAGACCTCGATCGACGGCGCGCCACGCACTGGCCCAGGGGCAGGTGGCGGGCGTGTCGTCGAAGAACGCCCGCAGGAGCTTTTCCTCGGCTTCTTTCCCCTGTTGGTCGGGCTTCGTTCCGACACGATAGATGAGCGTGAACGGGTCGGGCGATCGCATGCGCACGGGAACCGGGCCCATTGCAGGCATCGAAGGTAGCTGGACGTAGGGCCTTCCCTCGAAGTGCTCCAGGGTCGAGCCTGGCATTTCATCGAGCACGATCTGCCGCCAGTTCGCCGCATGCGCCGTACGGATCACGATTCGGCCCGAGCCGAACGTGAGTTGGCCGTTTTGCATCGGGATCTCTGGATCGCTGGTTCTTGATCAGCAGGTCGCCGGCGATCCATTCGATTTCGCGGACGTCGAACGTTTTGGCACAGTCGCCGATGATCTCGTGCAGCAGCTCCCTCAGTCGCTCGTTGAGCGCGTCGACATGCGGTTGGATCTCGGGATGGCGCAGCAGGTCGCCGACGCGGATCACGAACCCGCCCGACGCGCCGATCCCGATCGTGGCCGGGTTGAAATCCGGCCGGCTGAATAGCGCTTGCTCTGCGGCGGGCGTGCTGGCCGCGGTCGTTGGCTGGTGCTCTTCGGACGCGAGCCGCGCCGTTTCGACGTTAGGGGCCGCAGCTGGTTTCGGGCTGTCGTCCGCGGCCGTGGCGCCGCGCAAGAACGCCGTCGCCAGGGCCAGCGTCACGACGCCGCCAGCAATCGCGTATGAGGCGACGGTCGTTGTTGGTTTACCGGGCATGAGATCCTTGACACGCAACATTTCCAGCCTCCTTGCCAGAAAGTCCGACGAACGGGGCATGATCGAAACGCTCGACCAACCTTGGTGATCCGCAAGTGATTCGTGATAACGCAGCGCCAGCCGGGCCAGCCCACGGCGTGTAGCTGCGCGCATCGTCGACCAGGCTTCGCGCGAGCTGATCGGCGGCAAACTCCTGATCCGCGGCCAGACGGCACGCAATGAATCGCAACAATGGGTGATAAAAATGGACCGCCACGCACGTAAACGCCACGACCCGCCGGGCGTAATCAGCCCGATGTACGTGTGCGAACTCGTGGGCCAGGACCGAGGTTAATTCCTCGGGCGACCATTGCAGCCAGTCGCGCGGCAGCAAAATCATGGGGCGCGACCAGCCACTAGCCGCGGCGCTCGGCAATTGTGCCGACTCGCGCACCTCGATCGTCCGGCGACAATCACAACGCTCGGTCAGCCGGTTAATGATCGCGGCGAGTGTTTCGCTGGTCACCGGCAAGCTGCCCCGACGCAGCCGCGCGACCGAACGCATCGCGAACAAGAGGCGCAATAGGCCGATGCCAAAGCTGGTTAAGAAAATCGCCACCGCGACGCCGCGCCATGTGGGCGAGGCGGGCGCCGATTGCTCGGCGGTCAGCTTTAGACGCTGCAACCACGCAACAGGCAATTCCACGACGGCGTCTCGATCGACGGCTCTTTCGCGCGTCGCCGGTGCCGCGGCGGCCGGCGAATTCTGCGGATTATCGGGAGATTCATCCCTGGCCTGAGCAATACGCGCGGGTAAAGCCTTCGGAAGCGCGTCTGAAACTTTGCCAGGCCACAGGCCGGGGAGCGGCAACAAGGCCAGGGCGGTTACGGCCAGAACGCACCCCATGCCTACGGCGCCGATCGTCACGCGACCGGCCGCCATCCGCGCCGGCAGGCAACGCCGCGCGATAAGCGTCACGACGGCCACGACCGTGGCATGAATCGATCCCAATAGTAACGCGAAGCCGAGCGATGTCATGGGCCCTGCTCCTCGAGGATTTCGCGCAGCAACGCGCGTTCTTTGGCGGTTAATCGTCGACGCTTGAGGACGTTCAGCAGCAGCTGCTCGCGCGAGCCTTGGAAGACGCGCCGTAGCAAGTCGCCGACCAGGTTGTGCGAAACTTCGTCGAACGTCTTGGTGGCGCGATAGCAATAGGGGCGCTCTTCGTTGGTGAGTTCGAGAAAGCCCTTGTCGAGCAGGATCCGCGTCAGATTCGCGACCGTTACATAGGCCAGATCCAGCCGGACTCTGCCCGGGCTCGAAGCGCACCGCCGTGCCGGCGGGAATGTCGAGCCTTAGGCCAAAAGCAGCGCCCCGCTCGAAATCGAGCGCCTTGTTGGCTTCAAAGAAATGATAATGGGACCCAATCTGGACGGGCCGGTCTCCGGTGTTCACGACCGTCAAAGTGACGTTGCGGCGACCTGCATTGAGAATGACATCGTCGCCCGCCGCTGGCAGAAGTTCGCCAGGCTCGAGGGTGTCAGCGGCGCCGCCCTCGACAGGGCGAATCGGCTGGTGCAGCGTGACGAGCTTCGTCCCGTCGGGAAAAACGCACTCGACCTGCAGGATCGGGATCATGGCGGCGACGCCGGGCATCACGTCCTCTTGTGTGAGGATGGTCGAGCCGACGCTCATCATCTCCGCGACCGAGCGCCCGTCGCGCGCGCCTTCGAGAATTTCGTCGGTGATGAGGGCGACGGCTTCAGGGTGGTTCAGCTTCAGGCCGCGCGCACGTCGTTTACGCGCCAGTTCCGCCGCGCTGAAGATCGTTAGCCGCTCCATTTCCGTTGGCGTCAGCAGCATCGCGAAATGCCTCGTCAGTTGGAGAACAGGCGCACATGCGCGCGCGCCTGGCGCATGATCGCGACATCGAGCCATGGGGCGGCGCTCGTAAACAGCACGGGGTCGGCGGGATCGAACGCGGCCTGCGCCAAGTCGGCGATCAGGGGCAGGCTATCCGCGAGAACCCCCTGCGCGTCCAGCGCGCCGACGGCGCCCATGCGCACCGCGGCGTTCGTCATAGCGGCAGCCAAGCCATAAGCGGAGGCCGCGACAGCTCCCTCCTCGCTCAGTCCGCAACGTCGCCAGATCCAGCCCTGTGCGACCGACAGATGACCAGCACAACGCTTCTCGGCGACGGCCGCGCTCAACGTCTCGGCGCCCGGCGTCGCAAGGCGGAGATGGGTGGTAAGGAAGGCGCGGCCGCTGCGGGATGAGCCGGTCCTCATAGGCTCGGTAACCGCAGCGGCTTCGAAAGCTACGTCGATTTCGCCGAGACGCTCGATATTGCGGGCGTGAAAGGCGTGTAGAAGCGCCACGCGGTCGGAGGTCGCCCAACGTCGGCTTAGCGCTGTCTCCACCAGCGAGGCGAGGGAGGTCCGATCCAAGCCGGGCAAGAGAGCCGCGCTTCCCTCCACGCCGTTCGAAAAGGCGAATCCTCCGCTCGGGAACGCCGTGTCGCTTTGCCAAAGGGCGGCGAGAAGCGCGCGCATCGTCAGTCAGACGGGAGGACTGAGGTCGCGACGCGCCGGCCTTCGAGTAGCGGACCCAGCCGCGCCAGATAATGATCGACCGGCGCTTCTAGCGCGACTAGCAGCGCTTCGCCCTGAAAGCGCACCCGCCAATGAAGATTGCCGGCCTGATAGCCAAGCTCTACTGCGTCGGCGAGAGAGCGCGGCTCGAGCCGAAGCCAGTGCTCCTTGTCGACGCGAACAACGAGCGCCCGCTCATCGTCGATCAGCAGCACCGCGCCGTCGAACAGTTTCTGATCGCGGGGCAGCGCAATCGCCATCTCCTCCCCACCTTCGCTCCTTGCGCGGAAACGCCGCCTCGACAATTCGTCGGTAGGCAGAGTCAGGATGTCCACGCGTCCGCGATGCTCAAGATGATGCAAGCGCTCCGCCATCGCGGGTTCGACGCGGCTTCCCAAAACACGGTCGATGAGCGTCATGAAAATTCCTGACTAACGAGAAAGAGCCTTTGGCGCGCTGTTCGGCGAGACCGTCCCGTCACCGCCCAACAAATTCGAGACGATGAGCAACTATTGACCGGGTCGAAGCCACGACGAGGAAGACATTGTTTGATCTGATCTTTGCACTTGAAGCAGCGGCGGCCGTCGGCCGCCGCTGCCCTTGTCTTGCCTATCGGGCGAGCGCCGGAGCGCTCTTTGGTCCGAAGGCGCAAAGCCCCCAATAGACGACGCCCGCAACGACCGCCGCGGAAATCGCCGTGCAATATTCTGGCGCGAGCTTCTCGACCGCGAAGGCTGCAATGGAGCCCGCCGCCCAGGCGACGAAGGCGCTGGGGCGCCATTCTTCTGTCTCCATCACGCCAGTCCGCGTCAGATACTGGTCGACGAGAATGACCGCGCCGATAGGCGGGACGAGAATGCCCAGAAGCGACAGCCATTCGATAAAGAACGCCCAGACGTTGCCCGCCGCGATCGCAATGCCGATCACGCCCAGCACGACCGCCATCAAGCGCATGCGCGTGCCGAGAATGCGAGACCATCCCGTGGACGAGTTGTAGAGGCAGTGCGAGCAAACGGAGCCCAGGTTCACATAGAGAAAGATGAACGCGAGCACGCTAAGCCAGCCGATGCCTAGGTGGTTCATGTAGCCGAACATGTTGTCAGTGCCGAACGGATTGGCGTTCGGAACGGCGAGCGCGGCGGTCATGATGCCGCCGACCAGCATGGCTACGAGGTTGGCGAAGGGGAACGCGCTAAATGTGGCGATCCACGAATCGCTTCCCGTTTTCGCCCATCGGTTGAAGTCGGGGGTCACCGTGCCCGCGTCCGCGAAAAGCGCGATGACGACCGTGAGGCCCGTGCCCATCGACATGGACGCTGCGCCGTTGTTTCCTGCGTAATCCATGATTGCCGACCAGGTTGTCGTCGAGGCCGAGTGGAAGGCGACGAACAGGCCGAGAATCACGAAAAGCGGCACCGAGATGAGGCCGATCCAGTGCAGCCCGCGAACGCCGATGAAGGTGATCCCGATATAGAGCAGTCCTGCGATCACGGTCATCGCGACATAGTTCAGGCCGTAGGTGCTGCTGACCAGCGCGCCGGTGATGCCCGTCTGCACGGCATACCAGCCGAGCAGCAGCGTCGAGAGCAGTCCCGAGGCGACGACAAAGCCCTTCGTTCCGAAGACGCGGCTCGCGATTAGGCCGAAGTTCATCCCCGTTCGCGCGCCGAGAAGGCCAAGCAAACCGACATAGCCGAACATGAAAATATTGCCGATGATCATGGCGGTCAGGGCGCGCTGGAACCCCATGCCGAGCACCAAGATCGACCCCGTCATCGCACCGGTGATGATCATCGGAAAGCCGATCCAGACCATCACGTTGGAGAACAAGCTTCGGCGCGCGCCCAAAGGCACCGGCTTGTGTTCATATTCGTCACCGAGCAGGTGGTCGACCTGCTCTTCCGCGTCTTCCAAAGCCGAATGATGCGTGGTCATTTTCGTGCTCCTTGAGTCCTATTGCTCGCGAGCCTCCTCAAGATCTCCCCGTTTCCTCTCATTGTCCGGCGGGCGGGTCCGTCGCGCCCGCCGGATGCGTTCGATCAGCGGTGGCCGACTGCTTTCTTGAAGGGGATGCCCTCGATCGGCGCCTCTTCGGTGCCGACAGCGTCCCGAGTCATTTTTTCGACGAGCTCCCGCGTGGCTTCCGGATCGGCGATCCACTTGGCGTAGAAGTCGTATGGGCAGGCCGCAACGCCCTTGTCGCCCTCGCCCGAATTGATCATGCCCGTGTAGCCACGGTGCAGCAGCTTGAAGAGATGGTTCTCCGACTGCCCGTTCTTGCGCGCGTCTCGGATGAGGAACTTCGACAGCTGGGCGTACTGGATGCCCATCTCCTCCTCGCCGCATTCGCCGAGCGTGCGGCCGTCAAAGCCGATGATCGCCGAATGGCCGAAATAGGAGTAGACGCCGTCGAATCCGGCCGCATTGGCGACCGCGACATAGACAATTGTTCGCCCAGGCCATCGCCTTCGACATCAGTGATCTGCTGCTCCTTGGCGGGATACATATAGCCCTGGCAGCGGATGATGAGCTCGGCGCCGCGCATCGCGCAGTCGCGCCAGATCTCCGGATAGTTGCCGTCATCGCAGATGATGAGGCTGATCTTCATGCCCTTCGGGCCTTCCGAGACATAGGTGCAGTCGCCGGGATACCAGCCCTCGATCGGAACCCAGGGCATGATCTTGCGGTACTTCTGGACGATCTCGCCCTTGTCGTTCATGAGGATGAGCGTGTTGTAGGGCGCCTTGTTCGGATGCTCCTCGTGCTGCTCGCCGGTGAGCGAGAACACGCCCCAGACCTTGGCCTTGCGGCAGGCCTCGGCGAAGATCTCGGTCTCGTCGCCGGGAATGGTGGAGGCGGTCTCGTACATCTCCTTGGCGTCGTACATGATGCCGTGAGTCGAATATTCCGGGAAGATCACGAGATCCATGCCCGGCAGGCCTTGCTTCATGCCGATGAGCATTTCGCCGATCTTGCGGGCATTGGCCAGGACCTCGGACTTGCGTGTGCATGCGAGGCATTTTGTAGTTCACGACGGCGACGCCGACCGTGTCGTTGCTGGAAGAAATATCGCCGTGAAGCATGGGCTGTTTCCTTACGATGCTGTTATCCGGTGACGGACGATTCGTGCCGAGGAGACCGGGCGCTCACACGGCAAGATGTCGGTGGATGAGATCGTCGGAGAGCTCCTCGCGGCCGCCGGAAGCGGCGACACGACCCTTCTCGAGCATGACGAAGGCGTCGCCGGCCTTGCGCGCGAAGGGAATATTCTGCTCGACTAAAATGATCGTCAGGCCTTGTTCTCGGTTGAGACGGAGGATGATCTCCTCGATCTCTTCGACGATGTTTGGCTGGATGCCTTCGGTGGGCTCATCGAGAAGCAAGATGGCGGGCTCGGAGGCGAGCGCCCGCGCAATCGCCAGCTGCTGTTGCTGGCCGCCCGAAAGCAGGCCGCCCGAACGATTCAGGTTGTCGATCAGATACGGAAAGAGAACCGGCACGAGGTCGGGGATCGCCTGCTTGCCGTCCTTGCGAGCGAAAGCGCCCATCAGGATGTTTTCCCTTACCGAGAAGTCGGGGATGATCTGGCGACCCTGGGGCACATAGCCAATGCCAGCGCGGGCTCGCCGATAAGTTGGCTCGCTCGCGATGTCCCTGCCCGCGAGCTCGATGCGGCCGGTCGATTTGTCGGTGAGGCCCATCAGCGTCTTGAGCAGCGTCGTCTTGCCGGTCCCGTTCCGTCCCAGCACCGAGAGCACCTGCTTGTCGCCGACCTCGAACGACACGTCGTGAAGAATGTGGCTTCGATCGTAGAAGCTGTTGACGTTGGTAAGCTGGATCATCAGTGGATGCCCCCTGAACCGAGGTAGGCTTCCTTCACTTTTGGATGGCTCTCGATCTGGCCGATGTCGCCTTCGGCGATGATCTCGCCGAGATGCAGGACGGTGATGCGCTCGGCGATCTCGCGCACGAAAGCCATGTCGTGCTCCACGACGATCAACGTGTGGAGACCCTTGAGATCGTTGATGATCCGCGCCGTCTTTTTTGTCTCGCCCGCCGTCATGCCGGCGGTCGGCTCGTCCAGCAGCAAGACTTTCGGCGCCTGCACGATGAGGAGGCCGAGTTCGAGCCACTGGGTCTGCCCGTGGCTGAGATTGGCGGCGGTCTCGTGCTGCACGTCGCCCAGCGCGACAAGGTCGAGCACGCTCTCGACCCGGTCGCGGCTCGATTTCGGAAAGCTGAAGCGGAGGTTGGTGAACACGCCTCGGCCGGGGCAGCTTGCGACTTCGAGGTTTCTGCGTACCGAAAGCTCCTTGAACACGCTTGGGATCTGAAACTTTCGCCCGAGTCCGGCGCGCGCGATGACGTGCTCCTCGCGGTTGGTGATGTCCTGCTCGAATAGGAAGACGCGCCCCTCCGTGCTCTGCGTGCGCCCGGAAACCAGATCCATCAGCGTGGTCTTGCCAGCGCCATTGGCGCCGAGAAGCACGCGAAGCTCGCCCTCCTCGACGATGGTGGAGACGTTCGACACTGCCTTGAAGCCGGCAAAATCGACGCCGAGACCATCGAGCGTGAGGGCGGCGGCCGCCATTAGACCGCTCCCTTGCTGGAAGTCACGCCAAGCGCATCGCGCGCTGGCCGGCCTGGCCGTCGCAAGATGAGATCCGTCGTGTCGTTGGCGAGACCGGCGAGGCCGCGCGGCAGGAACAAAACCACCAGGATGAAGATGAGCCCAATGATCGCCTTCCAGCTTTCGACCAAAGCTTGCGTCTCGCTCATCCCCGCTTCAGCCATGTTGATGAGGATCGCGCCGATGCAGGCGCCCAAGAGCGAGCCCCGCCCGCCGACCGCCGCCCAAACGACCATGGTGATCGAGAAGCTGAGATCCATGAACGTCGGCGAGGCGAACTCGGCGACATTGACGTAAAGAAGTCCGGCGGACCCTGCGATACCGGCCGACACCGCGAAGAAGAAAATCTGGTAGTTCGGGACGTCAAAGCCGAGATAGCGCGCGCGAGTGGCGTCTTCGCGGACGGCTTGCAGGACCATGCCGGAGCGGGTCTCGACCAGAAGCCGGGCGCCGATGAGCGTGAGGCTGAGTGCGATTGCCACGACGTAGTAGGTGGCCTTGCTGAAGCTGTCGAAGCTGAAATCGCCAACCGTGAAGTTGCCAAGGTCGGTCAAGCCGTTAAATCCGTTGGTGAGCGGCTGGTTGTTGATGATGAGGAGCCGCACGAGCAGCACCAGCGCCAGCGTGATGATCGAGACGAACACGCCGGAAATGCGCTTTCGGAAAATGACTGCGCCCAGTCCTATGGCGATCAGCGTCGGCGTAACGACCGCCATTACAAAGCCGAACCATTCGCTCTGAAACGGAATCCACAGGAACGACATCTTGGTGATGCAACAGAGTTCCTGCTTGGCGCCCGGCTCGGCGTTCCAGAACATGAAGTCGGGAATGGGCGTGTCCGACGTCGCCTGTTGGCTCGTCGTGCTCGCGAGCTTGAGCGACATCGCCATCATGTAGGCGCCGACGCCAAAGAAAAGTCCCTGCCCAAGGTTCAGAATGCCCGCATAGCCCCAGCTCAAGCAGATCGCGACGCCGAGCATGCCGAAGACAAGATATTTGGCGATGCGATTGATCCAGAACTCGCCCATGACCAAGGGCGCCAGAAGGATGAGCGCGATGAAGATCGCATAGCTGGCGATTTCGACGCTCCGTCTGGAGATCATGGCTCAGCGCCCCTTGAAGGAGAACAAGCCGCTCGGCTTAAAGATGATGATTGCGATGACGACGCCGAAGATTACGGCGCGCGCAAGGATGTCGTTTGAAAACGCGGCCACGATTCCGTTGATCTGTCCAAGCAATCCGGATGCCGCGAGCGACCCGAACAGGCTGCCGACGCCGCCCACGACGACGACGAGAAAGCCGTCGACGACGAGGGGGGTGCCCATGTCGGGAAAGACCGTCTTGAAGCCCGACATCAGCACGCCGGCGATCCCGGCCAGACCTGATCCGTAGGCGAAGGTGAGCGCGTTGACGCGATCCACGTTGATGCCGCACGCCGCCGCCATCTTCGGATTGCGGATAATCGCGCGGACCTGCATGCCCATCGACGTGCGGTACATGATGAACCAGGTCACCCCGGTCATGATCAGCGCAATGACGATGATGACCGCACGGTAGATGTTGATGTCGGCGTCGCCGATCGTGATCGAGCCGGTCATCCAGTCGGGCACGCTCACTTTCTGCAGACCCGTCCCGAGCCCTTCGATGTGCCGGCCAAAAAACGAAGCGCCAAACTCCAGCCGCACCGCTTGCTGCAGCAGGATCGCCACGCCCCAGGTGGCGAGCAAGGTGTCCAATAGCCGGCCATAGAGGTGGCGGACGATCAAGCGCTCGATCGCCAGTCCGATCAGCGCGGTCACGACAAACGCCACGGGAATGGCGGCGAGGAAGCCGAGGTGTAGCCAGATGCTCGACATCACCGTGGTATAGGCGCCGACCATCACGAGGTCGCCATGCGCCATGTTGATGACGCCCATCGCGCCATACGTGATGGCGAGGCCGAGCGCGACCATGAGGAGGATTGAGCCGAGGCTCAGGCCGATAAAGATGACGTCAAGCATTCGGCTCCCCGAGCTTGGGATGGCGGTGACAACCGCGCCGTTCGTTTCGCGCCGGCGATCCGCTCGCCTCTAGACGATGAGGCGAGCGGATAGTCCGTGCGGAAGGCGCCCTCGGCGGGAGCCCGCTATTTGGTCGCCGCAAGCGCCGCCCTTAGCTTCGCCTTATCCACGCCATTCGGGGTGCAGAAGAATTCGTCGGCGTTTCGCCATAGGCCGAGTACGGCAGCGGAAAGATCGGCTCCTTGTACGCGTCGACAATCTTGCCCTGCCCGTCCGCCTGCCATTGCGCGATGCGAGGCGTTAGCCAAGTGTGCAGGTTCTCCGGCTCGATCTTCACCTCCCCGCCCGGCGAGTCGTAGGTCTGTCCGCGGACCCCTTCGCGCACAGCGTCGGGCACCGTGCTCTTGGCTTTCTCGACAGCCTGCTTCCATAGGAAAACCTGGAAATAGGCGGAGCACATCGCATGATGTGTGACGGCCTTCGGGTCCTTCACGAACGTCCGGTAGCGCTCGATGAAGCTCTTGTTCTCAGGCAGGTCGATTGCCATGAAATAAGGGAATGACGTGTAGCTGCCCGCGGCATATTCGGCGCCCATAGCGGCGATCTCGATTTCGGACGTGACCGTCGCGCATATTGGCAGCTTGTCTTGAGTTCAGGCCCTGATTCTTGTACTCGCGATAGAAGGCGACGACCGAGTCGCCAACGACGTTTGACAGCACCACGTCGGCGCCCGAGCCCTTGATCTTGTTGACCATGGAGCCCCATTCCGAATGGCCGAGCTCAAGGTATTCATCGGCGACGTACTTGCCGCCGTTCTGCTCGATCAGGATCTTGCACACTTTGGCCATTTCGCGCGGATAGATGTAGTCCGACCCGACGATGAAGAACGTCTTCTTGCCGAGTGTCTTGATGATCCACGGGATGAAGTTCGAAAGCTGCTGGTTCGGCACGGCGCCTGTGTAGACGACGTTTTTTGAGCACTCGAATCCTTCGTAATATGTAGGATAAAAATACATCGCGTCGCGTTTCTCGAACACCGGCAGCACCGCCTTGCGGCTAGCCGAGGTGTAGGAGCCGAACACCGTCGGCAGCTTGTCCTCTATGACAAGTTTGGAGGCCTTCTCATTGTAGGTCTTGGGGTCGGAAGCGCCGTCCTCAACGATGGCGTTAACCTGCTTGCCCATTACACCGCCCGACGCATTGATTTCGGAGATCGCCATCAACGTCGCGTCGTGCAGCGATTTCTCGATGATCGAGAGGCCGCCGGTCAGGGAGAAGAGCACCCCCACGTCGATCGTGTCAGCGGCCCATGCCGCTCTCGTGAGCAGCGGAGCTGCAGCCACGGTGGCAGCGCCTCCGATCCCCGTTTGAAGAAATGCGCGGCGGTTGATTGGCATCAATGGCCCTCCCAAGGCACAGGATCACATTCGCGCGTCCGGTGGGACGCGCGTCAGGTCGATCGCGTTCGACGGTTGAACAAAAATGCTCAGTCCGGCGAGCGAAGACTGGTGTGAAGCGGCACCGGGGCACAACCCGACGCCAAAACAAAAAAGCCCGAACAATCCTCGCGGATCCTTCGGGCTTCAGCGCCAAGCCGCCAACGACATTGTTAGGCGGCTAAGTCGTGCATCGTGCTACATCGCACATTGATACTCGACAGTAATATCTAAGGTGGGGAATATTTGGTTGTCAAGAGCTCGTGGGCGTTGACAATCGCATTGGCCATTTCCTCCATCGCGATCCGCTTCGACATGGCCTGCTTGCGCAGGGTAGCGTAGGCCTCGTCCTCAGTCAGGTTCTGACTCTGCATCAAGATGGCCTTGGCGCGCTGGATCTTTTGGATGCCGGAGAGCTTGGCCTCGAGCTTGCGCAACTTACGAGCGCGTTCACGGCGATTGATCCAAAGCGTTCGCGCGAGGATCACAGTCGTCAGGAGGCCGAAGGGTCGTATCGGCTTTTCAGTCACAGCCAGCGCGCCCGCTTCCAGCACGAGCTGAAGCGTCGAGGGATTTTCATAGTTTACGATCGCGATGATCGTGGGGCCTTCCTCGTTCTGGCCACGCAGAAGGTTCCTGATCTCCTCGCGCGCGTGGAAGTCGATCGCTAGCATCAATATGTCCGCATGAGTCGCCGGGCTGTCCGGGATCGGCCATACCGCTTCGACCATGCAGCCGATGCGCTTTAGATGCTCGACGAGGCTCTTGCCCTCCTCATCCGGGGGATGAATGACCTGGACCCTCAGGTCGCGCAGATCGCGAAGAGCGCTCATCGGCATGCGATCGCGCCTCGCCGTTCAGAGCGCGCCCGACGTGAGCGGGTCCGCGGACCAGTCATCCAAGCTCTGGACGACGCAATAAGGGTCGGGCTTGACGCGCATGCCGGGATTCCAGACGATCTGGAACCTTTTCTCGGCGTCCAGGCGGGCGACGCGCGGCCAAAGAAATGTGTGATTGTTCTCTGGGTCGATCCGCACCCGGCCCTGCGGCGCGTCGTATTCTGCTTCGCGCAATTCGCGCAGCAGGATATCCGGATCATCCGTCCCGGTGCGCCGAAGGGCGCGCGCCGCGATATGCATCTGGAAGTAGGCCGCTTCGGCGCAGGCGGAGACCGGGGCGTCCTCGCCGAATCGTAGCTTGTAGTTGCGTACGAAGAGCGTCGCGGCCGCTGTCGCGAGCGTCTCAAAGAAGGGCGCGCCGGTAATGTGCCCTTCGGCGACGCACGCTGGCATCTTTGCCACCTCGACTTCGCTCGTTGTCAGACTGGCGATCGGCGCCTGCGCCGCCGTGAACCCGGCGTCGTAATAGGCCTGATACATGACGGCCGTGGCGCGCCCGACGACGGTCGAGAACACGACGTCCGGCTTGAGCTTTTCGATCTGGCGCATGGCCTTGGTGAAGTCGCGCGGCTCAGCGTCGAGCGGCACGTAGACCTCGTCCAGCACTTTGCCGCCGGCCTGTATCACAAGGTCGGTCATGATGCGGTTGGTTTCGTAAGGGTAGATGTAATTTGACCCGATCATCAGGAAGCGTTTGCCGTAGACCTGGAGCAGATAGCGGGCCAATTGCAGCGAATTCTGGTTCGGACAGGCGCCCGAATAGATGCAGTTCGGAGAATATTCGAAACCCTCATAGAGGGTCGGATAGAATAACAGTCCGCGGGAAGCCTCGACGGCCGGGATAGCCATCTTGCGCGAACTCGACATGTAGCCGCCAAAGATCAGTTTCACTCGATCAACGTTCAGCAGCCGCTCCGCAAGCGTCTGGTGCTTTTTCGGTACCGATTCCGGATCTGTAATGATCGGCTCGATCGGGCGGTCGAGCACCCCACCTGCGGCGTTGACTTCCTCAATGGCAAGCAGGCTCGCCTGTAAAGCGTTTTGTTCGATCCCCGCGGTCACGCCGGTCTGTGAAAACAACAATCCTACCCGCCAGGGTTGTTTTACCACGATTTGTTCCTTAGCAACCGATCCAGCCGCGCGGATTTGTCATATCGGGGGATTAAGATGGCGTGCAACCCGCCATCTTGCGATCGCTATCGGCCTGCTTTCCCGTCCAGGTCTGGGCCCTCATGGTCGCCTTGCTGCTAGTCGGTTTCGTGCCCAACTCGAACATCCAGTGGCTGACGATGATCGAAGCCCGCTTGCGCCGCTTCGTTCATTCTTTTTTTCTTGTCGCGGATGGGACGTTGCGGACAATTGCCGTCCTCGGTGACGCGAGATATAGCCCTCCGATATGGCTGTGCGAGGCCGTCGAGAACGCTGGCAAAGCGCGGCTCCTTCTGGACTTAAGGCTCGGCCCGGATCAACCGGAATACCGTTGGGCGCGAGCCACAATGATATTCGAGTTGCTCCGGCAACGGGGCAATGAAGCGAATCCCTTGAAGCGTGGTGCTTTTGGTCCCTTCGAGAAGGACTTCGAATACATTCGCCGGGCGTACAAATCCCGTGGAGCCTCAGGTGGAGAAACTCCGGAGCTTTGGGATCGGCCAGGAGACGGAGAGCGCTCTGCCACAGAGCCCGCGCAGACGCGTTACGCAGACGCGGATGACGTCGCTGCAAGACGTGAAGAGCTCGCGAAAATCATTGGTCAATTACTGAGGCAAATGTACGCCTACATAAATTGGGGCATTCGCCAAGAAGCAAGTTCGGAAGAAGACGTTGCTCAAATTCTGGAGGATATCGGGTTCACCGTCCCCGTTATCGGCAAGCAACGGTCGCTGTTCGACGTCGTCTTTCCAACGACGCTTTTGGTTGCGCTGTGGAGTTTTGTCTGGGCAGTCCTTATACTCACCACCATTCCCTGGACGCGCACTCATGATCCGATTTCGAAAATATTGGTAGTAGCGCTCACTTCTGCGACCGCGTCTGGGTGTTTGTACGGCTTCGCCATCTACAACGCTCTTCGTCGTCGGTCGGTCAAGATTGAAGAGAGAAATTTGGGTTCAATCGTCCCCACGATGCTTTGTCTCGATCGCGCTTGTTGCAGGGCTTGTTTCTTGGTTGATCATTGTCGCCTCGACTATATTTTCGCACGCCGCCGAGAGTATAGCGTCGGTGATCGAAGTCTGGAACCTCATTCGATCGCTGGGCTTGGCAACAGGTCACGCATGGCAATTTTTGTCTTCCATGGTTCGTTGCAGGCGGAACCGCCAGCGCGATCATTGCTTATCTCCTTGGGGGCGATGTTCGCCGCGTTGGTTGGTTGAATCAACTGCGCGACAGCTTTGTATTGGGCTGCTCGCTCGGTATCGCGGCCGCCTTCGCTCAAGGTATACAATTGTCACTGAATGACCTCTTTCAGCCAACGGCAACACTGACCAACGTCAGCCTGTTGACCAACAGCATTACTCAGGGTCTAGGTGAGTCCGTTATAGGTGTCCTCCTGGGACTAGTCGTTCCCTTGCCTTCCGGCAGAGCATTGTGTCTCCGACAGACGCGACGAACGCCCGACAACTCCGAAAACTTTCCGAGCGGGCGCTGAAAACCCTAACTAACGAAGCCGCCACGGCGGACTGGGTGTTCAATCCGTCCCACGATTTGGGGGAATCTCTCCTGCCGAGGCAATTCAGTACGAGACCCTTGTCAACCGCGTATCACGATTGATCGAAGGGGATCGTACTCATCCAAACGAGGAGCGCGAGGGTCCTTTCCTCCGCGTTGTCCCGTGACGACTTATACCAGAGGCTCTGCTGACTGACTTATTGGGGGATTGAACGAAGCCGCTGTCGGTTAGCATTTAGTTAGGGTCTGACTGATGGAGTGGATGCCCCCTCCTGACGGCATCGCAATGTGCCAAGGTGGCGATGTTTGCGCATCCCACGAATGAAGAGGGCATCCATGGAAAAATTAGCATCATCGGTCTCGACCTTGCAAAGCGGCGCTTTCAGATGCATGGCGCCCGCGCTGACGGCGGCGTGGCGTTCCGCAAGTCGCTTTCGCGCGACAGAGTCCTCGCTTTTCCGGCCGAGCGCCCGCGCCGTGTTGTCGCTATGGAGGCCTGCGGGAGCGCCCATCGGCCTTGTCAGACAAAATCAGGACCGATGCATCACGGTATACGTTTGGCGCGACAAGTCGGAATTCCAAGTGAGGCTCAGGCCGTGACTGTGCCCCATTCGGCCAGCGCAGCCGAGCGTCTCTGTTTTTAGATTTCGCGGGTGACGAGATGACGTTCCTTGTTGAAATGGTTGTGGACCTGAGCATGAATTGAGCTGAATTTCTGCAGTGTCTTCGCGTTTCAAAACCGCTGCATGGCTCGCTCTCGTCGTCGAAAGGGCTGGTGCGAGTTTTCCGCGCGGTTGTTGAGCCGACGGCCAACCTCGACGTCTACCGATCTCTTTCATCACCGCGAGATAGGAGCAAAGTCCGTCGGTGACGACGCTCTTGGGTCGGCCATTACTTCTTCATGATGCGCTTTAGAAACTTCAGCGCCGCAGCCTTGTCCCGCTTCGCGGTGACCACCGTTTCCAAAACCTCGCCTTCGTGATCGACAGCCCGCCAGAGGTAGCAGAGCTTGCCGTTGATCTTCACAAACACCTCATCCAAATGCCAACGCCACTGGGGGAAGCGCGCATAGATGCGCAACTCGCTTCTTTCGGATCTCCGCCGCGAACATCGGCCAAACCGGTTCCACCAAAATCGGATCGTCTCATGGCTGATGTCGATCCCGCGCTCGGCCAAGAGATCCTCGACGTTTCGCAGCGACAGCGGGTACCGCACGTACATCATCACGACCAGACGGATCACTTCTGGCGAGCTGTTGAAATATCGGAATGGGTTGCGCATGGCACAGAGCTACCACGGTCAGAGGCGGCCCGAAGAATTGCTCTGACTGCTCTGACACCACCCCTGAGTGGTGGCGCGTCGTCACCGCGCATGTTAGCCCATTCGGAGTACGGGGGTGTTGACTTGGAGAAGCTGCCGATTATCGATCTCGTGGGTTTTCCTGGCGACCCCGCCGCCTTCGAGCGCGTCGTCGCCGAGATCGCCGCCGCAGCGAGGGGAATCGGGTTCTTCTATCTCGTCAATCACGGCGTGCCGAGTGAGTTGATTGACGGCGCGTTCGTGGAATCGAAGGCGTTCTTCGCGCGGCCCTACGCTGAAAAATCCGAAATCGCGATCGATAAAGTGGGTGGCAACCGGGGCTATTCGGCGCTGCTGAAGGAGGCGCTCGATCCCACGGTTGGGGCGGACCTCAAAGAGGCGTTCAACATCGGTCTTAACCTCTCGCCTGACGATCCGGAACTACTGGCGGGCGTTCCGTTCCGCGCCCTCAACGCATGGCCGGCGCCACCGAGTTTCAAGGAGACGTTCGTCGCTTATTTCGACGCCTGCTGCTTGCTAGCGGAGGCAATTCACCACGCTTTCGCAAGGGACCTCGGCCTGCCGCTCGACTTCTTCCAGGACAAGCTTGATAGGCCGATGGCGACGCTGCGCATCCTTCATTATCCGTCAACGCCCGAAGGAGAGATCGGCGCCGGCGAGCACACCGACTACGGCAATATCACGTTGCTTGCGACCGACGATGTCGGCGGCCTAGAGGTGCGGACATGGGCCGGGGAGTGGATCATGGCGCCGCCAATCCCCGGCGCCTTCGTCGTCAACATCGGCGATTGTCTGATGCGCTGGACGAATGACGTCTATGTCTCGACGCCGCATCGTGTCGTCAATCGCTCGGGGCGCGAGCGTTATTCGATCGCGTTCTTCTTCGACCCCAACCCCGAAGCGCTTGTCGAAGGAATCCCTAGCTGCGGAGAGCCTCGCTACGCTGCGGTGCGCGCCGCTGATTACTTGAAGACACGGCTGGACGCGAGCGTGGCGAAGTGAGCGCGCTTGCCTGCGGACTTGACCGCGTCCAGGAGCGACCGCGCGACCTGCCTGACAAAACTAGGCCGCCGACGCTTCGGGTCGCGCCGCCGGGCATATGGGCGCTCGGCTGGTCCCTCGTGCATTAGGCACACGCCACGCCGTCGTGGAAGCTGGGGATACTCGTTGGCGCCTAATCGATCTCGTCGTCTCTCGCCTCGCGAGATCGGACTAGGCGGTCACCCAACGGCCAACTGATGACCTGTCCCCCGTATAGAGCCCACCAAACGATGACAGGTTGAAGAGCCAAACGTGGCGCATGGTACCACCAACTCGTTGGCAATTGCGGTAACTGAACATTGTCAATGGCGTGTTTGATGTTCGCTGGGAAAACACAAGCTGCATATATGGCGAGCATCACGGCAGCCCACCATCGAAACGGACGTGTTACCAGCCCGAGTGCACCTGCACTTTCGCACGCTCCCGTGGAAAGGATAATCTCACGAGGCGCAGGCACCCAATCGGGCATTATGGGTAGAAACGCGTCGGGCGCTCGCAAGTGAATGACGCCGGCAGCGAAATAAAAAAGCGCCATTACCCAACGCATCCAGCGCCTGACTCGGTCGTTGCTCAAAAGCGCGTGCTCGAGTGCATCAGCTTTCCGCATGAATCTGACGGACACTCTGACCCAAGAACTAAGCTTCCCTCAGGTAATGATTCCACTTGCTGCTTGTAACCTTACAAACCCTTACACGCCGCAAACGGCCACTTGATGGATGCGAAGGTCATGGGGACCGAGGATCAGCGAGGACTTGCCCTCAAACTGCCCATCTAGCAGGGCGGTCACGGTGACATCGCCGACCTGGCGCCAGTACGTGCCGACGTTCGTGCGGATCATGGGAAAGCTCCGAATTGCGCGCGATCGGACAGTGGTCGTGCAGATTGGTCGCGACGCGACAGTGGCGGCCTGGCCACCGAGACCAGATTGTCAACCTAACGCCCGAGGCCGGGGCCCAAGCCGTCCCACTCGAGGAGCGCTCGAACGCCCCTTACGAGCAGGAGGTGACCTTCGCCAGTTCGTGAGCCGCGGCAGTTCCGGCTACCGGAATTGATCCGCTCATGCCGAGTATTGCGCCGTCGCCCGCTTCCAGATGGCTAAAATCCTGTAGGGCCCACCGATCCGATCCACTTGGCGACCTTTGAGGGCTCAGCCTCGTCCATGTAGAAGAAATGGGTCATCGTAGGCCTCACAGGCGCGGTGCTGGCGTCCTCGAATGTCATCGTGACCTTGCCGTGGAAGACCTTGAGCGACGGACTGTCCAAATACTCGACGACTTCGTGGTGCGCCGTGAGGCCCTTGTCGATAAAGGCGTGCAGGTTCTCGCGGATCGCCTCGCGCCCATGCCAATCGGCAACGCCGAGATTGCATACGGCGTTTTCTGCGAAGCAGTCGAAGCCTTTGCCAAATGTCTTTTCGTCGATCTCTTTCCACATGGCCAACAGCCAGTCTGGTGGAGACGTCTTGGTGAAGGTAATTGTGCTCATGGCACGCTCCCGGGATCTGGTTGGTGCCGACGCAATTGGAGCACCCAAAACCAATCTAGGGCGGCGAACTCTGGCGGAAGCGCCAATATACCCTCGATTCCGGCCAAAAATACTCTCAGGGTGTCATTCCGCCAGGAACACGGCCTCATCGATGCCTAGCCGGGTTGCGACACCTTCGGCGGTCGACTCTCGTGTTGCATAATGCCGGCCCGGTTTACCGGGCCTGTGTCACGATCGGGGCCGGAACTGTCTCGGGCATGCCGCTATTGAAGTGGGGCTGATGCGCATATTCCATGTATAGCGGAATCATCTGCGCCGCCTCTTCGCCGCACAGTTCGGCCCCGAGACGGAACGCGCCGTCGATCCCAGCCGCTAGCCGGCAGCGAAAACCCAGTTCCTATGAAAAGACGCTAGCGCGCCAGCCGAAATCCCTTAAGGACAGAGTGTTTCAGCACTTCGAAACGCCGCGTAAATCGATCTGATCCAGCCCCTCGAACGGCAGCGAACCACTTTGCAGGTGGATTTCATCAGGAATCACGGAAAGGCTCCGCGTTGAGGCTTGCGTAATGGACAAGGAGACTTTGCTGCGCCACTCTGGCGGAAATGCCAGATAACCCTCCTTCACCGCCAAACCCAGTTCGTGTCATCGAGATGCTGGTCTTCCCGCGCGTGCAGATGCTCGACGTTACCGGGCCACTGCAAGTGTTCGCATCCGCCAACGATCTTGTCGCCGAACCAGCGGCTCGGGGAGGCAAGGCCGCGCCGTACGAACTGCGGGTAGTGGCGCAGCGGGGCACGGCCGTGACAGCCTCGGCTGGCCTGGAGCTTATAGCAAATCCCCTTCCGCCTCCCGGAACGGCCCTGGACACGCTAATCGTTCCAGGTGGCCAGGGCGTGGAGGCGGCGGCTGCGGACCCGGTTCTAGTTGAATGGGTGCGGGAGCGGGCGAGGCAGGCCCGGCGCGTCGCATCTGTCTGCACGGGCGCGTTCCTGCTGGCCGCGTCGGGTGAGCTAGACGGACGGCGGGCGACGACCCATTGGTCATTCTGCGCCGAACTTGCCCAGCGCTTCCCCGCCGTGACGGTAGAGCCCGATCCGATCTTCGTGCACGACCGTTCCGTCTGGACCTCGGCGGGGGTGACGGCCGGCATCGACTTAGCGCTGGCGCTGGTGGAGGAGGACCTGGGCCGCACTATGGCCCTGGCCGTAGCGCGCTACCTGGTCGTCTTCCTAAAACGTCCAGGCGGCCAGGCACAATTCAGCGCCACGCTGTCCCTACAGTCAGCAGAAGATTTATTTGGCGCCTTGCATGGCTGGATTAAGGAGCACCTGGCCGATGACATTTCACTTCCGACGCTGGCGCGGGAAGCGGGGATGAGCGAGCGAAGCTTCAGTCGTCACTACCTGCGGGCAACTGGGTTGACGCCTGCCCGTGCCGTGGAACGGCTGAGGGTGGAAGCGGCACGGCAGATGCTGTCGGAGTCGCGCCTACCAGTGAAGCGGGTCGCTACCCGGTGCGGGTTCGGCTCGGAGGAGACGATGCGCCGCAGCTTTGTTCGCCTGCTCGCGGCCACGCCGCAAGCCTACCGCGCCCGGTTCAACCCTTGAATTTCGCCATGGGGCGCTGTCACACCAACTTGGGTCGGCACGGCGCGGGGTTTGGAAGACCCGCTCAACTTCAGGCTGCGGTGGCGGCTCGCCACGTCCGGGACGCTTCGCGTCTTAGTTGAGCTGATTGTCCGCTCGGAAAGATCAAGAAGCGACAGAGCGCCGAAATTCTCGTTCGAATGTTTGGATGCGATGACGCTTTGGATTGCGTCGAACACCTGCTTCTCGATCTGGGCCGCAGGGACGCGCGTGATGGATCCGGCGTCTGAGTTGCGACCTTTGAGGATCGCTCGCGAAATGTAGTAGCGCCAACGCCGTCCGTCCTTCGCGGCATGGCTTGCGCCCATCCGATTGCCGCGATCGTCGTAAAGCTTGCCAGACTGCCAAACTGCGCTGATTTCTTAATTTGTGGAAAAAGCGGTTAATTCAATGGCTTGGGTGGGCTGAAGTGCGGTCTGCGCTCGGGACTTTGCTCATTCGCGCGCATTCACCTCAGGGAGCGCCTATTATACCAAAGGCTCCGCTGTCTGACTCATAGGGGGGATTCCCGAATCGCGGCGGGGCTGATTCAATTTGGCGTGGAGGATTCGCGCCATGCCATCAGCGGTGAGATTGCGAGAGGACTATTCGGCCGAGGAGCTTCGGCGGCACGCCCGTCGGTCGAAGGACGTCAACCAGAGCCGGCGGCTTCTGTCGCTGGCTGCGGTCCGGGACGGCATGGAGCGAGGCTCGGCGGCGAAGATCGGCGGTATGGACCGCCAGACCTTGCGTGACTGGGTCCATCGCTTCAACGGGTCGGGTCCGGAAGGCCTCATCGACAACTGGACGGAGGGTCCCAAGCCTCGCCTTTCGGCGGAGCAACTGGCCCGGTTCGCGCAGATCGTCGAGGCGGGTCCGGATCGGGAGAAGAACGGCGTGGTTCGCTGGCGTCGGCTCGACCTCAAGCCTGTCATCGCCGAGAGGTTCGGGGTCGATTTTCATCCGCGCTATGTCGGAAAGCTCCTCAAGAAGCTTGGCTTCTCGCACATCAGCGCCCGGCCGCGTCATCCGGCTCAGGACCAGCGGATCATCGAGGCGTTTAAAAAAACTTCCCGCGCTGAGGGCCCATCTGGAAGGCGTCGACGAGACCACGCCGGTCGAAATCTGGTTCCAGGACGAAGCCCGGATCGGCCAGAAGAACGGCCTGGTCCATCAGTGGGCCAGGCGCGGAACACGGCCAGGGCAGCCCGCCGATCAGCGCTACGACAACGCTTATCTGTTCGGCGCGATCTGTCCCGCTCGCGGTGTCGGAGCGGCCCTGGCGTTGCCTACGCGGACACCGACATGATGCAGCTTCACCTCGACGAAATCTCCCGCAATGTCGCCGACGGCGCCCATGCCGTCCTGCTGCTCGATCGCGCCGGATGGCATACGACGGGCAAGCTCGACGTGCCCGAAAACATCACACCGATCTTCCTGCCTTCGCGGGCCCCCGAGCTGAACCCGGTCGAGCACGTCTGGCAGTTTCTCCGTCAGAACTGGATCTCAAACTCCGTCTTCGAAAATTACGACGCTTTCATCGACGCTGCATGCGAGGCTTGGCGGAAACTGATCGCCAGCCCCGAAGCAATCACCTCCATCGGAATGCGCGACTGGGCACACATCGGTCAGCCAATATGACCGTTGGTATTATCGAAGAGATCCACGAAGGCGACCCATCGTTACGCCGAGACTGGCCTCTCCATAAGAATGCCTCGCTGACGCCCAGAGGTCGAGAGGCGATGGCTCGCAGCGTGATTGAAGGCGGCCTTTCCAAGGCGACCGCGGCGCATCAATTCAATACGACGCCGAAGACGGTCGCCAAATGGGTCGACCGTTTCCAGGCGGAGGGCGTGGCAGGTTTGCGAGATCGCTCGTCCCGGCCCCTTCATCGCCAAGCCAAACGACGCCAGCCCAATGCGCCGGCATCGAAGGTCTGCGAAGACAGCGTCACACCGGCGAGCAGATCGCCGCCGAGGTCGGGGTTTCGGCCGCCACCGTCAGCCGCGTCCTGAAGCGATTGGGTCTCAACCGGCTTTTGCCCTCGTCGACGCCAACGGACTGCCCGTTCTCTTGAAGCTGACGCCCGGGCACGCGCCTGACGGGCGAAGCGCCGACGACATGTTGGCCGGTCTCGGCGAAGGCCAAATCCTCCTGGCCGACCGCGGCTACGACAGCGACGCACTGAGGGCGCGCCTCGCAAGACAAGGCGCGTGGGCCAACATCAAGCCGATGCCCCATCGGGTGAACGTCCCGCCTTCAGCCCCTACCTCTATCGCTTCCGCAATCTCGTCGAATGCTTCTTCAACAAACTCAAACATTTCCGGGCGGTGGCGACCCGCTACGAAAAACACGACGCCAACTACCTCGCCCTCGTCAAGCTCGCCGCCATCCGAATATGGCTCAGGTTTATGAGCCAGCGGCCCTAGACTCTAGAAGCCTTGGGCCGTGCGAAGAGCCTCTGCAGGACAGTCTCAGTACCGGGCCGCGAGCGGCGCGGATCCCCAGCCGGCGATCGGCGCCCAGGCGGATGCGCGCCGCTGGGCTTCGGCGAGTTGATCGAGGGTCAGCTTCTGGGCGACCGCGTCGCGAATGCGCCCGAAATATTCCTCTTGCTTTCCCCCAACGTGGGCTGCGGCAAGATCGAGCCAGACTTCCGCCTCGACCCAATCCAGCGGCACGCCGTAGCCTTTGTCGAACAGAAGGCCGAGCAGGAATTGTCCCGTCGGCTCGCCCTGCTCGGCGGCCTGATGCAGCCAGCTTGCGGCGACGACATAATCGCGCGGAACACCAAGACCATACTGATACAGATAGCCCAGATAGGTTTGGGCGACCGGCGAACCTCGCTCGGCTTCGACCAAGAGAAGCGACGCCGCACGGACATAGTCGTGGCGAGCAAAGGCGCGCGTGCCGGCGCTGGCAGATTCCGCTTTTGCGCCGGAGGCGCAACATAGCCCGAATAGCCCAAGCGCTGCGACAAAACGGCGGACGCGCCGCCCTTTGTCGAGCGCATCTTCATTTTTTGTCACAATCATCGAGCCGGCTCTCCCATCGCCACGGCTGGCCGAATCCAAACTAGGAAACTCAGACCGCCGAGGCAATGGGAACCTAAGTGACGTTATGGGCCGCGCGGCGATGGTCTAATCGCCGGCGCGACCTTTAGGGTCAGTGCGACGTTTGCACAGCCGGCAACGTCGAAGGATCTGGATTGTTGAGGCACGTCGGATGTCCAAATCCGCCTGCGCTGATTCCCGTGCCGCCGTAAGGATTCGGCTTGATGTCAAAAATAATATTATCGGGACGCGCGGAATCTCCGGATACGCCTCCCACTCCCGAGAATCCATCCAAGCGGAGATTGTTGCGCGTTCGCCATGCAATCATGTGGTCGGTGCATGAGGTGTCGCCGCTGACGCCGAGACCGCCAGTTCTCACGCCCCCGACATAGAGCGCAAGCCCTCCGCCGAAGACGTTAACGCCCCCGATGCGCTGCCCGACCATCGGATCCTGGGGCGTGCCGAAGGTTGCGGCGTTAACGGGGGGAGGATCAAATTGGCCTAAACCCGGTTGGTTGCCGTAGGCGACTTCGGTCTCGACCGGATTGCTGTGCTGCAGCCCGTAGAGGCTGCCGCCCGGCTGAACGGCGGAATAGAGGTTCGCCGACGAGAGAGCGAGCCCTCCGCCTCTTGCGGCCGTACCTAAGCTGAAGGAGTTGCCCGTGTTGGCCTTTTGCGCCGCAATCAGACGGCTCCCGAGCCATTGCTGAGTGAAGTCGGAGCCCGAAAACGCGACCGCGCAGACAATCCCGCTCTTGTCGACGATCGTGCCCCACATATCGAAGCCGAGCCCTCCATTCCCGCCTGCGCTGACGGCTTTCTGCAACGCGGCTCTAAGCGCCCCATTATTGGGGAGCGCAGCGCAATTTCCACCCCCTCCGTCGCTGCCTCCCGCTGACGCCGGCCCGGCGAAAAGACCAAAAATCGCAACAAAACAAGCTGAACGAACAAATTTTCCAGTAAGCATCGCTGTTCTCCATCGTCGCCGTGGAGTGACACGCGTCGCGGGGTCGTAATTCCCTCCCACGCGCTTACCGCCGTTCGCGTTCGCGGCCACGGCTTTAAAATCGCGATTTCGCTATGAGGAAGCCCAGTTCGCGCCCAGCATCGCTACAGGCAAGAACCTGCTAGCGCCCCCTCCCCGGTGGCAATGTGCCGGACGGAACAGTACAGAAGCACAGTATGAATGCAAGGGTTGGTCGCGGGGCGGGTCGGTTGCGGGGGAACCATTACAGCGTTGACCACCGCTTCCGACGATCGAACGCAACGCGCCGCGAGCTCCGTCTCGCTTGTTCTTGAGGGACTTCGCCACACCAACACGCTCAATAGCCTGTCGTTGCGCTTGGCGACCGGCGCTAGCCAAGGTGCGTCTCGCGTTGGACTGCCCCCCGAGGTATCGACTTCGGAATAGTAGAGAGAGCCAACTTGCACAGACCCGACAAGAGGTATAATATCTCGCACATGACGAATTTTGGCATCAGCGCTGGCGGGGCCGTGGAGCTAAAGACTAAAAAAACTAGTGCGCTAGAGCCTTCACCATGCCGACTATGTGGCGCGCCTCTGACTTCGACTTTTGTCGATCTCGGTATGTCTCCTCTTTGCGAAAGAATACTGACTTCAAATCAAATTGATCAAATGGAGCCTTTCTTCCCGCTTCATGTGTTGGTCTGTGATGTTTGTTTCTTAGTCCAACTGCGGGAATACGTGAAGCCAGAGAGCATTTTTTCTGAGTATGACTATTTCTCTTCATATTCCACCTCTTGGGTCGAGCACGCCCGCCAATATTGCGAGATGATTAGAGCGAGGCTAAGTCTCGATCAAAATAGCCAAGTCTATGAGATCGCGAGCAACGATGGATACCTCCTTCAGCATTTCGTTCGACTGGGGATTCCCGCAATCGGTATCGAGCCCGCCGCGAATGTGGCGGCGGCTGCTCGAGAAAAAAACATTCCAACAATGGTCGAGTTTTTCGGCATGGAGCTTGCGCGGCGGCTTGTTGCGGAAGGAAAAAGCGCCGACCTAATCATCGGCAATAATGTGCTGGCCCAGGTGCCCGACCTCAATGACTTCGTTGGAGGAATGGCGACTCTCCTTAGCCGCGACGGAGTCATCACACTCGAGTTCCCCCATCTGGAGCGCCTCATCGATGAAAATCAGTTTGACACGATCTATCACGAACACTTTTCATACTTTTCCTTCCTCACTATAGAGCGCCTAGCTCAACTCCACGGTCTTAAGCTATTTGACGTTGAGCACCTCACCACCCACGGCGGTTCGCTGCGTGTTTATCTTTCGCGCGCGGAGGCTCGCTACGCCCCATCACCCGCGGTTGACGCTCTGCTCGCTCATGAACGAAAAAACGGGTTTGAGGATCTAGAGACCTATTCGAGATTTTCGGCGAAGGTTCATCACACAAAACGCCAACTCTTGTCATTTTTGATTGAACTCAAGGACAGAGGCGCGAAAGTGTGCGGGTACGGCGCGCCTGGCAAAGGGAACACGTTGCTCAATTATTGCGCCATCGGCACTGATTTTTTGGATTTCACCGTAGACCGCAATCCTTACAAACACGGATTGTATACGCCTGGCATGCATATTCCAATTTATCCGGTCTCTGCTATCGACGACGCACGGCCCGATTATCTGCTAATTTTGCCGTGGAATTTGAAGAAAGAGATCATTGGCCAGATGCGCCATGTTGGCGATTGGGGTTGCAAGTTTATTGTCGCCATACCCATGATTGAAGTTATTGATCCGAGGAACTAACGTCGTGAAGGTTATCTTATTTTGCGGTGGTCTGGGTACCCGTATCCGTGACTACTCAGAGAATATTCCGAAGCCGATGGTTCCGGTGGGTAATTATCCGATTTTATGGCACGTTATGCAGTATTATAGCCAATACGGCCATCATGAATTTGTCTTATGCCTTGGGTATAAAGCAAATATTGTCAAGAATTACTTTATAAACTATAGAATGGCGGAAAACAGCGATTGTGTAATCTCAGAATTCGGCTCAAAGGTTGAGATCATCGGAGAGACGCCGCCCGATTGGCATGTTACGCTTGTCGACACTGGCGTTTGGCGAAATATCGGAGAGCGACTTTGCGCAGTGAAGCACTTTGTGAGACGAAGAAGAGTTTTTTTTAGTCAACTACAGCGACGGCTTGAGCGACGCGCCTCTTGACGAAATGATCTCGCGTTTCAAGGCGAGCGGCAAGATTGGTTGCTTCCTTGCAGTTCATCCGCCGATAAGTTTTCATTTGGCTGAATTTAATGAGCAGGGAACGGTAACCCGTGTCCGTTCGAGTAACCAGTCTGATGTCTGGATAAACGGCGGTTATTTCATCTTTCGGAGGGAGATTTTTGACTACATAAAGGTTGGCGAGGAGCTGGTGCTGGAGCCATTCAATCGCCTGATCGCCGACGGGAAGCTAATGGCGTATAAATACGAAGGGTTTTGGCGTGCTATGGATACGCTGAGGGACCGGCAAACTCTCGAGGAGATGGTCGAACGCGGCGAGACGCCTTGGCTCCAGCGACCGAACGCCGTTAGCCACTCTGCGTGATGAAAATGCTGCAGCTCGTGGGGCGGGGAGACCGGTTATCGGTCCTATGCCTCGGCGCGCATTCTGATGATATCGAAATCGGCGCTGGGGCGACACTTCTGAGCCTGCAGGAGCGCGGCGTTCGCCTTGATGTGCATTGGTGCGTCTTGAGCGGAAGCGGCGAGCGAGAGGGCGAGGCGAGGGCGTCGGCGACCGATTTTTTATCATCGACAGAAAGAGCGCAAATCGAAATCCTATCGTTTCGTGACGGTTTTTTTCCCGAGCAAGGAGAAGCAGTAAAATTATGGTTTGACATCGCTTCGAGAGCGAGTCAATCCCGACCTTATCCTCACTCACCGGAAGGGCGACGCGCACCAAGACCATCGGCGCGTTTGTCGGCTCACTTGGAATACCTTTCGCGATCACTGTATCCTTGAGTACGAAATTCCAAAATGGGACGGCGACATGGGCCAACCCAATGTGTACGTGCCAATTTCAGCGGTAGCTTTGAAAAGAAAGGTCGACCTTCTGATGACCCATTTCGGAAGCCAGCGTTCGAAACAGTGGTTTGACCCCGAGACTTTTCTCGGATTGGCGAGGCTGAGAGGTATGGAATGCCGCGCGCCTGAACGGTATGCTGAAGCATTTGTCGGCCCCAAGTTAATGTTAACTTGAGCGGGGGGCAGATCACCGATACATCTCTGATTGTATTACGAGGTTGAAGCGCGTGGTCGCTCTCCTTCTAGATTTTTCTAAAGCATCCGCTTAGATGCTGCACTTCGGCTTATTAAGGCGGGTTTCCAGCCAGTTGGAAAACTGAAGCGTATCTGACGCTCCAATCTGGTCTCGTGCGGTCAAAGGACTCCAACCCCCAGTAATGGAGAGGCCAGTCTCGGCGTAACGATGGGTCGTCTTCGTGGATCTCTTCGATAAGATCCGTCACAGGGCGCCAGCCATGCTCGGCGGCAACTTTGCTCAGGAGCGAGGTGCACCCCAGAAACGAAAAGATACCCGCCGCTCTTCACGAGCCCAGCGAAGTTGCGTAAGCAAGCTTCCGCCGCTGTGGATTCATATGGCGCAGGAATCGGTTCGCCACGCCAATATCCTGAGATCGCAAGCTCGCTACCAGATTCGCGTCTCCAGCATCCCCTAACCGCCAAGTAATTCCCTCCCGAAACCGCGGTCTGCTCGCGCGTTTTCCCGGTCTTGTTCAAACAACTCCTCCATTTCGACGGGGGACATCCTTTCGAAGATTGAACGAAGGCCGACGTCTTGGGAGGGTTCCAATCCGTCGAGCGGATGGGCGCCAGCTTCCCCAACCACCAAGACATCTCTGAATATATCTAGAGCATTTTCATTATTGGCGGCGATATCCTGAGTTTGCGAGATAGTTTGCGCATTCGTCGGGGGTGAAGGTTTCGAGGGCGCTAGCGATGGCCTGGATGAGGGTGTCGAAAGTTCGCGCGGCGGCTTTTGCGCAGCAGGGCCTTGAGTTTGGCTAACCACTGCTCGATCGGGTTGAGATCGGGGCTGTAGGAAGGCAAGTAGAGCAGCCGGGCGCCGGCGTTCTCGATCGCCGCTCTGACGCCCTCCACTTTATGGCTTGGCAGATTGTCGAGGATGACGATGTCGCCGGGCTTGAGCTCGGGAACGAGGAACTGCTCGACCCAGGCGCGGAACTTCTCGCCATTGATCGGCCCGTCGAACGCGCAAGGCGCGACCAGACCGTCTTGCCGCAGCGCGCCGATGAAGGTCGCCGTCTTCCAATGGCCCCACGGAACCGGCGCGACCAGGCGCTCGCCGCGCGGGCATCGGCCGTAGAGCCGGGTCATTTTTGTCGACGCGCCGGTTTCGTCGACAAACACAAGATTGTCCGGCCGCCATTCGCCCTGCTGCGCCCGCCATTGCTCGCGAGCTTCCGCTACGTCGGCACGATCCTGCTCCGCGGCGCGTTGTGACTTTTTTTGAGCGTCAGCCCAAGATGCCGGACCCGCGCCCACAGGCAGCCGACGCTGATTTTCACCGCATGATCGCTGGCAAGCCAGGCTTGCAGTTCGACCAGCGTGATGTCTCCTTTCTGAGCCACCTGAGTACGCAACGCCTCGTCATAGGCCGCAAGCTTCGGCTTCGGCCCGCCGCCCGACTTATGGGCCATCACATCGCCGGTCGCGCGCCGCCGGCCGAGCGCCTTGTAGATGTACGATACGCTGACCCGAAACAGCGGCGCGGCCGAATACACGCCCAACCCGCAGTCCGATCCCGAAGGTCCTGCGAATAAGCCACGCCCATGATGCTCCCCAGCGCCAATTCGACCGACGCAAAGAATCATGGCCGCAAGCCAAAAGGAATCCCCAGATTCTGTCAGACCTGAAAATGCTCTAGCGTCGCAAATCCGAAGGTCACATACGAGAAGGAATAGACTTCGGCCCCTTTACTGCATCCGAGAACCGCTATTTCGACAGTCGAACCTCTTGGAAATTGATCCAGCAGTCGAACAGTGCCTGTGCTCAGGAACCCCACGATCTGCGGGTCAAAAGGCCGTGCCCGTGGAGTAGCCGCGCCGCCCGCAGAACGACTTCGAAAGGCAGTTTTGAGCGTTCCGCTATCTCGAGCAAGGAGTGGTCGCCGCCGGAGAGATTCAGCACCCACAACATGGCCATATTCTCAGCTGCAATGTCCTTTCCGCCGATGCGTCTGTAGAGCCCACGCTTTCCGAGCTGCGGTTCACATTTTGGCGCAGTGTTGTGGTAGATTTCGTTGTTTTCGATCAGACCTAGGGTCTTCACGATCACGTTATAAGACTCTCCTAAATGTTCAGGTTTTATAAAAGAGAGATTGTCGGCTGAGGTGTGGTATTCGGGAATCGTTCCGTACTTGCTGCGTTGAAACAGTCCGACCGGCAGATTGAATCCGGGAGAACAATATTGGCGTTCATCATAACCATAAGGGGAAAAGTCCTCTATCACCGGTGTTAGTCCAGAGTGATAGAGAATGTGCGCCATTGCGCGATCAATCGCCGTGTCGCCCCGGCGGCTTTTCTTATACGTGGGACCACCCCCGTCGCCGACCATTGAGACGACAAGCCCGTGCTTTACGCGCGAGCTTCTCTCTTCGTTAGCAGACAGCCAAGCGATGGCGCCGATAGTTCCGGGGGCAAACAGAAAACGGTAGCTAAATCGCGTCTTCAATCCAACCATTTGCCTTGCGAGATGGGTCAGCAGCGCAACACCGGAGCAATTGTCATTCGCGAGGGACGGATGGCAAACATGCGCTGAAAGCAGGAACTCCTCGTCAGTCTCGCCCTTATGCAAGTATTCGCCGTACGTCAGGGATCCACTCTCAAGACTTGAATCGATAACAACTTCGTAGGCGTCTTCCTGAAGAGTTTCGAGCAAGCGGTGCGGCATGCAGAACGCCCAATTGTCCGAATAGTATGATGTTCGATAGGGGATGAGATCAGGTTGTTCAGGCTGGGTGTGAACGTGCTCTTTGAGTTCAGCTAGCGTCACCCACTTCCGGACAGGGATGCTGTAGCTCATGACGTGAAGGTTAGACCGAGCAAAGTCCACGACTTTCTCGCCTCTGCCATTCTTTATAAACGCATCACGAATGTTCCATTCGCGCGGGATCGTCCAGTCGAACACCTGTGTCCCTGTCGGAACCTCGCGCACCTCCAAAGGAAGGTGCGCCCTAATTTGACGTAGAGTTTGTCGCACGCCGTCGCCGGTAATGCTGCGACAGATTGGGAAGATTTGGGTCGTAAAAGCGAAGATTTTGTCGCCAGCGTCGGGAGTAATGAGGCGCTCCCAGTCGCCTCCGTATGGCTCCGTGCCGTCGCCCGGGTTAGGCGACATGCCAGCCAGAAAGGTCGATCTCAACAGCGTTCAAATCCAAATCTTCAACAATTCTTGTAAGTATGAACTAGCATGCTTGAAGTTGCAGCGTCAAGCCAACCCGCGGTCCGTGACGGAAGCCAGTTCCTACGTGTAGTTCGTCCAGCCTCAGGCCTTATCCCTCCGATCATGGTCTTTCACTTGGCGCCGTGAACGAAGCGGCTCTGCAGACGCAAAAAGCGACGCCGTTCGAACGCATTCTCGCGGAGCGAGGTTTCGATCCATGGGACCCCTCAGAGGCCAGTCCAATGGGAAGCGACCCTTCGCACAAGCGCAGCTTCGCGCGCCCATCAAGCGACGCGTTGAAACGGAAGTCTGTGCGCGGCGGGTTCGTTGCGATCGCCGCGCAGGCCGTGAAGGTTTTGCTGCAGACGGGGACGCTGATGCTGCTGGCGCGGCTGCTCTCTCCGGACGACTTCGGGCTGACCGGAATGGCAGCGACTGGCCATATGAAGTGAATCGGCCGGCTGTGACCGGCGACCTGCCATAGCTCAGTTCGACCCCCGCCCGCCATTCGGCTGAAGGAAATACTTGGTCACGCCCGTGAGCAGGCTCATCGAGCCAGAGGACTCGATGGTGGTGAGGTCGGCGCTGCTTCAGAACTAGGGTAATTTATGCGATTGAAATGGGTGCTCCGCCGCGGGTAATGAGCCGGTGAATTGACGGACCCGGTTCGCACGTTCGGCGAGCGCGAGATCCCTCGCCGGATACCGATACGATCCGCCAAATAACGAGACATTCTGTGTAAATTGGGCCCCCATTTGAGATTTGATCCCCTGCCTTCCCGCTCCCAGCACCATATCCCCAACGTTAATTGCAACCGTATGACTGTCAAGAATGTTCTGTTGTAATGATGTGCACCGCCGGAATGCGGCGCGGTTCTGCCGCTTCCTTTGCTTGGAGCTCTGTTCCGCCCCACACCCAGACGCCGAACGTGACATCTCGCGACAGCCGCAAGCCTTTCGATTTTATCGTGATGGAAACCGCCGGCGCCGCGATGCAATGATCTGATCCACGGACCGGCGCTGGCGCTAATCAATTCCCGGGGAAAGGCGATCTTTGCGGCCCTTTTTGAATCCCGCCAAGCCTAAGCCCATGAAGAAGACGAGCATCATGGTCCAGGTCGGCAACTCGGGGATGGGCTCGGCGCTGCTCTCCGTCGAGGCAGAGGCCGACGCCGGAATGGAATTGTCAGAACTCGCCGGCGCAGGCCAAAGGCCAAGATCTTCCAAGTTATCGTGTGCCGCTCTTTCGATAGCGGTGCTGTTAGGCGCCGTCATCCTGTCGGCCTGAGCTTCCATTAAGCCGAGCGCAAAAAACAAACCTGTCGCGCAAAGTGATGCAAGTAGACGCATGCGTTCCCCGTTACTCGGCGCTAATACCCTGTTGGGCAGCCCCGAACCGAAAACTGGATGAAACCTCCGCTAGCGCTTCACGAGCGCGACCCTGGCCAATGTGACGGACCGCCCAGAGCCGACTGGAGGAACTACGCGCCGAACAGACAACCAGCGGACGTAGTGAGGGCGAGGCTTGGTCCGGGCAAAGTGCGCGACGCCTGTGAAGAAACTGGTCTCCACGGTTAACGATCTCGCCCCAATGATTGACCGATTGCAACTGACCATAATGTATCAAATTCGTCAAGTGATTTAGGTCGTGTCACCCAAAATTCTTCCGTAGACCCCTTAAAATCGCTTCCGCGTGGATCAAGTCCGGTAGCAATCAGCCAGTCCCAGGCAGGAGCGATAGCGCACGAGTGGTGTTTGAATCGCCACCCGCGCGCCTAGGCGACGATCGGCGGCAAGGGCGGCACGCCCGTCAGTGGCAGGCCTTTCACATTCTTTCGCCGAATTTGATTTGATGAAACCAGCCCTTGGCCTAAGGCTCGTGACGGCCGGATCGATTTCGCGCAGGGGACTTTCTATGTGTGGCATTGTCGGGATTCTCGGGACCGGGCCGGTCGCGGGCTCGATTGTCGACGCGCTGAAGCGGCTTGAATATCGCGGCTACGATTCCGCCGGCGTGGCGACGCTCGAGAACGGCAAGCTTGAGCGGCGACGCGCCGAGGGCAAGCTTAAGAACCTGGAGGCCAAGCTTGCTGAAGCGCCCCTCGGCGGCGCGATCGGCATCGGCCACACGCGCTGGGCGACGCATGGCAAGCCCACAGAAACCAACGCCCATCCGCACGCTTCGCCGAGGCTCGCGGTCGTCCACAACGGCATCATCGAGAATTTCAGGGCGTTGCGCCAGGAGCTCGCGGCCAAGGGCTACGCGTTTGCGACCGAGACCGATTCCGAGATCGCGGCCTTCGTCGTCGAGGACGAACTCGGCAAAGGCAAGTCGCCCGAGGAGGCCGTTCAGGCGGCGCTTGCGCCGGCTGCGCGGGGCGTTCGCGCTGGTCTATCTGTTCGAGGGCGAGGAGGATCTTCTGATCGGCGCGCGCCAGGGCGCGCCGCTCGCGATCGGCTATGGCGACGGCGAAATGTATCTGGGCTCGGACGCGCTCGCGCTGAGCCCCTTCACCGACCGCATCGCCTATCTCGAGGAAGGCGACTGGGTCGTGCTGACCCGCGAAGGGGCCGACATTCGCGAGGCGAGCGGGAAACGGGTCGAGCGCCGCATCCAGCGCAGCCCGGCCGGCAGCCTGCTCGCCGAGAAGGGCAATTACCGGCACTTCATGGCCAAGGAGATCCACGAGCAGCCGGAGGTGGTCGGCCATACGCTCGCCCACTACATCGACATGGCCGCGCTTAAGCTCAAGCCGTTCGCGTGGCCGGCCGATCCGAAGCAGCTCGCGCGCGTGTCGATCGTCGGCTGCGGCACCGCCTATATGGCCGGGCTCGATCGGCAAATATTGGATCGAGCGGTTGGCGCGGCTGCCGGTCGAGATCGACGTCGCCTCGGAATACCGCTATCGCGAGGCGCCGGTCGACGACGGCGGGCTGACCATCGTCGTGTCGCAATCAGGCGAGACGGCGGACACGCTGGCGTCGCTGCGCTATGTGAAGGAGAGGGGCGCGAAGACGGTCGGCGTCGTCAACGTGCCCGGATTCCAGCATTGCGCGGCTGACGGACGCGCCCGCGCCGACGCTCGCCGGCCCCGAGATCGGCGTCGCCTCGACCAAGGCCTTCACCTGCCAGCTCGCCGCGCTGGCGGCGCTGGCGATCGGCCTCGGCAAGGCGCGCGGGATGATCGACGAGGCGGCCGAGGCGGCGCTGGTCGGCGAGCTTGTCGCGACGCCCGGCCTTCTCGCCGAGGCGCTCAAGCTCGAGCCCGCGGCCGAGAAGCTTGCGCATGCGATCGCTCGCGCCCGCGACGTGCTCTATCTTGGCCGCGGCACGGCCTACCCGCTGGCGCTCGAAGGGGCGCTAAAGCTCAAGGAACTGAGCTACATCCACGCCGAAGGTTACGCGGCGGGCGAACTCAAGCACGGGCCGATCGCGCTCATCGACGAAGCGATGCCGGTGATCGTCATCGCGCCGCGCGACGCGGTGTTCGAGAAGACGGTGTCCAACATGCAGGAGGTCGCGGCGCGGGGCGGGCGCCTCATTCTGATCGGCGACAGGCACGCGGCTGAGGAGGCGGGGGTGGCGATCGAGCACTTCCTGCCGATGCCCGATATGGCGGTCAACTTCGCCCCGATCGTCTACGCCGCGCCGATCCAGATGCTCGCCTATCACACCGCAGTCATCATGGGCAAAGACGCCGACCAGCCGCGCAACCTGGCGAAATCGGTGACGGTGGAGTAAGGGCTTGGCTTAGGCATAGCGGTCTCATTGCGAACCGGGCTCACGGCCCACTCCGACACGCATCCAGATCGACGTACGCACTCTTTGGATAGCCTCGGTGAGCTCCTCTCGACGGCGGGCGCGACGCGGTTCGTCGGCCCGGTTTGGGTCTTCTTGAAACGTCCCGTTTCGCCGCTGAATCCCACTATTTCAGCGGTGTTGGATTTCCTTGGATTTCCTTGGATTCTCTCGTCCGAATCGAGACTTATCAATGGGTTACACGAGATTTTCGCTCCCTGAAATTTTGCTGGCGCTTTCTTGCTGTCGGCCGCAGGGCGAAGACGCGAGGGTAGGATTTTGGCATGTGAAGGCGCGGACTTGATCATCAAAGCAGCTTAGCTCGATTTCTGATTTTCTGCAAGAGAATGCCGGCTCTTATAGCGTTAGCTGTGGGTGGGATCTTAGGACCTGTCTTTCCGTCCTGGCCGCCCCCGGATCTTAGTCCGGGGATGACCCGGCCATCTACGATAACAGCGTAAACCTCTGAACTGACAGAACTCTAAACGGCCGAGAGATTTGCGGCGGCGCGGCGTGGATGGCCAGCGCAAAGCCGGCCACGACCGGCTTTGCCAATATTCAGCCCAGGACCAACAGACAACGCTGTGAGAGCCAAGTTGCCGCCAGCGCCGTTCCCGCCTGGCCGCCTCCGTCCAAAAGCAAGGCGCTCTAACGCTGCCAACCGATGCGGCAAAGGAAAAGGGCCGCGCGATGGCGGCCCTTGAAGGTTTGATGCCTGGCTTGCGCGATCGCGGGGCGCAAGCCGGCTCTTTCGTGTCTTTCGGTCGAACCCGCAAGACCGGCTAGCGGGCGAACGCCACGAGCGCGCTTTCCTCCAAGCGGTCGCGAACCCGATCGGCCTGATTTCGGACATCGATCCACGGCGAGAGGGCGCTGCGGAATCTCGACTTCAATTCCTCGCGTCCGCCGAAAGCCTGAACGTAAGGGGCGCAGCGCGCCGCCTGGCTCGCGGGCGCTCCGTATCGGCGGAAGTAATCGGCGAAATTGACGGCGGATTCCTCGACATTGAGCAGCGTCTCGGCCGCAACCCCCTCGGCGTAAACCACGTCATGGCTTTCGAGCTTGATGTGGAAGAACTCCATCTCGTCGCTCTCGGGCTCATGGCGGGTGATGGTCGCGCCATTGATCAGAAGCTCCGCCGGCGCCAACACGCCATCGATCAACAGGCCATGGGCCGCCGTCACGTAGAGATCGGCATGCGGCAGGTTCGGGCCGAGCGCCGAGCGGGCGATGCGAACCGGCAGCGCCGTCCTGACCCAAGGCTTGGAGGGATCGCTCTTCTTGCGTGGATAGCGTCCGATCCATTGGACGGGGCGCAGTCCGCCGAACAGGGTCGGCAGCCGATCGCCGATCGCCAGGTCTTCGATTTTGCGCTCGCCCTCGGCCGTCAGGATCTTCGTGCCCTTCAGGAAACAGTTCGCGCCGCTGGGGGAACCCCCGCCCCCGGTTGGCGGCGCGCACAAGAAAGGAAGCAGCTTACAAACGATCGGCTCCGCGGCCGCCGAATGAACGGTCGCCACGGTCGCGGGAACCGCAATGGCGGCCATCTTCATGATGTTGCGGCGCGTGCGCTGCATCTGCGCGGGTGAATGTTCCAATTCGTTCGTCATGAAGGCTTCCCCCGGCGTTTGGGCAATTCAAAATTGTTGTATCGTTTTTGCGCAACTTGTCATCCCGTATTTCACAGATATGGATAATCATACCCACTGGGCTCCCCACGGGCGCGCATGAAGATCGCAACTTTCAACGTCAATGGCGTCAACGGGCGGCTGCCGATTTTTCTCCGCTGGCTTCATGCGACGTCGCCCGACGTGGTTTGCCTGCAGGAACTGAAGTCGGAAACGTTCCCGCAAGCCGCGCTGCACGCGGCCGGCTATGCGGGAATATGGAGCGGGCAGAAAAGCTGGAACGGGGTCGCCATTCTGGCCCGCGGCAAGCCGTTGATCGAGACCCGGCGCACGCTCCCTGGCGATGAGGACGACCTTAACAGCCGATACATTGAGGCCGCGGTCGACGGACTGTTGATCGGCTGTCTGTACCTGCCAAACGGCAATCCCTTTCGAAGCGAGAAATTCGACTTCAAGCTGCGCTGGTTTGAGCGGCTGATCGCGCATGGGGCTGAGCTTCTCGCGAGCGGCGCGCCAATCGTGCTCGCCGGCGATTATAACGTGATGCCGACCGAACTCGACGTCTACAAGCCGGAACGATGGGTCAATGACGCGCTGTTCCGGGTCGAGGCGCGTGAAGCTTTCAGTCGGCTGGTCGCGCAAGGGTGGACCGACGCCTTGCGAACGCTTCACCCGGGCGAGCGCGTCTACACCTTCTGGGATTATTTTCGAAACGCCTATGCGCGCGACGCGGGATTGCGCATCGACCACCTGCTCTTGAGCCCGTCCGTCGCGGCGCGTCTCAAGGCGGCTGGCGTCGATCGCGACGTCCGAGGCTGGGAGAAGGCGAGCGACCACGCGCCGGTCTGGATGGAACTCACGGACGGGGCGCCGGAGCGACCGATGCGCAAACGGCTCTCACCGCAATTTCCGAATTAGGACGCTCCAAACGGTGTCGCTGGAGTTGAGCGACGGCGGCCGTTCCGAGCGGCCCGGCGGCGTCGACAGAGATAAAAGCTCAGTCGGCGGCCCCGGGGTCGAAGTCGGTGCGCCGATCGCCAATAACCGGTTCGAGCTCTTCTACCGGTTCCAGAGCGTCAGCTTCCAGCCGTTTGCTGACCAAACTCAAAGAAACGAACGCAACGGTCGCGACGGCAGTGAACAATGCATATCCTCCGAGTATGAGCTGTATCATAAGAACACCTATTCGGCCTGCCGCGCCTAATGCAGAATCTCCTCGTACAAAGATATGGCATTCCAAAGGAAACGGCACCTGACAGATATGGGGTGACACGTGTCGTCTGGAGACGGTTCAATGGACCGTTGGCTCACTGACAGCTTGATGTGGGAGCCGCGGAGAAAGTCTTCGACGGACGCTTGACCGTGGGTGTTGCGGTAGGACGCCAGCAGGCGGGCGCCTGCCGCATCGCACGGTTGGCGGCGCGGGCTTATCGAACGGCGGCCTTGAGCGGGAGCCAACATTTCGAGACTAAGCGACGCTTGTCCTTCGCGCGCCCCGGCGGGCAAGAATGCCGAGGCCGGCAAAGCCGAGCGCCATCATAAGCCAGGTGGACGGCTCCGGCGCGCCCTCGACCTCCATTTGGAGGGCGTTGTCAGCGAGGAACGGCGGAACGCCGTGGTTGAGGAAGAACCTATCGTCCGTCCCAAACCAAGCCAGGTAATTGCCGGCGACCCCAGGACCCGACACGTCGTTCGTCATTCCCCAATTGACTTCCAATTCGCCGCTAACGCTGACCTCGATCCAGTAAAGCGAATTGGGATTGAGTGAGACGTCAGCGAACTGATCAAACCTTTCGACCGTTGGGGTCCTTGGCAGGCTCGCGACCGGCATTGTGACCGGCTGTATCACCGGCCCCTGAAAGTCGACGGACGGACCGTCGAGATAGTCCAGTCCGTTCATCGGGTCGAACGATAGGTCGGAGAGAGGGATGCCGCCATCGAGGCTGATGGTTGCCTTGACCCCACGCTCGCCCTCCTCAGGAAACGGAGCGGAAAGAACGAGAGCAATATCAGCCTGGAGGGGGAAAGCCCCGGTGGTGAAGGTCGCCGACATTATCTGGTCGATTGTCGTGTTGGCGGCGCCTGAGGTCGCGCCGCCGAGGCTGTCGAAAACGATGGCGCGCGCAGCCGCGGCTCCGGCTAACGCAGAGAGCGAAAAAGAAGCGGCGGCGCACGCTAAGATTGCCGTTCGAGAGCGCGTTGGATTCCCCCATAGAACGACCAAACGCAGTTCATTATGGCATGCCTTGGGGTTGAGGGGCAAGGACGCAAGTGATTGGGCAATGCTGTGTGGTGCGGGACGGGGCGCCTTGCCTCTCAGTCCCCCGCTGCCGGCTCCCGTACATGGACCACGGCAGTCGAGTTCGGCGTAGAGGCGCCGCCAGCCGGGCTCGCGATCGAGGGCGCTGACGATCTGGCTTTGCGGAGCAAAGATGGTCCAGGCGATATTGTAACGCTTAAGAGTGTCTTCGATGGCCTCGTGGTCGCCCTTCTGAAGCTTGGCGTAAAGGCTCAGCATCGGATCGCCATAGAGTTCGGCGCGGGCGTCGATGAAAGGCCGCACGTGCTCGAATATGAGATAGCCGCCGAACGCATAGTCGTTGAGCACGGGCTTCTGCCTTAGGTCCGGCGGAACCGCGCTGAGGGCAGAGATCGGCGCAGCCGCTCCGTCGGGTCGCTCGATCGGCGCCATGAGCCGCGCGCCGCTGATCGCCAGCGACCCCACGACCGTCGCCGTCACCGCAACGCGCATGATGCGCCGCGTCTCTCCGACGCAGGGCTTGGCGCCAAGCGACGCGGCGATCGGCCGCGCCAGCAACATCGGCGCGACGATCCCAAGCAACAGCTGATGGCGCGCATGCTGAAGCGCCATTGCGACGAGGGCCATGAGCAGCGCGGCGCGGATTGGCGGCATCGTGATTGGCCGGGTCAGCGCCGCACCCAGTAGCGTCAGCAGGGCCAGCTCCATCGTTCCGATCTGGCTGAAGTCCTGCGGGCGCCATTCGCTAATGCCCGAAAGGTTCTGAAGAGCCGTCAGACGGAACGGAAGGAATAGCGCCTCGACCCCATACGGATTGATGAGCGAAGCGCCGAGCGCGGCAAGGGCGAACACGGCCCACGCGCGGGCGGTAGAGAAACGCGTTTGGACTGGCGCTTCGGTCACCGCCTCGAGCGCAAATGGCCCGATCAGCAGGAGGCCGAAGATGAAGCCGCCATGCATATTCGCCCAAGCCGTCATCAGAGCGGCAAGCCCGAGCGGCGGCGCGCGGCCCCGGTCGCGCGCGGCGAGGAGCGCGGCGCTCCAGGCGGCCATGAGCGGGAGCGCCAGTATATGTGGCCGCGCAAGCAGGCTCGCCGTCACCAGCGAAAGCCCGATCGCGACGGTTGCGATCAGCGGCGCCCCAGGAAGCTCGCGCGCGACGGTGAGCCCCACGATCAGCGCCGCGGCGGCGGCGGCGGCCGCGGTTAGGAGGACGACGCCGCTCCATCCTCCAAGACGGAACGCGAGCGCCAGCAGAACTTCCGACAGCCATTCATGCGCGGTCCAGGGCGCGCCGGGCATCGAATGGCTGAATGGGTCCGCCCGCGGCGCGACGCCATGGGCGATGATCCATTCCCCGGTCGCTACATGCGACCAAGTATCGCCGTCGCCGAGCACTCGGGGCGCGAAGGCGGCGAGCGCGAACAGAAAGATTGCGATTGCGGCTAGGCCGAGTCCGGCAAGTCGGACGTCCGAAGCGTCATCGCTTACCGAGCGGACCCGCGGGAAGGCTAAGGACATCCTTCAAGCTTGCCAAAGCGGCTATAATGCCGAGTTAAATCGAAAGCCTCGGTTGAATGACGCACGTCATACGATGGCGACGCGATTGCCTTGATCGCTGGCCCAAGCCGGGATGTCCCATCGATGGGTGGACGGAGGTCGCGCGGGTGAACTTGGTCGCAACGGGGTCTTTGCACCGGCGACCATCGTCGAGGCCCGACATAAGGTGAAACTCGCCGACCCGGTCTTGCTTATTTTGGTTACTGGCCATACCAGTATAATTCAACGTGCAAAGCTAGGGCGGGCTGGCAAATCCGGCAGGCCCTAAGCTTCGGGCTTCGACCCGACGCCGAAAATGGGAGGACGCATGCCCGGGAATAATTACCCGAAGCTGCATAACGCGATGTGGCCCGGGCTTGTCGGCAAAGGGCCGGATTCAGAGCCGCCGATCGACCTCGACACCATGCTCAAGCTCACCGCCGACGCGCGGGCGAACGGCAGCAAGTTCGAAGGCGTCGACCTCTTTCTTGCCGATCCGCACACGTCGATCAATTCCAGCAAAGACGACGTCCAGCGGCTCGCGGACAAGATCGCCGGCTACGGGCTTGCGGTCGGTTCGGTGGTGGCGCCGGTCTGGCCGCCGGTCGGCGGCGGTTCTGCGATGGGTTCGGAGGAAGAGCGCGACAGGTTTGTCACCATGGTCGAGAAAGCCTGCCGCATTGCGCGGCAGCTCAGCGACATCGGAATTCGCAAATCCGGAGTCGTCCGAATCAATTCCGCCGCCGGGGTGCATGATTGGGCGTCCAATCCGGACGAGAACCAGAAACAGATCGCCAAGACATTCGGCAAGGCGTGTGATGTCGCGGACCAATACGGCGAGCGCCTCGCGGCTGAAGGCGAAATCTGCTGGGGCGGAATGCACAGCTGGAAAGACATGGTCGAACTGCTGGAGGCGGTTGGGCGGCCAAAGACCCTGGGCTTCCAGGCCGATATGGCCCACACGCTGCTCTACACGATGGGCTACAACGCCCCAGAACATCGCATTCTGCCAAAGGACTACGACTGGGCAGACCCGAGAGCGCTCGACGAGGCGATAAAAAAGCTCGCGCACGCGCTTCGACCGTGGACGATCGACTTCCATGTCGCGCAGAACGACGCAACCGTCAAAGGCGAAGGCTCGCACGACAAGACGGGGCGCCACTGCATGGTCGGCGACCCGAATGGCAAACTCGATATTACGCGCCACGCTGGCTACTGGCTGCGCGACGACAAGGGCGAACTCACCAAGGTCTGCAAACACATCTGCTGGGACGGGTGCATGTTCCCGAACTCCGAGATGATGAAACAGAAGACGTGGGACGACATTCTTGGCGCGATGGTCCAGGTGCGCGACGCTCACGGTTGGGCGCAGTAGCCGAAGAGGGCAGGGGCAGGATGGCTGGGGACAAGAAGAAGCTTAACATTGGCGTCATTGGGTACGGATTCATGGGCCGCACCCATTCGAATGCATTCGGAAAGGTCGGCCAGTTTTTCGATTTGAAACGCGAGCCCGTACTCAAGGCGGTCTGTGGACGGGATGAGCAGAAGGTCCAGGCCTTCGCCAAAAACTGGAACTACGAGTCCTCGGAGACGGACTGGCGAAAGCTCGTCTCGAGGAACGACATCGACCTGATCGACATCGCCTCTCCCAACGATACCCACGCCGAGATCGCGATCGCCGCGGCGGAGGCGGGCAAAATGGTCATGTGCGAGAAGCCCCTCGGCCGCAATGAAGCTGAGGCTGCAAGGATGGTCGCCGCGGTCGAGAAGGCCAATGTCCCGAACATGGTGTGGTACAACTATCGCCGCGTCCCGGCGGTGACGCTGGCCAAACACCTCATCGACGAGGGACGGCTCGGCAAGATCTATCATTACCGGGCGAAATTTCTGCAAGACTGGACAATCTCCAAGGACCTGCCGCAGGGCGGAGCTGCGCTTTGGCGGCTCGACGCAAGCGTTGCGGGCAGCGGCGTTACGGGTGATCTGCTCGCGCATTGCATCGACACGGCGATGTGGCTGAATGGAGCCATCGAGAAGGTCACAGCGGTCACAGAAACCTTCGTCAAGGAACGACCGCACAACCTCACCGGCAAGGTCGAACCGGTTCATATCGACGACGCCTGTCTCTTTCTTGGACGCTTCGCCAATGGATCGCTGGCGTCTTTCGAAGCCACTCGCTACGCTCGTGGCCACAAAGCTCTCTACACGTTTGAAATCAACGGCGAAGACGCCTCGATCTTTTGGGACCTCCACGACCTTCACCGTCTGCAGTATTTCGATCACCGCGACGAGGGAATCGTGCGCGGCTGGCGGTCGCTCCACGTCACGGACAGCGATCATCCGTATATGAAGCACTGGTGGGTGCCGGGGCTCCAGATCGGCTACGAGCACAGCTTCATCCATCAGGCTGCCGATTTCGTCGACAGCCTTGATTCGGGCAAGCCAGCCGCGCCGACATTCCGCGACGGCTTCGCCACAGATCAGGTGACTGGCGCCGTACTGCGCTCGGCTAGTTCCGGTCAGTGGGAGCAACCGTCACACGGTCGCGCCGCGAGCGGGTAGGCGCGAATTTCAAACGACTGAAAAGGGGAAGCGGGAAAGATAATGGCGAGAGCGGTCGCGTTGACTCTGTCGGACTTGACCAAAACCTACGGCTCGGTCCGAGCCCTGGATCGCTTGAGCCTTGAGGTTCCCGAGGGCTGCTTTTTCGTGTTGTTCGGCCCGAGTTCGGTCGGCAAGACCACGACGCTGCGGGCGATCTCAGGCCTCGTGCCGCTCGATAGCGGAACTATTCATATCGGCGGCCGGGATGTAACTCACGCACCCATTCGGGGCCGCGGCGTCTCGATGGTGTTTCAATCTTTCGCCCTCTATCCGCATCTCAACGTCTTCAGGAATCTGGCGTATCCCTTGGTGGAGGATGGTCTTCCGCGCGCGGAGATCGCGCAGCGCGTCGGCGAGACCGCCGAGATGCTGAAGCTTTCGCATCGGCTTCAGCAGAAGCCGGCGACACTGTCGGGAGGCGAGCAGCAGCGCGTAGCCCTTGGCCGCTCGCTCATCCGCAGGCCAAAGCTTCTGCTTCTCGACGAACCGCTTACAAATCTCGACGCCAAGCTCAGGTACGATATGCGCGCCGAACTCAAGCGGCTGCATCGGCAGTTCGGCATGACCGTCGTCTACGCTACTCCGGACGAACTCGAGGCGCTCTCGATGGGCGAGGAGATCGCCGTTTTGCGCGACGGCCGGAACGTTCAACAGGGCTCGCCGGACGATCTCTACGAACGACCAGCCGATCGATACGTCGCCGGCAAGATCGGCTCTCCGCACATGAACATCTTCGACGTGAAGGTCGGCGGCGACGGTTTGAGTCTCGAGACGCCGTTGGGCCCGCTGACGCCCACGCGATTCGCCGAACCTATGGCCGCTGGCGAGGCATTGGCGCTTGGCGTGCGGCCGTCCGACATGCGGCTCGCGAAAGGCGCTCCCGCCTCGAGCGAGCCGACCGTTCAGCAGCTCGAGCCGCTCGGGGACATCACCGTCGTATCGCTGGTTTCGAACGGCCATCCATTCCGAATGGTCCTGCCTGAGGCTCAGGCGGCGAACATCAAGGAGGGCGACCGGCTTCCGATCATCATCGATCCGGGCAGTATCTACCTCTTCAGAGGTCATAACGGTTCGGCGATAAGCCGAAAATAGGGGCGCAACAAATAGGCGCCAAGGGAGGAACGAAGCATGACGATGAAAGCAATGATGGCGTCCGGCCTCGCGGCGGCGTCCCTCATGGTCGCCGCGGGTCTCGCGAGCGGGCCTGCGTCCGCCGAGGACGTGACTCTGAAAATGGCGGTCCCGGATTGGCCGCCAACCCACATCATGAAGGATCTGTTCGACAAGACCTACAAGTCGAAGTCCGGCAACAAGGTGACGCTCGACGTCGATTTCATTCCGTGGCCGGACTACTACACCCGCCTCAACGCCTCGCTGACGTCAGGCGAGAAGAAATACAATATGGCGGTGTCCGACAGCCAATGGCTCGGCGCCTTCATCGAGGGCGGCTACTACCTCAACATCAACAAATACGTCGACGCTGATCCCGGCCTTCAGGCGGTGTTCAAGGACCTGCACCCGGCGGTGAAGGCTTCGTATTCGACGTATCCTTACAAGTCGGACAAGCTCTACGGCTTCCCGCAGATGCCGGACCTCGTCGTCAATTACTATCCGCAAGGACGTCTTCTGCGATCGATACCGAGCAGAAGAATTTCAAGGCCAAGTACAACTACAAGCTGCCCTGCACGCCCGAGGAGATGGACCAGATCACCTGGGACAATTACCAGCGACATCGGCGAGTTCTTCAAGCGCAAGAAGGGCGAAATGCTGATGGGCAAGCCGCTCGACGACGATTTCTTCGGCGTCGAGTTCCAGGTTGGCAAAGGCTACGACTTCTTCACCACATCCGCCTACGAGTTCCTCTGGCAGCACGGCGGCGACATCTGGGACGAGACGAAGCAGCCCAACGCCCACGCCGTCGGCGTCATGAACTCGACCGGTGGCGGTCAAGTCCTTCGAGCACCTCCTGTCCTTCGTGAAGTACATGCCGCCGGAGGCGACGACCGGCAATCTTGACATCTTCAAGACGGACGAACTTTTCCGCGCCGGCAAGGTGGCGAGCAACCTCGAGTGGATCGGCTTTGCGGAAAGCTCGATCCATCCGGAGACCTCGAAGGTGGCCGACAAGATCGCCTTCGCGCAATTGCCGGGCCTCAAGACCGACAAGGGCGTCGTGCGCTGGTCGGTGATCGGCGGACAGCCGTTCGTCCTGATGACCTGGAACACGGACTTCCAGAACAAGGAGGCGCTCGACTTCTGCAAATGGTGGCTGTCGAAGGACACCCAGATCGCCTACGCGAAGGCCGGCGGCCAAAGCGCGCTCAAGTCGGTCTACACCGATCCGAGCTATGTGACGTTCCGTCCGTGGAACCGCACCTGGGCGGAGAGCCTCGATTGGCAGAAGGACTTCTGGCACATCCCGGAGTTCTTCGAGCTGCTGACCGAGCAGCAGGAGGAATACACCAAGGCGATCACCGGCCAGCAGGACGCCAAGACGACGCTCGATAACATCGCGAACTTCCAGGAGAAGACCCTGAAGGAGGCTGGCCGCATCAAATAGGACGCGGACCGCTTCAGAGAACGGCGCGCCGCCTCGCGTGGCGCGCCGCCCGGCCATGAGAACGCTGTGGTCGAGCTGTTCCTTGTCCCAAACCAGCGGCGCCGCGACCCGACGAGCTCATGACCACGACAACTGACGTTCCTCAAACTCTTCCATTCCTTCGACGAGTCTGATCGGCGCTGCGCTGGGACAATTGGCGCGGCGCGCTGATTGCTTTCGTGATCGGCATGGCGCTGGCGATCGCATTCCTGCCGCCGCAATTGTCTTTCTGGGCTTCGTCCGCGCTTGCGGCTCTTTTCGCCGTGACGCTGATCGCCAACGCCTGGGGGAGATACATCGGCGGCCTTCTCGTCGACGCCGGCGCTGGCGCTTCTCTTTCTCATGAACGTCTTTCCGCTCGCTGTGGTCGTTCGGGCTGTCCTTCTTCAGCTACAAGGCCAACCGCGCGCGAGCGCCGACCTGGGTCGGGCTCGACAACTACGCCAAGGTTCTCTCCGATCCTGACGTTTGGGACCGGCTGCACAACACGATCATCCTCGTCATCATGACCGTGTCGTTGCAGATGGTGGTCGGCTTCCTGCTCGCGCTTCTGTTCTCGAAGCAGTTCCCGCTTGCGCCGGTATCTGCTCATCCTCGTTCTGACGCCGATGATGCTGTCCTTCGTCGCGGTCGGCGCCTTCTTCCGTTACTATTACGATCCGACTTTCGGGCTCCTGTCGCAGGCGGTGCGGCTCTTCACCGGCCAGCCATTCATTCTGATGAACACCGTCTGGGGCTCGCGCATCGGCATTGTGTTCGCCGACGCCTGGATGTGGTCGCCGTTCGTCATGCTGCTCGTGCTCGCGGGCCTCGTCAGCGTTCCGAAATATCTTTACGAGGCCGCCGCGATCGACCGCGTCTCGGGATGGCGGCAGTTCTGGTCGATCACGTTCCCCTACGTTCGCGGGCTCATGCTGCTGGCGCTGCTTGTTCCGGACGATCGAGGCTTTCAAGCTGTTCGATCTCGTCTTTCTGTTGACGAATGGCGGTCCGGGCACCGCGACCGAGACGATCGCGCTTCGCGTCTACCGCATCGCTTTCGAGAACAACAAGACGAGCGAGTCGACAGCGCTCGCCTACATCCTGCTCTTCACGGTGATCGTGCTCACCAACCTTTATCTCTACTTCGCCAACGCGCGCGCGAAGGAGGCTCCCGCTTCATGACCGACATGACCGTGAATGCTCCCGCTGGTCTCGGCGAGCGCGGCGCGCACGCCGCTCATGCGTCGGCTTCGCCTTGGCGGATCGGCCTCCGGCGTAGGCGACGCGGGCTGGGGGCGAACCCTCGGCGCCGCCATCGTCAGCCTGATCTACTTCTTCCCCGTCTTCTGGATCATCCTCACGGCTTTCAAGACCTATGAGGACGCGCTCGCGGTTCCGGCGAAATTCTTCTTCACGCCTACGCTCGACAATTTCGCCCAGGTGTTCAGCCGCGCCTATTCGGCCGGCGGCCCCACGGTCAACACCGGCTTCACGCTTTATTTCTTCAATTCGCTTTTCATTTCCGGAGTGAGCGTCCTTCTCGCGCTCGCAATCGGCACGATGGCCGCGTTCGGCTTCTCGCGCTATCCGCTCAAAGGCAACGACACCTATCTCTTCATGATCCTGACGACGCGGATGCTGCCTGCGATCGTCGTCATCATTCCGATCTTCATCATGTTCCGCGTCACGGGCCTCGCTGGAACTTATCTCGGCATCATTGCCCTCTACACGGTGTTCAACCTGCCGTTCGCGATCTGGATGATGAAGAGCTTCTTCGACGAACTCTCGCCCGACGTCGAGGACGCGGCGCGGATCGATGGTTCGTCGGACGTCCGCGTTTTCTTCAAGATCTGTCTGCCGCAAGTGCTGGCTGGCCTTGCCGCCACCGCCGTGTTTGGCCTCATTCTCACCTGGAACGAGTTTCTGTTCGCGCTTCTCCTGTCTGGCGTCGAGACGCGGACCGTTCCCGTCGCCATGTCGCAGACGATCGGCGGCGACATCGGCGTGCGCTGGGGTCTTCTGGCGGCCATCGAGACGCTGTTCCTCATCCCGGTGATCATCGTGACCTTTGCGCTGCAGAACCAGCTTCTGCGCGGCGTCACTTTCGGCACGATCAAGAGATAGCGCGAATGTCGACGATCGAACTCAGGGGCGTCACAAAGCAGTTCGGCTCGTTCACCGCCGTTAAGAACGTGAACCTCAGCGTTTCGCGCGGGAGAGGTCGTCTGCCTTCTGGGTCCCTCAGGGTGCGGCAAGACGACCACCTTGCGGATCATCGCAGGGCTTGAGCGCGCAAGCGCGGGCGACGTCATCATCGCTGGCAAAGCGGATGAATGATCTCGAGGCCCGACCAGCGCGACATCGCGATGGTGTTCCAGTTCTACGCGCTCTATCCGGCGCTGACCGTGCGCGAGAACATCATGTTTCCGTTGCACGTCGAGGGTCTTGATGCGCAGACGACAGCGGATCGGGTCGCGCGAGTGGCGCGCATGCTTCAGCTTGAACCGGTGCTCGATCGTCTGCCGAACCACATCTCGGAAGGCGAGAAGCAACGCGTCGCGGTGGCGCGCGCCGTGGTGCGCGATCCGAACTGCTTTTTGTTTGACGAGCCTTTGAGCCGGCTCGACGTCGAGCTCCGCCAGACCATGCGCGGGCAGATCAAGAGCGTCCTGACCGGACTCTCGAAGGCGACGGTGATCGTCACCCACGATCAGCTCGAGGCTCTGACGATGGCCGACCGAATCGCGATCATGCGCGACGGCGTCATCGAGCAGATCGCCTCGCCGCACGAAGTGTTCGCGAGGCCAACCACGCTCTTCGTCGCGAGCTTCATCGGGACGCCGCAGATGAACCTTCTCACCGCTGAGTTCGAAGGCGTCGAAGGTGGGCAGGGCCGGTTCACAGTCGACGGCCAGCCGATCCGCCTTGCCGTCGATCCGGCGGTGAAAAGACTCGCCAAAGGGACAGGTCACGATCGGCATCCGGCCTCGCGCGTTTATCCCGGAGGGCGCGGGAAGCGCCGACACGATCGCCGGCCGCGCGGAGTTGATCGAGCCGATGGGCGCTGAGACGCTCGTCCACGCCCGAACGCCGCTTGGCAGCGATCTGCGCGTCGTCGTGCCGCGCGAGATCAAGGTCAAGTCGGGAGACGCGCTGAGCCTTCGCGCCGATGCGCGCGAGACGCACGTATTCGACGGTTCTGGAAAGGCGGTCCGCGCATGAGCGACGAAATCGGCTGATTGCCGGCAAAAGAACGCCGGCGGGAATGGGCCCCGCCACCGCGCAGCGTCTCGAATGGGCCCTCATCGGGCTCGGGATTCTCGCGCTGGCGCTCATATTCCAGCCATTCAGCCTGGCGCTGTACGGGGTCGGCTGCGCGCTTGTTGTCTTCGCCGGCCTCGCCAACAACCTCTTGCCGCTGTGTCAGCCGGGAACAACCGCGCGGTCGCTCGTCGTGGCGAGCGTCATCGTCGCGCTGACGTTCTTCGTGGTCATGCTCATCTCGATCGTTGCCGCCTATCTCTACGGCGTCTTTTTCGTGAACGCCATTGCGCCGGACACGAGCGAGCCGTTCTATCGTCAGCCGTTCGTTTGGGGCGTCGCAGCGATCGCCGCGGCGCTTGCGGTGCTTCTCACGGCGCTTTTACGACGCTGAAATCGGCGGACAGCAGAACACATAAGAGGGAGGAAACAGTGCTGTTAGGCTTCAACATGCTCTTGTGGTCGACGCACATCACCGAAGAGCACTTCCCTCTGTTCGCTAAGATCAAGCGCGCGGGCTTTGACGGGGTGGAGCTGCCGATTTTCCAGGGGACGCCTGAACACTTCCGAGACAGTCGGTCGAGCGATCCGCGACAACGGCCTCCGGGCCACGGCAGTCACAGTCATCCCGGACGCGGAGCGCAATTGCGCGAGCGCAGATCCGGCGGTCCGCGCCGCTGGACTTGATCATCTCAAATGGGCGATCGACTGTCTGGCGGCTGCGAGCGGGGAGACGCTTTGTGGACCGTTCTACCAGCCCCTCGGCGTCTTCACTGGCGAACCGCCGACGGCAGCCGAACGCGCCAACGTTGTGAGCGTGCATAAAGACGCCGCCGCCTATGCGGCGCGACATAGCATCAAGCTTTCGGTCGAGCCGCTGAACCGCTTCGAGTGCTACGTGCTCAATACGGTCGCCGATTCCGCCGACCTCGTCAGAAAAGTGAATGAGCCCAACTACGGTCTCCTGTACGACACGTTCCACGCCAATATCGAGGAGAAGGATCCCGTCGGGAGTGATCGCGCCTAACATCGCGCAGATCAATCACGTGCACTTCTCCGAGAACGACCGCGGGACGCCGGGCAAAGGCCATGTTCCCTGGGCGGCGACGATGAAGGCGCTCAAACAAAATGGCTACGATGGCTGGTGCGTGATCGAGGCTTTTGGTCGCGCCTTGCCAGACCTCGCGGCGGCAACGCGCGTCTGGCGTGACTTCTTCCCCAACCGCGATGAGGTCTACCAGTTCGGTGGGAAATTCCTGCGCGAGGAATGGGCCAAAGCCTGACCCGGCGCTCAGTATGCGAAAAGGACAAATCGACATGAAATCGATCCAGGGACCTGCAATCTTTCTCGCTCAGTTCGCGGGCGACACAGCGCCGTTCAACACATTCGACTCCATCTGCGGTTGGGCGGCGAGCCTCGGCTACAAGGGCGTGCAGATTCCCGCGTGGGACAGCCGGTTCATCGACCTGAAGACAGCCGCGGCAAGCGTTGGCTACTGCCAAGAACTTACCGGGACCGCCAAAAAACACGGTGTCGAGATCACCGAACTCGCGACCCACTTGCAGGGCCAACTCGTCGCGGTCAATCCCGTATACGATCAGGCTTTCGACGCGTTCGCCGCCAAGCACGTCCGCGGCAATCCGAAAGCGCGGCAAGAGTGGGCGACCGAGCAGGTGACGCTCGCCGCGAAAGCAAGCCGCAACATGGGCCTCAATACCCATGTTAGTTTTTCGGGCGCGCTCGCTTGGCCGTTCCTCTACCCTTGGCCGCCGCTCCCAACTGGCCTCATCGAAACGGCCTTCGACGAACTGGCCCGCCGCTGGAAGCCAATCCTCGACGCGCATGAGGATCAGGGCGTCGACGTCGCCTTCGAATTGCATCCGGGCGAGGATCTGTTTGATGGCGTCACGTTCGAGCGCTTCCTCGATAAACTCAAGGGCCACAGGCGATGCTGCATCAATTACGATCCGTCGCATTTTCGCTTGCAGGCCCTCGACTATGTCGGGTTCATCGACGTTTACCACGAGCGCATCAAAGCCTTTCATGTGAAGGACGCGGAGTTTCGTCCGTCGCCAAAGCAGGGCGTTTACTCGAGCTACTCTGATTGGCCGCACCGGGCGGGCCGTTTCCGCTCGCTCGGCGACGGCGACATCGATTTCGGCGCGATCTTTTCCAGCCTATCGGTCTATGGATATGACAGCTGGGCGGTGCTCGAGTGGGAATGCGCGATCAAGAACCGCGATGATGGGGCGCGGGAGGGCGCTGAGTTTATCAAGAGGCATCTGATCGAAGTGAGCCAGTCGACCTTCGAGGACTTCATCGACCAGGGCGCCGATCAGTCCGCCGTCAAGCGTGCGCTCGGCATCGAAGCATGAGCCATTCAACGAGCGACGAGTAGCTGCGCATAACGTCAGGCGGGTTGAACGCCGCCGCCCAGCGATTGATGAGAGGAGACCTAACGATGTCAGGCAAAAAGATTCTTATGCTGACCGGCGAATTCACTGAGGAATACGAGATCTTCGTCTATCAGCAGGCGATGGAAGCCGTCGGTCATACGGTGCACGTCGTGTGCCCGGACAAGAAGGCGGGCGATCGCATCAAGACTTCGTTGCACGATTTTGAGGGCGATCAAACCTATACCGAAAAACTTGGCCACTTCTTTACGATCAACAAGACCTTCTCCGAGGCCGAGAGGCAGTTGAAGGAATATGACGCGGTCTATTGCGCCGGCGGCCGGGGCCCAGAATATATCCGCACGGACAAACGGGTTCAGGCAATGGTCCGCCATTTTCATGAGGCCAAGAAGCCGATTTTCACGATCTGCCACGGAGTGCAGATATTGGTGGCGGTGGACGGCGTCGTGCGGGGCAAGAAGGTTGGGGCGCTGGGCGCTTGCGAGCCGGAAGTGACTCTTGCCGGGGGGACTTACGTCGACCTCTCACCGACAGAGGCCTATGTCGATGGCACGATGGTGTCGGCCAAGGGGTGGACGGCGCTCGCGGCTTTCATCCGGGAATGCTTGAAAGTGCTTGGCACTGAGATTCACCACGGCGGCGCGGCTGAAGCCCGTGTCCGCGAGCCGGTGTGAATCAAGATTTTCGAGACGTTTCGAGAGCGCCGCGTCGGGCTCCCACCTGCTATGACAGGACGGGAGGGCGATATGGTTCGCGGGGGTGTGAATAGCGCGATACCCGCCGGTCGCTCGTCGTTCGAGTTCTTTATCGAGACGACGAAACGACTGATGCATGGGCGCACAGATCTCAAGGATAATGTGAGGCTCGACAGGGATATGCTTGCGCCCTCGAATGCGCCGCGGGTGAAGCGTGTGGTCACGCCCTGCAAACGATGAGCACGTTTCGGTCGCCTCGCCGGCTGAGAGTCGCATGATTGGCCTTCCGCCGCTCACAAGTCTTCGAGTGTAAGTTCCCTTCTCATAACAATATTGCCCGACGTTAATCCACAATCGACCGGCAGAGCCACACCTGTGATCGCCGAGGCTGCGTCAGACGCCAGGAAACCGACCGCTCTCGCGATATCGACAGGTTCGACGATGCGCCCGAGAGGATACCAGCGACGGAGCGTTTCCAACACCTTGGGATCCTTAGCGGCGCGCTTCTCCCAGAGCGGGGTGCGTACGGTTCCCGGGAGGACGATGTTGGCCCGCACGCCGTATGGCCCATATTCCTGAGCCAGAGAGCGTGTCAGCGAGATCATCGCCGCCTTCGCGGCGCTGTAGGCTGGATCGCCGAGTGCGCTGAGCCCGTTGACCGAACCGATATTGATGATGACGCCAGAACGCCTGGCCAGCATGCCAGGGATTACGGCGTGGGTGCAGCAATAGGCGCTGTCCAGATTGAGATGGATATCCTGCCGCCATCCGACCGGATCGGTGTGGGCGAAAGTTCTATGAGCCGAGCCGCCCGCATTGTTGACCAGAATATCGACCGGACCCAAAGCGTCGATCAGGGAGGCGAATGCGCGATCGACCTGCGCCGGCTCGCTGATGTCGGCGACAGCGAAGGCGAAGGTCTCGGGGGCCGCTTTCAGCTCGGAGGCGACCGCTTTCTACGCTGGCCCTCTTATCGATTGCCGCGACCTTGGCGCCTTCGTCCAAAAAGTAGCGGCAGAGGCTCTGCCCAATGCCGCCTGCGGCGCCGGTGATTGCGACCACCTTGCCTTCGAACGTCATACCACGACCCGCACTCGTCACCCCTTCAACGCCCCTTCCATAAGACCCTTGAAGAACAGTCGCTGCGCCAGCGTGAATGCGACGATGCCCGGCGTCACGACAATGACGTAGACCGCCGCGAGGTTCGGCCACGCCCACTGCCCTTGTCCGCCTTGGGCGGCGGCGAGAACCACCGGCATGGTGCGTTTGGCCTCATCATCAACAAGCGTCAGGCACAACAGATATTCACCCCAGGCAGCGACAAAATTGACGATGAAGATCACGACCAGCCCGTTCCGCACCATTGGCAGGCCGATTTCCCAGAGCGCCCGCCAATGCCCGGCCCCGTCTACTCTGGCGGACTCGAACATTTCGTGCGGCACCAATTGGAACATGCTGCGCATGATCAGGATGCTGATCGCCAGCTGCAGCGTGATGTACGGCAATATGAGGCCGGTCGTATTGTTGATCAGGCCAAGCCAATGCTGCGTCTCGTAGATGCTGATGATCGAGACGACGCGCACAGGGAAATAGAGCGAGACAAGCAACGCGGTCACCACGAGCCCTGCGCCGATTGGCTTGATATGCACGAGCGCATAGCCCGCGAGCACCGCGCAAGCCGTCGTGATAAGCACAGTGCCGGCGGTGACATAGATGCTGTTGAACAGATTCACCGGTAGCGTCGCGATGTGGTGAAAGACGTAGCTGTAGTGGGTAAAATCGAAGTGCTTCGGCCAGAAATCGCCGCGCGTCGCGTCGGGCAGCGACTTCACCGACATGAGCAGGACCCAGGCAAGCGGCAGCAAGATGATGAGGTTGAACAGGTTGATGATCACGTGGCGAACAGCGGCGCCCGCGGACGAAGCGCCCGCTTCTCTGAGTTCGCCGATATCGGCGTGATCGGCCTCGAGCGTCATTGTCAGCCTTTAGGGCGGAAAATCCATAAGAGCCCCGCCATGACGAACATCATCGCAATCGCTCCGATCATGCCGATGGAAGCGGCGTAACCCTGGCGCCAGAGGCCCGTCTTGAACGCCTGGTCGTACATGAAAATCGTCCAGGTGTAGGTGGGCGAGGCGCGGTTGAAGCCGCCGAAGATGAGATATTCGTCGATCACCGCCATCGCCGAGCCGAAGCGCAGGACGACCAGGATCATCATGATCGGGGCGAGCCCCGGCCTTATCACGTGCCAGAACACCTGCCACTCGTTTGCGCCGTCGATGCGCGCCGCGTCCGACAATTCCTTAGGGATAGCGGCGAGGCCGGCGATGAAGAAGATCGTGTGGTAGCCGAGGCCCCACCAGACTTCCATGATCGCAATCGCGGGAAGCGTGAGCGCCGTGCCGCCAAGCCATTGCGGCGCGTTTTGCAGCGTGAACAGCCCGAACGTGTCGACCAGCAGGTGGTTGATCGGCCCGCTTTGATAGTTGTACATCCACTTCCACAGCACGAAAACGAGCGTGCTCGGAATGACTGCCGGAATGAGCAGGATCACGCGATAAAGCGTGGCGAGGCGTTGGTTGGAAACCTTGTCGACGAGAATCGCGAGAAGCAAGGGTAAGATGATCGTTCCCGGCAGGAACATCATGGTGAAGAGGGCCGCCCGCCACAGGCTCGCCCACATCAGCGGGTCCTTCAGCGCCTGCGCGTAATTGTCGAAGCCGATCCACTGCGCCGGCTTATCCGACAGGAACTGGAAGTTGGTGAAGCTCAGCCAGAGAACCCGAGCGATTGGCCAGACTTGATAGCCGACGAAGAACAGCACGGCTGGCGCGAGAAACAGCCACTCCGGCTAAGCCTTTCCGCAGACCACGAACGGGGCCAGCCGCGACCTCTGCGCCCAGTTCAACTTCGCTATCGGCAATCGCCTGCGTCATTCACCAAATCCAGCCCTACCAACTGCGCAGAGCGCCGGTGGTGTGGAAGCGGGCGGCCTGAAGCCGCCGCGCATCCGGGGCCATTAGCCCTTCTTGATTTCGGCCTGCACCGCGTCCTTGACCTTCTGCATCGCGACCTTCGGGTCGGGCTCCTCGCCTTTGAGGTAGGCTCTCCCAGATCGGCTTGCCGATGACGAATTGCTGCAGCCCAAAAAGGTTGTTGTCGATCGCCTTGGCGCGATCGAGCTGGCCGCGCACGAGGCCCACGAACGGCGGCATCCAGTCCGGCTTGTTCGAGTCCCATCCCGCGTAGATCGACTTGTAAGGCGGAAGCTGGCCGGGATGGACGCCTGGGGTGCCGACGATCGAATCCTTCCAGATCTGCGGATCGTAGGTCAGCGCCTTGATGTACTCGGCGGCCTTTTCCTTGTTCTTCCCATATTTGAAAAGTGCGCAGCCGGTCGTCCAGAAGACAGTCGAGCCTTCGCCATTGGTGAACTTGGGCAACGGACCTAGATGCAAAAGGTTCGGATCGTCCCAGCTCGCGGCCATACGCAGCGGCGAGTTGAAATATTTGAAATAGAGGCCGACGCGCTGCGATTTGAAGGCCTCTTCATCCGTGGTCGAGTTGACGCCGGCGTCGGAGGAGCCTTCGAGCAGAATGTCGGGATTCGACATTGGCCATGATCTGTTTCATCAGCTTCAAGCGCTTCGATCGCGGGCTCGCTGGTGAAATCGAACAAGCCTTCGGGCGTATAGGCCTTCGTGCTCATGCTGTGGGTGATCGGCACGAGCGAACGCCAGCCGTGCGAGTCGAATGTCGCGCCCCAGGGCGCGGCTTTCGAATCCACAATCTTCTTCGAGCTTGCGAGGAACTCGTCCCAGGTCGCGGGCGCAGCGTCGGGAACGCCAGCCTTCGTGGTGATGCCTGAATGCCAAGCCGAGCCGATGACGTCGAGGAGGAAAGGCCAGCTGTAGAGCTTACCGTCGACCGAGCATTCTTCGCGGATCGAGGGAATGATATCGTCGATCACTTCCTTCGGGATGTAGTTGTCCCACGGCTCAATCACGCCAGCCTTGATAAACGCCGACATCTCGACGAACGGCGTCTGACCGACGTAGACGTCCCAGCTGCTCTCCTGGTTTTTAGCCTCAGCGACGAAACGCTCAATGCCAAATCCCTCGACCGGCGCGATCTGGTAGTTGAGCCCGGGAAATTGCTTGTTGACCTCTGGTATGCTGGGATGGAGGTCTTGAATCCATTGATAGACAGTCGGAGTGAGGGGCCGGTCGGCCGCGAAGGCTGGCTCGACGCCTGACTTCGCGACGGCTCCAACGCCGGCCAGGCCTAGACCCGTAACCAAGCTCCGGGTGATGAACTCCCGCCTGTCGATGCGGCCTTGGGTCAGCTCGCAGCGCATCGCCTCCCGAATGAGGTGTTCCCGTTCGTTGCGTCCACTCATTGTGACCTCCCAATGCTCCTACGCGTCCCTGCGTCTTACGCAATAATCGCGCCCAAAACGGTTGGCCGGCAGCCGTGGCTGGACCGGCGGGTTGAGACAGCGACGCCGCGACGCACGTTAGTTGGCGCCGAAACGATGCATAAGTCAAAGTTCTCGGTTGCAAGGCTTCGATGCTTCGCGTGCAGGCGCCATCGCTTAAGCGCCATCGCTAAAAGAATCCGCAAGAAACGAGAGGGGTCCGCGACATGACGGTGCTCGATCAATTCCGGCTGGACGGCAAATGCATTCTTATTACGGGGGGAAGCCGGGGGTTCGGCCGAGCGATCGCGCTTGCGGCGGCGGAGGCGGGCGCCGATGTCATGCTGGTCGCGCGCGATCCGGACGCGCTTGCCCGAACCGCCGATGAGGTGCGGGAACGCGGTCGAAAAGCCTGGACCTTCGTGGCCGATATCGCCGAGCCGACGGCATGCGAGGATCTTTGCCGCCGCGTGCTCGCCGAAGGGCCGCGCATCGATATTCTCGTCAACAATGTCGGCGGGCGCAATCTCGACATCGCGATCGAGGACTCCGACCTCGCGACCTGGCGGCGCTTCATCGACCTCAATCTCACCCATTGCTTCATCTGCACGAAGATGATCGGCGGCGCGATGCTCGCGCGCGGAGCGGGGCGGGTCATCAATATCGCCTCGATCAGCGGCATGATCGCCAATCGCGGCATTGGCGGGCGCCACTATGAAACAGCGAAGGCGGCGCTCATCCATTTCACCCGCGCTGCCGCCGCCGACTGGGCGCCGCGCGGCGTGACCGTGAACGCCATCTGCCCCGGCCTCTTCATGACCGAGCCGAACCGCGCCTGGGCTGAGAAAAACCCACAGGTGATCGAGACGTTCGTGAGCGCGATTCCGATGGGTCGCGCCGGCGACCCTCAAGAAATTGGTCCCCTTGCGGTCTATCTCGCTTCCCCGGCTTCGAGCTATGTCACCGGAGCCGCTTTCGTAATCGATGGCGGTTACACGCTCTGGTGATGGCGACGTTAGGGGCTCGTGTTCGCCTGCTGGGGCGCTGGCGCTGGCGCAGGTCGCTTGGCGCCATTTGCCCGATTGAGAAATGCGGCCCGACCAGACCTTTCTTCGTCGATCCCGCGTCGCTGGCTAAGCCGGTGATCGGGCCGAGCGGAGGCAAAATTAGGGAATGATGGTGCCCAGGGGCGGAATCGAACCACCGACACCGTGATTTTCAGTCACGTGCTCTACCAACTGAGCTACCTGGGCGGCTGGCGCCGTGGAGACGCAGCGGGGGCTTATAGTCGTCCGCGCCGCGCCTTGTCCAGGGTTGGCGCCGGATAATTTCGTCACTCCCTGAGCCGCCGAAAGCGCCGCTGCGACGCGTCGCCCGCCATCATTATGCCGCACTCGAAACCGCAATGCTTCGGTCGGTATTTCATGATAAAAGACAAATATCATGCGCCTCGCTCTCGCTTGTCTTCCTGCCGTGTCCGTCCTTGTGGCCGCGGTTTGCCTCCCAGCGGCGCCCGCCGCCGCTGCTGACCTGCCGACCGCTCCGTCGAACTATCCGGCGCTCGGCCCTAGCGGAGCCGACGCTGCGCCCGATTATTGGTCGGGCCTTTCGATCGGCGCGGGCGTCTCCGTCTGGGGCGGCAAGGGGGTGAAGGGCGGTGTCGGGGGCGAGACCGACTTGAACTATGAGCACGTGTTCGACAACGGAATCATGCTCGGGGTGCAGGCGTCGACAGGCTACATGCCCTATTTGCAAACGGGCCCCGGATATTCTCAGTTCACCGGCGGCGCTTTCGCCGGCGGCTCGGCGATCGTCGGGTACAATTTCGGCCAGGTGACGCCCTATGTCATCACCGGCGTCGATTTCGTCCGGTCGACGCGCTTCAGCGGCGGCGCCTTCAACCCAAGCGACGCCATCAACACGGTGTTTTCGGGTCCGGGCGCAGTGCAGGCGGTCGGCACCGTCGGCATCGGCGTCAATTATCGCATCACCTCGAATTTCAGCATGGGGCTCGAAGCGATCGTGCACACCAACCCCAGCAGTGGCCCCTTCGCGCCGTGGCCGTGACTGGCTTCCGCCGCCCGCGCTGCCCTAGGCCCCAACTGATCGCCCTGCCTGAATGACCCAAATTCCTGCTCTGTCTCGCCGGGCGCTTCTCGTCAGCGTCGTGGCTGCGTCCGGGGCGCGCCTAGCCGGCCCCGCCGCCGCGCAAACCGATGCTCCCCCGGCCGCCGCCCCGGCGCCGGCGCCGTTCGGCTACCAGGACGTGGTGAAGCGGGCGAGCGATCTTGCCGCGGCGCCCTTCGACAGCTCGATTCCGCCGCTGCCCGACGGCCTGGCGAACATCGATTTCGACGCCTGGCGGGATATCCGCTTCAAATCTGACAAGCCGTTGCTCGGTCAGGATGGGGCGAATTTCCGGCTCGATCTCTTCCATCTCGGCCATCTGTACAAGCGCCCGGTGGTCGTCAACGTTTTGCGGGACGGCATCCCGGCCCCCATCCCCTACGCCGCGAATCTGTTCGACTATGGCCGCGCCAAGCTGAACACCCTGCCGATCAATCTTGGTTTTGCCGGACTTCGCCTGCGCTTTCCGATCAACGCGCCGCATGTCTGGGACGAAGTGATCGCGTTTCTCGGCACGAGCTACTTCCGTTTCCTCGGCCGGGGGCAGCGCTACGGCCTGTCGGCTCGGGGCCTTGCGATCGGCGCCGCGCCCCGGCTCAACGAGGAGTTCCCGTTCTTTCGCGAATTCTGGATCGAGACGCCGGACGCGATGGCCGAGCATGTGGTCATCTATGCGCTGCTCGACGGCGAATCGGCGACCGGCGCCTTCCGCTTCGATCTGCATCCCGGCCAGGAGACCTTCATCGACGCGAACGTCACCCTGTTCGCCCGGAAGGCGACGCCTGCGCTCGGCCTCGCGCCGCTCTCGTCGATGTATTTCGTCGGCAAGGCGGATCGGCGTTTTGCCGACGACTTCCGGGGCGAATTGCATGATTCCGACGGCCTCTTGATGCACACTGGCGCGGGAGAATGGATCTGGCGGCCGCTCAGCAATCCCGCGACCCCGAGGGTCTCTGTTTTCCTCGACTCCAACCCACGCGGATTTGGGCTCCTGCAGCGGGATCGCAATTTTGGCGATTACGAGGACCTCGACCTCGCTTACGAATTGAGGCCGAGCTATTGGATCGAACCGCACGAGGGTTGGGGCGAGGGCAGGGTGGAGCTGGTCGAACTGCCGACCAGCGACGAGACGAACGACAACATCGTCGTCGCCTGGGCGACCGACGCAGGGGCTCGACGTCGGCAAGCCGCTCCTGTTCGGTTATCGCATCACGTCGATGGCGATGGATCAGAGCCTGACGCCGGGCGGCCGCACCGTCGCAACGTTCCGGGTCGCCCCGCGGGCGTTGGGTTCGCCAGATCCGCCGCCAGCGCCCGGCTCAACCCGATTTCTCATCGACTTTTCCGGCGGCGACTTGTCCTACTACATGAGCGACCCCTCGCTCGTGGAGACGGTCGCGACGGCGTCGACTGGTCGGATCCTGCGCACCTTCCTCACCCCCAACACCCATATCCGCGGCTTTCGCGCCGGCGTCGACGTCGCGGTCGATCCCGGCCAGAGCACCGACCTGCGCGTTTTCTTGCGGGCCGGACCCAAGGCGCTGACCGAGACCTGGACCTTCCCCTGGAAGGCGTGACGAGGGTGTGCAAAACTGCGCGCGACGCAGCGATTTCAGAGACTTAACCCCATTTTTCTGCAACTCCGCACGGGGCGCTCTTCACGGATGGAGCGAGAGATGGTGAGATAGTCGATTATTATCAATGTATTAGAGTTCGTAGTTAAGCAAATAGATCAGTAATAACGCGCATCTACCCATGGACCTCCAGGGGTTGGGCTCCGTCTCGGCGGCGGCGGGCGCGACCCCGTTCGTCCGCCCGGTTTGGGTTGTCTTGAAACGTCCCGTTTTGCGGCGAAAACCCCAGGTTTCAGGGGTTGGATTTCCTTGGATTTCCTTGGATTCTCTCGTCCGAAACGAGACTTATCAATGGGTTACGCGAGATGTTCACTCCCTAAGATTTTCCCAGCGCTGTCTTGCTGTCGGCCGCAGGGCGAAGACGCGAGCGTACGATTTTGGCATGTGAAGGCGCAGGATTGTTCATGGGGCAAGCCTAGCTCGATTTCTGATTTTCTGCAAGATGTTGCTTACGCTTTTAGCGTTAGCTGTGGTTCGGATCTTAGAACCTGTCTCTTTCCGTTATGGCCGCCCCGGATCTTAATCCGGGGGGTGACCCGACCATCTACGAGAACATCGTAAGCCTCCGAACTTGGCAGAAGGCCAAACGGCCGAGAGATTTGCGGCGCCGCGGCGTGGATCGCCGGCACAAGGCCGGCCATGACCGGCTTTGCCAATACTCAGCCCCGGCAAGGACGGCGCGCCGCTCCTCCAATCGTTTGTCCAAATAAAGACGCACTCGCCTTCCAGCAGGTAGGCGATGGTCTCGATCCCTTGATGGTCGTAGACCTTGGCGCGTCCGCCCACAGGGACCGGCGGCACGTTCATGCAAATGCGTTCGGCGCCGTCGACTCTCCAGCGCCGTAAACAAAACCCTGCTTACCCAGATATGTTTGACCGGGTTGAATCCCCCGGACCCCGTCTAATGCGGAGGTCATGATGGGTCCGCTCGTGGCGTCTTTTGAGGAACTGGCGACGGCGCTTGGCTACTCCAGCGGGCGCACTGGCTCCGCGTGGCGCTTGTCTTCTTCTTGTCTTGCCGTCACACGCCAGTCTGACGCCTGATCGGTGCGGTCTTAAACCACTGAAAAGATTGAAAATAAGTCTCTTCTCCTTACGACAGAGCCTCTAGAACTCGGCTTCGGCGGGCCGTTGGCGGGCGATTCCCCACCATCCGGGCAATTCCCCATTCCCATCCCAGCAGCGCGACACTCATGAATTAGCGGAAGCAACACGAGAAACAGAACGGGTACACGAACTTAACGAGATTGAAATCTTTTGTTAATTTGCAACGTCACATCGAAAGCCTACATTCATCCCTGCCGCTTATATTTGAGCCGGGAAACGAAAAAACCGGGGTCTTAAGTATAAACTGCCATGGCGGTGGGGACTGAAATGCGCGATTGGTACGTCGGCCAAAAAATCGTTTGTGTGAACGCTCAACCAATTGATGGCGTGAGAAACCGTTTTGTTGACGAATATCTGACAGAAGGTAAATTTTACAAAATCAGGCAGATTGTGGGATTTAATTATAGATTCGCGGACAAAAGCGAAGAGAGACTTGCTTTCAGATTGGAGGGTATATTTCCACGCCCGGTAGATGGCATAGAATATGCCTTCTTTCATGGCCGATTCAAGTCGCTGGAAGATGAAGACGTAGATCAAGACATCGATATTTCGATATTCTTGGATGGCCTGCGCGAGGTGAACGAAGGCGTTTTCGCCCTCAGGAAAGACGATATTCGGGAATTGGAGCCTGTCACCTAGCTCCGGCAAACGTCTTTCATGCGGCGGCTTGCGCTTCATTGCCAACCTGCGGGGTCACCCTCTAGAGTTGCCAAAACTCTCGGGGGACTCGGAATGCCGCTGGAAGCCGGAAGGTCTGACGCCCCGCGCTCCGATATCCAGGTTCTCATCGTCGGCGCCGGCCCCGCGGGCCTTTTCGCCGCCTCCGAACTCCTCCGTCACGGCGTCCGACCGATAATCATCGAGCGGACGCTGACGCCCCATCACGAGACGCGCGGGACGGCGGGCCTGTCGAACTCAGTGGGTTACGGTCCGCTGCATGGGCGGAAATCCGTCCGGGTGGGCCGTGCAGAACAAATACCGTTCGGTTGGCATATACCATACCTCGTCCGGCTTAAATCGGTCGATCAAAGTCCAATCAAAGCCGCACCACTTGTGGTGTTGCCAAACAACTCGACCGACATGGCGAAGCAGCATCGGGGCAAAATAATGTTCGGTAAAAGAGTCTCCGATGACCATGACAGTTTCGCCCGGCTTTGCTGCCGTCGCGACGTAGGTAGGGAACTTGCCGCTCGTAAGCTCGTGCATAGAGCCCGATGGAAGGGCCATTTCTTGGTAGGGCTCGGTGACGTCGTCACTGACGCCGATCATGCGGGCCAGGTCGCCACCTTTGCGTTCGCTTACCGGTGCGAGAGCCTCATCGGGTTCAATGCGCCAGTCGGGATGTCCGTCAGCTTCCGCAACGGCGTTGAAGCCGGAGATCGCCGCGCGCGGCGTCCAGTGGGTGTCATAAAGAAAATACGCCGGGTCCTTCTCCCGGACCGTCCATACGATTGGCCGTAAATCAATCGCCGCTATTCCGCGCGCCGCGAGATCCGCGATGAAAAGGTCGTACTCGGTGGTTCTGCCATTACTTCGAGCCCAGCTGGGCAGGTCGTCCTGATAGATGGTTGCGGCGTTCGGCGGCGAAGCGATCAGGAAACGGATACCGCGCACAGCAAGGGCGTCGCGCATCGCAACGAGAAAATCGGCCGCCTCGGCTACGCTCGCGTCGCGTCGCACAAGCCCTGCGCTTTGTCGGACCAAGTTGTCCGCGAGGTAAAACATTCGATCGTGGCGGCCAACCAGAACCAGTGAGTTGCCTTCGCCAAGCAGCCTTTTCGTCAGGTTCGCGTAGGCCCTAAGCATTTCCGCTCGTAGACCAAAACGGTCATGGAGGTAATCGTCGATGGCCCTTGGCAGCATGGTTAGGTCGTTCAAACTGTGCGGACGGGAGGGCGCGGGGGCAGGCAGGCGCCCCTCCTTAAGAATGTCGCGGTCGTTAGGTCTGACCAGCCCAGCGATAAGCGGCGTCGCCAACAGGAGGAACAAAAAGAAGGAAAGATAGCGACGGTGACGGGTCACGCGAGTCGCGCTTTTATAGCCAACGTGCACATCCGGAATAGTCGGTGTCAACATATGGGCGAAAACATCCGTCTTACTCCGGTCGCTCGCGCCGCGCCTCGGCCTGGTCATCGCTTCCTCAACCTCACTCCCGGCTGACCGCCGTTCGTAAACTCGACGCCGGCTGCTTCGAGAGCCGCTTTGGCACGAGCACGAATGCCATCGGAGACAGCTAGGCCTCCTTCCAAGCGCTTTATGGTGAGCGAGGCCACCCCAATCTTCTCGGCGAGATCGGATTGAGACCATCCGATTAGCGCCCGTGCCGCGTGCCACTGGCCTTTGATCATTTTTCCTCTTGTTACTTTATGTAACATATGCGATGTTACTTTTTGTAACACATAACCTTAAGAGGAGCAATCACGATGCCCAACGCGACACCGCAGGCAGACGCCCGAACTTTGCCTGAAGCCGCTGGCGGTCCAACCCACGACGGCGATAGGGTTTCTGATCTCGAAGAGCCCTTGCGCGACGCTCAAGTCTGGGCGTCGCTACTCGAGAAAGTCGTCGAGGACATGGAAAGGTGGCCCAGTTTCTCGAAACTGGAACTAACCATAGCGATTGAGCAGATCGAGTACATCGCCGCGCCTCTCAAGTCGGCGGTCGACCGTATGGACACCATCTATCACGAGCGCACGAAAGAGGAGGCGCGCACATGAACGCGCCCCTCAACCGGCGCGGACTGCTCCTAAGCGCGCTCACCGGGGGCGCTGCAAACGCTGCCGATCCCCCAAGCCCGCGCCCGTCTATCTCGTCGCTGGGCATCACCGCACAGCGTGCGGCGGACCTGACCCGGATTGGGCGATTGAGTTGGTGCCGCCACCGGTTAGTTCTGAATAGGCGCGATACGAAGGGCTCTTAACGCGTTGACCGCCCCGAGGCGATCGGCGCGAATTCGAACGCTAGCGGCTGGTCAGCCGGCCCTTGGCTCAATGACAACCATATAGGGTTAGGCATATAAAATTCTACTACAGGTTGCATTTACCAAAATGTGTGTTAACATTTGGCTAGAATGAACATTCAAATTGATTATCTCGACCACTTGAAAGGGGCCGCTGCTCAAAGCGTTAACTTCAAATCGATAGCGGTCGGTTTGGTTGCCGCAGCGGCTCTTATCTCATCACCGGCGATTGCGACGACTACGAACGCCACTTGGTCCTCCTCTTTTAATGATTCGTTGTGGACCAATAATGGTGCCGTCCTCTCGGCGGACTTGTCGCCGCAGATCCCCGAATGGCCGCAATGCTTTGTCAGCTGCGGCCCGACGTTTGGGGCATCCGTTGTTCGACGAACAGAATTTCTTGCATCGAACACAGCTGACCTCTCCGTGAATAAGATCATCGACTCGACAGGCCATGCAATGGGCGTGAGCGGCATTGTCGTGACCGCGCGCTTGGAAAACGCGGATTGGGCCGTGACTGGCGAACTCGAGTTGGACAGCAGCGGAAACCATTCATGGTCACTGCTCTCGCCTGAGATTTCGCTCTATGCCCGTTGGCTTCCAATCGAATTCTACCGATTTGACAGCTCTTCATGGTCGACGAATTTAACGGCAGCCGCGCCCACGGGCCCTATTCCCGAGATCTCAACTTGGGCGATGACGCTGCTCGGCTTCACCGGGCTGGGGTTGGCAGGATACCGAAACTTCAAGAAACCTCGGCTTTGCGCTCAAGCATTTACTTCGTCAGGAGGGGTTCATTGACACGTGACCAGCGCGATCTGCATGGCAGTCAGGTCTCTGAAATGACGAATGAAGAGGTTTCCGAGCTCTTCCGATTGCTTAGGCCGGAAACCCGGGGACCTTCTGGGCGACCCAATGCCAGTGCCTCAACGCCCGATTGGCGGGACGAGTTGGCGCTGAAGAAGCTCACCTCACTGGAGGAGGAGCTCATGGGATTACGCCGAGTCCTTAAGCGGAATTTGGAGCAATCGCGGGATCAGATCCACGAGGTCCGCGATGACCGCCGGCCGGGGAAACGGACACCGTCCATATCGGCAGGGGAGCCACGGCGATCCTGGTTTTGTGGTCGAGCGGCGGCGAGTGGTTAATTTTTCGACAGTTCAAATCCGCCGCCAGCTCTACTCTGATATAAGGGGCGGAAGGAGGGCGACCCGGACCGTCCGCAATGGCGTAGCCGGCCAGAGCAATCTCGACGTGATATTCCGCGCTGCTAGGTGATTCCCAGTGACTGGCGGGCTGTTACCCTGCAGGTTACCCCACCAAAACCTGTCGCTCACTTCCTTTGTCAATTAACTTTCATAAACCATTGATATAATTGGCGACTCCGGCAGGGCTCGAACCTGCGACCTGCTGCCTGAAGGACGGTGGCTCATCTTCGTCGACTGCGACGAAGGCGACCAGAGCGCGGCTCCGGCCTCCGCGGCCGATCTCGCCGCGCTGCTCAATGCGCGGATTGGCGCCGATGTCGGTCTTTCCGATCTGCGTTGGACTTCGTACTTCCAGATGCACAAGCGTGTTGTCCCGGCCTTGAGCGACGGCCGGCGCTTCCTGGTGGGCGACGCGGGACACCTTTCGAGCCCCATGGGCGGAGAAGGGATCAATTCGGCGCTGATGGACGGCGCGAATATCGCATGGAAGCTCGCCCTGGTCCTGCGTGGGGCCGCCAAGCCTTCGCTGCTTCACAGCTACGCGATCGAGCGCGGCCTCGCCGATCGTCACGTGCTCGAGGTCTCCAACGAGATCCATAGCTTTGTCATGCAACTTGTCGAAAAGTCTCGGGCGGGTGAAGCGCTGTCTCTGCCGGCGGAGGCTCCCGCCGCAGCGCTTGCAGGCCTGCGCAAGCGCGCGATGCTCGACGTCTCCTACAAAGGAAGCCTTCTTGTCGAAGCAGGCTCTGGCGACGCCGAGCCCGCGCCGGGAGCCCGCTTTCCCGGCTGGTGCGATCTCGATGGGGCGACCCACCACCTCGTCGTTTCCGGCGGCGCGCCGCCGCTCGACGATTTCCGAGCGCGATGGGGCGGCCTCGTGTCAGTCGTCGAATGGACGGGCGCGAGCCCCCTCGCCAAACAGGCCGGGCTGGCGGAGGGTGGCGTTGTCCTGGTTCGCCCGGACGGCTTCATCGGCTTCCGGCGGGCCTCGGCGGATGACGAAGCGATAGCGTCTCTCGACGCGCATCTGTCGACCTATCTTGAGCCGGACTTCGCCGTCGCGGACACAGTCGCCGCTCACGCCCAATGAGTTCGCGCGAACTCCACCAGACGGCATGGCCGAGACGCTCCCCTGGGCGCTTACAAATTCCGCGTTGAACCCCATATCTGCCTTGCTTCGCGCGGGGTTTCCTGTTAGCGGAGCCGCTTCGCCGCCACGGTTTTCCGCGACGGCGGAGAAACCCTGGGCTTCCGCCGCCGGCCACATACGCCGGCTCAGCCGCCAAAGCGGTGATAAGGGTCGCGCGGATTACGCGTGGACCTTTCCGGTCGGCGGACGCCTGAACGTCAACGCGAACCCAAAGCCGGCGTTGCCCGACAATCGGGCGCAATTAGGAGAACCAATGGCTTCCATACAATCCCTGGCGCCGACGCGCGAGGATTTCACCGCGCTATTGAACGAGACCTACGGCGACGACGAGGCGTTCGAAGGAACGGTCGTCAAGGGCAAGGTCGTCGCGATCGAAAAGGACATGGCCGTCATCGACGTCGGCCTCAAGACCGAAGGGCGCGTGGCGCTCAAGGAATTCACCAATCACGGCCGCGACCCGGCGCCGGGCCTCGGCGACGAAGTCGAAGTCTATCTCGAGCGGATCGAGAACGCGCTCGGCGAAGCGGTCATCTCGCGCGACAAGGCGCGGCGCGAGGAGAGCTGGGTCAAGCTCGAGCAGGCGTTCGAGAAGAACGAGAAGGTCGAAGGGGTCATCTTCAACCAGGTCAAGGGCGGCTTCACCGTCGACCTCGACGGCGCCGTCGCCTTCCTGCCGCGCAGCCAGGTCGACATTCGCCCCGTTCGCGACGTCGGGCCCGCTGATGAACGTGCCGCAGCCGTTCCAGATCCTCAAGATGGACCGGCGCCGCGGCAATATCGTCGTCTCCCGCCGCACCGTGCTCGAGGAGAGCCGGGCCGAGCAGCGCCACGAGATCGTCGCCAACCTCGCCGAGGGGCAGGTCATCGACGGCACGGTCAAGAACCTCACCGACTACGGCGCGTTCGTCGATCTCGGCGGCATCGATGGCCTCCTGCATGTGACCGACATCGCCTGGCGGCGCGTCAACCATCCGAGCGAAGTCTTGACCATCGGCCAGCAGGTCAAGGTGCGCATCATCAAGATCAACCACGAGACCCACCGCATCTCGCTCGGCATGAAGCAGCTGCAGGAAGATCCGTGGTCGAACATTGAGACGCGCTACGCCGTCGGCCAGAAGCTCAAGGGCCGCGTCACCAACATCGCCGACTACGGCGCGTTCGTCGAACTCGAGCCCGGCATCGAGGGCCTCATCCACGTCTCCGAAATGTCGTGGACCAAGAAGAACGTCCACCCCGGCAAGATCGTCTCGACCAGCCAGGAGGTCGAGGTTCAGGTGCTCGAGGTCGACGCCTCCAAGCGCCGCATCTCGCTTGGCCTCAAGCAGACGCTGCAGAACCCGTGGGAGGCTTTCGCCGAGAAGCATCCGGTCGGCTCGACCGTCGAGGGCGAGGTCAAGAACAAGACGGAGTTCGGCCTGTTCATCGGCCTCGACGGCGACGTCGACGGCATGGTCCACCTCTCCGATCTCGACTGGAGCCGGCCGGGCGAGCAGGCGATCGAGGACTACAAGAAAGGCGACACCGTCAAAGCCAAGGTGCTCGACGTCGATGTCGAGAAGGAGCGGATCGCCATCGGCATCAAGCAATTGGCCAACGATCCGTTCTCGGCCAAGAAGGCCGGCGAGGATGGCGGCGAGGGCGATGTTCGCAAGGGCTCGGTCGTGACCTGCGAGGTCGTCGAGGTCAAGGAGGGCGGCATCGAAGTCAAGATCGCCGGCACGGACCTCACCGCCTTCATCAAGCGCAACGAACTCGCGCGCGACCGCGGCGATCAGCGCCCCGAGCGCTTCTCGGTCGGCGAGAAGGTCGACGCGCGCATCACCCAGTTCGACCGCCGCGCGCGCAAGATCGCCGTCTCCATCAAGGCGCTCGAAGTCGCCGAGGAGAAGGAGGCGATCGCGCAATACGGCTCGGCCGACTCGGGCGCTTCGCTCGGCGACATTCTGGGCGCCGCGCTCAAGGCCCGCGACAAGGGCGACAAGGCGAAGTAAACGCGTCGCTTATCAGCAAACACCAGCCCGCCCGGGAGCATCCCAGGCGGGCTTTTTTGTCAGCTGTCGACCGCATGAGAACGCGTCCGAAAGGCCGGCCTTCAATCAGGTAGCGCACCGCTTCCGAAGCGGCGGAAAGCGGGAAGACCTTGGCGATGGTCGGATGAAGCGCGCCCTGGGCCGCGTATCCGGTTAGCGTCTTCAGCGCGCCTGCGAGTATTTCGGGCGCAAAGGCGCGCAGAGTGAAGCCGCGCATCTTGGCCGCCTTCCAGATCACGTCGGTCAGGTTGATGTTTGCTTCCCGACCGCCCGCGTAACCCACCGCGGCATAGCAGCCGCCGAACGTGAGAGCGCCGAGCGCCTCGCCCATGAGAGCGCCGCCGACGCCGTCTATGATGACATCGACGCCCTTTCCCTCGGTGATCCGCATGACGCCGCTCCGCAGGCCCTCTTTCGACAGATCGATGACCTGATCGTAGCCCGCAGCGCGGGCAGCCTCTGCTTTCGCGCTCGTGCTGGCGGTTGAAATGGCGTGCGAGGCTCCAAGCTTGCGAGCGATCTGCACGCTTTCCATTCCCACCGCGCCGCCGATCCCCGGAGCAAGAACGCTCTGTCCCGGCCGGAAGGAGACGAATTCGGTGAGGACCAGATAGCCGGTCAGATAGCCGGCCCCGGCCAGGAACGCCGCGGCATGATCGTCGTCCATATTGTCCGGAATGGGCCATAGCCCAGCCGCCGGCGCCGCCACTTGCTCGCGCCAGACGCCGTCGGCAATGACGCCAAATCCAGGGCCCGTGACGAACACCCGATCGCCGGCCTTGAACTTCGGGCTCCTCGACTCCGTCACCACGCCCGCGCCCATCTGTCCCCCGACCCGTGGCAGGTTTTCGGCCGTTGCGGCGAAGTGGCGGCCCGTGCGGAACGTGTTGTCGAGCGGATTGATCCCCACCGTCCGCATGGCGACGAGCACCTGCCCGTCAGTGGGGATCGGCGCTGGGAGATCGACAAGTCTATTTTCGGCGTAGTCGCCATAAGCGCGGTACTGGATCGCTTTCATTTCAGCCTCTCCGATTGGAAGTCTTCATCATCAATATGACCAGTCATCTTAATGCGGAAGCCGGAGCGTAGACTTCAGGGAGAGAGCAAGGCGGAGGTCAATCGGCGAAAAACCTTGAGAGCGGAATCGTTGCGATCCACCTTCGCCCTCAGCAGGGCTCCTTCCCAACTGTTGAGCAGAAACGCCGCCATGAACGCAGGATCGAGGTCGCGTCGGACCGAACCGTCCGCCTGCGCCTCTCTGACGCAGGACTCAATCGCCTTCGTCCACTCGCCGAGAAGAGCCGCCAGACGCGCACGGACCGGTCGGTTCTCGCCGGCCATCTCTGTGCTCATGTTGCCGATCAGGCACCCTCTGCGGAATTCATCCTTTCGTGCAGAGCCCGTCAGGCGGTCGAGATAGCGGTTCAGCCGTTCAAGCGGCGGATATTGTGTGTCGCGTAGGATCTCTCGCGAGGTCTCCGCCCGCTCCCAATAGCGCTGCAAGGCGGCGACCCCGAGATCCTCCTTGCTCTCGAAATGATTGTAGAAAGACCCCTTCGGGGCCTTGGCGGCCTCCGTGATGTCCTGAACGCTGCTTCCATGAAAACCCTTGCGATGCAGGGTCTCGACGGCGGCGTCGACGATCTGCTCCTTGAGACTTGGTTTCGGCATGGAGCGAATATGACCGGTCATCTTGAACTCGTCAAGTCGAAACAAACGCTGCGGAAGACGCAGGGCTTGCGAGCTTGTGTTCAGCTCTCGATGAGGAAGGCCGCGTCGACGGGCAGTTGCAGGCCCGTCACCAGCGCGTTTGTCTGCGAGGCCATGCCCACCACCGCCAGAAAATCGGAATATTGCGCATCGGTCATCCCCTTCGCGCGGGCGGCCGCGGTATGCGAATGGATGCAATAGGAGCAGCCGTTCGTGATCGAAACGGCGATGTAGATCAGCTCCCGAGTCAGGGGATCGAGCGGTCCGGGCGCGCCCATCACCGCCTTCAGCGTGGCCCAGGTGCGTTCGAGAACGTCGGGCTGGTTGGCGAGCCCGCGCCAGAAATTGTTGACGAAGTCCGACTTCCGGGTCGCCCGGATATCGTCGAAAACCGCTTTGACCTTCGGGTGCGCTTCCGCCTCCGCATCGGTCCAGAGCTTGACTGTGGCCACCGTCGCCTCCCTGTGAACGCGCCCCGGGCGGGCAGGCCCGCCCGCATCATGGGAAGGCGTGTAGCATAGCGGAGAGGCGGCCGGGCGTCCGGGCTGTCAAGCCGCGGCTGAGCGCCGTCCGCCGGGCGCTTTCTCGGACGCAAGTCAGAACCGGCCGACCGGTGAATTTGCGAGGATCGCGGGCTTGTGCACGCGCGACGGTCCGTTATACTGGCATGTCAGTGCATGCAGAGCGCCGCATCGGCGTCTCCGGCGGAAGTCCGGGGCGAAGCGGCGCTTTGTCGATGTTGACTGATCAATGAGAAACGCGCTCGACGGCGATCAGGCTTCGATGAGGCCGGCCGGTCGGGAACGCAAAAGGGAGGAGAACGTATGAATCATTTCCGCCATGTCGCCGCCGCCGCTGTCGCCGGCGCGATGCTCACTGCCGCGTGCGCTTTCTCGGCGCCCGCCTTCGCGGCCGGACCCGAAGTCGTGGCCGGCCCGGCTTCGGATCCAGCCTGCTTTGTGCCGTGGTCCGACAAGACGAAATTCTTCAAGTTTCCCGCCAAGAAAGGGCCCTACCGCATCGCGCTTGCGAACGGATTCGTCGCCAACACTTGGCGCATCCAGATGATCCAGACCGCCAAAGCCTACGCGGCGCAGCCGGAGATCGCCGCCAAGCTGAAGGAATTCAAGGTTGTCTCGACCGGCGACGACGTCGCCGCTCAGATCGCAGCGATCAACAACTTCATCAATTCCGGCTACGACGCGATCGTCACCGACGCGCAGAATCCGGAAGCGTTCAAGCCGGTCATCAAGCGGGCGAAGGACGCAGGCGTGGTGCTCGTCGCGTTCGACAACACCCTCGACACCGAGGACGCGATCAACGTCGACGTCGACCAGAAGGGCCTCGGCGTCTATTGGGCGCAATGGCTCGACAAGCATCTGCCGAACGGGGGCAAGATCCTCGAAGTGCGCGGCGTCTCCGGCACGTCGGTTGACCACGACCGCCACGACGGGATCCACGAGACTTTGGATAAGACCGGCAAGAAGTGGGACGTGGTCGAGGTCTTCGGCAGGTGGGACGATCCGACGGCGCAGAAAGTGACCGCGGACGCGATCGCGGTGCAAAAGCACTTCGACGGCTTCACCGCTCAGGGCGGCGACACGGGCGTCGTTCAGGCGATGCTCGACGCCAAGCAGCCGATGGCGCCCTTCGGCGGCGAGACGGAGAACGGCTTCCGCAAGTTCTGCTCCAAGCTTTCGGGCGATGGACTGAAATGCGCGTCCGGCGGCAGCGGGCCGGCGCAGGTCGCCGTCGCGATCCTGACCGCGATTTCTGCGCTCGAAGGCAAGGTCGTCCCGCAGGCGATCAAGCTGCCGCTCGCGACCGCCGAGGATCCCGAACTTCAAGGACGACGAGAACTACTATTCGAAGCTCGGCGACAATTTCTTCGTCGGCAATTCCTTCCCGACCTGCAACATCAACTTCAGCGCGGCTGAAATCATGGGGCAGTCGAAGGACAACAAGTAACCGCCGACAAAACGGAGCCGCCGCGGACGATCGTGTCTCGCGGCGGCCGCGGCGAGGCCGGCGCGTCGCGGCTCCCGGACGATGTTGAGGGGCGAGGGGTTGGCGGCGTGAACCGAGCAGAATTCGACGGCCTCGCCGATCCTGCGCATGGAGGGCGTTTCCAAGCGTTACGGAGGCGTGCGCGCCCTCGCCAACGCCGATCTCACCGTGTTTGCGGGACGCATCCACGCCATTCTGGGCGAGAACGGCGCGGGCAAATCGACGCTCATCAAGATCCTGTCGGGCGTCGTGACGCCCGAACTCGGGACGCATCGTGCTCGATGGGACGGACATCGCCTTCGATTCTCCAGCCGCCGCCAATCGCGCCGGCATCGTCTGCATCTTCCAGGAGCTTTCGCTCGTCCCCGACCTTTCGGTCGCCGACAACATTGCGATCTCCAACCCGCCGCGCCGCTTCGGAATGATTGACCGCCGCGCGCAGCGGCGCCTCGCCGAGGAGGCGCTCGAGCGCGCCGGAGCGCCGGATATCCATCCGATGGCCTTGGTGAAGGACCTGCCCCTGTCGCGCCGGCAGATGGTCGAGATCGCCAAGGCGCTGGCGCGCAAGCCGCGCGTTCTCATTCTCGACGAGGCGACTTCGGCGCTCACCGCCGCCGATGTCGCCAAGGTGTTCGTCGTCCTCAAGCGCCTGCGCCAGGAAGGGCTCGCGCTCCTGTACATTTCCCACCGCATGCATGAGATCGCGGAACTCGCCGACGAAAGCACGGTGTTCAGGAACGGCTCCAATGTCGCGACCTACGTGGCCGGAACGAAGACCGACAACGAAGTCGTCGAAATGATGATCGGGCGCGAGTACAGCCACATTTTTCCGCCGAAACCCGTCGCGCGCGCCGAAGGCTGCAGACGCCGCTGTTTCGAGGTGAAGAACCTGAACTGGGGGGACCGTCTGCGCGACATCTCGTTCACCGTTGACGCGGGCGAAATCGTTGGCCTCGGCGGTCTCGACGGGCAGGGACAGCGCGAATTGTTGCTGGCTTTGTTCGGCGTCCTGCGCGGCGTCTCCGGCGAAATCCGGGTCGCTGGCGCGCCAGCGTCGCCTTCGAGCCCCCATGCGGCGAAGGCGACGCGCATCGGCATGGCGCTCATCCCCGAGGACCGAAAGACGGAAGGCCTGATGCTGCCGATGTCGGTGCGCGAGAATCTGTCTTTCGCGGCGCTTCATCGCGTCTCGAACGGCGGGCGTGATCGATCGCGCGCGCGAGACGAAGCTCGTCGGCGAGCTCATGGACCTGCTCGAAATCCATGCGGCGGGGACCGACATCCCCGCCGGCTCGCTCTCGGGCGGCAACCAGCAGAAGATTGTCATCGCCAAGTGGCTGATGGCCGAGCCGCGAATCATTCTGCTGAATGATCCGACGCGCGGCATCGACGTCGGCACCAAGCAGGAAATCTATGCGCTCCTACGCCGGCTCGCCGACCAGGGCGCGGCGATCGTCTTCTACACCACCGACTATGACGAATTGATCGGCTGCTGCGATCGCGCGCTCGTGCTCTACAACGGCGCGATCCGGCGCGAACTCGCGGGCCCCGAGATCACCGAGCGGGCGCTGATCGCGAGCGCGCTCAACATATCGTCGGAAGACGCCGCGGTCGGAGCGCCGGCGCAATGAGCGACTGGCGTTATCTTCTCGCGCAAAACCGCGGGACGCTCCTCGCGATCGTGTTTTTCGTCGTGATGTTTGCGATCTACACCAGCAATCATCCGGCGGGCTTCACCGCCAATGTGGTGCAGACCGCCGCCAACAAGGGCGTGCTGCTGGCGCTGGTGGCGATGGCGCAGACCTTCGTCGTCATCACCGCCGGCATCGATCTTTCGGTCGGCGCGGTGATGGTCCTCGCCAATTGCCTCGCCTCATGGATCGTGGTCGGAACAGCGGCGCAGCGCAACGCTCGGCTTGCTCGGCGTTCTGCTCACCGGTCTCGTCTGCGGCGCGATCAACGGGCTCATCGTCATCTATGGGCGCCTGCAGCCGATCGTCGTCACCATCGCGACCGGCGCGGTGTTCTTTGGCATCGCGCTCCTGTTGCGCCCGGTTCCCGGCGGGGATGTCTATAGCCCGGTCGCTGACGCGCTGACCGGCAAGATCTTCGATGTCGCGCCCGCAAGCCTGGTCGCGCTCGCCGCCGTCGTGCTTGTCCTTTGGGTTCCCTATAGCCGGTCGGCGATCGGCCGGGCGGCTTATGCGGTCGGCTCTTCCGAGAGCGCGGCCTATATGTCGGGCGTCCCGGTCGACGCGGCCAAATTCTGCGCCTATGTGCTGTCGGGACTGACGGCTTCGCTCGGCGGGCTCTTTCTCACGTTCGTCACGTATTCCGGCGAAGCCTCCGCCGCCAACGGCAACACCTATACGCTGTTCTCGATCGCCGCGGTCGTCCTCGGCGGCGTCTCGCTGTTCGGCGGCTCGGGCAGCGCGATCGGCGCGATCTTTGGCGCGCTGATGTTTCGCACCATCGGCGATCTTCTGTTCGTCTTCAATCTCGACCCGCTCTGGCAGCCGCTTTTCCAGGGCCTCGTGCTGCTCGCCGCGGTCTGCGTCGGCTCGGCGAGGGTGTTCCAGGTCCGCAACCGGCTGGAGCTTTTCCCGTGAGCGAGAACGCCCAGACCGGGTTTGCGGACGCGCTCAAGCGCCGCATCGATCCGCCGGTCGCGATCGCCTTCGGCTGCATTGTCGTCATGCTGTTCCTGGGCTCGCTTTACTCGCGCAGCTTTCTGTCGCCCGAATATCTGCTGCAGCAATTGAAGGTCGCCTCGTTCCTCGGCGTCATCGCCACGGGCACGATGATCGTCATTCTGCTCGGGCAGATCGACCTCTCCGTTCCCTGGGTGGTCGCGGTCGGCGGCATGATGTCGACCGCCGCGACGGGATGGGGCCCGGTCGGCCACGTGATCGCCATACCGTTCGGAATCGCCTGCGGAGTCGCGCTTGGCCTCGTCAACGGCTTCGGCGTCGCCTATCTTCGCATTCCCTCGATGATCATCACGCTCGCGGTCAACGCGGTCGCGCAAGGGCTGATGGTCGTCCATACCGGCGGCTTCTCGCCGCAGGATTCCTCGTCGCCGGCGATGCGCACGCTCGCCACCGGCGAACTCTTTTTCGGCCTGCCGAACGCGCTTATCGTCTGGGCGGTGGTTGGCGCCGGCGCGATCTTCCTGCTCAACCGCACCACCTTCGGCCGCGCCGTCTATGGCATCGGCAATCGCGAGCGCGCGGCCTATCTCTCGGGCATCGACACCCAGCGCGTCGTGCTGATCGCCTTCGCCATCGCCGGCGGCCTCTCCGCCTTCGGCGGCGTGCTGCTCGCCGGCTACGCCAGCAAGGCCGCGCAGGCGATGGGCGACGCTTATCTCTTGCCGGCGATCGCCGCCGTCGTGCTCGGCGGCGCTTCGATCCTCGGCGGGCGCGGCAGCTATCTCGGCACGGTCGCCGGCGTCATTCTCATCACGCTCTTGCAGTCCATCCTCTCGGTCGTGCAGATGCCGGACGCGGGCCGGCAGATCACCTACGGAATCGTGATCGTCGCCATGCTATTGCTTTACGGCCGCGAGGGCAGGGCGCGCTAGGTCTGCAAGCGGCCTTGACGCTCGGCGCCGTTGCGTCTGGTCCTCGGCCCAGCGACTATCAGACCGAACTTCACCATCTTTGGGGTCGGGTGTCGAAGCATGAGCTTTCTGGACGACCTCGCGTTCGGGCCTAGCGGCGGTCGAAAGGCCTGGCTAAGGGCGCTCTTGATCGCGCCTCGCCGCTCTCGCGGCGCGTCGCCGCGCTGCTCTATTACACTCGTCTCCGGCGACTACGCGTTCCTGCGGGCTTCCATCCTGACCGGATCGCCGACCGGGGCCTATCACGCGCTGGGCGACCGGCTGGCGGCGCGCGCGCTCAAGAAGAACGGCCATCTGACGGTCGTCGCCACGGCCGGATCGGTCGAAAACATCGCCCGTCTCGTCGGCGAGAACGGACGTCTGCGTTCCGGCGTTCGCTTTCGTGCAGGATGGCGTGCCGGCGCCGGCTGACGCGGGCCTGACGACGCTCGGACGGCTGCCGCAGCCGGAATCGCTGTTCCTGTTCGCCAAGCGCGGGCGCGCGATCAACACCTTCAATGACCTCAAAGGCGCTTCGGTCGGGATCGGTCCGGAAGGTTCGGGCACCGCCTATCTGATGCAGCAGTTGATGGAGAATTCGGACCTCAGCGGTCTCGGTCTCAAGCCCTCCAATCATGATCTCGAAGCGCAAGCGGCGCTTGGTCCGCGACGGCCAGCTCGACCTCGCAGCCTCTGTCATGAACGAGAACGCCGAGATGGTTCGCACGCTTGCGAACAAGTACGACCTCGAGATCGTCGCCCCTGCGGACATCGAAGGGCCTGGTGTCGCGAGACAAGTGGCTGCGCCTGGGTCGAATTCCCGCCGGCTATTACGACATCGCCAAACCGATCCCGGCGACCGACAAGCTCGTCGCGCAGGTCGATACGCTCGTCATGACCAACGCCTGCGTGCACCGCGCGGAGCGGGTCGCTTTCCTGATGCTGCTGAGCGAAGAGTTCCCCAATTTCGTTCGCGTCAACCCGCCGCCCTCGGCGAAGTCGCAGGACAGCGCGCCCTTGGCTGACGAAGCGCGCGAGTTCTTCGCCAGCGGCGAGCCCGAGATTGCGGACAAATATTTCCCCTGGCTCGTGAACCTGATGTCGCCCGCCTACTGGATCTATCTGGCGATGGGGGCCACGGTCCTTTTGAACGCGATGGGCGTCTACAGTCGCTTCAGGCTCTGGCGCATCGACGCCAACCGGGGGCTGCTCGAGACTCGGCTCAAGGCGCTCGCCTATCCGGGTCTGACCGAGGAGCAGATCAAGGCGCGCGCGCACTCGGCATCACGCGAGACCAGATCAAGGCGCTTCCGCCTGAGGCCGTCATTCGGACGCCCCAGGATCGAAAGGCGGCGCGAAGAGCTGATCAAGGACTTCGACGCGCTTCACCGCCGCTGCGAGGAGCAGCTCGTCTCCTATGTCACGCCGATGGGCTCGGAGATGTACTACCGATACCAGGAGTGGCTGATCGACGAAGCGAAAGCCGTGCTTGCGGCGCTGCTGCGGCGCCGAGCCAAAAAACCCTTAGCGTAGCGGGCTCGCCAGAGGCGGCGCATCTTTTCTCAAGCCGCGGCGGCTTCGGCCGCCGCTTGCGTTTCGACGGTGCGGTGATAGGCGCCAGGGCAAGTCTTCATCCGCTCGCGCAAGTCCGCGATCAGCCATCGTCCGGCTCGACCCGGGACACGGCCGCGCTCGTGCACGACGTAAAGAGGCAGCGCGACTTCCTCCTGATTGGCGATCGTAAGTCTCTTCAGCCGTCCGGCCGCGACATGGTCGGAGACCATATGGCTCGGCATGTTGCACCACCCGAAGCCGGCAAGCAGGAAATCGAGGCGGGTGGCCAGATCCGCGAATCGCCAGATATGACGGCTGAGGATCCCGCCTGACAGATTCTGGGTGAGCGGCGTGCGGTCGGTCAGCACCAGCTGCACGTGCGGCTCGAGCGCGTCGCGCGCGAGCGGCTGGGGCAGGGCGGCGAGCGGATGGCTGGCCGCGACCACCGGCCACATCGCGATACGGGTCATGAACTCGCTGACGAGATCGCACGGACTTGTGGGCGCGATGGTGTAGATCGCGAGCCGCGCCGCGCCGTCGCGCAGCCGCTGCTCGGCGCCGCCCGAGAGCCTCGGTGAAGACCGAGGCGGGCAGGAGCGGGAAGGCGACGCGCAGCGCCTTCAGGCTCTCCATCAGAAGCGGAATCGGCAACATCGAGTTCGACCGCCAGCGTGAGTTCGGGCTCCACGTCTTCCGCCATGCTTTGGGCGCGAGCGCGAATGGCCTGGGCGCCGGCGATGAGCGCGCGCGAGTCGCCGACCAGCGCTTTTCCCGCGTCGGTCAATTGCGGCGTCTTGCCCGAGCGATCGAACAGCGTGACGCCAAGCGTCGCCTCGAGCGTCTGAATCGATTGGCTGATCGCCGACTGGACCCGGCCGAGCTTTCGCGCCGCGGCAGAAAAGCTTCCAGCCTCGGCGACGGCGACGAGGACGCGCATCTGGTCGAGCGTGAGCGAGTTCGATCATCCATCACCTCCGGAGATGGATACTAGCACAATTTTGCCAATTGCAACGATTGGAACAAAAGAGGACAGGTAGCGGCAGCGCAATAATTCGAGGGCCGCCCGCATGACCGTTCACGTTCCCGACCGTAAGACGATCGAAGCGCAGTCGCTCGCGCAGCTGTTCACGGAGGCGCGCACACACAATGTGTTTCGCGACAGGCCGGTCTCGGACGAGCTGCTTCGGAAAGCGCTCGACCTGGCCAAGATGGGGCCGACCAGCGCGAACCAATCGCCGATGCGCGTCGTCTTCCTGCGTTCGCACGCGGCCAAGGAGCGGCTCAAGCCGGCTCTGTCGCCCGGCAATCTCGATAAGACGATGGGCGCGCCGGTCGTCGCGATCACCGCCTTCGACGAACAGTTTTATGAGCATCTGCCGTTTCTGATGCCGCACACCGACGCCAAGGCGTGGTTCGCCAATGACCCCGTGAAGGCGGCTCGCGCCGCTTTCCAGAATGGCACGTTGCAGGTCGCCTATCTCATCCTCGCGCTGCGCGCGGTGGGTCTCGACACCGGGCCGATGACCGGATTCGACAATGCGAAGGTCGACGCCGAGTTCTTCCCCGAAGGCCACGTCAAGTCGAACGTGCTGATCAACATCGGCTACGGCGACGCACGAGAAGCTGTTCCCGCGCAGCCCGAGGTTTTCTTTCGACCAGATGGCGAAGATCATCTGATCTCGCGCCCCACCATTCAAGCTTGAGGAAATGACTATGGCGAAGGTGCTCGTTCTCTATTATTCCAGCTACGGCCATATCGAGACAGATGGCCCACGCGGTCGCGGAAGGCGCGCGTTCGGCGGGCGCGACGGCCGACGTGAAGCGGGTGCCGGAGACGGTTCCCGAGGAGATCGCCAAGGCCTCGTACTTCAAGCTCGATCAACCCGCGCCAATCGCCAAGGTCGAGGACCTCGCGAACTATGACGCGATCGTCGTCGGCGCGCCGACCCGTTTCGGCCGCATGCCCTCGGCGATGGGCGCTTTCTGGGAGCAGGCGGGCCAGCTCTGGATGAGCGGCGCTTTACTCGGGAAGGTGGGCGGCGCGTTCACCTCGAGCGCGACCCAGCACGGCGGCAACGAGACGACGCTCTTCTCGATCATCACCAACCTCATGCACTTCGGCTTGGTCATCGTCGGCTTGCCCTACAGCCATTCGGCGCAAGGCACGCTCGATGAGATCGTCGGCGGCGCGCCTTACGGCGCGACCACCATCGCTGGCGGCGCAGGGCCAACGCCAGCCGACGAAGATCGAACTCGACGGCGCCCGGCATCAGGGCGAGCTGATCGCCAAGACCGCCGCCAAGCTTTCCGCGTAGGTCCAGGCCGGCCTCAGCGAGCCATTCAACCGACTTAAGAGAAGGCGACGGCAATGAGCAATGTTCTTCCCCGATCCACCGCTTCGGCGCTGAACACGGCGTGGCTCGCGCCGCACGCGCGTTCGGTGCTGCGCATCGCAGCCGGGCTGTCGTTTCTCGAGCACGGAACGGGCAAGCTTCTGGGCTTCCCCGCCGGCCTGCCGTTCATCGACAAGATGCCGACGGGCCTCTTGTATTTCACGGGAACGATGGAGCTCGTCGGCGGCGTCCTGATCGTGCTCGGCTTGTTCACCGGCCCGGTCGCCTTCATCCTGTCCGGTTTCATGGCGGTAGCCTATTTCATGGCGCATTTCCCGATGAGCTTCTTTCCCGCGATCAACATGGGCGAGGCCGCGCTGCTCTACTGCTTCATCTTCCTTTATCTCGCGGCGGCTGGCCCCGGCCCCTGGGCGATCGACAAGGACTGACCCAAAGCCTTCCGGGAGCCGGTGGGGCGCGCGCAAGGTCGCGACACCGGCTCTTCGCAGCCCAACACACGCTGCGGCGCAGGTCACCGTCGCATTGGCTAGCAAAGGACGCCGCCCCTGGAGGCGGCTTTGTCGCGCGCGACAGGGGATAGGCGATCAACCCGGGACGGACCTGGTCTCCTGCTTGTTCAGCCGCCGCCGAATCCCGCTTAAGGCCGAAGCCCGCCGCCCAAGCTGATGCTATTGTTGCGGTCCGGGCGCGTCGCCGGCGCTCTTGAAGCCCAGACCCCCAAACAATTGCGCGAGGTCTTCAGCCGCCAACGCCGCGGTTCGAACGACCCAGCCATGTTCTTGCGGCGGGACCGTCGCGGCCTTTCCGACCTTGTCAGGGGCCGGCGCGGGAGCGGTCGCAACGGGAGCGACGATCGGCATTGGCGGCAGGGGCGCGGTGAGTTCGGCCGCCCGCGCGAGCAGCACGCTGTCGTCAACGCTCGGCGCTGACGGCGCCTCGGCCAGCGCCAGCGCCCCGGTCGGCGTGCGGTCGACGCCGGAGGTTATGACCTGGGGCAGCGCACCATTCAGGCCGGCCGCGGGGGCGGCGTTGAACGGTTTGTTAGACGGCGGCGTGAAAGCGGCCCCGCCTTGATCGGCCTTTGAGGTCAGGATCAGATCTGACGGCCAAGTCGGCGGCATGGGGGAGTTGGCCAGAGCAACCGCGACGAGATCGGCCGGCCTGCGTGGGGGCAGCGGCGCAAGGAACTTCGCAACCGGGGCGCTACGCGGCTCGTCCGTCGAAGCGTCGCTGGCCACGTTGGGCTGTTCCAGCGCCGCGACAGCCTGCGGCTTGACCGGCGGCGTCGGGGCCGAATCGGCGGCGCTGGCGTAAGCTGGACCGCTCGGCAAGTTGCGCTTCGCCTTGGCGACCGCTTGCGGCCCGACATCGGCATCGGCGACCACAGCCTGCGGCTCGGGGGCTTGCGCCTTCGCCGCCGGCGCCGGTTCGGGCGCGCTGGCGTAGGCCTGGCCTGTCGGCAAGTTGCGCTTGGCTTTGGCGACCGCCTGCGGCCCGACTTCGGCAACCTCGACCTGGGGCTCGGGAGCCTGATAGCCGCCGCCGCTGCGCCCGCCGCGCGCTCCGGCGATGCTGCTGGCGGTCGCGGTCGTCGCTTCTTGGCCGCCCGACTCTTCGGCGTCGTCGGCGCCGCCGCCGCCAAACAGCCAGGAGAAGAGCCCGCCAATCCCGCCGCCACGGGCCACCTGGATATTTCCGCCGCGCGCTTCGATCTCGGCGCGCGCCTCTTCGTAGCGCGCCATCGGTTGGCCGTCCGCCGGGAATGAACACCGTCTTTCCATCCGGGAACAGGCGCGTCAGGGCGTCACGGCTCATGCGCGGCCAATACCGGACCGAGCCGCTGTCGATATGCACCCAGGGCGTATTTCCAGTCGGATAGAACCCAACCCCGCCCTCCTGCGCGCGCATGGCGACGTCGCGGATGCGGGCCGTGCTTACGTCAAGGAAATGGGCGTCGATGGCCTTGCCTTGCATATGCTGCGAATGCTCGGCCACTTGTCGCGACCGCCGCCGCAACATCGCGTTGGTTTGCGGCGACCGGTAGGCGGAGAGAACGTCGATCGGCTGCGACGACCCGGATTCGCGATAAACCTCCCAAATGATGTCGAAGAGATGCGGGTCCATCTTCGTCTGCTCATTGAGCCGCCAATCCCGGCAGAACCAGTTCAGTTTATCGAGCACCGCCTGGTCGTAGACGCCGTTGACCATGAAGGTGAACGAGCCCGAATTCATTGGTGTGCTGGTCCGACAGGGTGATGGTGCGCGTGTCGCCGTTGGCGACCGCCGATTCGGTCGCGCTCGGAACCAGCCAAACGGCCGTGAACGCCGCCGCCACCGCCATGTGCGCCGCCGCTCCGCCGCGGCTCACGCACTTATTCAGGTTAAAACCCGCCAACAACCCATCCTTCCCCAACACGTCAAGACCGGCGGCGAAGCCGGCAGACTGTGCTCAATCGATCCCTACGCTTACGCTTTTGCCGGCCTCCGCCGCCGACCTACCGCGACCTCCCCGAGCGCCGTCCCGGCGCTCCCTGTTCGCATTGTGACGCTCGCGTCACAGTTAAGGCAAAAAGCGATCTATTTCGCGTATAGCTCGATAACCGTTCCCGTTCAATCTTGACTTGCCCGGGCGAGTATGGCCTCGACTTTGCGAATCAGCCCATAAACGTCCGGCTGCTCCCTGAGATCGCCGAATTCGTCAACAAAATCAGTGAAGTACTCGATATGAATGGGCAGCGGACGAGCTAAGAAAACGGTTCGCTCTTTTCCGCCGATCGCGGCCTCAATTCGCTCGTCCGTCCATCCCGTTGATTCGCCGCCGAGGACAAGCACAGCCAGGCTCTGCGGGTCTTCGACTCGGATGCAGCCGTGACTAAAGGCGCGGCTTTCATCGTCGAACAGCTCGCGCGTCGGCGTGTCGTGCAGATAGATCGCATGGTCGTTCGGAAACATGAACGCGAACCGTCCGAGCGCATTGTCATCGCCGGGCAATTGCCGAACCGTCAGCCGGCCGCCGACGGTCTTCACCTCATAGCCCCGCTGGCTCAAGGAGCCGAGCCGCGACATCATCTCCTTCTTGATGATCGAATCGGGGACCTGCCAGGACGGGTTGATGAGCACGTAACGCATGACGTCGGAGAAAATCGGCGTCGGCGTGTCCGGCTTGCCGACAACGACGCGCGCCTCGTGCACGACCCTGTCGCCCTCCAGCACCGCGAGCGAAAAGTTCGCGACATTGACCTCGATCCGGCGTTCGCCCATGTCGCGCGGCTCCCAGCGCCACATTTCCATGTTGGCGAGGATCGCGGCGCGCTCACGCGCATTGGCGCCGGAAGATGCGGCGCTGACCGAGGCCTTATGAATGTGAGCGTTGAGGGCCCTCTTCGTTCGCTGCGAAGCGCCCTCTTCCTGAAGATCAAGCAGCGGATCGGCATCAAGGTCCGCGTTGAGAACACGGAACGCTCGCTCCGCCACACCCGGATTGTCGAGGCGCTTGAGTTCGTCACGCAACGCGCGATAGCCCTTCTGCGGCGGGTTGAAATCGGCGAGCCGCTGTCCGGGGTCCGCCGCAAGAGCCGTCTCGGCGAGCGCCATTCCGGGATCGGCGACTTTCGGGACCGCGAATACGAGCGGCGAGACATGCGAGGGGAGCGCTCGCGATCCCGTCGCCTGTTCGGCGTAGGTCACGATCGCCGAGGCGATCGTCGTTTCGGCTTCAGCTCGCGCGTCCGGATCGAGACCAGCGCTCACATCGCGCGGCAGCGCGAAGGCGGAGAGATCGAGGCCGTCGTCGCGGGCGCGCTGCAATTGCGAAAGCGCCGCACGTCCCGCTTTCGTCAGGCCATCCTCGTCGACCCATACGGGCGTGTAGGCGCGCCTGGCGTAAAAGGTCGCGATCGCGGCGCGGGCGGCGCGCCAGTCGCCTGAGCCGAGCGGGTTGCGGCGATCGTCGCGCGCGACGAGCCGCCACAGCGCCGCTTGAAGCGCGCTTTGCGTCGGCGAGAGCGAAGGCCCGACGGTTGGATCGTAGACGACCGTCGAGGAAGTCTTGGGCGCCGCTGGCCCATCTCCCGGCGCCGCTGGGAAAGGCGCGAAGCCGACGTCCGGCGGGTCTTGAACCGCAGACGCCAAATCAAATTTCGGCTCGGTCAACCCGGCCGGGTCCACGCGCAAGACCTGAGCGGCGCGCCCAGCGTTGTAAATCGCCAGCAGCGGGCTTGAGCCGCCGAGGTCGCCGAAGCTCACCGGCGCTTCGGGCGAGAGGATCGGAACACCGGGCGCCGGCTCAGTGTCGGCAAAGGCGAGGCTGCCGCCGAACGCGAGCGCAGCGACGCTCATGCTCCCCAGCAGTCGCTCGCGCCACGCTCCGCGCGCAAACGCGGTCGCCCTCCGCACGCCGTTGCGAGGCTCGCCGCACTGAGGCAGGCGCTCGAGCCCTCGCGAGATAAAAGTCATCTTCACCGACACGCCTCGACGCTTTGCCTGCATTATGCCGCAGCGTCGCCAAGCATGTCATCCGGGATCCCGATGTCTTTCATTTTTCGATAGAGCGTGGAGCGCCCGATGCCGAGCTTGCGCGCCATTTGCGACATTTGTCCGCGGTAATGGGCGAGCGCGAAGCGAATGATCTCGGTTTCGATCTCCTCCAGCATGCGCACGTCGCCGCTGTCGTCGATCATTCGCAGCGAATGCGGATCGCGGTGCTCATGGTTGGCGGGCCGGAAAACGATCGCCGCCGACGGATCGGCCGCGATCGGCGGCGGGGCGGGCGGGATGCGGACGTCGTAGCCCTCGACTTGGGCCGCGATCTGCGGAAACTCGGCGACCGTCAGTTCATTGCCATCGGCCAGCACGACGGCGCGAAACATCGCGTTCTCGAGCTGGCGGACGTTGCCCGGCCAATCATAAGCGGTGAGAAGCGCGAGCGCGTCGTTGGCGATGCCGCGGATGCGTTTGCCCTCCTCGACGCAGAAGCGGGCGAGAAAACGCATGGCGAGGTCCGGCACGTCGCAGAGGCGAGCCCGCAATGGCGGAATGGAGATCGGGAAAACGTTGAGGCGATAGAAGAGGTCCTCGCGGAAGCGGCCGGCTTTGACCAGCTCGATCAGGTTCTTGTTCGTCGCCGACACGAGGCGGAAATCGACCCTGACCGGGCGCCGCGAACCGATCGGATCGATCTCGCCCTCTTGCAGCGCACGCAGCAGTTTGACCTGCGCCTCTGGCGGCAGTTCGCCAATCTCGTCGAGGAAGAGCGTGCCGCCGTTGGCTTCGGCGAACTTACCCATATGTTTGTCGGTGGCGCCGGTGAAGGCGCCTTTCTCATGTCCGAAGAGAATGGACTCGACGAGCGTCTCCGGCAGCGCGCCGCAATTGACGGTCACGAACGGTCTGCCTCGCCGCTCGGAGCCGCCCTGGATCGCGCGCGCCATCAATTCCTTGCCGACGCCGGATTCGCCTTCGATCAACACCGGAATGTTCGACTTGGCGGCGCGCTCGGCCAGACGAACGGTGCGCGTCATCGATTCCGCGCGGGTGACGATGTCGCGGAAGCTGAGTTCGCCGGCGTTGCGCCGCGTGGCGCGGCGCAGTTCGTCCTCCAGCGCATCGACGCGCAGCGCATTGCGGATCGAGACTTGAAGACGTTCGGCGCCGACTGGCTTGACGACAAAGTCGGTCGCGCCCGCACGCATGGCGGAGATGACGGCCTCGATCGAACCATGCGCGGTCTGGACGATCGCGGGCATGGCGATGTCGCGCTGGCGCATCCGCGCCAGCACTCCCATGCCGTCGAGATCGGGCATGACGAGATCGAGGATTACGAGATTGACGGGCGGCCGATCATTCGCCGCGAGACGCGTGAGCGCCGCTTCGCCTGATTCCACCGTTTCAGCGTCGTAGCCAAATCGTCTCGCCATAGCCTCGAGCAAGCGCCGCTGAATAGGATCGTCATCAACAATGAGTACGAGAGCGGTCATAGTCGTTCCGAGAGCGCCTCAGGAGCCGCGCAGTGCGCCACATTGTGTCATCACGGTAAATGCGATGTTAACGCCGTCCCGTTCCGATCCGCTGTGTCCGCAAAAGCGCCGTTTTGTGGGCTGAAAAAGCCGTGCAGCGTTAGCGCGAGCCTAACAAAGAAGCGTGCCCGATGAACTTGAAACTCCATGCCCCTGATGTCGCTTTGGCGCCGTCGCCCGCTCCGGCGGATCTTGGCGTGATGCCGGAGTGGCGCCTCCAGGATTTGTACGAGGGCATGGATTCAGCCAGCTTCGCCGCCGATCTCGAACGCGCCGAGCGCGAGGGCAAGCTCTTCGCCGAGACTTATCGCGGCAAGCTCGGGGAGATGACCAATCGCCCTGACGCAGCGGAGACATTGACCGTCGCCGTCAAGGCGTACGAGTCGCTGCAGGATTTGACCGGGCGCATCATGTCGTATGCGTCGCTGCTTTATGCGTCCGACACCAGCAATCCAGCGATCGCGAAATTCTACGCCGATGCGCAGGAGCGCATTACCGCGCTAGCCGGCGATGTCCTGTTTTTCGAGCTTGAGCTCAACCGCATCGACAATTCCAAGCTGAAGGCCGCCATGGCGGCGCCCACGCTTGGCCACTATCGCCCATGGCTCGAAGACATTCGCAAGGAGAAGCCGCATCAGCTCGCCGACGACCTCGAACGGTTGTTCCTGGACAAGTCGGTCAGCGCCGCCGCGGCGTGGAACCGGCTGTTCGACGACACGATGGCGGCGCTCAGGTTCGACTTTGAAGGCGAGAGCCTGACGCTCGAGCCGTTGCTCGGCAAACTGCAGGACCCGGACGCGAAGATCCGGGAAACCGCGGCCAACGCGCTGGCCGCGACGCTTGGCGCCAACCAGCGGCTGTTCGCCTTGATCACCAGCACGCTCGCCAAGGACAAAGAGACCTCGGATCGCTGGCGCAAGTTCAAGGACGTCGCCAATTCACGTCACCTCGCCAACCGGGTCGAGCCCGAGGTTGTCGAGGCGCTGGTTGCGGCGGTCACCGACGCCTATCCGCGCCTGTCGCATCGCTATTACGCGCTCAAAGCGCGCTGGTTCGGCAAGGCGCAGCTCGACCACTGGGACCGCAACGCGCCGCTGCCGAATGCGCCGCGCCGCGTCTATAAGTGGGAGACCGCGCGCGACATGGTGCTCGACGCCTATCGCGCCTTTTCCCCGCGCATGGCCGATGTCGCCCGGCGTTTCTTCGACGAAGGCTGGATCGACGCGCCGGTGAGGCCTGGCAAGGCCCCGGGCGCATTCGCACATCCGACGACGCCGTCCGCTCATCCCTACATTCTGGTCAATTTCCTCGGCAAGGCGCGCGACGTGACCACGCTCGCGCACGAGCTTGGCCACGGCGTCCATCAGGTGCTCGCGGGCGTCAACGGCCCGCTGATGGCGCCGACGCCGCTGACCCTTGCCGAAACGGCCTCGGTGTTCGGCGAAATGCTGACCTTCCGCTCGATGCTCGATACGACAACGGATCCTGTCGAGCGCAAGGCGATGCTCGCGGCCAAGGTTGAGGACATGCTCAACACGGTCGTGCGCCAGATCGCGTTCTATAAATTCGAGCGCCTCGTTCACCTTGAGCGCCGCAGCGGCGAATTGACCGCCGAGCAAATCAGCCAGTTCTGGATGAGCACGCAGTCCGAAAGCCTAGGTCCGGCCATCGCGCTCAGACCCGGCTATGAGACCTACTGGGCCTATATCGGGCATTTCATTCATTCGCCGTTCTACGTCTACGCCTATGCGTTCGGCGATTGCCTCGTGAACTCCCTGTACGGCGTCTATGAGCGCTCGAGCGATGGCTTCGCCGAGCGCTATCTGGCGATGCTCGCCGCCGGCGGATCGAAGTCCTATTCGGAGCTGCTCGCGCCGTTCGGCCTCGACGCAAAGGATCCGGGCTTCTGGACAATCGGCCTCTCGGTGATCGAGCGGATGATCGACGAACTGGAGGCAATGGCGTAGCCGTTAAGCCAATCAGAGCCGACCCAGCACCCGAGTTGAAGATGGACAAAGCGGCGGCACAAACAGCGTCCGAACTGCTTGTGGGCTGCTGGCGCGAGGGCAAGGTGATCGAGGCCTTGCCGCCATCGTTGCGCCCGTCGAATCGCGGCGAGGGTTATGCGATTCAAACTCGGATCGAGGCGTCGAGCGCAAAGCCGCTCTTTGGCTGGAAGATCGCGGCGACGAGCATCGCTGGGCAGAAGCATATCGGCGTCGACGGGCCGCTCGCGGGGCGCCTGCTTGCCGAACGGGTGCACGGAGACGGCGACACGATTTCGCTCGGCCCCAATCGCATGCGCGTCGCTGAATGCGAGTTCGCGTTCCGCATGGGCCGCGATCTGCCGCCGCGGGACGTTCCCTATGACCGCGGCGAGGTTCTGGACGCGGTCGCCGACCTCCATCTCGCGATCGAGGTTCCCGATTCGCGATACGCTGACTTCGTCACAGCGGGCGGGCCACAGATCATCGCCGACAACGCCTGCGCGCATCTGTTCGTGCTCGGTCCGCTCGCCCCGCCGATCTGGCGTGAACTTGATCTCGCGGCGCATCGCGTTGTCGCGAGGGTCGGGCGCCGCTATGAGCGCGACGGGATAGGCTCAAACGTCCTCGGCCATCCTCTGATTGCGCTGACCTGGCTCGCCAATGAACTGGGTGCGCTCGGCGTCACGCTGGCGGCTGGCCAGACGGTGACGACCGGGACATGTCTGAAGCCATTGGAGATTGAGCCCGGCGACAAGGTCACGGCCGATTATGGGGTTCTCGGCCGCGTCGAGTGCTCCTTTTCAGCGACATGACGCCAATCCAAATCGGGCAGTGGCGCGACCCTCTGTTCGTAATGCGCGCCTTCTCGTCGAAGCGAGCCAGCACGGCGCGTGCGGCCGGCGGCACGACGGACGTCTCCCAGTTCGGACCGGCGAAGGCCTTCACGGCGTCCCATGACACGAAGCGCATCAGCGTCATGAATTCGACCTCGCCCTCGAGCGGCCGCCGCAAAAGCTCGAGGTCCTCCAATCCCACAATGGCCCTTGCGAGAATGCCCGGGAAGATCGTCGCCCTGATAAGCTCCTCATAACGGTCGGCGTTCTCCGGCGTCGTCCAGCCGCGCCACAAGCGTAAAATCATCGTGTCCTCAATGTCGCGTCGCCTCATGCGGAAGGACATGAGGCGCGGTCGAACTCGAGGCATAGTGGCGCCCGGGGCGCGCCTCTTGGGGAAAATTGCTATTTCGCCGTGGGTCGCGTGGCCGCCGCTGAAATCGAACGGCGCGCGACCTATATTCATGGCCAAGCCTCTCAATGGGATTGCGCGTTTGGATCAGGACAACGAAGCCAATCGGCTGAGCGCGCGGGCTTCTCGCTACGCGCGGCTCGGCGTCAACGCCGGCGCGTTCGCCGCCAAGGTCGGCGTCAATCGGCTGCGCGGGGGCGGGCGCGAGAGCGACGCCAAGGCGCTCGCGTCTGCGCTCGGTTCGATGAAGGGCCCGCTCATGAAGGTGGCGCAAATGCTGACCACCATCCCCGATGCGGTGCCGGCCGATTTCGCCGCCGAACTGACCAAGCTCCAGTCCCAGGCGCCGCCGATGGGCGCCTCCTTCGTGCGCCGGCGCATGCAGGCCGAGCTTGGGCCAGACTGGCGCGAGCGTTTCGCCGATTTCGACTTGAAGCCCGCCGCCGCCGCGTCGCTCGGCCAGGTGCATCGAGCCCAGAGCCTCAGCGGCGAGCGGCTCGCGTGCAAGCTGCAATATCCGGACATGGCCTCCGCGGTGGAGACCGATCTCTCCAATCTCGACCTTTTGTTCTCGCTCCATCGACGCGCCAGCGCCGCGATCGATACGCGCGAGATGGCGCACGAAATCCGCGAGCGCGTGCGCGAGGAGCTCGACTACCAGCGGGAGGCGAAGATCGCGCGGCTCTACCGCGTCATGCTCGCCGACCGGCCGTTCGTGCGCGTGCCGACGGTCGAGCAGAGCTTGTCGACGCGGCGGCTGCTCACGATGCAATGGCTCGACGGCGAGCCGCTCACCGCCTTCGAGACCGCGCCGCAGGACATGCGCGACGCCATCGCTGTCGGCCTGTTCGACGCGTGGTGGCGTCCGTTCCTGCGCTATGGCGTTATTCACGGCGATCCGCATCTCGGCAATTATACGGTCGCGGCGTCCGGCGAGGGCGCGAACCGCAACGTCGATGGCGTCAATTTGTTCGACTACGGCTGCGTGCGCATCTTTCCGCCGCGGTTCGTCTTTGGCGTGGTCGAGCTTTATCGGGCGCTCGAGGCGAACGACAAGGCGCGAACCGCGCAGGCCTTCGAGATGTGGGGCTTCTCCAGGCTCACGCCGGGCGTGACCGACGCGATGACCCTTTGGGCGCGATTCATGTGCGGGCCGATTCTCGACGATCGGGTGCGCACCGCCGCCGACGGCGTCAAGCCGTCGGAATATGGCCGGCGCGAAATCGGCCAGGTGATGCGCGCCTTGAGGGCTGAGGGCGGCGGCCTGCCGGTGCCGCGCGAATTCGTGTTTCTCGAGCGCGCGACAATCGGCCTCGGCAGCGCGTTCCTGCGGCTTGGCGCGCGGCTCAACTTTCATCGCATGTACGAGGACGCGATCGCTGACTTCGACGAAGCGGGCGTCGCGCGCCGGCAGGCCGGGGCGCTCGAGGCTGTTGGGCTCGGCGCGGCCCGCGCCGCCAGCTGAACGCGGAACTTCCGCGGGTGACTGGCGTCGGTCCGCACTCGACGAGCCGGAATTGCGATGCTACCGGCGTCGGGCCGCACGTCGCCGCGCCGAGGGAGGATAACCATGCGCCGCACCCAAGTCGCGATCATCGGCGGCGGTCCGGCTGGCCTGCTCCTCTCGCATTTGCTGCACGGCCGTGGAATCGACAGCGTCGTCATCGAGCGGCAGACAAAAGCCTATGTCCTGAAGCGCATCCGCGCCGGGGTGCTCGAATTCGGCTCGGTTCAGGTGCTGCGGGACTCGGGCGCAGGCGAGCGCATGGACCGCGAAGGTCATTCGCATGACGGGGCCTTCATCGTCTGGCAGGACCGCGATCCGTTTCTGATCGACACGAAGACCCATGCGGGCCGCCCGATGTGGTCGCACGGACAGACGGCGATCACCGAGGAATTGTACCGGATCCGGGAGCGCGACGGGGGACGCATCGTCGAGGAGGCGGATCATGTTCAGCTCCACGATCTGACCACGCCTGCGCCCAAGGTGACCTACGAGAAGGACGGCGCGACCGAGACGCTCGAATGCGATTTCATCGCGGGATGCGACGGGTTCCACGGCGTGTCGCGGCAAAGCATTCCTAAGTCCGTGCTCAGGGTCTTCGAGCGCGCCTATCCGTTCGGCTGGCTCGGAATCATGTCGGAGACGCCGCCGGTCGGGGACGTCATCTACGCCCGGCACGAGCGGGGCTTTGCGCTCGCCTCGCTGCGCAATCCCGCGCTGAGCCGCTACTACATCCAGTGTCGCCTCGACGCGCGGATCGAGGACTGGCCGGACGAGAAGTTCTGGGATGAACTGAAACGGCGATTTCCCGACGACATCGCGCGCAAGATCGTGACCGGGCCGTCGATCGAAAAGTCGATTGCGCCCTTGCGCAGCTTCGTCGCCGAGCCGATGCGATACGGCCGGCTGTTTCTCGCCGGCGACGCCGCGCATATCGTGCCCCCGACCGGGGCGAAGGGCCTCAACCTCGCGATCTCCGATGTCTTCTATCTCCAGCGCGCCTTCGCGGCGCACTTTTCAAAAGGCGACGACCGCTATCTCGAGAATTATTCGGACATGGCGCTGCGGCGCGTCTGGGCGTCAGAGCGCTTCTCGTGGTGGCTGACCAAGTTGCTGCATACGTTTCCTGACGACGACGCTTTCGAGACGAGAGTCAAACTCAGCGAGTTCGATCACCTGCTTCGATCGCAACACGCCGCGGCCATGGTCGCCGAGCAATATGCGGGACTGCCGTTCGAGAGCTGAGCGGCCCATCAAAGACGCGAGAGGACGGGCAGTCTAGGCCCGATCGCGTAATTGAGCTGGATCAGCATGACGAGCGTGATCCCAAACGTCACATTGACGAGGCCCGCAAGCGCGCCAATCGCATACAACGATTGCGCCACGACAACGCGCCGTTTGACCGCCCGCGAGATGTCGCCGCGCGCTTCCTCTCGAATGAGGTTCGCCCTCTCGGCGCACACCCACGCGGCGTAGAGGGACGCGCCGAGGAGAACGATATTGAGCCAGTAGACGAGGAAGGCGGTTCGATACTCGATGAAATCCGACAGGAGCCGGGTCGAGAACGGCAGCACAGTGACCACGGCGAGGAAAACAAAATGCAGCCATGCAAGGTCTCGGTTCGAGCGTTCGAGTTGGCTGAGCTGGGTCTGCTGACCGAGCCAGAAAATGCCGAGCGTTATGAGGCTGAGCAGCCAGGGCAGGAGCCTTGGCGCCGAGGCTGCCAGCGCGCGGAGGAGTTCGGTCTCGGAGTGGATGTCGGCGGGTTCGGGCGTGTGAAAATCGAGCACGAGGATGGTCGCCGCGATGGCGAAAAGACCGTCGCTCAGCGCCGCGATGCGACCGACTTCGCCGCCGGCTATCGTATTGTAGTGGGGCTGCATGGCGGAACCATCGCGTCTCTAATCAATCGGGTCAATCCGCGTGCGGCCTCGTGAGGAGTCTTGGAGCGCTTCAGGACAGAGGCCGTTTGACTCGAAGACCGCCGCCATTCGAGGATTGCTCGCAGACGTCACCCGAATTCGGAGCACGCGATGCCGCAGCCATTCACCTTGCACGTGCCCGATAGCGACATTGCGGATTTGCGCGAGCGGCTCGCGCGCACCCGTTTTCCCGATTCCGCGCCCGGCGAACCTTGGGCTTACGGGACCGACGTCGACTATCTTCGCAGACTGGTCGACACTTGGCGCTCGGCCTTCGACTGGCGCGCGCAGGAGGCGCGCCTGAACGCCTTCCCGCAATTCAAGATCACGCGCCCCGATCACGACCTGCACTTTCTGCATGTCGCGGGGAAGGGGCCCAATCCGACGCCGCTCTTGTTGATGCACGGCTGGCCGGGCTCCGTGTTCGAGTTCCTGGATTTCATTCCCCGCCTCACCGATCCGGCGAGCTTCGGCGGCGACCCGGCCGACGCGTTCACGGTCGTCGCGCCGTCGCTGCCCGGCTACGGCCTTTCGTTTCGCCCCGGTCAGAAGCGCTTTGGCGTGGAGGAGATGGCGGATATTTTCGCCGACCTCATGACCGATACGCTCGGCTACAAGCGCTTCGCGGTTCAGGGCGGAGACTGGGGCGGCATTACCGCCGCGCGCATGGGCTACGCGCACGCCGACAAGCTGATCGGCATTCACGTCAATTTTCTCGCCGTTCGCCGCGAGCCCGATCTGATCAAGAATCCGACTCCCGAGCAGCAAGTTTTTATCGACGCGGTCAAGCATTGGCTCAAGGAGGAAGCCGCTTATGCGTCGATCCAGGGCACGCGGCCACAAACGCTAAGCTTTGGCCTGACCGACTCTCCCGCCGGGCTCGCCGCATGGATCGTCGAGAAGTTCCGCAAGTGGTCCGATTGCGGCGGCGATGTCGAGAGCGTCTTCACCCGCGACCAGCTGCTCGCGGACATCAGCTTCTACTGGTTCACAGGCGCGATCGGCTCGTCGTTCTACCCCTATTACTTCCGCCTCCATCGACCCTGGATGATCCCCGAGGGCGCCTCGGTCACGGCGCCGACCGGTTACGCCGAGTTCCCGCGCGAGATTCTGCACCCCCCACGCTCGCTGGCCGAGCCCATGTTCACCAACATCCGCCGCTGGACAACTATGAAGAAGGGCGGCCACTTCGCCGCGATGGAGCAGCCCGACGCGCTCGCGGAGGATGTGCGCGCTTTCTACCGCTCGCTGCGAGGCTGAGTCGCGCCCGCTGCCTAAAAAAGCCGCCTGCTCGCGGTCTACGGGAGGACGCAGATGAAACAGAACGACCACCGCCGCGGCAGCTTAATGCGAAGCGCTTTCGCCGCGATTGTGGCGATCGCGCTTTTCGGGACCGCCAGCCTGGCGCTCGCCGACGACAATCTGTTGGTCGGCACTTGGAAGCTGAAGTCATTCGTTCGCCAGGACGTCGCGACCGGCGATCGACGGCCCGCGCTGGGTGAGCACCCCGACGGCTATCTCGGCTACGGGCTCGATGGGCGGATGTATGCGATATTCGTTGCCGGAGGGCGGGTGGTTCCTGCCGGCGACCAGCCAACGGATGAGGAGCGCGTACAACTGCACAGGTCGATGATTGCTTATGCAGGGACATACACGATCTCCGGCGACAGGGTCGTCCATCACATCGACATTGCTTGGAATAACGCGCGGCTTGGATCCGATCAGGTCCGATTCTTCAAGCTTGCCGGCGACAGGCTGAGTCTTACAACTGAGCGCAACAAAAGCCCGATCGACGGGAGCGAGGGGTTCGGTGTGCTGGAGTTTGAGCGAGTCAAGTAGCGGGCGCCTGACGAGGGCGTAGTCCGACGACTGTGAGTTGCAGCGGCGCGGATGCGAACCTCGCGTTGACAGTCAACGCGTCATTGTCTCGCGACCGGGCCTCGCTCCGCGATGAGCCGCGCGATATGCGCGCGCAATTCGGCGACGCCGTCTCCGGTGCGCGCCGAGGTGAGCAGCACTTCCGGATAGGCGGCGACATGCTTGCGCAAGCCTTCAAGCGTCGCGTCGATCCGCGCGCTTTGGTCGGCCGCCTTCACTTCGTCGCTCTTGGTCAGCACGACGGCATAGGAGACGGCGGCCGCGTCGAGCGTGCGCATCGTCTCGTGATCGCTCTCTTTCAGGCCATGCCGGCCGTCGACGAGCACGAACACGCGCATGAGCGAGGGACGGCCGCGCAAATAGTCGCGCGCGAGTTCGCCCCAGGACGCGGACTTCGCCTTTGCGACCGCCGCATAGCCGTAGCCCGGCATGTCGACCAAAAGGGCCCGCCCGTTGAGATCGAAGAAAATCAGCTCCTGCGTTCGGCCGGGCGTGCGCGAGGTGCGCGCCAGCGCGGCGCGGCCGGTCAGCGCGTTCACGAGCGAGGACTTGCCGACGTTCGATCGGCCCGCGAAGGCGATCTCCGGGGGGCCGACGGGCGGCAGGCCGTCGGAGCGCGCCGCGGCGAAGATGAAGTCGCAGGGACCTGCGAACAGTTTGCGCCCGGCCTCCGTCCAGTCAGGCGGGACCGTCGCTTCGCTCATACGCTCGGCGTCTTGGCCGGCGCGGTCTTTTTCGGGAACAGTTTGGTGAGGTTGTCCCAGAGCTCAACCTTCACGCCCGCCTTGGTCATAATGTAGTACTGTTGGAGCACCGTCAGCGTGTTGTTCCAGGTCCAGTAGATGACGAGGCCCGCGGGAAACGCGCCGAGCATGAAGGTGAAGATCACCGGCATCCAGGAGAACATCTGCTTCTGAACCGGATCGGCGGGCTCGGGATTCATCTTCATCTGGAAGAACATCGACACGCCCATGATGAGCGGCCAGATGCCGAGGTGGAGGAAGTGGCCGAACACCGGCAGCGCGGTCGGATCCCAGGGTATCAGGCCAAACAGGGTGAACACGTTGGTCGGGTCGGGGGCGCTCAAGTCCCGGATCCAGCCGAAGAAGGGCGCGTGGCGCATCTCGATGGTGATGAAGATGACCTTGTAAAGCGCGAAGAACACCGGGATCTGGATCACCATCGGCAAGCAGCCCGCGACCGGGTTGACGCCCTCGCGCTTGAACAGCTCCATCTGCTCCTGCTGTTGCTTGACGCGGTCGTCGGGATAGAGGTCCTTCAGCGCGGCGATCTGCGGCTGAATCTTCTTCATCTTCGCCATCGACTTGTACGAGCGATTGGCGAGCGGGAAGAAGGCGAGCTTCACGAGCACGGTCACGGCGAGGATCGCGACGCCGAAATTGCCGACGACCTTGTAGATCGCGTCCAGAAGCCGGAACATCGGGATGGTGATCATCCAGAACCAGCCCCAGTCGATCATCAGAGAAAACTTCTTGATGCCGAGACTGGCCTCGTAACCGTCGATCGTGCTGACCTCTTTCGCGCCGGCGAAGACCCGCGTCTTGGTCTCAAACGAGGCGCCCGGCGCGACCGTCTGCTCCTTCCCGAGGAAATCGGCCTGGTAGTCGACTGGCTGGACCGTCCCGGTGGCCGAGAACCGCGCTTCGATCGGGGCGGTCTGGTCGGGGATGACCGCGGAGCCCCAGTACTTGTCGGTGAAGCCAAGCCAGCCGCCGTCGCCCTTGAACGCGTTGAGCCTGCCGGTCGCCTTTTCGATGTTCGCGTAGGTGACCTGTTGAACGGGCAACGTAAGGCCGACCCCTGACGCGCCGCTGCCGGTGATCACGCCGACAAAGCCCTCGTGCAGGACCGAATATCCAGCGACGGTCGGCCTGCCATGGCGCAGGATGAGCCCGTAAGGCTGCACAGTCGCCGGCGCAGCGCCGGTGTTCGCGACCGAATCGGCGATCGTGAACATGTATTTGTCGTCGACCGCGATCACCCGCTTGAAAACGAGGCCCGCGCCATTGTCCCAGGTCATCGTCACCGGCTGCGCGGGGGTCAGCGTCTGGCGATCGGCGGTCCAGAGCGCGTCAAGACCAGGGGTTTTTGCGCCGGCCGGGCTTACGAACCCGGTCTCGGCCCAATAGGCGTCAGGCGCGCCCGGCGGCGAGAACAACCTGACATTCGGGCTCTTGGGGTCGACGGTCTCGTGGTAATCCTTGAGGACAATATCGTCGATCTTGCCGCCCTTGAGATCGATCGATCCGCCGACGCTCGGCGTGTCGATCGTCACCCGTGGGCTTGCCGCAAGCGCCGCGCCGACTGTCGCCGGCGTTGTCGGGGCCGGCGGCGCCCCGGGCGGCGTGGCGGCGACCGGAGCCCCGGGCGGCGAAGCCGCCGGCGAGCCGCTCGGCTGCGCTTCGGGCGCCGGAGCCGCATTATTGGCCTGGTTCGCCTCCAACTGCGCCTGGTGTTCGCGCTGATACAGGGGACCCGCATAGAAATACTGCCAGCCAGCCATCACCAGGACCGACAGCGCGATCGCGAGAAAGAGGTTTCGCGTATCCTCGGATTTCATGTTCGCGTGTCTCTGTCTTTCGCCGTCCGTTTGGCCGGCCCGCGCCTGCGACTGTCCGTTTCGCCCCGCCGTGCGGCGCGAAAGGCGGTGCGGACGTCATTGACAAGCGCAGCAAAACGGCGGCCCAGCGCCTCGCGCCGAGCCATCAGCACGTAATCGTGATCGCCCTCGGCCTCAAGAGGCGCCGCAGCGCGGAGCGCTTCTTTCAGACGCCTGCGGACGCGATTGCGTACGACCGCGCCGCCGACGCCCTTGGTCACTGTCAGTCCCACTCTCGCGCCCGGAACGGTTTCTTTTCCCGTGTCCTCACGGCAGCGGGACTGCAGCGTGAATGTGTCCACCGAGAAGCGCCGCCCGCGCGAGACGCGCTGGTACTCGGCGCGTCGGGTCAGGCGGCCAGGACGAACGCCAGCGGGGCCTGGGATGCCGTCCTCATGCAAGGCGTCAAGGCTCCCTTCCGCGGCGTCATCACCGACACGCGAACGGCCGGACAGCGACCGAGGCCGCGGCGAACCAATCAGGCGGAGAGCTTCTTGCGTCCGCGCGCCCGGCGCGCGGCAAGCACCTTGCGGCCGCCGACCGTCGCTGAGCGGGCGCGAAAGCCATGGCGGCGCTTGCGCACCAGCTTGCTGGGTTGATAGGTCCGCTTCACGGGTCTGGTCTCCGAATTCCGACCGCTGGCGAAAAAATCGGGCGCGAAGTCCGATCTTAAACGCGCAAACGCCAACTCGGCCGCTACGGCCGATGCAACCAAGCGGCGAGCCGGAAAATGAACGCGGCGCTCACACGCCGCTGCAAGGCCCGGGCTTATGCCGCGCCCACGCGAGCAAGTCAATCGCCGAGGGCAGGGATCTTACTGCACCCAGTGCGCGCAGTCGCGGCGCCCTGAATCGAGGCAGTTCTGCATTTTGCGCTGCTGGTCGATGGTAAGTGAAAGCCCAGTAGCCAAGCGCGGCGAGGACGATCACGGCGATGATGGCGGCGATATTGCCGCGCCCGCTCGGGCGCTCCTCTTCGTCCTCGTCGCCGGGCGAGGATCGGCTCACGCAGAGCGGCTCGAGGCGAGGCGCTCGACATCCCCGAGCGCCGCGATCGCCTTGGCGACAATGCCCTTGGCGTCGAGTCCGGCGGCGGCGTACATGCGATCGGGCTTGTCGTGATCCTGAAATTTGTCCGGCAGCGTCATCGTACGAACCTTGAGCCCGCTCTCGAGCGCGCCAGCTTCGGCGAGCAAGGTGAGGACATGGGCGCCAAAACCGCCGGCTGCGCCTTCCTCGATGGTGATGAGGAGCTTGTGCGTGGCGGCGAGCCTGAGAATGAGTTCCCGGTCGAGGGGCTTGGCGAACCGCGCATCGGCGACCGTGGTCGATAAGCCCCGCGCCGCGAGCTCGTCGGCCGCCTTCAAGGCTTCGCCGAGTCGGGTGCCAAGCGACAGGATCGCAACCCGTGAGCCTTCGCGCACCACCCGGCCCTTGCCGATCGGCAAGATCTCGCCTTGCTTCGGCAGGTCGACGCCGACGCCCTCGCCGCGCGGATAGCGCAAGGCGATCGGGCCGGAATCATGGGCGGCGGCTGTCGCGACCATGTGGACGAGTTCGGCCTCGTCCGCCGCCGCCATGACCGTCATATTCGGCAGGCAGGCGAGATAGGCCACGTCGAATGCGCCCGCGTGCGTCGCGCCGTCGGCGCCGACGAGTCCGGCGCGGTCGAGGGCGAAGCGGACGGGCAAATTCTGGATCGCCACGTCGTGCACGAGCTGGTCGTAGCCGCGCTGCAGGAAGGTCGAATAGATGGCGCAGAACGGCCGATAGCCTTCCGTCGCCAAGCCGGCGGCGAATGTGATCGCATGCTGCTCGGCGATGCCGACGTCGAACACCCGCTCGGGAAAAACCGCCTTCATTCGGTCGAGTCCCGTCCCGTCCGGCATGGCGGCGGTAATGCCGACGATCTTCTCGTCGCGGCGCGCCGCTTCGACCAGCGCGTTGGCGAAAACGCGCGTATAGGCTGGCGCGTTGGTCTTGGGTTTCGCCTGAGCGCCCGTGATCACGTCAAAAGCGGAAACGCCATGATACTTGTCCTCGGCGGCTTCAGCCGGCGGATAGCCCTTGCCCTTCTTGGTCACCACGTGGACGAGCACGGGCCCGTTCTGCACGTCGCGCACGTTCTTCAGGATCGGCAGAAGATGGTCGAGATTGTGGCCGTCGATTGGCCCGACGTAATAGAAGCCGAGCTCCTCGAACAAGGTGCCGCCGGTCCAAAAGTTGCGGCCGTATTCCTCGGTGAGCCGCGCCTTGTCGTAAATGAACTTCGGCAGGCGGCGCGCGAGTTGCTTGGCTGCGTCGCGCAGCGAGCGATAAGCGCGGCCCGAGACCAGGCGCGCGAGATAAGCCGACATCGCGCCCGTCGGCGGGGCGATCGACATGTCGTTGTCGTTGAGGATGACGATCAGCCGCGAGCGCATGGCGCCGGCGTTGTTCATCGCTTCGTAGGCCATTCCCGCAGACATCGCGCCATCGCCGATGACCGCGACAACGTGGTTGTTGGCGTGCGACAGATCGCGCGCCACCGCCATTCCCAGGCTGGCCGAAATCGATGTCGAGGAATGCGCGGCTCCGAAGGGGTCATACTCGCTTTCCGAGCGCTTGGTGAAACCGCTCAAGCCTCCGCCCTGGCGCAAAGTTCGGATCCGATCGCGCCGACCGGTCAGGATCTTGTGCGGGTAGGCCTGGTGGCCGACATCCCAAATGATGCGATCGGTCGGCGTATCAAAAACATAATGCAGCGCGACCGTCAGTTCGACGACGCCGAGGCCGGCGCCGAGATGACCGCCAGTCACCGACACGGCGCTGATGGTCTCGGCGCGCAGTTCTTCGGCAAGCTGAGCAAGGTCGCTCTCCTCGAGCATACGCAGATCGGCAGGCGTGCCAATTTGATCAAGGAGCGGCGTCGTAGGCTTGGTCAATCTTTTCCCCAAGGCGCGGCGTTTATTGGTCGCCGCTTAACGAAGGTAGACACGTACACCAAGTCTTGCGTCCACCGCAATTACGCGCTTTCGCCACTATGGGGCCGCAAAGTCAACCTTTTTTGACCTGGGTTAAACGCGCGGCGTCGCTCAGGCGTTCCGAGTCGCGCTCAATTTGCTATCCGCGCCCGCGTGGCGCAAATTTGTGCAATGAACCAATTTTCAAGCGGCTTCAAGTCAGCCGATCATTATGCTCCGGACGGCGGCTATGCCTTCGCCCGACTCGGTCTGTCGCTCCTGATCGCCACCATGATCGGGGCCGGCATGTGGGCCGTCATCGTCGTCCTGCCGCCAGCCCAGATCGACTTTGGCGTCGACCGCTCCTCGGCTTCGCTTCCTTACACCGTGATGATGTGCGCGCTCGCCTTCTCGACAATCGCGCTCGGGCGGATGACCGACCGCTACGGAATCGTCCTGCCCTTGGCCATCTCCATTGTCGCCCTGGGCGTGGGCTTTGTTCTTGCCGGCTATGCGCCGAACCTGGCTGTGTTCACCGCCGCCCATGTGCTGATCGGAATTGGCGCGGGAACAGGCTTCGCGCCGATGATGGCCGACATCTCGCATTGGTTCGTCAGGCGGCGAGGGCTCGCGGTCGTCATCGTCGCGTCCGGCAATTACTTCGCCGGAACGATCTGGCCGCTCCTGATGAGCCTCGTGATACCGCTGATCGGCTGGCGGGCGACCTATGCCGGCATCGGCCTGATTGTCGCGGCGACGGTGGCGCCGCTTACGCTCGCGATGCGCCGCCGGCCCTCGGCCTCGGTGTTCGACCAGGCGGAGGCGGCGACCGCCGCGGCGCGCGCCGACGTCGGCATATCGCCGCGGCTCTTGTTGATTCTCTTGGTGCTCGCCGGATTCTCCTGCTGTGTCGCGATGTCGATGCCGCAGGTCCATCTGGTCGCCTATTGCGGCGATCTCGGCTATGGCGTCGCGCGCGGCGCCCAGATGCTGTCGCTGATGATGGCTCTGGGCATCGTCTCGCGCATCGGCTCCGGCTTCGTCGCCGACGCCATCGGGGGCGCGGCGACGCTGTTGATCGGCTCGTTCATGCAAGGCGTCGCGCTTCTGCTTTATCTCTATTTCAATGGGCTCGAGTCGCTGTTCGTCGTCTCCGCGGTCTTCGGCCTGTTTCAGGGCGGCATCGTGCCGATGTACGCGGTCATCTGCCGCGAGCTCTTGCCGCCTCGTCGCGCAGGCGCGGCGATCGGCCTCGTCGTCTCGGCGACGATCTTCGGCATGGCGTTCGGGGGTTATTTTTCCGGTCTGATCTTCGATCTGACGAGCTCCTACCGCATGGCGTTCTTCAACGGGGTCTTATGGAACGTGTTCAATCTCGCGATCGTCTCCTGGCTCTTCTGGCGCCGGCAGAAGCGCGCGCCGGCTGGCGCCCTTCTGTCGGCGGCTTAGTGGTCGATCGGCCCAAAGCTCACGAAAGTCGCGATGGCATGTCGTGCGCCAGCGCGAGCCGCGAACTTTGATATTGGGAAGGTTTGGCCTTTGAGGCTAAGGTCGCCGGGTTTGCTTGATTTCCGCGCTCGCGCCCCGACATAGGGGCGTGATAAGCGCCGGTCGGCACAATCAAAGCGAATAAGGCGGACGCCGTGACTCCCGCATGAGCAAGACGTTCGATCACGACATCGCCGCCGTCGCCAGCATCAAGGCGATCCCGACAATCCTCGACATCGTGTGTCGCACCACGGGCATGCGCTTCGCCGCCGTCGCGCGGGTCACCGAGGATCGGTGGATCGCCTGCCGCGTGCGCGACGACATCGACTTTGGACTGAAGCCGGGCGGCGAGCTGAAGGTCGAGAGCACGCTGTGCCACGAGATCAGGCAGAACGGCCAGGCGGTGATCATCGACCATGTGGCCGAGGACCCTCTCTACGCCCGCCACCACACGCCCCAGACCTATGGCTTGCAGAGCTACATTTCGATGCCCATCCGTCTCACGGATGGATCGTTTTTTGGCACTTTATGCGCCATCGACCCTCAACCGCATCGATTGAAGACGCCCGAAACCATCCAGATGTTCGAGATGTTCGCGGACGTGATCGGCTTCCAGCTCAGCGCCATCAAGAACCTGCTCGACGAGCGGAACACGTCCGCGCTCCGCGAGCAGTTCATAGCCGTGCTCGGTCACGATCTGCGCAACCCTCTGGCTTCCATTGCCGGCGGCGCCAGCCTTCTCCGCAAGGAGACCTTGAGCGAAAGGGGCTCCCGCATTCTGGACATGATGCATGGCAGCGTCGTCCGGATGTCGGGCCTGATCGACAATGTCCTGGACTTTGCCCGCGGCCGTCTCGGCGACGGCATCGCGCTTGCCCGCGAACCCGCGGTCGCCCTGGAGCCGATGTTGCAGCAGGTGGTCGATGAATTGCGCATCAGCGCCCCAGGCCGGACCATAGAAACCGACTTCGCGTCGCCGATACGGGTGAATTGCGATCCAACCCGCTTCGGGCAGATGGTTTCAAATCTGCTCGCCAACGCCCTCACGCACGGCTCGCCCGAAGAGCCCGTCCGGATCCACGCCGGGATCAATGGCGCTGAGCTCAATCTCTGGGTCGCCAACGGCGGCGAGCCGATCGCGCCAGAGGCCATGGAACAGCTCTTCCAGCCGTTCTTTCGCGGCGGGGCGCGGCCAAGTCAGCAGGGGTTGGGGCTCGGCCTGCACATCGCCTCCGAAATCGCCAAGGCGCACGGCGGCGCCATCGAGGTCGTTTCGACGCCCGAGGAGACCCGCTTCACGTTTCGGATGCCTTTGCAGGCGTGAGAAACCGCTGCTCTCTAAAGGTCGCGGTTTCGACGCGGGCCTCGCCAATCAGGCGGCCAAGAGCTCGTTCATTTTGCGAGCTACGTGCTTTGGAATGTACGGCTTTTCAACGAACAGGGCGCCCGCAGGAAGATCGCTGTCCTGAATCTTCGCATAGCCCGAGGTCACGATGATTTTGACGGGCGGCCAGCGTCCGCGGACGTAGTGCGCGAGCTTCAAACCGTCGATCGAACCCGGCATGTTGACGTCGGTAAAAATGAGCCGGATCTCATTGTGAGCTTCGAGAACGCTAATCGCGTCTGCTGCATTGTCCGCCTCATAGACTTTAAAGCCCTCCGACTCGAGAGACGCCACCGTATCCATCCGGATCATGACCTCGTCCTCGACAACCAGGACGGCCACGCGTTGGTTTTGAGGATCGCCCATGCCGTGGAAACTCCGCACGCGATGAATTGTTCACTCAGTTTCCACAAATACGCTGAGGGAAAACCGCGCCCACAACGGTTTGTTGCGCGCTCGCCGCTGTGCCCAGCCGGATCGGCAATCGCGTTCGAGCGCCGAAGCGGCAGCTTAGCTGGGACGCGCCTCAATTCCTCAATTCTAAACGGATGCGCCCCGAAACGTAACGGCGTGTGATCCGCGTCACAGCGTGGTCCGCAGCGATGTGCGGGTTTGAGGCAGCCCTCGTTGAGGAGGAATTTGCCCAACGCAGCGCATAGCGAACGAATGCATCAAGGAAAATGATTACAGGTCGTCTCCTGTTGCAGTCGACCGCGGTCGCCGCCGCATAGTCCTCCCAATGCTTCCGGCCCGCGTGGGCCGCCAACGGTCCAGGCAGGATCGCGCCGCTGATTTGATCAGGGCCGCTCGTCGGCGCACGGGAGGGAATCATGAATGGCAATTTAAGGGTGATTCAATTGGCGCCCGCCACCATCGCCGCCTGTTTTATGCTGGCGAGCGCGCCGGCGTCGGCGCAGGGCGTCAAGATCGGCGTTCTCGCCGATCAATCGGGAACCTACGCCGACTTTGACGGCAAGTGGTCGGTCGAAGCGGCGAAAATGGCGGTCGAGGATTTTGGCGGCAGCGTGCTTGGCCAGAAGATCGAGCTGATCGACGCCGATCACCAGGACAAGCTTGATCTTGCTTCCGCCATCGCGCGCCGCTGGTATGACGCCGAGGGAGTCGACATGATTGCCGACCTCACCTTGTCGTCGGTCGCGCTTGCGGTGCAAGGAATCGCCGCCGAGAGGAAAAAGATCGATATCGTCGTGGCCTCGTCGACATCGGCGCTGACCGGCCCGGCCTGCACGCCCTACGGCTTCCACTGGGCCTATGACTCGCATGCGCTCGCGGTCTCGACGGGGGGCTCGCTGGTCAAGGCCGGCGCCGATACCTGGTTCTTCATCACCGTGGATTATGCCGCCGGTCACGCGCAGGAGAAGGACGCGAGCGAGATCATCGCGGCCAGCGGCGGCAAGGTGCTCGGCCACGTGCTGTTCCCCCTCAACACCCCCGACTTCTCGTCCTTCCTCTTGCAGGCGCAAAGCTCGAAGGCGAAGATTGTCGCTCTCGCCACCGGCGGCCAAGACATCATCAACGCGATCAAGCAAGCGGCGGAATTCGGCATCGTCGCCGGCGGCCAGCGGCTCGCAACGCTGCTTTTGACCGTGGCGGAAGTCCACGGCCTCGGCCTGGAAGCCGCGCAGGGTCTGGTGCTGACCGAGAGCTATTATTGGGACCTCAACGACCGGACGCGCGAGTTCGGTGAGCGCTACTTCAAGCGCACCGGGCGGATGCCGAACATGGTCCAGGCCGGCATGTATTCCGCGACCTTGCAATATCTCAAGGCGGTCAAGGCCGCTGGGACGAAGGACGCCGACGCGGTGGCCAAGAAGCTCAAGGAGCTGCCAGTCGATGACGCGTTCACGGCGCATGGGCATGTGCAGGCCAATGGCCGCATGGTGTCGGACCTCTATCTGTTTGAGGTCAAGAAGCCGTCGGAGAGCAAGCGCGACTGGGACTTTTATAATCTGCTCGCCACCGTGCCCGGCGACACGGCCTACCCGACCGCCGCCAACAGCGGTTGTCCGCTGACCAAGTAAATTGGCTTCGTTGCCGTTCCTGGCTGTCGCTGAATGGATGGTTTGTGCAGATAGGGGTCGTCCCGACGCGGCAACGAGGCGACCGAAGCGCCTTCGGTCGAGCCAGGTCGAGAGGGGTCAATCGCTTCGGTCAAAGCGGCCGTGAGCGGCGTTCGGAGCGAGCGGCTTCACCCGATTGACGCTCTAAAGATGTATCGGTTGGTGCTGAAGAAATATCTTCCTGCTTCGCTCAGGTGCTCGAACTCGCTATGCCACGCGTTCAGATCATCGGCCGAAACGTCTTTTTTGCGCTCCACGAAATCTCGAATACCCTTCGCGAGTCCCTGGCTGTAGCTATCATCATATTGAAGATTGAGGATCGGAAAAACGGTCGCCCCGTCAAACCGAAATCCTGCCTTGACGAACTTGTTCGCCATAACTCTCGGCAGGCGCGGGTGAGCACAGTGCTCTTCCCACGATTTCATGACGGAGGTCATCCGTTCTGGATTCTCAGAATACCAGACAACAGCGTCCCAATCCGTCGCCACAAAGATCGTTCGGCCGCCTGGCTTGAGTACGCGAAATGCCTCTGAAAGCACGCGGTCAACGTCAGGAACGTACTCGGCGACTTGGGTGCATACAACGGCGTCAAAAGACGCATCCGCCTGATTTACTTTAGTCGCATCGCAGATGGCGTATGAGAGCCACGCTGAAGCTTTTCGCCGATTGCAGAGGGCGATTAGATCAGTCGAAATATCGATTCCCACGACCTTGCCATGGCGCCCAACGATCTCCGCCATGCTTTCGCACAGGTAGCCGGGGCCGCAGCCAATATCCAGAACTCGCTCACCCACGGACAAATTCAGTTGCCGAATCGTCTCGGCGCGTTGCCCCTTCACGTCCCTTGTGAGATAGGTTTTTTCGAGTCGTTTTGCATTTTCTTTGGTGTATTCCAACCCGCCCATCTGCGCCTCCGTCGCCAAAGGGCGTAGAGAAATAGAAGGCGAAAGGGAGGAGAAATCAACAGCGGCGCGCCCACGCCGTCGAGGGCCTCCGGGTCGATCATCCTCGGTCGAGCGCCAAGCCCGTCGCGCCCCGATGTCGAGGCTCACGAGCTGCGGCCCCGGCCATTGAATGTCCCCACACAGGGCCTCGACCAACGTCGAGCCCGTCAGAGCCCCGCCCAGGCCGTCCAACGTATCTGCGCCACTCAGGAGTTTTTGGGGCCGCAGGGCTCTGCGTCCTCGTTATTCGCCGGGCACAAACAGCGCCTCGGCGCTCCTCTTCGACCGCGCCTCGGACCGCCAAGCCCTTGGCAAGGCGAGATGTTTCGCCGCCCGTTGCGGTTGCGGCCAACAAAATCTTGCCTAAAGCAGGAATTATGCGTATGCTTTCGGCTGATCGAAACACCTCACCCATTCGGGCCGAACGCGAGGCGACGGGAAAGAATGAAAGCGGAGCCCTTCAAACATTCGGCCGACAATCTGACAGGTCGGTTCGAAGAGCGGGGAATTTTTTTACTTGAATCGGCCATAACCTGTTGAAAAGGCTCGATCCCAAAAAATAAACGATAGTAAAAGAAAGCAAATTTAGTAGCGTTTATTTCCGTTTAATATCGCTTATTGGCGCTTATTTGCCCGGAGCCGCCCGGAGCCGCCCGGATGCGGGCCGGACGATCGGCCGCGCCTGTCGGCCGACGAGCCGGGGCCAGCGCTCGCCTACTCCTCCAGCTCGCTGTCCCAATAGAGATAATCCATCCAACTTTCGTGCAAATAGTTGGGCGGGAACAAGCGGCCGTTCTGGTGGAGGTCGTGCACGGTCGGTTGATAGGGCTTGGTCGCCGGCCACATGCGCGCCGTCGCCGGCAGCATGTCGGCCTTCTTGAGGTTGCACTCCGAACAGGCGGCGACCACGTTCTCCCAGGTCGTGATCCCGCCCTTCGAGCGGGGAACGACATGGTCGAAGGTGAGGTCGTCGCGCTGGCCGCAATATTGGCAGGTGAAGCGGTCGCGCAGGAACACGTTGAACCGGGTGAAGGCGGGGAAGCGGGTCGGCTTGACGTAGCTCTTGAGCGACACCACCGAGGGCAGGCGCATCTCGAAGCTCGGGCTGCGCACCAGGGTGTCGTATTCCGACAGGATGTTGACCCGATCGAGGAACACCGCCTTGATCGCGTCCTGCCAGCACCAGATCGACAACGGATAGTAGCTGAGCGGACGGAAGTCCGCGTTCAAAACGAGGGCCGGACAATTCCCCGGCGACACTGAGCGAACATGAACCGTCAAACCCCGACGCTCCGTCCTCCGCACGTTAACGCGGCCGTCTCCAAATCCGGCCGCGCTCTTAGTCTACAGCTTGCGTGACGCCCTTGTGAAGGCCCGAAATTCCGGCCGTTTCCGGGCTTTCCTGCTCTCGGAGACTCTTTCCGTTCAAGCGAATCGATCAGCGGCTCGACTGTTCGATCGCCTCCATGTCCTCGTCCGAGAGCCCGAAATGATGGCCGATCTCGTGGACGAGAACATGGGTCACGACCTCATCGAGGGAATCCTCGCCCTCACACCAGAAGTCGAGCAGCGGCCGACGATAGAGCCAGATCATGTTGGGCAGTTCGCCTGTCTCCCCGATCCCGCCGCCTTGAGCGAGCCCACGGCCGCGAAAGAGTCCCAGGAGGTCAAACTCGCTCTCGGCGCTCATCTCTTTGAGCGTCTCGTCATCGGGGAAATCGACCACCTGAATGACGAGACCTTCGCTCAAGCGTCGAAACGAAGCGGGCAGGCGGTCGAGCGCGGCCCGGGCGAGGGCGTCGATGTCTTCCGACGTCGGGGCGCGCAGGGAGGAAAGGCCGCTCAGCGTTTCGGCGCTCACTGTGCGGCCCGCGGTCTCGTCGTCGCGATCGGGCCCTCGAGCGATTTGATTCGGGTGGCCTCGAGCCCGTCCACCAAGCGGCGCGTTTTGGCGGCGAGGGCGACGCGAATTTTCTCGGCCCCCGCCGGAAATTCCGTTAGCACACGCCGGAACGTCTCGCGCGGGATCCGCATCACCACCGCGTCCTCAGCCGCATGGGCGCTGACCCGTCGCGCGACAGGAGCGTAGAGCGCGCTCTCGCCAATGAGGGCGCCTGCGCCGACGCGTCGCTCGCCCTTCGGCTCCGCTCGATCCTCGAGCAGGGTGATCGCGCCCGAATGCACGAAATACCCGGAATCGGCCGTCTCACCGGGAAAGAATAGCGCTTCGCCCGCTCTCAACCGCCGCTTTTCACACGAAAAGGCGATGAGCTGCACCGCCTCGCGCGGAAGGAGGTTGAACGGGCGAGTCCGTGCGAGCCGCGCGACGTCGTCGTCGAGCGTCACTCGGCGCGTCCCGTTGAAGTCGCGCCCGCCACGAGCTTGTAGCCGCCGCCCTCGGTGACAAGGAGTTGCGCTTCGGCCGGATTGTTCTCGATCTTCTGGCGCAGCCGATAAATATGGGTCTCCAGCGTATGGGTCGTCACGTTCGCGTTATAGCCCCATACATGCTTGAGCAGCGTCTCGCGGGCCACCGGCTGTTGGTCGGCGCGGTGGAGATAACGCAGAATGGCGGCTTCTTTCTCGGTCAGCCGTAGCTTGACGCCCTGCGGGTCGACGAGGTTTTTTGAAGTCGGCCGAAAGGTGTAAGGGCCGACTTGGAACTCGGCGTCCTCGCTTGCTTCATATTGCCGCAGCTGCGAGCGGATCCGAGCCATGAGAACAATGAACCGGAAAGGCTTGCCGACATAATCGTTGGCGCCGGAATCAAGGCCGGATACGGCGTCTGCGTCGGAATCGTGCGCGGTGAGCATGATGATCGGCCGCCGATACCCGTCGCGGCGCATGCGCTTGACCGCCTCGCGGCCATCAAGATCCGGCAGCCCGACATCCATGATGATGAGGTCGGGCGTGGTGGTTGCGACGGCCTCGAGCGCGGCTTCGGCGGTCTCGACCGCCTGAACCTGAAACTCAGGGTGCAGAACCAGCTGCTCGACCAGCGCCTGACGCAAGTCAGCATCGTCGTCTACGATCAGCAATTGCCGCGTTTGGCTCATGGGCTCTTCTCTACCCGTTGGATCGTGCGCCGGCTAGGGCAGGATTACGGCGAGCATACGGCTGGCGCTCAGCGGCGAAGAACCGGCGGAGCTTTTCCCACGCGCCCGCAAAATCCAGAATTGATCAACGCGGGGACACGCAGCACTAAACCATGGGCGTTCGTGCGAGCGCGGACGACCGGAGTCGTCGCTTCACTCGCTCGCCGACAAGACGTGAATTGCGCGGTTGGCGATCAAGTCCTTCGCCCGCTGCCCATAGGTCTTCATGTGAGGCGCGGCCGCGTGATCCCTGAGCGCCTGAGCGCTCTCCCAGGACTCGAGAACGACAAACGTGTCGGGCCCGAACTGGGTCTGGAAAGGGCCTATGTCCGCTGCGTCGACATGGGCTGCATATTCTATGCACCCCTTTTCCGCTCGGACCGCCGGGACATTGGCGCGGAAGATGGCCAGGAGTTCCTCGCGGCGGCCCGGATTGGCGGTGACGATGGCGACTACGCGGATCATTTGTCATTCTCACTTGTTCGAGGCTCGCGACGGACGAGCGCAACTCACTCAATCGGCTTTCGCCAGCAAAAGACGAACGGAAATCCCGCTCATTTCAAAGGTTGAGACCGGCGATCGCATCGGCGAGCCGCGCGCTCGCCTTCATCGCGCCGGCGTGGTTCAGATGCGACCAATTCTCGAACAAATCGTCCTGCGGCGCGAGGTCGCCATTGTTGATGACCAAACCGTATTGTTTGAGAAAGTCGATATCGCGGATTGTCGGCGAACCTTCAAACATCGGCATATAGGCAAAGATGAGCCGGGTTCCGTGCGCCTTCGCCTCACGGGCGATTTTCTCAATGTAGAGGCGATCCTCACCGCCGTTCAGCCGAGTGAGGGTGCGCGCGAAAAGCGTTTGCGGGAATGGCACTCGTCTCTGAGCGATAAGAATCTCGCGCGGCACCGGATGCTCCATATCGACCAGTTTGCCGAACTCGCCGATGAAGTTCGTGGTGAAATCGGTGCGGGTGCGCGCATAAGTGTCAGAGTCGAATTGCTTTGGCAGGCCAAACAGACCGGGAAAGAGATTGGCGCCAAACAGCGTCAATTTGCGGATCGGCAGATAGGCTAGGTTGTAAAGGTAGTTATGGAGGAAAGGCGTCGGGGGGAACGCGATAGCGCTCGCGGGCGCCACATTTTTGAAGGCGAAATGGCCGAAAGGGTACGGCTCTTCGTCCACCTCGACAACGATGACTTTGGGCGACTTCGCCTTATAGAGCTCGTCCAGGATCGCCCATTGGATATCGCGACCGGCGCCTGGGAGCGAGAAGTTGACGACATTGACGTGTTTCCCTTCCCGCCCAAGATCCTGCTCGACGGCGGCGGCGCTGAAGCCGAGTTGCGCGCGGGAGGGCCCAAGGATGGCGACGTCGATCGGCTTGGGATCGAAATGGATCCGCTCGTAGATCCAGCGGAGCCGACCACCCATAACGTCGTCCGCGAGCCGCCACCGCTGGTAGTCGTTCTCGGGGAGGAGGCAGACCGCGAGGTTGAGTAGGAGCGCCACGCCGAGCGCCGCCACGATTGTTGAAACAAGCACTCGGACGGTCGCCTTTCGCCTCGGAACGCTCGCCGCGAAATTCTGGACGCCAGGGCGCGCTCCCGTCGCAGTCAGGCTGATCGGCGTGGTCATGCCTTCAATGGTCTCGTTTCCAATAGAAGCATTTTGAATCGACCTGGATCAAAGGCTCCCTGATGTTGCGCTGCCGGCGAAAATCATCGACGGCTCTCCGACAGTGGGTCCAGGCGTCCTCGGCGTAGTCGTCAATGATCGCGTAGCCGCCAACCGACAGTTTATCGTAAAGGTTGGTCAAAGCGTCGATGGTCAACTCGTAATAGTCGCCGTCTAGCCTCATGATCGCAAGGGTTGAAACCGGCGCCTTCGGCAGCGTGTCTTTGAACCAACCCTTCAGAAAGCGAACCTGATCGTCGAGCATTCCGTACGCCCGGAAATTCGATTTGACCGCTTCGAGATCGACCGCAAAGTGGTCATACACTTTAGTCATCAGCGAGCCGCTGTGCGTCTCGGCTTCGATTGGAAACTTCTCGGCGTCGGGTTCCGGCAGACCCTCGAAAGAATCCGCCACCCACACGGTTCGGTCCGTCACTCCGCGCGCTTTCAGCATCGCGCGCATGAAAATGCACGCGCCCCCGCGCCAGACGCCAGTCTCGATCAAGTCGCCTGGAACGCCGTTCTTAAGGACATCGTCAATGCAGAACTGAAGGTTATCGAGCCGCGCCATTGGGAGCATCGAAATCGCTGTGCCCTGAATGTAATGATCGATGAAACCGCGGACAAAGGTCGCTTCGCTCTCTTCTCCCGGCTCAGCTTTATAGATTGTGTTGGTCAAGGTCTTCTTGAGCAACTCAAGGTAGAGACCGACCGCTTGGTCATACTTCTGTATGTCGGTTGACATCCCGTGCCCTCTTTGCCGTTTCCATGGAGGCCGCCCGAGACAGCCTGAACCTCAAGACCCGTCAGGCCTGTCTTCGTCAGAATTGACCATAGATGAAACGTCCGCTTCCCGCAGTGGACAGGACCATGAGCAGGAATAGGCAGACGCCATATTGAAGCCAATTTGGGGCCGCCGCGTTGAGAGATCGAGCCAGCGCTCGGGAGCCTGGCCGCCCGGCGCCAATATAGAGAGCGATCGCCATACAGATCCACGCGGGCACCGTCACATAGGCCGGTATGCCCGACCAGCCTATCGAACCGCTGGGCGCGAGGCCCGAGACCTGCGCTAGGACCGACATGGCTTGGTCCCAGGTCGGAGAGTGGAAAAAGATCATTGAGGAGCTCATGAGGGCGAAGGTCAGCAGAGCGCCGAGAAAAGGGACTAGGCGCCGCCATACCCAGGTCTCTCGCTGAACTTGATTTGTCTTTCCAGCGGCGCGTTTACGCCGAGCGCGTGCGCCGAGGATCAGCACGGTCACGCTGAGAAAGATGGCCTGGAGGATGCCGAAGATCAAATAGTTGAGCGTGAACGCGTGCCAGATACCGATCGTGATCATGTTCAGAAAGATGGCTCCAATCAATCCGACTTGGCCATAGTCCCTGAGGGCCATCGACAGCGGCGTGAACAAATAGTCGGTGAGCCATAGCGTCAAACTCATATGCCAGCGACGCCAAAATTCCTGTATGTTCGCGGCAGCGAAGGGTGCGTTGAAGTTAGGCGGCCCCTCAACGCCAAACAGTTTGCCGATTCCAAGGGCGATGTTCGTATAGCCGGCGAAGTCGGCATAAAGCTGCAGCAGATAGCATGCCACCGTCGAGAGCATGATCGAGTATGAATAGTCCGAGTGGGATTGATCGATGAGCGCGATGAAGCCGGCAAGGCGGTCGCCGATCAGTGTTTTCATCATCAGTCCGCCTAGGATGAACCGAAATCCCGTTTCGATCTGCTCAACGTCTATCGTCCTCGCCGTGACGTCGCGCATCTGGGCGAAGAACGGCTCAGGTCGCTGAATCGGACCGCTGACGATCTGCGGAAAGAAGGCCGGAAAAAGGAAGAACACGATCGGATCGCGCTCGACCGCCTCATCGTCCCAATAGACTTCGATAAGGTACGAGATCAATTTGAACGAGTAGAATGAGACGCCGAGCGGCAACAGCAAACCGCGCCACGCGCCCGCCGCCTTGAACGCAACGATCACGGCGACCACCGCCGCGACGCCGACCATCATGTACGCCTGCTTCGCCCGCTCGCTGGTGGCCTTCGCGATGGCGAGCCCGATGCCATAGACCGCTGCCGAAGCGACGATGAGCAACACGAGATAGATTTGGCTCGAAAGCGCGTAGAACGCGTAGGAGAGCGCCAGAAGATAAATCGCCCGCCAGCGGCCGGGGAGCAGATAGAACGCCGCTACCGCCGGAACGAGAGCCGATATAGAAATGCGCCGAGGTGAAACTCACCTACGCCGCCTTCCTCTTGATCAAATCGAGCAGTTCCCCCACATTTTTGAGGTTTCGGACGTCCTTGATGCTGAATTTGACGCCGAACGCCTTCTCCACCGCGATGATCATGTTGATGTTGGACAGCGAATCCCAGGTCGGCACATCGGTTGCGGTCATGCCCTCGCTGACCACGAGGGCGTCGTCGTTGAAGACGTCGCGAAATATCGGCGTCAAACGCGAAACGATCTCATTCGTCTCCATCTCAACCTCCTTTTTTCTCAAAGCTCGTTGACGACCGGCGTCATGAACGTCTCGCGCGGCTGATAGGCTTCGACCGCGAGCGCCCATTGCGAAGAGCCGCCGTCTCCATCTGCAATCTTCTCGAAGCCGAAGCTCTTGAAGAAGTCCTTCACCATGTCGTTTTTCTTGGTCGGAAGGTAACGGCCGGTGACTCGTTTCGCGCCCCGTCGCGCGGCGTAGGAAAAGATGTTGTTCATGGTGAAGCTTTCGACGCCGCGCTGCAGAACCCGGCAGCTCATCAGATATTCGTCGATTTCGACATCGCTCCCAGCGTGCTTGAGAACGACGACTGAGATCAGGCCGTAATCGCCGAATTTGTCGGCAAGCTTAACCGTAAGGGGCGCGATGGAAGGATCGTTCATCATCGCTTCGCACGCCGCCTCGCCGTAGCGGCGCGTCATCAGATTGAATTGGTTGCTGCGCTGAATGAGTTGGGCGATGCGCGGCAGGTTGAAAGCGTTGAACCGCTCGAGCCGGATCTCCATGCCGAGCGAGGTCAGATAATCGTTGATATTGGTGAAGTGCGTCTTGATGAGCTCGCGCTGGGCTTCCTCCCGATATTGGTCGGCCCGCTGCAAGTCGGCTTCGGAGAAGGACGCGGTCTCGAACAGGTTCAGCCCGGCGAGCGTCTGGAGATAAAGCGACGGGTCCTCGGGCAAGTCCGGCACGACGACGTCGGGCAGGAACTGGCGCACGATATCGCGCTCGACCGGATTGTCGTCGAGGAAGACGAAGCGAATCGAAGCCGATATTCAGCGTCTTCTGGATGAGCCGGATGTTGTCGGCCTTGTTGTCCCAGTTGGCGACGAAAACGGAAATATCTTCTTCCTTCAACACCATGTGCGGATGCTCGCGAAACGGCAGCACGGCGGCCGCGTGCTCGTTCTTGCTGACGACCGCGAGAATGATGCCGCGCCGTTTCAGTTCGCGGATGAACGTCTGGAACGCGACGAACGCCTCGCCCTCGTCGAACTCGCCGAGCGCAATGCCCTCGAGGCCATCGTCGCCAATCACGCCTCCCCAGAGCGTGTTGTCGAGGTCGAGCACCACACATTTGGCGAACATGCCCGAGGCGGCGAACACGGTGTCGAGCAGCGATTGCGCAAGCAGCGGAAGATGCTCGAGCCCGCAAGGCGTCTTCGCCATGTTCCACATTCGGGGGTCGAACCATTGCGTCCGGCCGACCGAGGCAGCGAGAAAATCGACGTCGTTCAAAAGCACGTTCTTGGACTCGCGAGCCTTGACGGCGAGCCGATAGTTGATCTCGGTGAAGATCGAGCCGACCGAACTCGGCGACCTTCAGTTCATAATTGCCGAAGGCGCGCTCGCTCGGCAGCACGAACGTGCTCTGGATGATCGTCGCCTGGCTTTGGGCCCGGAACGTGGCCCACAAATTCTCCAGTCTTCCGATCGTCTCATCGGCGAACCCTCGCCGATCGCCGCTGGCGTAAAGACGCGCCTTCAGTTTTTCGGTCGATAGGAGGAAGACCACAAATTGCGGAGCGAAACCGTATAGGGCGGAGTTCGGATCGAGGATCTCGAGGTCGACGCCGTCGTAATTCCCTTCGTATATTTCGGCCCGCACGTTGTTTCGGGCGGCGATGGCGCGCATAATGCTCGCCAGATGTTGCGTCGCGCAATCGGCGAGCAGCGCAATGCGGATGACCTTCGCGGCCTCCCCGAAGTGTTGAGAGCCTTCGCCTCTTTCGCGAGAGCAAAATAATCCAGCGAAAGCATTGCGTGTTTCATGGCGTCATGCCCTGCAGACTCAGATCAAACAAATCATATGTTATTGGCGCGACGGAACGATTTCGTTCCCTTGTCGGCGAGAGACGGCGCGGCGCAAGAGCGCAACGCGCGGATTTCCCTCCCAGTCGCCGGGGGAGGTCGGCTGCTTCTCTGCCGTTCCGGGCGTTCCGCGTCAACCCCAGAGTGCTGAAGCGTCGAAACTCCGCCCGCGGCGGCGTTCCTTGCACCGCTCGCGCCGGGCGTTCTATCGCAGTGCAGCATTTCCTCTAGCTCCACGAGGACCCATGGATCCGCTGATCGAAGGTTATCGCCGATTTCGCGCCGACGTCTGGCCTGCTGAGCGGGCGCGCTACGAAGCGCTGGCCCATTGGGGCCAGAGCCCGGAGGCGATGGTCATCGCTTGTTCGGATTCGCGCGTCGATCCGCAGACCGTGTTCGGCGCCGTGCCGGGCGAATTGTTCGTCGTGCGCAACGTCGCGGCGCTCGTTCCGCCCTACAGCCCCGACCCTGGACATCACGGCACGAGCGCGGCGCTCGAGTTCGGCGTCAAGGTCCTGAAGGTGCCCCGCCTGGTCGTGCTCGGGCATGGGCAGTGCGGTGGGGTCAAGGCGATGGCCTATGGGGCCGCCGCCGCAGGCGCACGACTTCATCGCGTCCTGGGTCGACATCGGCAAGCCAGCGGTTGAGGCCGCGGGCGACAAGCCCGAGGGGCGCCTCGAACGGATCGAGGCCGGGGTGGTGCGCCTCTCGCTCGCCAACCTCATGACCTTCCCGTGGATCGCCGAGGCGGTCGCCGCCAACCGGCTATCCCTGCAGGGCTATTGGTTCGACGTTCACACCGGCGTGCTGGCGAACGTGGGCCCGAGCGGGCTCGAGCCGGTGGATTGAGGCGAAGAGACGGGCGCCCTCGCCTTACACTCTCTCAAACGGGGAATATGGGAGTTATTCCCCCTTGCCGAACAGGAACGGCGCGACGTCCGAGACGCCGGGAGGCTTGTCGACCGAGAAGGGCGTGGGACGGCAGACGGCAAGGGCGGAGAGCCCGACGCGCGTCGTGAGCAGCCCGTTGAGCACGCCCTCGCCCATGCGGGCGGAGATGCGCGAGGCGATGCCGTGGCCGACGACCTGTTGCAGCAGGCTGTCGCCGACCGCCATGCCGCCGGTGATCGCGATATGGGCGCCGATCGAGCGCGCGAGCTTGACGAGGCCGAGCAGGCCCGGCCGGCCGCCGTAGATTTCGGCGATCCGTCGAACCAGGCGTATGATCTGGGCGACGACAAAGACGACGTCGAGGATCGCGCGCGGGCTGATCGCGGTCACAAGCGACACGCGCTTCGCGGCGGCGGCGATCTCGCCTTGCGCCTTCTCGTCGAGGGGCAGCAAGAGCGCGCGCTCCGTGACGTCGATGAGGTCGCGCCCGTCGATGATCGCGCGGGTCGGCATCCTCGACCTGCGCGCGGGCGCGCGCCATCTCGGGCCGATTGCTATAGAGCGTGACAAGCTGGCCGACGAGCCGGCGCGCGGCGGCGCGATCATCGGCCGCGCGCGCCTGGGCGAAGGCGACATGCATTTCCGCGATCCGCGTCTGGCGGCCGACGGCGATGATCTCGCGCGCCGCGACGCCGATCAGGCCGGCCAGGAACACGAGGCCGAACAGAACCCCGATGATCCCGAGCGACTCCGCCCTCGCGAACAGCCCTTCGATGAGGTCGGTCGCCCATAGGCCCAAGGCGAGTGAGACGAGGCCGCCGAGCCCCGTCCAGACGAGCCCGCCGAGGGTCAAGCGCGAGCGGGCGATGAGGCCCGATTTCTGCGCCGCCTCGATCTCGAGCTCGGCTTCATCGATCGGCGCTGGCAACGCCGGCGGGAATCGGATCATGCTGCGAGCGGATGAACGCCTCGGCGCAAGCGGCGCGGGCTGATCGTCGACCGCGACGCGGGAATCGTCGAGGCGAAAGGCGCGGGGGCGGGGTGGGCGCTGGCTCATGCGAGACGATCCCCGATCAGGAATTGCAGCGCGCGGTCGAGCCGGATCTGCGGCGCGGGCTCGCCGCGCTGGGTCAAGGGCGGGCGGAAGCGCACGAACCGCCAGTCGTTGTCGGCTTCGGGCAGCGCGATCGCGTCGCCCTCGAAAGATTGCGTCCGGATCGGCCGGCAATTCGCCGGGAAAGACGGCGGCTTCGGCGACGCCGTCGAACATCTTGTCCCCCGATCGTCTCGCCCTTTTCCGGCACGCCAATGATCGCGTCGAGCGTCTCGCCGCCGGTCTTGATCTCGCGCCTCGCGGGTGGCGCGGACCGCGGCGAGCGCGATGACGTCGATCTCCGCTCCGACCCCTTCGGCGCGCGCAATCGCTTTTGCCGTCAGCGCGCGCAAGATCGCCTCCAGCCGGTCGTGGCTCTTGTGATGGAGATGGTCGGCCTTGGTCGCCGCAAACAGGATGCGGTCGATGCGGGGACGGAAGATCGAACTCGAGATAGCGATGTGCGCCCGGCGCGGAAGGCGCGCATGACCTCGGTGAGCGCATTCTCGAGATCGTTGACCGCGGCTGGACCCGAGTTGAGCGCGGAGAGCGCGTCGACCAGCACGATCTGCCGATCGAGCCGTGCGAAATGATCGCGAAAGAAGGGTCTCGCGACATGCGCCTTGTAGGCCTCGTAGCGGCGCGCCATCATGGCCGCGAGGGAGCCTGACGCGATCGCCGCGTCGTCACTCAGCGGAATCGGCGCGAAAGTCAGCGCCGGCGAGCCAGCGAGATCGCCAGGCATCAGGAACCGCCCGGGCGGCAGGGTCGAGAGCGCATAGACATCGTCGCGCGCCCGCTTGAGATAAGCGGTGAACAATTCGGCGATGCGCCGCGCGGCGTCTTCGTCGGCGTGCGGCTTGCGGGTCGAGGCCGATCAGCGCCGCGCGCCATTGTTCGGCGAGCGGCGCGCGGGCCGGAGTCTCGACTTGCGGCCAGCGTCTCGCGCGACCATTCGGCGTAGGTCTTGTCGAGGAGCGGCAGGTCGAGCAGCCATTCGCCCGGATAGTCGACGAGATCGAGGGTGAGGGTCGAGCGCTCGTGAGCCCCAGCCGGCCGCGCTCTCGAACTCGATCGTGAGCCTGAGCTGGGCGATGCGGCTGGTCGACTGGGGCCAGCGCCGATCTGGTCCCGAGAGGCTCTTCAGATGCTCTTCGTAGGCGAAGCGCGGCACCGCGTCGTCCGGCTGCGGCTCGAGCCGCACCCGCATGATGCGGCCCTCGGCGGAGGCCGCCAGCACCGGCAGGCGCGCGTTCGCGATCAGATTGTTGACGAGCGCGGTCAGGAACACCGTCTTGCCGGAGCGCGACAGCCCGGTCACGCCGAGGCGCAGGGCGCCGCCGGAGAAATAATCGCCGATCGAGCGGGCGACGAGCCCCGCCTCGAAGAGGAAATCGCTGAAACCTGGCAAGGAACTATCCGCGCGGGACACCGGCCAGCTTATTTAGGCGGCGCCCGCTGGTTTGCACAGTGGGCGTTGCGCTGTGACCCTGGCTGGCCTCCGGCATCATTTTAATAACCAATCACGACAGTATGGCCGGGGAGAGACTCCGGTTGAGCCGGGCCAGGGTGGCTATTGGCGCCGATCGGCTCGAATCTGTCGCTGGCTGACGCTCAAGCGCTAGTCCGCGCCCGCCTCGAGCTCTGCGGGCGTGAGGTAGAGCGCCAGCATACGCCGAATTGGGCTCGACCTCCTTCCATCGCTCGATCGGAGAAGTCCAGAACCGCGACCGCGCCGGTCGGATATTTCTGCAGCGAAGCGATGCAGATCCGGCGCGCCGAGCCCGCCAACTCTGCCGCCAGTTCGCCAAGTCCAGGATTGTGTCCGACCAGACCTACGCGTTTGTGCGCTTGGCCAAGCTCGCGGGAACGGTCGAGAAGCGTCGCGACGCTTGCGTCGTAAAGTCGGGCGTCTTCTTCAAGCTCAACTTTGTCTTGCCAGGTCGCGGCGAAAATCTCGGCCGTCTGTTTGGCGCGCGCTGCGCCGGAATGGATGAGGAGTTCGGGAAGAATATGGCGAGCGGCGAGCGCCTTCGCGACCCGCCTCGCGTCGGCGCGGCCGCGCTCGGTCAGCTTGCGCGCGTAATCGTCGCGCCCAACGGAAGAGGCTCAGCCTTGGCGTGACGAACGAGAAACAATCGGCGCATCAGAGCAAGATTGCGCAAGCGATCGAGGATTGGCAAGCGGGGCCGGTGAAGGCCGTCCTCGCACACAATCTTGGCGTTGAACGCAGATTCGAGACGAAGTCGCCTGGCCGGTCCTCGTTCCTACGACTTGTGTTTTTCCCTCAAGTACTCCTGAAGGCCGGTCTTGGCGTCCGCCGGCACGTTGGCGGCTGCGAACTCATCAACCGTCCAAGACTGTAAGGCTTGATCTTGCGGCGCGCTCGGCGAGCGCGCGTTCGGCGTCACGCGCTCACAAACGACCGACTCGCCCTCCAAGCGGTAGCTGTTCAAAGGATCGTGCGCGCTGAACTTCGCGCCTTGAAGAAAATGCCGGGGCCAAGCGTCACGACCGTCCATTCCTGTGTTTCCGGCCACGCATATACACTCGACGAGGCGCTGGCGAGCGTTGGTCGATGACCTCAGGTGCAGATCCAGGGCGGAAGCGCTCGCGGCTACCGCTCGCGGCGGCTCAAAAACGCAAGCTTCTCGAACAGATGCACGTCCTGCTCGTTCTTGAGCAGCGCGCCATGCAGCGGCGGGATCAGTTTCTTGGCGTCGCGCTCGCGCAGCGTCTCGGGCGAAATGTCCTCATTGAGCAGAAGCTTGAGCCAGTCGAGCAATTCCGAAGTGGTCGGCTTCTTTTTCAGTCCCGGCGTCTCGCGCAGCGTGAAGAACGACCGCATCGCCTCTTCCACCAGCCGCGGCTTGATCGACGGATAGTGCGATTCGACGATCCTGCGCATCGTCTCGGCGTCGGGAAAGCGGATGTAGTGAAAGAAGCAGCGGCGCAGGAAAGCGTCGGGCAGCTCCTTCTCGTTGTTGGAGGTGATGATGACGATGGGCCGCAAGCGCGCCTTGACCGTCTCTCCTGTCTCGTAGACGTGGAACTCCATCTGGTCGAGTTCGAGCAGAAGGTCGTTGGGGAATTCGATGTCCGCCTTGTCGATCTCGTCGATCAGCAGCACCGGGCGAACGGGCGAAACGAAGGCCTCCCACAGCTTGCCGCGGCGGATGTAATTGCCGATCTCGGACACGCGTGGGTCGCCGAGCTGCGAATCGCGCAGGCGCGAGACGGCGTCATATTCATAGAGGCCCTGCTGGGCGCGCGTGGTCGACTTGACGTGCCAGGCGATGAACGGGGCGCCGATCGCGCCGGCGATCTCCTGCGCGAGCAGCGTCTTGCCGGTGCCGGGCTCGCCCTTGACAAGCAGCGGACGCTCGAGCGCGATCGCGGCGTTGACCGCGGTCTTCAGTTCGTCGCCCGCCACATAGGTGGCGGTGCCTTCAAAACGCATCATGAGCGGCTTCAAAGCCTCGGCTGGGATCTGGGCTAGCCTCGCAAGGCGAGACGGGCTCGTCAATTCATCAGGCCCTTGACGGTCTCGATGAGCTGCTTGAGCGAGAAGGGCTTCGGCAGGAACACGAAGTCCTGGCCCTCCGGCAGATTGCGCGCGAAAGCGTCGTCGGCGTAGCCGGAGACGAAAATGACCTTGGCGTTCAGTCCGCGCTTGCGCAGTTCCGTCAGCATCGTCGGGCCGTCCATTTCCGGCATGATGACGTCCGAGACGATGAGGTCGATCGGCTCGCTCGCCTCCTCGACGACGCGCAAGGCGTCGAGGCCTGTCTCGGCCTCCAGCACCGTATAGCCGCGCGAGGCGAGCGCGCGCGAGGCGAAGGCGCGCACCGCCTCTTCGTCCTCGACCAGCAGGATCGCGCCCCGGCCGGTGAGATCCGCGGCCGGCTTGGGCGCCTCCGTCTTCACCGGCTCGTCGACGTCGTCGGCTAAGCGCCGCGGAAGCAGGATGCGGAACGTCGCGCCGGCGCCGGGCTCGCTGTCGCAGAACACATAGCCGCCCGTCTGCTTGACGATGCCGTAGACCATCGACAGGCCGAGGCCGGTGCCCTTGCCGACATCCTTGGTGGTGAAGAACGGTTCGAAGATCTTGGCCCGCACCTCGGCCGGAATGCCGTGACCGGTGTCCTCGACCTCGACCAGCACATAATCGGCCGGCGCGACGTCAACCTCCTTCAAGTTCGCCGCATTCGGACGGCCGGAAAGTTGCGCGTGCGCAGCGTGATCTTGCCGCCGTCGCTGCATGGCGTCGCGCGCATTGACGACGAGATTGACGATCACCTGCTCGAACTGGTTGAGGTCGGCCTTCACCTGCCACAGGTCGCGCCCATAGACGACGTCGAGCTGGATCGTCTCGCCGACCAGCCGGCGCAGCAGCATCTGCAGTTCCGACAGCACGTCGTTGAGCTGCAGCGTCTGCGGCCGCAGCGTCTGCCGGCGCGAAAAGGCGAGCAATTGCCGCACGAGCCCCGCCGCCCGATTGGCGTTCTGCTTGATCTGCATGATGTCCTGGAAGGACGGGTCGGTCGGGCGGTGATTGGCGAGCAGGAGATCGGAATAGCCGATGATCGCGGTCAGCACGTTGTTGAAGTCATGCGCGACGCCGCCGGCGAGCTGGCCGATCGCCTGCATCTTCTGGCTTTGCACGAGGTTCTCTTGCAGGGTGCGCTGCTCGGTGGTGTCGAGGGCGAAGATGGTCGCGCTCGCGCCCTCGTCGCTGCGCGGATCGGCGGCCGAAACGAAGAGCCGCGCCGAACGCGCGGCGCCGCGCCCTTCGAGCGAAACGTCGAGGGGCGCGATCTCGCCCTTGCCCTGGGCCGCCGCCTCGATCGATGCGCTCAAGGCCGCGCGGTCGCGCTCGGCGACAAGGTCGAAGATCGACAGCCGTCCCTTGGCGTCGCTCTTGGACGCGGCCTGGGCGAGGCGCGCGAAGGCGGCGTTGGGGCGCAGCACCGCGCCTGCGGCGTCGACCGCCGCGATCGCCACCGGGGTCGAATTGAAAATGCGGGCGAAGCGCACCTCCGCCGCGCGCAGGTCTTCGCCTTTGATGTCGCCGGGCGCGCGATTGATCACCAGCGAGCGCGACGGACCCGGCGCGCCGTCGCCGGAGAAGGCGACCTTGTGCAGGATGCGCGCCGGCAGGAGCCGACCTTGGCGCGGCTTGAGGTCGACGTCGAATTGCTGCGTCGTCACTTCGCCCGGCGGCCCGGATATCATGGCGAGCATCGCGCCGCCGTCGCCGGCGACGATGTCGTCGATCTTGAGCCGGCCGACGCTGAACTGGGCGAGGTCATAGTCGAGCCAGCCGGCGAGCGTCGCGTTCATATGCGCGATCGAGCCGTCGGGCTCGGCGGAGAAAAAACCCGCCGGCGCGTGGTCGAGATAGTCGATCGCGTGCTGAAGATCCTGGAAGAAGGTCTCATGCCGGTCGTGGTCGCGCGTCTCGTCGGAGACCGTCCAGACCATCATGCCGTCTCTCGCGACGCCCTCGAGCGGACGAACGCGAATGCGGTACCAGGCGACCTCGCCCTGGCCGCTCGGCGGCGGCGAAAGGCGCAGCTCCTCGCTCGCGCGCCCGCCGGATTTCGCCGCCTGCGACAGCCGATAGACGGATTCCGAGACGTCGGGCGAGCCGGTGAACAGGCGCTCGACCGGACGCAGGTCGCTCGCCGCGGGCGCGCCCGAAAGCGCGCGATAGGCGTCGTTGGCGTAGACGATCCGCGACTTCGCGGTCGGTGACGAGGAGGCCGTCCGGACTCGGAATCGGCGATCGCCTTGGTGGTGTCGAAGCGCGCCGCCCGGGTCGGCAGTTGCAACATGCCGAACGCGTACGAGCAGCAAGCCGAAGGCGCCGCAGACGGCGAGGATGACGATCATCCAGGTCATCAGCGTCGCGCCCGATGGCGCTCGGCGCGAGCCACACGGCGAGAAGCGCGCCGGCGAGGCAGACGAGGAGGATCGCCAGCGCGACCGGATTGACCGTTCGCTCGATTCTGTCCACCGGCGGGGGCGGCGGAGATTTCATTTGAGGATCAGACCCCCAAGGACATTGCGTCGACATGGTCGGACGCGAGCGCGCCGAGTCGCTCGCCGTTCAAGCGTGTGCTACCATGGGCCGCGCGCCCTGTCTTGACGGCGGCCCGTTCAACCTGGGCGAAAGTGCGGCGAGCGCCGCAGTTTTCAACGGGATCGCATTTTGTTATGAAATGTGACATGGGCGCGCGTCGATCGGATTCGGCGCGAGCCTGGCGGCGCGCCAGGCCGGGTCGCTGGGCCGCGCCCGATCTTGCTTCTCGGGCGCAGGCTAGACCATCGTTCGGCTGGCGAAAATGAAGAGCGGTTTGTTGCGCGCTCGGCGGCGGAAGTCTTGGATTGGGCATGCAGTGGTTGAATGAGCTTCCGTTCGCGGACAATCGGGTCCTTCAGATCGGATTCCTTGCGGCTTGCGGCATCGCCGCCCTCATCGTGCTCGCGATTGTTTACCGGCTGGCCTTCGCCAATCGGCTGCGCGTTCCGGGCGGACGGACCCGCCAGCCGCGGCTCGGGCTGGTCGACGCGTTCAGCCTCGACGGGCAGCGGCAGCTCGTGCTGATCCGGCGCGACAATATCGAACATCTGGTCATGATCGGCGGCCCGAACGACGTTCTGGTCGAGTTGCAGATCAATCGCGCCGCGGTCCCGGCGCGCGAGACCACCCAGGCTTCGCCTCTGCTCGTGCCGAGCACGCCGGTGCGGCAGGCCGCCGCCGCGCCTGCGTCAGCGGTCGCCGAAGCGCCGGCGAAGGTCGCCGCCAAGGCCCCATCCCGCCGCCCGCGTCCGCGCCGGCCGCCGATGGCTGCGCCCATAGCGCTGCCCTGCCGCCCCGCCCACTGTCGCGCCGCCCGCTCCCGCCAGGCGTCCGTCCCGCCCGCCGCCGGCCCCAAGCGTCCGCAGCCCGCTCCGCTTCCGCACCGGCGTCCGTCCGCCCCATCGCGCCCGAACCGGCGCGCCCCGGCTTCCGCCGCGCCGCGCGCCGACGCAAGCCGCGGAGCCGGCGCGGCCAGCGCCGCCGAGTTCGCCGCCGCGTCAGGCGGAGCCGCGTCCCGTGCAGTCGCGCGCGGCGATGCCCCCGCCGATCATCCCCGCCAACGCCTCGCCGAACCGCGGCGCGCCGCGCCCGCGCTGCGGAACAGACGCCCGCGAGAGGCCCGAGGCAATCCCCGGCGCGCCTCTCCTGTCGCGCCCGCGCCGCCGCGCCGTCCAGAGAAGCCGGAGCCGGCGGTCGGCTCGAAAGCGGAGCCAGCCGTACGCAACGGCGAAAGCGGAGCCGGTCGTGGGGCCAACGGCGACCGTTCCGGCCGGCCAGCGCGGCCTTGGCCCAAGCGCGGCCCGCGCCGAAGACGCCCGCGTCGTCGCCGGCGTCCGACGGGGCGCAGAAAATCAGCCGACGCCCGCGCCGCCGGGAGACAAGACAAACGCCGCGCCGAGCGGCAAGCCGCCGCCCAAAGTCGACGATCCGTTCGCCGACCTCGATTTGCTCGAAGCGGAAATGGCGCGTTTGCTCGGCCGCGAAAAGTCCGACTGACACGGCCCCCTGACGCTTGCGGCGGTCGCGGCCGTGTCGAAGACGCCGCCGATTCCGCTTGGCGCGCCGACGATCTCCGTTGCGTAAGCAGGCGTCGCCAACGCTCGGACGGCGCAGCTTCATTGCGTCGGTCGCGGCGAACGCGACGGCGAATCACTCGTCGCGATAAATCCGCTCGCGCCGTTCGTGGCGCTCCTGCGCCTCGACCGACAGGGTCGCGATCGGACGCGCGTCGAGGCGCCTGAGCGAGATCGGATCGCCGGTCTCGACGCAATAGCCGTAGGAGCCGTCGTCGATGCGGGCCAGCGCGGCCTCGATCTTGGCGATCAGTTTGCGCTGGCGGTCGCGGGCGCGCAGCTCGATCGCGCGGTCGGTTTCCGAAGACGCGCGGTCGGCGAAGTCGGGGTGGTTTTCGCTTTCCTGCTGCAGGGCGGCCAGCGTGTCGCGGCTTTCGGCCAGAATCGATTCGCGCCAGGCGATCAGCTTGCGGCGGAAATATTCCTTCTGTCGGTCGTTCATGAACGGTTCGTCGTCCGACGGCTTGTAACTTTCAACGGACACGTCGTTCATTGGCGATCCCTGTTTCCGCGTGGAATTTCGCGGCCTTATAGCGATCCGTCGGCGAAGGAACAATGACTATCGTCGCGCGGTCGCGTCGCGAGCGGCCAGCGAGCGCATACGGGCGATTCAGGCGCGGCCTCGCGCTATTTGCTGCAAGAGCCTTGCCAGACGGTAAAGAGCGTCTCACGTTCGAGCGGGACGGCATCCGAGCGACGGCGTTCGACGACAAGGGAGGATTGCCATGTACAAGCGCATCGTTCTCGCGGTCGATCTCGCCGAGCCCACGCCAGCTCCAAAGGGTCTGGCGCAGGCGCTGGAACTGGCGAAGACGGGCGGCGGCGAATTGAGGCTGGTCAATGTCCAGCCCGTCATGCCGGCCACGTTCATGGAATATGTGCCGGTCGATTTCGACGTCGAGCAGGAGAAGCGGGCCAAGGAGGCGCTCGATGCGATTCTCGCCGGCATCGATCTGCCGGCCGAGCGCAAGAGCGCAGCGACCCGGGCGGGCGGAATCTATCACGAGCTCCTGCAGGAGGCGTCCGAATGGGACGCCGACCTCATCGTCGTCGGCTCGCATCGTCCCGTCATGTCGGACTATCTGCTCGGCTCGAACGCCAAGACGATCGTGCGCCACGCGCAATGTTCGGTGCTGGTGGTCAGGGAATGACGCGCGGGTCACGGGCGCGCGAGCGTCAGGCGGCCAGCGCCCGCATCGCCGCTTCGACCCCGTCGGGGGTCAGCGGAAACATGCGATGCTGAAAGATCTCGGCGATCATCGACGTCGACAGCGAATGATTCCAGGCGCTCGGCGGCGTCGGATTGATCCAGACGCTGCGCGGCCAGGCGAGAAGCGCGCGCTCGAGCCACACCCTTCCGGGCTCCGGATTGAGATGCTCGACCGAGCCGCCGGGCGCCATGATCTCGTGCGGGCTCATGGAAGCGTCGCCGACGAAGACGACGCGATAATCGCGCCGGTAGGAATTGATGAGGTCGCGCGTCGGCACGCGCTCGTCGTGGCGGCGGCGGTTGTTCTTCCACACGCTCTCGTAGAGGCAGTTGTGGAAGTAGAAATGGTCGAGCCGCTTGAATTGGCTTTTTGCCGCGGAGAACAGCTGCTCGGCCGCTTCGACGTGCCAATCCATCGAGCCGCCGACGTCGAGAAACAGGAGCACCTTGACGGCGTTGCGCCGCTCGGGCCTCAGCTGGACGTCGATATAGCCTTTGTCGGCGGTCGAGCGGATCGTGCCGTCGAGATCGAGCTCTTCGGCCATGCCTTCGCGGGCGAAGCGCCGAAGCCGTCGCAGCGCCAGCTTGATGTTGCGCGGCCCGAGCTCCGCGTCGCCGTCGAAGTCCTTGAAGTCCCGCCGGTCCCAGACCTTGACGGCGCTGCCGCGGCGGCCCTTGTCCTGGCCGATGCGCACGCCCTCGGGATGGTCGCCATAGGCGCCGAACGGCGACGTCCCGCCTGTGCCGATCCATTTCGAGCCGCCCTGATGGCGGCCCTTCTGCTCGGCGAGGCGCTCGCGCAGCGTCTCCATCAGCTTCTCGAAACCGAGCTTCTCGATCTCGGCCCGCTCCTCGGGACTGAGATAGCGCTCCATCATTCGGCGCAGCCATTCCTCCGGCAGGTCGCGGGCCTCGACCGCGGCGGCGACGCTGAGCACGCCCTTGAAGGTGGCGGCGAAGACGACGTCGAACCTGTCGAGATTGCGCTCGTCCTTGACCAGGAGCGCGCGCGCGAGGCGATAGAATTCGTCGACCGACATGCTGCGCCAGATCGCCTTCGAGCGCGCGCATGAGGTCGAGATATTCGCGCGGCGTCGCCGGCACGTGCGCCTGGCGCAGATTGGCGAAGAAACTTGAGGAACATGGGCGCGATCCTAGCGCGCGCGGGCGCGGCCGTGCAATGCTCGCCGTGCGGTCCCGTCGCGCCAGGTGTCATCTCATGTCCGTGGTCGTCGAGCGTCGAGGATTTTCGCTGCCGCTCGGCGTAAGCCCGGAGGCGGAGGTTTTCGCCGATCGGCGACATTCACGGGCGCAGCGATCTTCTCGCCGCGCTCATCGACGAGGCCGCGCGCGAACCCAAGCTGCGCGACAAGCGCGCGATCGTCTTTCTCGGCGACCTCATCGATCGCGGACCCGACAGTCTCGGCGCGATCGATCTTGCGATCGGCGGCGAAAGCGCGCGTCGGCGCCGACGAGGCGATCGCGCTCATGGGCAATCACGAGACGATGATGCGGCTCGCGCTCGATTCCGAGACGCCGTTGGGACGATGCGATCGACGCGTTCGACACTTGGATCGGCAATGGCGGCGACCGGACGATGGCGGAGTTTCTCAAGAGTCGAGGAGGCGCCGGAGTATCTCGATGATATGCTGACCGAGGCGCGCGCGTCGCTGCCTCCGCGCGTGCAGCGCCTGGCTCGCGTCTTTAAGGGCAAGCTGGCGCTCGGGCCAGGTTCTGTTCGTCCACGCGGGCGTCAACCCGCAAGTCGAACTCGAGACTTTTCTCGCCGCTCCCTGGAACATGCCCCTCGCCAAGCTCGACGAAGATCGTCACTGGGCCTGGGTGCGCCGGCCGTTCCTCGACCATCGGCCCGGGCACGGAGGGCTTCAGCGGCTTTTTCGTCGTCCACGGCCACACGCCGAACGACGCCCGCCGCAGAGGCCTCGCACGCGGATCAGATCGCCGGATTCCGCCTCAATCTCGACGCCGGTTCGGCAATGACGGGGGTCGCCAAAATGGCGATCATTCGCGATCGCCATGCGGAGGTGGTCAGCGCGCGCGGGCCAACCAAGAGCAAAGTTCGGGCGAGCGACGGGAAGTCGATAGCGGATTGGGCGCGCTCGCAAAAGTACAAATGTCGTATTCGCGTCGTCGAATAAACTGCGGGCTTCGATCGTTATCAACTCTGCTATGCCCAATCCCGGTCGATCGCGCGGGCGTCGCAACAAGCGGTTTTAATAGAACCACCGTGGAGAGTTGAAGAATGAATCTGAAATTGCTCCAAAATCTCGGCCGCGCGATTGCGGTCGCGGCGTTCCTCGGAATCGCGGCCCTTTCGCCAACGCCAAGCCGCGGAAACCGTCCGGGTGCGCGGAACGATCGTCGGCCTCGACGGGTCGACGCTTACGGTCAAAACCCGCGAAGGGCCGAACGCCGTGCTGATGCTGAAGCCCGGCTGGAAGATGGCTGGCGTCGCCAAGGCGTCCGTCGAGGACATCAAGCCCGGGGATTTCGTCGGCATCGCCTCGCTTCCCACGGCGTCAGGCGGAGACGGAGCCATCGAAGTGCTGGTCTTCCCGCCCGCGCTGAAGGGGACCGGCGAAGGCAATTATCCCTGGGACCTGAAGCCGAAAAGCTCGATGACCAATGCGACCGTCACCAACGCGGTCAAGGGCGTCGACGGGCGGACCCTCGATCTCTCCTATAGCGGCGGCAAGGAGAAGAAGATCGCGATCCCCGATGGCGTTCCGATCGTCACGTTCGGCCCGGCGACCGAGGCGGACCTCAAGCCCGGCGCGACCGTCTTCGTTCCCGCCCAAAAAGGCGACGATGGCGTGCTCGCTGCGGGCTTCGTTGTGGTCGGCAACAACGGCATCGACCCGCCGATGTAGGAGAGCGCTCACGAGCGTGGTCGATCGAAGGATCGGGAAGGAGCCCTCTCGAACGGCGGAGCTCCCGCCGTTTCTCACGTCGTCAGATGCGCGGCCTTGCTCGCGTGGTGATGCACGATAAGCCACTTGTCGCCGCGCTTTTCGTAGATGTTGGTTCCGAGCGCCGAGAACGCGAAGCGCTCGCCCTTTCTCATTTTTTCGTCAACCCGCTCCAGACTCGCAACGCGCGCGATCGATGCTCGAACTCTGATCGTAAACTTCGTCATGACGCAGGACAGCTCTGCGAAGGATCTGAACGGCGCGGGTCGCCAGCTTTCCAGCACATGAGGCCAGCCGACTGCGACTAGGGAGCTGGTCTCTTGGAGAGTGGTGATATTTGAGTCGTGCGCGACCGCTGCTGACACGCCATCGATAGAACTGGCGGAAAGCAGCTCGTAAAACCCCGTAATGAAGACTGAAGGAAGCTGATGGCGACGTAGCTTCTCGATCGAGCCGGGAGCAATGTTCACCGACGTGACTCGAATGGCGCGGTCCTCGTAAACTACAGTTTCATTTCCCAGAGAGGGCAGAACGCGGTCGATGCTGATGTTCGACATCGCCGAAGGACTGTCGTGCCGTATTGAACGGCCGGATTGGATCAGCAACGACGATTGCATACGAGCGCTCAAGCAGATTGTGACGGTTCATTTTGTGAAAACATAAAGCCTCGGCATAGTCGGGAGAATTGTGGAAACTACCTACCTCGCTCAGGAGGCCGCATGCGGACGTGGATCAAAGACCCGTTGGCGATCTTCGCCGACGGCGCGGAGCGCGGGATCGTCATTGATGGGACGCGGATCGCCGGGCTTGTCGGGCGCGGCGAGACGCCGGAGCGCGTTGACGCAACGTTCGACGCGCTCGGGCCATGTCGTGCTGCCGGGGCTCGTCAACACGCATCATCATTTCTATCAGACGCTGACCCGCGCCCACCCCGCCGCCATCAACAAGGCGCTCTTTCCCTGGCTCGTCGCGCTCTATCCGATCTGGGCGCGGCTCAAGCCGAACCACTTGCGGCTCGCGTCTCGGCTCGCGCTGACCGAGCTCATGCTCTCCGGCTGCACCACGGCCGCCGATCATCATTATCTCTATCCGGATGGACTCGAGAACGCGGTCGACATCGAAGTCGAGGAGGCGCGCTCCCTCGGCATGCGCATGACCGTCTCGCGCGGCTCGATGAACCTGTCGGAAAAGGACGGCGGGCTGCCGCCCGACAGCGTCGTGCAGGATGAAGCAGACGATCCTTGCCGACAGCGAGCGGGTGCTGAAGCTGTTCCACGATCCGAAGCCGGGCGCGCACATTCGCGTCGCGCTCGCGCCCTGTTCGCCGTTCTCGATCTCGAAAAATCTCATGATCGAGAGCGCGAAGCTTGCAGAACGCTACGACTGCCAGCTTCACACCCATCTCTGCGAGACCGAGGACGAAGAACGGTTCTGCCTCGAGATGTATGGCTTGAGGCCGGTCGATCTTCTCGAAGAGACAGGCTGGATGTCGAGCCGCGTCTGGCTCGCGCACGGCGTTCATTTCAATGCCGAGGAGATCGCGCGGCTTGGCAAGGCAAAGGTCGGAATCTGCCATTGCGCGGCGTCGAACATGGTGCTCGCGTCGGGCATCTGTCGGACCTGCGAGCTTGGAGGCCGCTGGTTCGCCGCTGGGCCTCGGCGTCGACGGCTCGGCCTCCAACGATTCCTCCAACATGATGGAGGCGATCCGGCATGCGCTGATGATCGGGCGCTTGCGCTACGGCGCCGACAAGGTGACGCATCGCGATGTGCTCCGCTGGGCGACTGAAGGCTCGGCCCGCTGCCTCGGGCGTTCGGACATCGGCCGGATCGCGGAGGGCTATGAGGCGGACCTTGCTCTATTCAAGCTCGACGAGCCGCGCTTCTCGGGCGCGCATGATCCGCTCGCGGCGCTGGTTCTGTGCGGCGCGCATCGCGCGGACCGGGTGATGATCGCAGGCGAATGGCGGGTCGTCGACGGGCAGCCGGTCGGTCTCGATCTCGCGGCGCTGATCGCCGAGCACAAGGTTGCGTCGCGCGATTTCGCTTAAGCGCGGCTACGTCGATGGCTGATTTAGCGTCGACCGGCCTCTTCCGCCTCGTCTCATGGCCACGTAGCCGAGGCCGGCGAATCCGATCAGCATCATGGCCCAGGTCGAGGGTTCGGGAACCGCCCCGCCGAAGGCGAGATCCATGCCGTAGCCGCCCGCGCCGCCAGCGACGAGATCATAGGAAAACGTGACCTCGGCCATGCCGGACACGGCGCCGAGCTTGAGCACCTGATCGTCAAAAAAGAGATCCGCCGTCGCAAGGCTGGTGAAGGTCTCGTCCACCACTCCCGTTCCATCGACCGTTACGGAGAAGTCGATCCGTTGGAAGTCGGTCGGCGCGCCGTCCAACGGAGCGATCAGCCCGAGAATGAGATTGCCCTTGGCGGCGAAGTCGAAGGTCGAGCTCGCGCTATACGTGTTCGAAACGGATCCGTCGCCGCTGAGGTTGGCCCCGAGGATAGAGGTTCCCAAGACGACTTCGCCTGGACTGAGCAGGGCGCTTGCGACGTTGCTCGCGCCGCCAACAAGCGTGGTCGAATACGATTTTGCGGGCAGGGCGGTTGCGAAGGCGTATGCCGACTGCCCCGGGTTGACGAGGCTTTGGCCGCCGCCCGCTTGAGCGATCGCATGGGTCGTCGCTGTGCTGTCGGTGCTCGAGGAGGCGACCGTTTTGGCGGTGATCCCGCCCACGCTCGTCTGCGACGTCGATTGCGCGTGGGCCGCAGAGCCGGTTGCAGTAGCGAGGGATTGGGCCTTTGCCCCGCCGGCGGCAGTCGCCGATGCGGTCGCGTCGGCTTTCCCAGCCACGCCGTCAGATCCCGGCGCGCCCCCCGCTGCGCCGCCCGCGCCGCCCAAAGCCGTCGCGGTGGCGGTTGCAGGGCCGCCGCCTATCGCCGTCGCGCTGGCGTTGGCGCTCCCGTTGCCGCCGTTCCCGCCATTCCCGCCGGGTTCGAAGACACCGCCGCCGTCGCCGCCTGCGCCGCCCGTCGCGGAAGCGTTCGCGATGGAGGCGCCGCCTGTTGCGGTCGCGCTCGCGGATCCATCGCCGCCGTTCCCGCCGTTGGATGAAAGTATCGCAGAGGCGCCTCCTGCGCCGCCTATGGCGTTCGCAATCGCCGATGCGGAGCCAGACTTGGTGGAGGCGCTAGCCGACGCCGATCCGTCGCCCCCTAAACCGCCTGAGAACTCGGAGCTGGAAAACCCACCCCCTCCACCAGTCGCGCCGGCGCTCGCCGTAGAATTCCCTACGCTCAGAACTTGGGAGGCGGCGGAAGCCGTGGCGGCCCCTCCGTTGCCAGGTTTAACATCGGTCTCTGTTGCCCCAGGGGCGGCGCCCCGGTCGCTGTCGCGTGGGCGGTGTTGCCGGTCGAAGAGGTCGCTGAGGCCGAAGCGTTGGCCGCGCCGCCGTCGCCGGTAGAACCTTCTTCGTTCGTACCGCCAGCGCCGCCGCTCGCAACGGCTCCTGCTGACGCCGTGCCTCCATTCGTGGCTGTCGATGTGGCGCTTGCGTCCGCCTCGCCGCCGTCGCCGCCCCCGCCGTCAATCCTGGCTCCTCCAAAGCCGCCTGTGCCGGTTGCTGAAGAATTCGCGGCGCCCCCGAGACCACTTTCTGTCGCGGCGGATGTGGCAGTCGCAGCGCCCCCGGGGGGCCCGCCGCCAAGTTCGCCATCGCTCCCCGCGTCCCCGCCAGTTGCGGATGTGACCGCGCTGACAGAACCATGGTCGACCGAACTCGCTGCTGTCACCGTCGCTGTTGCGGAGCCTCCTGGGCCATTGCCGACGAAGAACATGCCTCCGCCAGGCCCGCCAGTCGCGTTGGCGGTCAGCGAGTAGGCGCTTGCGCCGGACGGATTGGTCCCGTTCAACATGCTCGTCGCGTCGCCGCCAGCGCCGGCGTCGCCGCCGGCGCCGGCGGTGGCTGACTGCGTCAAGCTCAGCGACCCGTCGTGGAGCCGCCCACCGCGTTCGACAGCGTAACCGAGACCCCGTTGACGTCGACAGGGAGGACAAAGGAGTTGTCGGCGTTTCCGGCCGTTGCCGACCCCAGGACAACAACTGGGCCGCTGGACGATCGGCCAAAAACCGCTGGACCTGCACCGCCATTCGACAATAGGGCCGAGCCTCCCGCGCCGCCATCGGAGCCGCCATTGCCGCCGATGGCGCTGGCCGAGACGTTAACGGGACCGCTGCCTGTTGCCGAAGCCGCTGCCGTCGCGTCGCCGCCATTTCCTCCACTGGGCTCGCCGCTGGCTCCGACTCCTCCACTCCCGCCGGTAGCGGTCGACGTTGCTGAGACAGTCCCGGAGGCGCCGGGCGCTGTGCTGACGGCGGATGCGTTCGCGGCGCCGCCTTTGCCGCCGATGCCGGTGAACACGATCAGGCCGCCAGTGCCTCCGGCGCCGCCTGTCGCGCTCGATTGGCTCGAGGCGTTTCCCGAGGCGTCGGTCGTCGTAGTGATCGCGGTTGCGTTCGCGACGCCGCCAGCGCCGCCATTCGCCGCGCCGCTCCCGCCGGCGCCTCCGGTCGCAAACGCTGAGTTGGCGGGGTCCGCAGGGCTATCTGCAGTGGCGCTAGCCGGTCCGCCGGGGCCGCCGTCGCCGGCGCTCGAGTCCGCGCCGTCCAATGAACCAGGAACCAGGGGAATCGTGATGGTCTCGGCGAGCGCGGGCGAAAGCGCGAAGAGCCCGATGGCCGCGGCCGACAAAAGCAGCTTGGCTTTCATTTCTTCCTCCGCATGCGAATGGCGCTACGCCCCGGGCGCCGATTGATGTCGCGCCTTGGCCGCATCTTCGGCAACCTTCACTGTAGCGCGGTCTTTGCTGTTTTTATAGGCGCCGTTCTAAATCTGTTTTATGACGCCGCCGGCCTGGTGCGGTCCCGGCTTGGGTTTTCTTTTTCGCAGCGCGCACTAGAACGTCTCGCCGCCTCTACCGCGCGCCCGCCACTCGGGTCGGCTCCAGTCCAAAGAATATCGCGATGACAGCTCTCATCATCCTCTTCATCGCCGCGACGTGGGCGGGGGTGCAGAATGCGCTCGCCGGCGGCGGCTCGTTCATCACCCTTCCGTCGCTGATGCTGACCGGCATGGACGCGCGCGCCGCCAACATCACCTCGACCGTGGCGCTGTTTCCGGCGCAGCTCGTCACCGGCTTCACCGGTCGCGCGGATGCGGGGACCCCGACGGGGCTCACGATGCGAAGGCTATTCGTCATCAGCCTCATCGGGGGCGCGCTTGGCGCGCTCATTCTCCTCGCCACGCCGCCGTCGATCTTCGCCCGACTCGTGCCGTGGCTAGTCCTGTTTGCGACCGCGCTCTTCGCCTGGGGCAGTTTCTTTCGCAAAGCGCCGCCGCCTGGTGAAACGCTGTTGTCGCCTCGCGGCGCGGGCGCGACGCAGTTTTTCATCGCCGTCTACGGCGGCTATTTCGGCGGCGGCATCGGCCTTCTGATGATGGCTTCGCTGACGATGATGGGATTGGCGGTGCGCAATGCGGGCGCGGCCAAGAACATTCTCGCGGGCGTCGTCAACGCCTCCGCGGTTGCGATCTTCGTCTTTTCCAGAGACGTCCATTGGCCGCAGGCGCTGGTCACCGCGGTTGGCGCCTCGTTCGGCGGCTGGGCGGGCGCCTTGATGCTGAGACGCGTCAACGAGAAGCTCTTGAAGCTCGCCGTCGTCGCCCTTGGCGTTGCGCTCACGATCGGGCTGTTCTGGACCGCGCCCTAGGGTTAAGGATGCGCGAGCGGAGCGTTGACCCATGAATATCGAACTATTCACGGCCTTTCTTTTGATCACGGTCGTCCTGATCATCGTGCCGGGACCAATCGTCACGCTGGTCATCTCGACCGGCGCCACGCGCGGCGTGCGCGCCGCGCTGACCACGGTCGCCGGCACGACTCTTGGCAACGCCTTGCTGCTGGCGGCGATCGCGCTGGGGCTCAACTGGGTCCACGCCCATGCGGATCTGTTGTTCACCGCGCTGCGCTGGACCGGCGCGGCCTATCTGATCTGGCTCGGCGTGCAGGCGTGGCGGCACGCAGGCGAGGGCGGCGAGGAGCTCCTGGAGACGGGCCGCACCCGCTTTGTGCGCGGCTTGCTTGTCGCGCTGTCCAACCCGAAGACGATCGTCTTCTTCACCGCCTTCCTGCCGCAATTCATCGATCCGCGGCTGCCCGCGGGCCCGCAGCTCGCCGCGATGTGCGTCGCCTCGGTGCTGATCGCCGGCGTCTTCGATTGCGCCTGGGCGGTCGCGGCCGGCATGGGCCGCGCCTGGTTCATGAAGCCGAGCCGTGTCAAATTGCTTGGGCGGCTCTCGGGAACCGTTCTCATCGGCGGGGGAGTGTGGCTTTCCTTGGCTCGGCGCTCGAACTGACGGATGGGTGCACGCATCCCAAGCGCGAGGACGAGCGGTAAGAGGAATCCATGGCTCGACGCTTCATCGATATTTCTGCGCCGCTGCAGAATGACGTCCCGGCCGACCCGCCAGGGCACAATCCGAAGATCGAATACATCGATCATCAGCAGAGCCTGTCCCAGATCTTGCCGTTCTTTCCCGGCCTCAAGAAAGAGGATTTGCCGGAAGGGCAAGGGTGGGCGATCGAACGGGTGCAGCTGACAACGCATAACGGCACTCACCTCGACGCGCCCTGGCATTATCACCCGACCATGAACGAGGGGGAAAGGGCCTGGACAATCGACGAAGTGCCCCTTGAATGGTGCTTTCAGGCGGGCGTGAAACTCGACTTCCGGCATTTTCCTGATGGCTATGTCGTGACCGCCGCCGACATTGACGAAGAGCTTGGGCGCATCGGCCACGCCTTGCAGCCACTCGACATCGTGGTGGTCAATACGAGCGCCGGCGCAAAATACGGACGCCCCGATTATGTCGCATCAGGCTGCGGAATTGGGGCCGAGGCGACGCTGCATCTTCTTAGACAGGGCGTTCGAGTGACGGGAACTGACGGTTGGAGTTGGGACGCGCCCTTTATCCACACCGCCAAGCGCTACGCCCAAACGCATGACGCTTCGATCATCTGGGAGGGGCACAAGGCCGGCCGCCACGTCGGCTATTGCCATATCGAGAAGTTGCACAACCTCGAGGCTCTACCGTCGACCGGCTTCACGGTCTCTTGCTTTCCAACGAAAATCGAGGGGGCCTCGGCGGGTTGGACGCGCGCGGTCGCGATCATCGAGTTGTGAAGCGGAGCGGCGGGCTCTTAAGAGCCGGCGAAGGCGTGCGCCGCCTTGAGCGGCCAGGCGAGCGCCTCGGGCAGCGCTTGAACAATCCGGTCGGCGAGCACAGCGGCTGGCTCGGTATTCCACGTGGATCGAATGATCGGCGAGAGGACTACGCCGACGCCGACCAGATAAATAATAACGATGAGTGCCAGCAACAGACGCATTCTTGTCTATCCCAGTGTCCTTAGGACATACCACGACCAAACGTAACAGCGTGCGGGCCCGCTTGTTCCGCGTTCCTGCGACGGCCATTGTTTATTGTTACACATCGAGCCGCCCTCGTCTTACTCAGCGGCGAGCTCTCGGAACCATTCTTTTGACCGCGCGTTTCGCCCCGTCTTTAAGGCGAAACGAGGAAAAAATCATGCGCGGTATGATCATCGGACTTTCGGCTCTGGCAATCACGGCTCTGCCGAGCCTCGCCCTGGCTGACGGCGACGGCGTTGTGACCGGCGCGGCCGGGGGCGCCGTAGCAGGCGCCGTGGTAGGCGGGCCGGTTGGCGCGGCGGTCGGCGGCGTCGCAGGCGGCGTCATTGGCGGCGCGGCGTCCCAACCCAGACCGGTGGTCGTAGCCCCGGGACCGGGCGCGCCCGTGCAACACGCCGGACGACGACGACGACAAAACAACAATACGGGCGCGAGCGTCACCAGACAGACGACCGACTGTCCTGATTGACGGCAGACAAGCCGCCCAAAATTTGACTCTGAGGGAGGCACGGCGCACAGGCCCGGCCCGGCTCTTCGCCCGGGTTCTGGCTTGTGCTAAACTGCTCCTCAAGCCGGTCGAGTTTGGGAGTTTTGTTGATGGCGCAGAGTTTGACCGCCCGGGTCGTCGGGATTGCGGGCGCTGATCCGCTGTTCGCCCGCATCCGCCAGGAAGCGGAGGAAGCGACACGGCGCGAGCCGGAGTTGGCGCTGTTTCTTGCCGTGAACGTTCTCAACCATGACACGCTCGAAGGAGCGGTGTCGCATCGCGTCGCCTCGCGGCTCGATCATCGCGACCTTCCCGCCGCGCTGATCCGGCAGACCTTCGATGACGCGATCGCGCGCGACCCCTCGATCGGCGAAGCGTTCCACGCCGACATCATGGCGGTCGCCGATCGCGATCCGGCCTGCCTGCAGAATGATCGAGCCGTTGCTCTATTTCAAGGGCTTCCAGGCGCTGCAGGCCTATCGCCTGTCGCATTGGCTTTTGAAGGCGGGCAAGCGCGATTTCGCCCTGAGCCTGCAGAGCCTCGTCTCGGCGGCGTTCGGCGTCGACATCAACCCGGCCGCCCGCATCGGCAAAGGCGTGTTCCTCGATCACGCAACCAGCCTCGTGGTTGGCGAGACGACGGTGATCGAGGACAACGTTTCGATCCTGCAGGGCGTGACCCTTGGGGGCACCGGCAAGGAGACCGGCGACCGGCATCCCAAGATCCGCCATGGCGTGCTGATCGGCGCGGGCGCGAAGATCCTCGGCAACATCGAGATCGGCTATTGCGCCCGGGTGGCGGCGGGCTCGGTGGTGCTTCATCCGGTGCCGCATAACAAGACGGTCGCCGGGCGTTCCCGCGCGCATCGTCGGCGAAGCGGGCTGCGCCGAGCCGGCGCGCGACATGAACCAGATCCTCGCCGAGAAGGCGCTCGAAGCGTAAAGTTGTAGCGGCGCGGCGGCGAACGGGGCGGAGCGGAAGGCGGTCGCGGCGCAAGGCTGCGGGCGCTAAAAGCCAGGCCCTCATGCTCGCTGAAAAATGACGCATCGCCGCTGATTTCCCGTCTTGCAACGCCGCGTCTCTTCGTGCCAAGCCTCGTCGCGCGCGAGCCGGAGAGAAGCCATGGACAAAGCCGAAATCGCAAAACTGCGTGAGTTCCTGCGCCGTTCCTTCGGCGCGCCGACGCTTCAGGTCGCGCCGAATTCGAAGTCCGGCGAAGCGGCGGATGTGATCGCTCGGCGAACGCAAGCTCGGAACGATCACGGTCGACGACGAGGACGGCGACCGCTCGTTCGCGTTCGAGATGAAGGTGCCGGTCGGCCGTCCCGTGCTGCAGGATTATCTTCGCCGTCTGTTCGAGAACGACAAATTGACCATCGCCGGGCGGCTCAAGAAAACCGACTCGGTCGAACTCAACAATGGTCCCGATTTTCTCGGCGTCATCTCCGCCGACGACCCCGCGGCTTCGAGCTTCACGCTGCAGATGGCGATCCTCGACGTCGATCTCGACGGCGAGGAATAGGCTGCTTCTCGCTGGCCGCGCTCTATTCCGCTCCGATCCGCCGCTCGAGGCCGACGGCCGACGCTGCCTCCTGAAGGCTTTTTCTGGATCGCGCCCAACGCCAGCGTGATCGGCGATGTCGTGGTCGGGCTCGATGTCGGCATTTGGTTCGGCGCGGTCCTGCGCGGCGACAACGAGCCGATCAACATCGGCGCGCGCACCAACATTCAGGAATCCTGCACGCTGCACACCGACATGGGATCTCCCCTCGACATCGGCGAAGAGTGCACGATCGGCCATAACGCCATTCTGCACGGCTGCGCGATCGGCGAAGGTTCGCTGATCGGCATGGGCGCGATCGTGCTCAACGGCGCGAGGATCGGGCGCGGGTGCCTGGTCGGCGCCGGCGCGCTGGTGACCGAGGGCAAGACCTTCGACGACTATTCGCTGATCATGGGGTCGCCCGCCAAGGCGATCCGGACGCTGGATAAGGAGGCGATAGCGAAGCTGCGTCAGTCCGCCGCCCATTACGTCGACAATTGGCGCCGGTTCGCCTTGGGATTGAAGCCGATCGATTCTGCCGAATGACGCGCCGCCAAGACCGCTGATCGGCTGAGGTCAGAGCGTTGTGTCTTCGCCGAACTCGTCGGCAGGCAACGGGGTTAGAAATTCAACCGCGATTCCGCAATTGACGTGGCGGACGACCTCGGCCGGCGTCGCGCCGACCGACACGCGCGCGCCGATCGGGGGCTCACAATCGACGTTGAGCGCCGCCCCCGACATCGAAATATCGATCAGGGTCGCGGTGAATTCGCGTCCGTTCGGGAGCCTGCAGGATCGTATACCGGTCTCGCGGCGCGATGCGCTCATGGCGTCGGTCTTCGGGTAAGCCCGAGCGCCTGGCGGTTCGCGAGCCACGCAATCTGGCTCGCCAACTTGTCGCGCTTGGCGGGCGGCACGTTCATCTGGATCGCAAATCCGCCGGGAAAGATCCGCGCCACCCGGCCCTCGACGCGTCCGATCTGGTTGAGATAGGCGACGATGCGCTCGCCGGGTTGAACGCCGGCGTCTGGAGGAAAAGGCGATGCCGCTCGGCGACGCATCGATCGATTCGCAGTCGAATTCTTTGCGGTCGGACCGCATGAATCGTCCCAGAAGCCGCACCTTGACGCGCTGGTCCTGTCGACGCTCCACTTGGTCCGGCTCCGGGAGTTTCCATGCCAATGCGCCCATGGCGGCGTGCTCCTCGAATTCTCGGACGCCGGCCGAGCGCGATCATTGAGCCCCTCAAGGAATCGCAAGCAGCCCGGCAAGCGCGGTGACCATAACGCCTTAGGGATTAAGGCGCTCTTACGCGCTCTGCATGTCGCAGCGTCAGGTTGCGGGCCGATCGCCGGAATAGACAAACAAATGTTTGTAGCGCCTCGGCATATTGCGGAGCGAAAAGCTGGCAGGCGCAGCGTCCGCCGGCGCCGCGCGCTCCGGCGTCGACGAATCGAGCGCGCGCAGCGAGGTGAGCGCGATCGGGCCGGCCCCGATCAGACCCATCCATGCGGGCGCGGCATGGACGGCAAGGCCGCCGAGGACGCGGGAATGGGTGAATCCATGATGACGAAGCGGCAGGAGAATGACTTCGACGTCCACGGCTGCCAGACCGGGCGGCCCGGCCTCGGCGCCGATGAGGAAGGCCTGCGCTTCGTCGGCGACGCAATGAAGAATTGAATCGAGCTCGTCGCGATCGGCGTCGCGCCAAAGGTCGAGAAAGGAAAGACCCCTCAGCTCCTTGAGGAAAAGCGCATTGGCTCGTCGATCCAGCGATCCGAAACGGAAAGCCGCGCTGATCGTCGAAATCGAGCACGAACGTGTCGGCCAGCACGCCGCGGATCGCGCCGGGGTCGACAGCGTTGCGCTCGGGCGCGCTGCGTCTGCCCCGCAAACTGGTTCCAGTAGGCGTAGAGTTCCATCGTGGCAGCGAGCTTCACCCTTGAATTCTCCCGCGGCTCGTTCCCCGACTGCGTCCCGGAATGGGACGCAATTCGACTCCTTCGGCTTGGGCTCGCATGAGATGAGGCAGGGACCATGCCATTTCCCAACGGAAAGGGCGCGCGCCCAAGCGTCGCCGGGATGCAAGCGCACGCGCGTTTACCTTGGCTAACCCGGAAAGCGCACCGCCGGTCCGAGAATCGGCACAGGGCTCAGAGGCGGGCAGACTCAGAACGAGAGGTCCCGGTTCACGCCAACGCTCCGCGCCGTCGCGACGATCGACGCCCAGGTCTCGTCCGAGCAGCGGCACGCCGCTTTGGCGCGCTTTGCGCGGCTCACGCGCTCGGGTTCGCCGGGCGTCAGGATCGCTTCGCCCGGAATGGCTTTCCCTTGCTGGAACCAATCGAGATAGCGCGTCATATCGGCGTCGAAGACATGCGCGGGATCGACTTCGCTTCGGGTCGAGGTAGAGCGAGAACATGCCGTTCGAGAATTTGCGGTCCGGTTCGGTTGCGCCATTGCCAGTGAGCGATCCGCCCAGGAGTTCGCACAGCAGCGCAAGGCCGGAGCCCTTGTGCTCGCCGAAGGCGCGGATTGCGCCGGCGCCGCGGGTGTGGTCGCGCGGCCCCTCCGAGGTCAGCGGGCCGTAGATCAGCGCCGGATCGCCGGAGAGCGCGCCGTCGGGACCAATCAAGGCGTCGGGCGGCAGCGGCTTGCCGCCGTGGCTTGCGACATTGACCTTGCCTTCGGCGACCAGCGAGGTCGCGAAATCGAGCACGATGGGCGGAGCGCCTTCGCGCGGAACGCCAACGCAAAAGGGCGCCGTCGACAGCCGACGCTCGAGGCCGCCGAACGGCGCGACTAGGATCGAGCCGGCGGCGTTGACGAAATGGATCGAGATAAAGCCGGCCGCTGCGGCGCGCTCCGCCCATTCGCCGACGCGGCCGACATGGCCGGAATTGCGCAGCGAAATTGCCGAAAGGCCCGTCGCTTTCGCCTTTTCAACGCCGATGTCGACCGCCATCGGCGCCATCGTCTGACCGAAGCCGAAGCGGCCGTCGACGACGCCAATGACTGGCGTGTCGACAAGACGTTCGATCGATTGGTTGGGAATGAGATCGCCGGTGCGGACCCAATCGACATAACGGGGCACGCGGATGACGCCGTGGCTGTCGTGGCCCGTGAGATTGGAGTCGACGAGCGAGGCGGAGACGCGGCTCGCTTCTTCGGACCGGCAGCCGACGCGAGCGAAAATCTCGGCGCAGAAGTCTGTCAGCGGGGTCGGCGGGAATATGAATTGTCATGGCGAGCGCCGATTAAGCGCGATTCCGTTCGCGGCCGGCAACACCAGGAGCCCTTGCCGCTCGGTTGCGCACGGATCGAAAATTCGCCAAAGCGATGACGCCGGTTTACACTTGTCTTCGGTGGGTATCCGGGGCGGATTATCCTCGCCTGCGTCGGTCCCGGCTTCGATCAAGCGGGGCGTCGGGGTTGGTGACCGAAAGGCTGGAGAGGGTATGAGCGCAAACGAACCGCGCCGGATCGCGCGCCGCCGCGAACCGATGTTCAATGCGCCCGCTGTGGTCCTTGGCCTCATCGCCGTTCTCATCGGAATCTACGCGGCCTACAATTGGGCCCCCGAAGCGATCCAGGACCGGATCATCCGGAATTACGCCTTCATTCCCGGCCGGCTGACCATCGCCATCTGGCCGGATCGGCTGATCGATCTGCTCAGCCGCGCGAACACGCGATCCGGCCGCGCTGCAGCAGGCGCGACAGATCCGGGAATTGCATGTGCTGGGCGGCGGCGCGAAGCCATGGACGCTGCTGACCTACGCCTTTCTGCACGGATCCTGGACCCACGTGCTGCTCAACTGCGTCTGGCTGGTCGCGTTCGGGCCGCCGATCGCCCGCCGGTTCGGCTCGGCGAGGTTTCTTCTGTTCATGGCGGCGACCGCAATCGCCAGCGCGCTCGCGCATTGGGTGATCTCGCCCATGGATTTCTCCCCGCTCATCGGCGTGTCGGGAGCGGATTCCGGGCCTCATGGGCGCGGCGACCCGCTTCATGTTTCAGCCCGGAGCGCCGCTCGGCGCCGTTCGGCTCGCTCGGCCGGCCGCGAAGTCGAGATCGATCCCGGCCGCGAGCCTTGCGCGACGTTTTCCTCGAGCGTCGCTCGCTCATCTTCATCGTGATCTGGTTCGGGACGAATTTCATTTTCGGCGCCGGCGCTCAAACTGCTCGGCTTTTCGGACATGCCGGTCGCCTGGGTCGCCCATCTCGGCGGCTTTCTCGCCGGACTCGCTGCTGTTTCCGCTGTTCGATCGCCCGTTCCGCGCCCCGCCGATGAGCGGCGAGCTTGCGCGGGACGCCGCCGCCGATGGAGGGTTGATCGCGTTTCGCGGCCAGCGGCTCGCCGGTCGCTTGCTCTGAGTTCAGCGGCAGGCGGCGCGCCGCTCAGACGCTGGAGGGAACCATGATTCTGCCGACCATCGATCCGTTGATCGCCGGGGGAGTCGTTGTGACGACCGCGTTCACCGACGCCATCTATGTGCTCTTCAACGCCGCCGTTTCCGCCCGCCGGCGGTTCGCGGCGGCGACCTGGAGCAGCGTCTGGTATCTGCTCGCGGCCTTTGCGGTCATCAGCTACACGTCGAATTGGGCCTATGTGTTGTTCGCGGCGCTCGGCTCATGGATCGGCGGGTTCCTGTCGATCACCGCGCTCGACCGCGTCTCGCCGCTTCGGCGCGACTGAGACGCGTGGGCCGCTAGGGTCAGCTCAGGCCGCGTCCGGCTGGGCCGCCGCGCTTGGCAGGCGCGCCAGCATGGCGATCAGCGCGCGGTCGCCGAGAACGGCGAGCCGCTCGCGCGGCGTTGAGCCAGGCGCGGGCGTCTTCGAGCGTCTGGGCGTCGTTGAGCTTCGCCGCCGCGACGGCGGTCTCGACATCGACCTCGCCGCGCCGACGGCGAGGCGCCTCCGCAAGGAAGGATTCGTGCGCGGCCCGCAGCGTCGGGTCCGCCCAGATCGCCTGGAGCGCGTCGTCATGGTCGCCGCCGGTCAGGGCAAGCTCGGCGGCGAGCGCGTTGGCGCGCTCGACCACGGGGGGCGGCGAGGTCTCCTCCGGCGTGCGCAGAAGTCCGATGCGGCGCATCGCCAAGGCCAAGCGACAAATTGCCGCTCGCCCAGGAGAGGGGAATGGAAAAGATGAGGCCGGCGATCGTCGGCGACATCCAGATGACCAGAGAGGGCGAGATCAGCATCGCCGCGAACAGCGTGATGAAGCCCAACAGCGTGTGCGCGCGATGGCGGCGCGCGATGCTCGCGAGCGGGATCGAGCCGTCGTCCCGCCGCTGCGGATTCCAGCCGGTGTCCCGTCCCGACAGGATCTGCGCCACCGATCCGGACTGGATCAGCATCATGATCGCCGCAAACGCGGCCGAGATGATGATCTCGACGAACGTCGAGGCGATAAGCGCGAGCGCGCCGCCGGAGCCGCGACGCGTCTTGCGGTCCAGAAGCGCAATGATGAGGCCGAGGAACTTGGGCGCGAGCAGGATGGCGATCGTCAGTTCGAACAGCTGCAGCGCGCGCTCGTAGTCGAACCGCGGCCAGGCCGGAAACAGGGAGAAGTCCTTGGTGAAATATTCGGGCCGGATGTAGTGCGACTGCAGCACCAGCACGATGCCGACCAGCAATTGCGCCATCCAGAGAGGCGAGGCGAGATAGCCCATGATGCCGTTGGCGAGATGCTGCCGGGTCGCCAGCGTGAAGCCCCGGGCGCCGATGACGCGCGCGTGCTGGAGATTGCCCTGGCACCATCGCCGGTCGCGCGCCGCAAGATCGATGAGCGAGGGCGGGCTCTCTTCGTAGGAGCCGCCAAGGTTGGGCAGCATGTAGACGGTATATCCGGCGCGAAGCATGAGCCCCGCCTCGACGAAATCGTGGCTGAGAATATGGCCGCCGAACGGCGGTCTGCCCGGCAGGTCCGGCAGGCCGCAATGGTCGGCGAAAGCGCGCGTGCGGATGATCGCGTTGTGGCCCCAGTAATTGCCGTCATGCCCCATCCAGGCGCTCAGGCCCGCGGCCATGACCGGGCCGGCGATCCGCGCGGCGAACTGCTGGAGGCGCGCGAACATCGTGTTGCGGTTGATGATGAGCGGCAGGCTTTGGATGATGCCGGCGTCCGGGTCCGCCTCCATCGCCGCCGCGAGGCCGACGATCGCGTCCCCCGTCATCAGGCTGTCGGCGTCGAGCACGACCATGTGCGGATAGTGGCCGCCCCAGTGGGTGACGAAATCGGCGATGTTGCCGGCCTTGCGGCTCCAATTCTTGCGCCGCCGCCGATAATAGAGGCGCGCCTGCGGCAGCCGCGCGCGCATCGCCAGGAACGCGCGCTCCTCCGCGATCCAGACGTTGGCGTCGGTGGTGTCGGAGACGAAGAAAGAAGTCGAACGCGTGCGCCTGGCCGGTGCGCTCGACATCCTCGAAGATCGCCTGCATGGCGCCGAACACGCGCGAGGGCGCCTCGTTGTAGATCGGCATGACGACCGCCGTTCGCTCGCGCAAGGCGCGCCGGCGGCTCGCGCCGGCCGCGATGCGCGAGGAGCCAGACAAAGCCGACGATGCGCGGACGTGAACGAGAGCGTGATCCAGGAGAAGGTGATGACGAACAGGACCGCGATCACCCATTCGAGCGGCGTGATCGGGCCGATCGAAACGACCTTGAACATCTGGTAGGCGCCATAGGCGGTGAGCGCCAAGGCGCCGCCGAACACGGCGAGGCGGGTGAGGATCGGCGGCCTTGCGAGGCGCGGCGCGACCAGCGCGCGGCGATCGCGGCGCGAGAATCGTCGGAACGACTGCGCCGGCATGGCGAGCGGCGCGAAGCCCGGCATCGACGAGCCAAGCGACGAGCCGGCGTCGTCCGACTTGCCCGGCCTCGGCGGGCGTGAGCGTCAGGCTGTCCAACGGTAGAGCCATGTTTCGCTCGCCGGCTGATTGTCGACTTTCAGCGTCAGACGTAGCTCTGAATAGGTTTCCGATCCGGGGTCAAGATCGAAAACGACGCGCACCGAATGCCTGTCTTTATAGGGAAAAAGCCGGACGGACACGATCTTGCCCGGGGCCGCTTGAACGTCCGCGGTCGCCGCCGCCGCCTTCGCCGGGTCGGCGAACATGTCGCCCGCCATCTCGACCGCAAAGCGCTGCATGGTCGCCGACCTTGCCGCGCCGCGACGACACGCAGGACGCGAGCGGCGGCTTCGATGGCGGCGACCAGCACCAGAACTGCCGGAAGGCGATCGACTGGGTCGTGACGGCGGCCATGCCCGTCTTGGGGCGCCATTGGACGATGACGTTCTCGTTGGTCTCGGCGTCCGTCGGGATTTCCAAGAGACGGAGATCGCCCTCCGCCCAGTCGCCGATCGGCTCGATCCACAGCGAGGGCTTCAGTTCCCAATGCGTTTCGTCGTCGTAAAACGCATCGAAGGAGCGGCTGCGCTGCAAAAGACCGAAACCGCGCGGGTTCACGTCGGAAAAGGCCGAGATCTGCAAAGTGTCCCGATTGGAGACCGGGCGCCAAAGCCACTCGCCGTTTCCAGTCAGGATTTGCAGTCCAGTCGACTCGTAGGCCGCGGCGCGGACGTCGTCGGGACGTCGATGATCGAGGGGGCTGAACAGATAGGACGCGGCCATCGCCGCGAATCCCAGCTTGTCGACCGCCGTCCGCGCGATCAGCGTCATCTCGGTGTCGATGATGGTGGTTTCCGCAGGACGCAGCGTGAAGCGAAAGGCGCCGGTGACGCTCTGTGAATCGAGCAGCGCGTGAATGGTGAGCGTGTTCGCCGCCGGACCGGGCTTTTCGATCCAGAACTCGCGGAACAACGGAAATTCTTCACCCGGGTCGTCGCCAGTCCGAATTGCAAGTCCGCGCGCGGTGAGGCCGAAGGGCTGGGCGTGCGCCCGTGAGCGGTAGAAGGTCGCGCCCTGGAAGATCGCCACGTCCTCGAAGCCCTGGTCGGAGGACTTGAGGATGCGCAAGCCGGAAAAACCGAGATCGCCCAGAGCGGCCGGAGGCTTCAACGGGCCGAAGTTGAAATTGGCGGGGTCGTAGATCACCCTCTGCGCCACGCCGTTCTCGACAATGTTGATCCCGATCGGCGTCGTGTAGACGAAGCCCCGATGCAGCGGCTCAAGCGAAAAGCCGAGTTTCTGGTCGCTCCAGATCGCTGTGCCCGGCACGCGCTGGATCGCCGCGTACTGATCGAAGGTGAGGCCCGAAAAGATGCTTGGGAAGGGCGGCCGCCTCGGGATCCTTGAAGGGCTTTGAGGCCAGTTCGGCCGCCATCTTCAGCACCGTGTCGGCGGCGAACGGAACCGGCTGGCCCAGCGGTTCAGCCGCGGCGGGCGTCGGAAGCCGGCGGCGCCAGGGACGCCGCAAGCGCCCCGCCGACGGCCAGCTGTAAGAATTCGCGACGCTGCTTGTCCGCCATCGTATTCGTCATTCGTTCGCCGCCGACACGGAACCGCGAACGAACGGCCCAACACGACGTCGCCTCCCGCCAAAATGTAAAATCAGCCCGCGAGGAGACGAAACACGCCTTGCAAGGCCGGCGCGTTCCGTCCTTGGCCTCTCGGTTGTATATTGTTTTTTGCGGCGCAGCGAGACGCTTTTTGTCCGCGCGGTAAAATGGCGCTCATGCAGGGCGCGTTGGGGCTGGAAACCGCGCCCTCCCGCGGCGATAGTGGCGCCGCCAGCTGTGAGATTCGGAGCGACCGAGCGCCCCTTTCGAGCCCCTTGACCGAGAGAGCACACGTCCCATGAACGCCAACGCCCGCCGCTGTCTGACCATCGTCCTTGCCGCGGGCGAGGGGGTGCGCATGCGCTCGGCCCGGCCCAAGGTCCTGCACGAGCTCGCTGGCCGCTCGATGCTGGCGCATACGCTTTCGGCCGTCCTCGCGGGCGCAGGGCGATGTCGCGGTCGTCGTCGGACCGAATGGCGACGCCGTCGCGGCGGAGGCTCTGAAAGCCGCGCCGGAGGCGAAAATCGCCGTTCAGCGCTGAGCGGCGGGGCACCGCCGACGCGGTTCTCGCGGCGCGCGAGCGAGATCGAGCGTGGTTATGACGACATTCTCGTCGTCTACGCCGACGCTCCGCTGATCGAGGCCTCGACCTTGGCGGCGATGCGCGCTGAGCTGGCCTCAGGCGCGGATGTCGTGGCGCTGGGTTTCGAGGCGGCCAATCCAGCCGGTTATGGCCGCCTGATCGAGCGCTGACGGACGGTTGATCGCGATCCGCGAGGAGAAGGACGCCAGCGACGAGGAGCGCGCCTTGCGCTTGTGCAACGGCGGGCCGATCGGGTTCAGCGGCGCTGAAGCCCTGAGCCTACTCGCTGCGGTCGAGCCCAATAACGCCCAGAACGAATATTACCTCACCGACATCGTCGAGATCGCCAATGCGCGAGGTCTCATCGCCAAGGCCCTGGTCGCGGACGAAAAGGAAGTTATGGGCGTCAACGACCGAGCGCAGCTCGCCGCCGCCGAGGCTGTGTTGCAGGACCGGCTGCGCCGGCGCGCCATGGCTGCGGGCGCGACGCTGACCGCTCCCGAAACCGTGTTCCTCTCGTTTGACGTCAAGATCGGCCGCGACGTCCTGATCGAGCCCCATGTCGTGATCGGCCCCGGATGCAGCATCGAGGATGGCGCAATCATCCGCGCCTTCTCGCATCTCGAGGGCGCGCGGGTCGCGGGCGGCGCGATCGTCGGGCCGTTCGCCAGGCTTCGGCCGGGCGCGGACATTGGGGCCAACGCCAGGATCGGCAATTTCGTTGAGATCAAGCAGTCATCGATCGAAGAAGGCGCCAAGATCAACCATTTGACCTACATCGGCGACGCGCGCGTCGGGCGCCAAGGCCAACATCGGCGCAGGAACCATCATCTGCAATTACGACGGCTTCGCTAAGCACAGGACCGACATCGGCGCGGGCGCCTTCGTGGGCTCAAACTCGTCTCTGGTCGCGCCTGTGACGATTGGCGACGGCGCCTATATCGGCTCGGGCTCCGTGATCACGAAGCCCGTCGAGGCCGACTGCGCTCGCGGTTGCGCGCGGCCGCCAGGAGGCCAAGGCCGGATGGGCGAAGGCGTTTCGAGCCCGGCACAAGAAAGGCTGACGCGCGTTAACGAGGCGCCTGTTGGCGCCGATTGCGAGCGCCGGCTTTTTTCCTGGATCAAGAGCGATGCCGCACCCCGCTTTGCGCGTTCTCGCCTGTTTGGCCCTCGCCATGGCGTCTTTCACTGGAGCGGACCCGGCCGGGGCGAGCGTCGGCGACATGAGCGGCGGCGCTCTGTCGTCGTTCGCACACGTATCGCCTGTGCAAACAGTGCAATCCGACGAGTGCTGGGAGGAGAACGGCCCGGACGGCCCCGGCTACTATCCGTGCGGCGACGGTTTTGGCGGGGGCGGCCCTGTCATCGGCCCGGCAGTTCGGCTGCATCGTCGGCATGGCGTCGTCGTAGCGCATCCCCATGCGGCGAATCGCAGTTACTCCGGCGCGTCTTCCGGGCGTGTGGGCGCCGGCGGCGGATTCCCGTCCGCCGGTCCTCACTTCGGCGCTGCGACGGTCACACCCGGGTCTGCCGGCAGCGGCGGTTTTCATGGGCTTGGCGGGGCGGGAAATTTCCATGGCGTAGGTGTCGGAGTTCCCCACATCGGCGCGCCTGTTTCCCCGGGCGTGACTGGTGGCGTTGGAGGTTTCCATGCCGGCGTAGGGGTCGGAGCGCCCCACATCGGAGCGCCGGCCTCGTCGGGCGTTGGAGGGGGGTTTCATGCCCGCGGCGGAGCGCCTGTCTTCAGCGGACATGTCGGCGGCGCTCGTTAAAGCGTCCCCCAGCGCTCGTCGACCGTCAGTAGGTCTTGAGGTATTCCAGAAGGGCCATGCGATCGGACTCGGAGAGGTCCGTGCCCCAAAGGTGTCCGCCATTCCCGTCGCCAGTCTCGCTGGTGTCGACGAGACAGTCTTGCGCATTGCAGGCCGTGTTGACGACGAACCCGAGCTTCACCGGGTCGTACTCGCGCGCGCCGAGCGCGAAGGTTTTGGGCCGCTGCTCCGGAGGCAGCAACAGGTGGTGCAACGTCGGAACCGATCCGTTGTGCAGATAAGGCGCCGCAGCCCAGATCCCGTACAAGGGTCTCGCGGCATAAGGACCATAGGGCCGTTTGGTGTCGAGCAGCGTGTCGCGCCAGGCGTCCCCTCCGCGTCGGTCGAGATCCTCCATGATCCGCTGCTGCGCTGCGTCGATTCCGGCCGTCGCGTAGGCCTTCTGCTTGATGTTGTCCACCGCGACTTGAACGGTCTTGGCAAAGGAGTTGGCCGAGAAAGCTTGCCCAGCCTTGACGCCCGCGCAGTCCTTCAGGAGTTGCGAGTCCTCGGCGGTGAATGACTTTGGTTCAACGGCGAGCGCGCCGGCGTCAGGAATCGGGCACGAGATTCGTAGCGCCGCCGTTGGATCTGTGCCCACGTCCTCGGGACGCATCGCATTCAGCTTGATGAGCCCGGTTGGCGTGCGCTTATCCTCGCCATATTCGTGGCACCCGGCGCATTGTCTCTGGAATATCTCTTTGCCCCCCGCCGCGAGATCAAGATTGATCGGGCCGAAGATCGCGGCGGGCCATTGCGGCGGATCGATGTAGTAAGCCAGCCACTCGAGGTCGTGCATGTCCTTGATCGGGACGGACGTCTCGAAGAGAGAGGCGCGCTTGGGATCGAGCACGACGGTCGCCCCTGCGCCCAGGGTTTCGGTGAAATTGCGCTCCATCACCGTGTTGGTGTCGACGGTCCATTCGATCCAGTCATAGTCCTTGAACCCCCAGACGCGCGGAAAGCTCTGGGGTTGATCGCGATAGGCCTCGACTGGCGCCGGCGGCGAGGCTTTGCGCGACCAGAGCCACGGGAACTTCACCGGCGCGTCGAGCTTGACCATATTCGCCGTGTTGACCTTGAACGCTCCGCCGTCGTCCGCCTTGCGCAGGCGCGTGAAGATGAAGTTGCGGGCGCCGTCGAACGCGTCCAGGCGACCGAAGCCCGAGGTTGGGTGCTTGGGATCTCGCTGCTCCTTGGCGAGTTTGATGACGTCCACCAGTTCGAGCCGCGCGTCGAGCCGGTCGCGGTGCATCAGCACATTCGCGCCGTAGATGACGAGCGTCGCCGGGCGGACGAAGGGCGCGGCGATTCCATAGCGCGCGTAATCCTGCCGCCCCAGGCGCTTGAGCGCCCGCCACAGCTTGCCTCGATCGCTCGTCGTGGCCATCACCGCGTCGATGGCGTCCGAATAGAAGAGCTGCAGATTGAACATGTTGGGCGCGCCGTCGACCCGCACGGCTTTGCCGTCGTGGCGCAATTCGCCCACATGACAGGCCGCGCAGTTGACCCCGACGAAGTCCATGCCGAACGTGAATGGGTTGGAGGCCACGGTCAGGCCCACGGGCAATCCGTCGTCGCGCCCGGGGTCGGGCAAAAGGCCGTAGCGCTCGAGGTTCTCGACGAATGGTTTGGCCGAGCCAGGGTCGGCGACGTCGACCGCGGTCAGCACCATCCACGGCATGATCTCGGAGCCTTGCGAGACGTGGTAGAAGCCCTGCCGCTGTGCGGCGTTGAGTCCATTGCGGTAGTCGGCGACAATCGACGGGTCGGGACGATCGAACTTGACCTGCATGCTGTCGTCGATGAGACCGGCGGTCATCGGAATGGCGTAGAGAACGACCGCGAGCGCATAGAGGCCAACGAGAACCGCGAACGCGTAGATGAGAAGGCGCCCGAGCCTCATCGCGTTCTCCTAGGTCTTCGTCAGACCTAGAAACACTTTCGTAGCCGCCCACACGCCCTTCAGATCGTATTGTCCCTGATAGACGTCCGGCGGCGGCGGCCCGCGCTTGACCAGCCGATAAATCGCTTCCCAGGCCGTGCGCGCGGAATATTCGAACGTGAACGCGATGTCCCTCTCAAGCTCGACGTACTGGCCGAGAAGGCCGAGATTGGTCACGCCCTCGGGAACGACGGGCGGCCGGTCGCCGCGCTTGCGCCGCAGCCAGATGTTGTTGACGTAGGGCATGTTGCAGGGAATGCAGATCGACGAGCTTACGATTGTGTCCGCCTTCGGCTTCCCTTTCTCCAGCTTGAGGTGATGCAGCAATTCCCACAGGATCTCCCCGCCGGTGCATTGATACATGGGCTTCTGGCTAAGCTTGCCTTTCATCTCCGGATAGAGCCCATAGCCCCACCAGACAGATGTGCCTGGCGGCTGACTCGAGGATTTCCGGCTGCTCGAAGATCGACAGCGAGATCACCCAGGGCGAAGTCCTTCAAAGTCAGAAGGCCGCCGCTTCCCGGCGCCGCTGTGGGTGAGGTTGATGATCTCGTCGAGGAATTCCTTGCCGTTTCGTCGTAACGGTGAAGGTCACCCAGCGCGAGTCTGGGATCTGGTCGTCGCCGAAAAACACGCTCGGATTGCCGAAGCCCTTGTGCTTCGCGGCCAACTTCTTCCACAACGCCCACGACCGTCCGGGATCAGGGCGGCGGCGGCGGCGGCGTCGTCCATCGTTCCCGTCCGAGAGGTCGGCGGCCTGCGAGCCGGTCGTCACGAGCACGATGTCGTTCGGGCGCGACCTCGACCGAGGTGCGCCGTCGGCGCGCTGGTAGTGAAGCCGATTGACGGTCATGCGGCCAGACGACGTCGGTGAAGTCGATGTCGTTGACGAAGGCGCCCTTCACGAAGTTCACGCTGCTTCTTTTCAAGCCAGGCGACCAGCGGTTCGACGAAGGCTTCGTGCTGGTTGAATTGCGAGCGAAAAACATGCGCCATGGTCGAGAGGTCGGGGAACAAATAGACGAAGCGGTTCAGATAGCGCCGGAACTCGATGATGGTGTGCTGCGGCAGCGAACCCATCTCCGTCGACCAGAGCAGCCAAAATTCCGTCTCGAAGAATCTTTGGGGAGAACCAGTCCTTGATGAGCTGACCGTCCAATGACGCTTCGGGTGTGAGCGAGAGCTTCGCAAGCGTGAGGCCGTCGCCAAGGCGTCAGCCCGTAGCGCTGGGTCATGCACGCGGCGGAGGTCGCGATCGACGATATGCGTCTGGTCGTCGAACGGGATGCTCTTTGTTGAACGTGAGGAATTGCTCTGCAACATTGATGTTGGGGTAGTCTTGCGTGGGGATCGTCTCGAGCAGATCCACAGCGCAGTCGAAATGCCTTGTCGAAGATGGAGCCGGGCAGATTGTAGCCGTGCTCCGCGTCGCCATCCAAAAAGAACCCGCCGCCCAGCTTCTCATCCGCCTCGTAGATCGTGATGTCCGGGCCGGACATGTCGGCGTTCCGGATGAGCAACGCCGCCGCCGCCAGTCCGGCAAACCCGCCGCCAACGATATGCGCCTTCATCCGCCCCTCCCTGCTCGCATCCGCAAACTATTCGCCTCGTCGCCCCCCAAGCTCAAGCGCGCATGCGTTGACTCCCCGACTCTAGCATTATGCGGTTAGCGCGGCGGAGACAGTGATCGCGGTCACACAACACCTCGAGTTGTGGGGATAGAGACGCTCAAGCAAATCCAAGATTTTTGAGGCCGCGGAGGGTTGCGCGACAATGGGGGTGACTACCTATTGGCGCTTCACGCCGGATCGAGCAGCGCAAAGACGCTGACGAGAGCGACGACCACGCAGCCGAGCGCGATCTCCGCGAGGCTCGTGGCGCGGAGCGTCGCGAGCGCGTTCGGCGCTCGTCTTGAGTCGCGGAGCGAGAACAAAGCGATTGAAGAGCGCGAGCAGGATCATGATCGCGACGATGAGGATTTTCGCGATCAGAAGCGCCCGATAGGGCGTCGTCGGCGGGAGCGGAGGATGCCGCGACGTCAACGCGATATTGACGACGCCCGTGAGAACGATCGCCGCGACGATGAATTGGCCCCAGAAGGAAAAGCCGGCCATCGCCTGCACCGCGTCTTTGCGCAGATCGTCGCGCTCATAGGCGCGAAGGCACATCGCGAAGGGAACGAGGCCGCCGATCCACGCCCCCGCCGCCATGAGATGGATGGCGTGGTTCGCGCGATGCAGGACGCCCTCGGCGCCCGTCTGCATCGCGGCGTGGCCGACGAGGCCGAGGCTCGCCAGCAGCGCCGCCGATGCGACCGACGTCGGCGCCCATCGCGGCGCGCGGGCCGAAGGCGACGACAGCGACCAGCGCCGCCGCCAGAACGAGATGCGCCGCCCACGCATGGCCGAAGGCGGTGTCGGTGAGGACCGCGCCGATCGGCTCGCGGATCGACCGCGGCGCTCCAGTCGTCGGCCATCGAGGCGGATTCGAGCGCGAGCCACGCAATCGCGGTCACGAGCGCGACGAGGCTGGCGATCAGCGCGAGGCGGCGCACGACCGGCGACAGCGCAAGCCTCAGTCGTTCCGGCGCATAGGCCCAAAGATAGGCGCTCATGCCGAACGCCAGCATCGCCGCGAGGAAATGGGCGAAGCGGCAGAGCGAGCGCGAGCAGCGCGCCTCACGCGGGGCGAGCGCTTGCGGCGACGCCGCTTCGGCTCGGCGTCACATCTTCATGCCCTTCATGGCGCCTCCGGCCGCGCCGGTCGCCCGCGGCGCCGATCCCCGTCACGTTGAACTCGACCTCGACCGGGCCAGCATGTTCGAAATTGAGCGTCGCTTTGACGGTCTCGCCCTTCGTCAGCGGGATGGGTGAGGTGGGTGAACATCAGGTGATAGCCGCCGGGCGAGAAGCCCGACCGAGCCGTGGGCGGGAATGTTCAGCCCGTCCTTGAGTTCGCGCATCTGCGACGACGCCGTTCGCCGACGACATCTGATGGATCTCGACCGTGGCGAAATCCGCCGTGCCTCCCGTCAGGCGATCGGGCGCGGCGCCCTTGTTCTGGATCGTCAGATAGCCGCTTCCGACCTCGGCGCCCTTCGGGGTCGCGCGCGCCCACGGCTTTTCGATCACGATGTCGCCGGCCTTGAACTCCTGCGCCAGCGCCGGCGCGGCGCCGAGCGCGAGCGCGAGCGCCAAGGGGAAAAGAGAATGTCTCATTGTCTGTCCTTTGTTGCCGCCGGCCTCGAGGCGGCCGGTCATGGCTTCACGGTGAATTCGAAGGTTCCCTGGGTGTGATGCGTGTCGACCGAGACCGCCTGCCAGTGCACCTTGTAGGCGCCGGCGGACAGCGGTTTGGAGATCGGCACGATCAGCACAGCCTGATTGCCGGATTCCGTGTTCGCCGCCCCGAGCGGCACGGCGCCGCCCGGGCCGGTCAGCGAAACCTTCGTGAATTTCGGCTCGACGCCCTCGCTGAACTCGAGCCGGATCTCGCTCGCCGAGGCGACCGTGCCGCCGACCGGCGGCGTCGCCTTTTCGAGCTGGGCGTGGGCGAAGGCGGCTGGTCGCTGCGCAGAGCGAAGCGCGAGCGAAGCGGCGAAGTCGTGGATCGAAATGCGCGTCATTGTCGGGCTCCTGTGAACATCGGCAGGCTTTGCGAGAAGATCGGTTTGCCGAGCGAGTTGGGGAAGATGTCGTCGATGAAGAGATCAAGGCTCGCCACCACGCCAGCGCCGTGACCGCTCGCCGCGTTGACCGGGATCACGGCTTCAACGGCGATCTGCCATTTGTCGGCCATGTAGACGACGCCCGGCTGGATCGTTCCGGTCGTTCCCCAGGTCCCCGACGCGGCATTCGAGGTCGGCGTGGAGAAAGCGAACTCGACGGTCGGGATGAGATGCTTGAGGAAGTCGTTGTCGATCGCGGCGACGTGCGAATTGAAGTAGGGCAGGCTGTATTGCAGCGTGAAGCCCCAGTTGAACGACGTCGGGAACTGGTCGCCGTTCCACACCGCCTGCCCGGGCGTCGTCGTGCTGATTTCGCCGGTGATCGCGAACGGGCGCAGGTAGTTCAGGCTCGTCGGCAGCGCGCCGAAGCCCAGGCCGACGTCGAGCACCGGCGAGTACATGTTCGGCGACGCCGACCTGCGCGCCGGTCGCCGCTCCCGCCCCAGCTCGACGTCGAAGCCGACCGAGGCCATGAACTCGAGTTGGGGGATGCACATGAACTGATATTTCAATTCGGTGTCGAGCGCGTCCCAGCCGAAGCCGCCGGGACGTGCAGCCAGGTCGGGCCGACGCCGACCGAAAGCGCGAGGTTGGGAAAGATCGTCTTCGCCCAGCTCGCCGCTCACGTCGAGTTCTGCCGACGCCGTCGGAGTTCTGCGGCAGCCACTGACGGTCGGCAGCGTCAGTTCGTCGGTGACGCCGGGATCGTCGATCGCGAGCGTCGCGGGAAAGATGCGGTCGCCGCAGACGGCGTGAGCATAGGCGGCGGCGGTTCCCACGGCGACGAACGCGCCGGCAAGCGCGCCCGCGGCCAGGCGGATACGGAGAAGAGACATGAAAGGAAGACCTCGAGTCTGAAGGAAAGCGAGCGCGCGCCGAAGGGCGCGCGCGGCGAATGACCGTCAGACTGAGAGGGGAGGGGCCCGGGCCGGATTTGGCTGGGCGGGATAGGCGGGAAGAACGTCGCGGCCGGGCGGCGCGCGGATCGCATGCGCTTCGCTTTCGAGCCGACCGGGCAACGCCGGCAGGTCTGGCGCGACGAACGCCACGGCCTGAGCGGCGAACCGGCAGAGCGGACATTGGTCGCAGCAATGGCTGGAACGGGTGGTGCTGGACCGGCGCTTTGTCGTCGTTGACCTGGACGCAGAGCTGGGCGGCGTCGCCAAAGAGCGCCTTGAGCTCGGCGGCGATCGCCGCGTCGTCGGCGCCGGCGAAAGCGGGCGCGGCGAAAGCAGGCGGCGTCGCGGCGGCGAAAAGCTGAACGATGAGCGAAAGCGCGATTAAAAATGCTGTCGAGGGCGAGCGAAAACGCGCTGCGCCGAACTTCGCCCGGCTCACCCGCCGTTTCCTTTTGGAATCCCCGTCGTCCACGTTGATTTGCTACTTCGTACAGAAAAGCGAACGCAGACCAAACGCTAGCGCATCGATTCACGGGGCGCAAATCGTGATGACCCCGGCGCCCGGTTCCAAGATATCGTAGGACATAGCGAATTCGATTGCCGAGGCCGGCCCACGCGGCTACGATCAAGGCGATGGTTCCCTTCGGGGATCAAAAGGGAACACGGTGAGGCTAGGACGCCGAAGCCGTGGCTGCCCCCGCAACTGTAAGCGATGAGACGACGCCACCTGTGATCACTGGGCAACCGGGAAGATCGGCGTCCGTCGTTGACCCGCGAGCCAGGAGACCTGCCATCGTGTCGTGCAGCCGATCTCGGGCGAGGTGACCGATGGTTTGTCTCTTTGGCGGCGTCACCCGCGATCGCGCTGTTTTCCTCAACAGCATGCGAGGGTGTCATGCCAATGAATATCTCAAAACTCCTGACTGAAAGCGGTCCCGATCTGCGCCGCCGTTTGTTCGCCGTCTACGCCGTTCTCATAGGCGGCAACATTCTCATCTGGCTCTGGGCGCTCGCCGCCCTGGGCGATCGTCCGGTGCTGCTCGGAACGGCGTTGCTCGCCTATACGTTCGGCCTGCGCCATGCGGTCGACGCCGATCATATCGCCGCGATCGACAACGTCACGCGCAAGCTCATGCAGCAAGGCCAGCGTCCGGTCGGTGTCGGCTTTTTCTTCTCGCTCGGCCACTCGGCTGTCGTCGTTCTCATGTCGATCGGCGTCGCCTTCGCCGCGTCGGCGCTGACCTCGCGCTTCGATTCAATGAAGGCGATCGGCGGCGTCATCGGCACCAGCGTCTCGGCGCTGTTCCTGTTCGCCATCGCGATCTTCAACATCATCGTTCTGATTTCGATCTACCGCACCTTCCAGGCGGTGAAGCGCGGCAAGCCATTCGTCGAGGAGGATTTCGACGTCCTGCTCAACAACCGCGGATTTTTGGCGCGCATCTTCCGGCCGCTGTTCCGGCTCGTCACCAAGAGCTGGCACATGTTGCCGATCGGCTTCCTGTTCGGCCTGGGCTTCGACACCGCGACCGAGGTCGCGCTGTTCGGCATTTCCGCCGTGCAGGCCGCGAACGGCGCTTCGCTGGCGACGATCATGGTGTTTCCGGCCCTGTTCGCGGCCGGCATGACCTTGATCGACACGACGGACGGCGTCCTCATGCTCGGCGCCTACGGCTGGGCGTTCATGAAGCCGATCCGCAAGCTTTACTACAACATGACCATCACGGCGGTGTCGGTCGTCGTCGCGCTCGTCGTCGGCGGCCTCGAAACGCTCAACCTCGATCGGCGACCAGCTGGGCCTTACCGACGGCGGCGGCTTCTGGGGCGCGATCGGCGCGATCAACGACAACTTCGGCGTCCTTGGCTACATCATCATCGGCATATTCCTGGCGGCCTGGATCGGCTCGGTCATCGTCTACAAGTTCAAGGGCTACGACGAACTGGAAGTCTCCGCTCTCAGGAAGTCGGCCTAGTTCCGGCGCTTCCGCCTGCGTTCCGGCGGCGACCGGAGCGCAGGCGGCTCGGGTTTCTTGATTTGGGTAAGGAATCAAACGTGATACCATGAGGCCATCACGCCATGATCGCGCCACGCCGCAGCCAAATTGGAGTTGCGATTGCTCTCGCGATCATGAGCGCGATCGGCCTCGTGTCCACAGTCGTTTTTGCGGACCTAAAGTCCTGGCAGAGGCGCGAAGGAGCCCCAGCGGTCGGCGAAGTTCAAGCGGCCTACGATCGGGCGGCGAAGACCGCAGGAGCAGCTCACGACACAGACCTCAAGGTGATGCAGGTCGACTGTCGCCGGAGTGAAGGCGTCCGCTATTCCTGTCGTGTCGATTTTGTGAAGACCGCGTCTGATCCGACGCGCGTCTATCTGGACATGGCGATCGTCGAACGAAGCCCCAAAGGCTGGATTCTTCAGCGGGGCCTTTGCCGCCATCTGTCGTGAAGTTCGGTTGAATTTAGGCGCCGCGGCGGGTTCATGGAAAGGTCTGATCTTGCGCGCAAATCGACGACGTGGACAGCAGGGGCGCCGAGGAACGAGGCTTCGCGGGTTCAGCCCCCGAAAATTGGCCGGAGGACTTTCATGCGAAGGATCGACCAGGGCGAACGCCCGATGCCGGAGATCGATCTGGCGAAAGTATGTTTCATCGTTGAGAAATCGCGCGAATATCTCGGCGAGGACGCAGGCGTCGAGCCGGACGATTCGAACCCCGCCGACGACGACGAACACATCATGCTGACCGACGCGGCGGGCCGTTCGCTCCGCCGCGAACTGATCGCGTTCATCAAGGATCTCGACGTCGACGAGGCGGCGGCGCTGGTCGCGCTCGCCTGGATCGGGCGGGGCGACTTGCAGCCCGAGGAGTGGAAAATCGCCGTCGCGGAGGCCAAGGAGCTGGATGAGGGCCCGACCTGGAAATACCTTCTGGATATGGAGCTCTTGCCCGACTATCTCGAAGACGCGCTTTCCGCCTTCGGCCGCTCCTGCGAGGGGTTAGGGACGGCGGACGAAGGTTAAGCTTCGCGCCGCCAACAATCGACCAGCCGCCCGCTATCGCCGACCTCTAAACGAGGGCGCCGCCGATGCAGCGCGCCCCCTTGCATCTTGCGGTTCCCTGTCCCATGCTGAACCACATGGTTCAGTATTCCCATGCCGGCGTTGACGCCGCGTTCGCCGCGCTCTCGGACGCCACCCGACGCGGCGTTCTGGAGCAGCTCGGCCGTGCGGATGCCTCGATCACGGAGCTCGCCGACACGTTCCACATGACGCTCACCGGCATGAAGAAGCATGTCGGCGTCTTGGAGAAGGCGGGGCTCGTCACCACGGAAAAGGTCGGGCGGGTGCGCACCTGCAAGCTCGGCCGCAGCCGACTTGAGGAAGAGGCGGCATGGATCGAGCGGCATCGCCAATGCTGGGCCGCGCGCTTTGACGCGCTGGATGAGGTTATCGCAGACCTGAAACGCAAGGAGACGGTCGATGGAGGCAAGTGAGCCCACCCCCAAGCGGAGCCGGACGAATGTGGAACGGAAATCCGAGCGTGAGCTGGTCATGACCCGAACCTTCGACGGCCCGGTCCGCCTTGTGTTCGAGGCATGGACCAAGCCCGAGCTGCTCAAGCTGTGGTGGGCGCCCAAGTCCTTCGGCGTGTCCCTGCTTTCGTGCGAAGCGGATGTTCGCGCCGGGGGCAGATATCGTTTCGAGATCGGCCGCGAGGGCTCAAAGCCTATGGCGTTTTTCGGTCGATATCTCGAAGTGACGCCGCACTCGCGCCTCGTCTGGACAAACGAGGAAAGCGACGACGGCGCCGTCACCACGGTGACCTTTGAGGACAAAGGCGGCCAGACGCTCCTGATCATGCACGAAGTCTATCCCTCGAAGGACGCGCTCGACCGCGCCATAGAGGGCATGGAGGGCGGGATGACCGAAACCTTCGCGCAACTGGATGCGCTTCTTGTCACCTTGGGCGCCGGCGCGGGACGCTGATGACGATCTCGCGGTCCGTCCTGCTTTTGCCTCGAGCGGTCCGCGCCGTTCTGTGGTGGGGGCGCCGCGCGCCGCGTTCAGTCCACGGTTCTCGCATTTGGCTCTTATGGCGTGAGATGTGGGGTCGCCGTTTCGGGTTCGTAAGTGGCGTTGCGTATAAGAGCCGGAATATTTCTTGCTCAAAAGAGGAAGACATGCTATACATTCCAGTTCGTCGGAGCTGGCGCCGCGGGTCGGTCAAACGGAGGCGAGGGAATTGAACGCGACTGAGGCCGAGCGTGCTGATCTTGAGACGACGAAGAATTTTTTTGTTTGAATCGGCTGTAACCCATTGAAAAGTCTCGATTCGAAAAAATAAACGTAAGTAAAAGAAAGCAATTTTGCTTGCTTTTATTTTCGTTTATTATCATTTATTGCCGCTTATTGTTGCGTGTTCGCTGACGGCAAGCCGACGGCGAGAGGCTTGGCATTCGTCTTGCAACTGTCCAGGCGAGCCGGCATCCTGTCCGCGCGCAACGGGCTAAAGCGTCTCGTGTCCGATCCTTTTCCGACCCCGTTCCACCGCTCCTTCACCCAGCGGCTCCGCTCCTGGTTCTTCACCGGGCTCGTCGTGTTCGGTCCGATCGCGGTGACCGCCTACATCGCCTGGTGGGTCGTCGACACGATCGACAACTGGGTGAGGCCGTGGCTGCCGAACAGCTTGTCGCCGGACGGCTATTTGCCGTTTCACGTTCCGGGCTTTGGCGTCGTCATCGTCCTCATCGGGCTCACCCTGCTCGGGTTCCTGACCGCCAACTTCATCGGCCGCTCGTTGGTGCGCTTCGGCGAGGCGCTGCTCGATCGCATGCCCTTTGTTCGCGGAATCTACAAGGGCCTGAAGCAGGTGTTCGAGACCATCTTCAGCCAATCCGGCAGCCAATTCCGCAAGGTCGGGCTGGTCGAGTTTCCGGTCAAAGGGAGTTGGTCGATTGTCTTCATTTCGTCGGCGCCGAGCGAGATCATCGCCGACGCGTTGCCGGAGAAGAAGCCGATGATCTCGGCCTTCATGCCGTGCACGCCCAACCCGACGACCGGGTACTTCTTCTATATTCCCGTCGACGAGGTCATCGAATTGCCGATTTCCGCCGACGAGGCCGCGCGGCTCATCATGTCGGCGGGGCTGATCCAGCCGCAAGGCCACTCGGCGCTGGCGGCGATGGCGGAAGCCGCGAAGCTCGCGAAGCCGCCGATGGAGACCCAGGCGTCCGACGGCGCGTCTTAGAGCGCCGCCGATGGCGGCGACTGAAATCGCCGCCCTTCTTTGGACGCTGTTAGTGGGCTAAAGTCTATGCTAATGAGGCGGCGGGCGAGAATACCGCCGCAGACCTGCTTTTAAGCCGCTTGGGCTCGCTTCGGCGCGGCTCGGCCTTTGATTCGTGTGACAGCACATGGCCCAATTGCCGCAATTCGATCTTGCCGAACTCAAACGCCGCATGCAGGCCGCGCACGCGACGCTGAAGCACGAACTGGGCGGCCTGCGCACCGGCCGCGCCAGCGCGAGCCTGCTCGAGCCGGTGCAAGTTGAAGCCTACGGCCAGCGGATGCCGCTCACTCAGGTAGCCTCGATCAGCGTCCCGGAGCCGAGGGCGCTCTCCGTCTCGGTATGGGACAAAAGCATGGTCCAGATGGTCGACAAGGCGATCCGGGACGCCAATCTCGGCCTCAGTCCAACGATCGAGGGCGCGGTCTTGCGCATCCGCATTCCCGAACTGAACGAGCAGCGGCGCAAGGAAATGGCCAAAATCGCTCACAAATACAGCGAGGACGCGCGGGTGGCGGTGCGGCACGTGCGCCGTGACGGCATCGATATCCTCAAGAAGCTGTTAAAGGAGCACGCAATCAGCGAGGATGACGAAAAGCGCCAGGAGGCGGAAGTGCAGAAGGCGACCGATCAGACTATTCAGGAGATCGACGCCTCCCTGGCCGCGAAGGAAAAGGAGATCATGCAGGTCTAGGCGATCGCCATTCGTGTCCGAGGCCCTCATGCATCATCATCGCTCCACACCCTGTTCGGCCCGGACGCCCGCTCACGTCGGCATCATCATGGACGGCAACGGCCGTTGGGCTCAGTCGCGCGGCCTGCCGCGCTTCGAGGGCCATCGGCGCGGCGTCGAGGCGGTGCGCCGGGTTGTCCGATCCGCGATCGAGCGCGGCGTGCAGTTCCTCACAATCTATAGCTTTTCATCGGAGAACTGGAGTCGCCCGCCGGAGGAGGTGGCGATGCTGATGGGTCTCCTCAAGCGGTTCATCCGCGAGGATCTCGCCGAACTCAACGCCAACGGGGTCAGGGTCAGGGTCATCGGCCAGCGCGACAATCTCAAGCCCGACATCGTCGGGCTTATCGTCGAGGCTGAAACGCTGACCGTCAACAATCGCGGCGCTGACGTTGACGGTGGCTTTCAACTACGGCGGCCGGCAAGAGATCTTCGAGGCGGCGCGGCGTCTGGCGATCGACATTCGCGACGGGCGTCTCGACGCTCGAGCGATCGGACCGGACGAATTGGCCGAGCGGCTCGACACGGCTGGCCTTCCCGATCCGGATCTCATCATTCGCACCTCCGGCGAGATGCGGCTGTCGAATTTCCTGCTCTGGCAGGCGGCCTATGCCGAACTCGTGTTCCTGCCTGTCCTGTGGCCTGATTTCGATGACGCGGCCTTTCTCTCCGCGCTCGATCAATACGCGGCGCGCCAGCGGCGATTTGGCGCCGTCGTCGAACCCGCGGCCGTCAAGTCAGCGTCGTGAGGGCGTGCGAATGGCGGTGAGCGGGGAGGACCCAGCGCTTCCGATCGGCGCCGCCCACTCGTTTCGGGGCCGGATCTCAAGCCGCGTGTTGCCGCCGCTGCGGTGATGGGGGCCTGGCGCTGGCGACGGCGTGGATCGGCGGGTTCATCTTTGCCGTTTTCTGGTGGCTCGCGTCGATCAGTCGTCCTTTGGGAGTGGCAACGGCTGGTCGGCGGCGCGCGGCTCGCCGAGCGGGTCGCGGCCGGCGGTCTCGCGCTTGCGCTCGCCGCGCTGTTCGCGCTTCACAATTCGATCCTTGGCGCGATCGCCGTGCTCGTTCTTGGCGCGGTCGCGGTCGGCTGGCTGGGCGGACGGAGGGATGGAATCTGGGCCGCGGCAGGCGCGCTCTATGCCGGCGCGCTGGTCGCTAGCGTCGTGCTGCTGAGAATCAGTCCGAGCTTCGGCCTGGCTGCGATTTTATGGCTCTTCGCGGTCGTTTGGGGAACCGACGTTGCGGCCTATTTCGCCGGGCGGTTGATCGGGGGCCCCCGGCTTTGGCCGAGCGTCTCGCCCGGCAAGACCTGGTCGGGGGCGATCGTGGGCGCGTTCGGCGGCGCGGTCCTCGGCCTCATGCTTGCGGGGTGGACCAATCGCCTCACGGCGCTGTTCTGGCTGGGCCTTGCGACGGCGATCGTGTCCGAGCTCGGCGATCTGTTCGAATCCGCGCTCAAGCGGCGTTTCGGCGTCAAGGATTCGAGCGGCCTCATTCCCGGCCATGGCGGACTGATGGACCGGCTCGACGGGTTCGTCGCGGCATCCGTTTTCGCCGTCGTTAGTCGCGGGCTTCAACTCGCGAGGTTCGTTCATCGCCGGCGGGTTGTTTCAATGGTGAGTGTTGCTGCTGGCGTTCGAACTCGGTCGTTGCGTCCGCGTGAGGCCCTCCCGCCCAAGCGCCTGTCGATTCTGGGCGCGACGGGTTCGATCGGACGCTCCTGCGCGCAAGTCATCGCCGCCGCGCCGGGCAAGTTTTCGGTCGTTTCGCTGGCGGGCGGCCGCGACGGCGCGGCGCTGGCGAAATGCGCAATCGAACTCGGCGCCGAATTCGCCGCGCTCGCCGATCCCGCGGGCTATGCGGACCTGAAGGCCGGCCTGGCCGGCTTTGCGGTCGAAATCGCCGCCGGGCCGGAGGCGGTCGAGGAGGCCGCTCTACGCGAAGCCGATCTGGTGGTTTCGGCGATTGTCGGCGCCGCAGGGTTGCGCCCGACCTTCGCCGCGATCGCCGCCGGGCGAACGGTCGCTCTCGCCAACAAGGAGACGTTGGTGTGCGCCGGCGACGTGGTGATGGAGAAGGCGCGGCGCGCGGGCTCACATGGTGCTGCCGATGGATTCCGAGCACAACGCCTTGTTTCAGGCGATCGGCGCGCGCGATCCAGGCACCATTGAGACGATGACCATTACCGCTTCTGGCGGACCCTTCCGCGAATGGAGCGCCGAGCGCATTTCCGCCGCCACGCGGGAGGAGGCGCTCGCCCATCCCAAACTGGGTGATGGGGCCGAAGGTGACGATCGATTCGGCCGGGTCTGATGAACAAGGGGCTCGAACTGATCGAGGCGCATCATCTGTTCGGCTTGCCGGCCGATCGGCTCGATGTCGTCGTGCATCCGCAATCGATCGTGCATGGGCTCATCGCCTTCGCCGACGGGTCGCTGATCGCCGGCATGGCGTCGCCGGACATGCGCACCCCGATCGCGCATTGCCTCGCCTATCCGGATCGGATCGCGTCCGGGGTCCGGGCGCCCGACCTCGCCGCGCTTGGCCGATCTGACCTTCGAGCGCGCCGACCTTGAGCGTTTTCCTGCGCTTGGCCTCGCGATCGAGGCGCTGCGCTCCGGCGGCGGCGCGCCCACCGCGCTCAACGCCGCCAACGAGATCGCCGTTTCGGCGTTCCTTGATCGACGAATTGGCTTCGGCGACATCGCGCGCCTTGTCGCAAAGACGCTCGCCGCGATGACCGCGACCGGCGAATTGAGCGCGCCGGCTGACATTGCGGAAGCGCTGGCAATTCACCATATCGCGACAGATAGGACTGCGAGTCTATTGGCGTAAGCGCAGACTTGCGCCACTGTAACAGTTCAGTAACCATCGTCCGACGGCCTGGCCGGTGCGGCGGATCGGAGACGCCGCAGATGGCGGTAGTGAATGCGCTCGCCGACCTCCTGACCTGGCTCGGATGGTACGTCGTCCCTTTCATCGTGATCCTGAGCCTCATCGTCGCCGTGCACGAGCTCGGGCACTATCTGGTCGGCCGATGGTGCGGCGTCAAAATTGACGCGTTTTCGCTTGGCTTCGGGCCCGAGCTGTTCGCCCGAGTGGACTCGCGCGGCACACGGTGGCGGATTGGCGCGCTGCCGCTCGGCGGATATGTCAAGTTTCACGGCGACGCCAACGCCGCCAGCGTTGGCGACGGCGCCGATCAGCGGATCCGGCGGTCGATCGCTCGTTGACCCTCGCCGGGCAGCCGTTGCGAAATCGCGCCGCGATCGTGCTCGCAGGGCCGGTCGCTAATTTCATCCTGGCCTTCGTCATCTTCACCGGCATGTTCATGGCCTTCGGCCGGGTTGAACATGCGGCCCGAATTGGGCGGGTCGAGGCAGGAAGCCCGGCGGCGGCGGCCGGGTTTCAGGCCGGCGATGTGGTAAAGTCGATCAACGGGAATCCGATCGACAGCTTTGAGGCGCTTCAGGAATCGACGCTGATGAGCACCGGTCTGCCGATGAGCTTCGTCGTCGACCGCCAGGGCCAGGACGTCAGCCTTACGGCGACGCCCCAGATAACCGTCGTCGACCAGGGCGTCTTCGGCAAGCGCCGGATGGGTCATCTCGGGCTCGCCTCGTCGGCTGACCGGAACGATGCGAAGGTCGAGCGGTGCGGTCTCATGACCTGCGCCGCCTGGGGCGCGGCGCAGGAATGGTTCATCGTCAAGGCGACCGGGACCTACGTCGTCGGGATTTTCGCCGGGCGGGAATCAACCGATCAGATGTCGGGATTGATCGGCGCTGCGCAAATGGCGGGCGAGATGGCGAAAATCAGCCTTTGGGAGTTGTTCAGCCTCGCCGCGTGGTTTTCGGTCTCGGTCGGCCTGATGAATTTGCTTCCGGTGCCCCTGCTGGACGGCGGCCACCTCGCGTTTTACGCCTTTGAGGCCCTGCGCGGACGCCCTTTGAGCGAGCGAGCGCAGGAAATTGGCCTCCGGATCGGAATCGCGCTGGTCGCGCTATTGGTGGTTTTCACCACCTCGCACGACCTTTTCCGCTTGGTCACGCAGCGGCAATTAACCAACGGTCGACCATGTTTGCGTGTCCTCGACGCAACGGTCGCCAGAAATGGTGTAGGCTCCGCCAATAACGGTTTGCAGGCGCGAGCAAAGATTGTAAAACGCCGTTAATCTTCCCGACCGCCGACCGGCGAAGAGGGATCGAGCGCCGCGTTTGCGTTTGCGGCGTCGCCCGCGATCGGCGCCACGGAGGCGCGCGGGGGGCGCAGTCAGGATCACGCTGAAGCGGCGCCGTGGTGGCGGGCCGCGTAGGCGCGAACAGGGGCTATGGGCCATATGGAATGGATTCGCGGGTGTGTTGGCGGCGTTCTTCTGGCGGTGGCCCTTAGTCTGTGCGGGTTGACCTGGGCGGCGCCTGCGAGCGCGCAGCAGATTGTCGTCGAAGGCGCGAAGGTCGATCCCTCAACCCTCAAGCCGTATTTCAGCGGCACCGATCCGGCCTCCGTTCAGCGGGGCGTCGAGGATCTGAAGGCGACCGGCATCTATTCTAATGTCAGCGCAAGAGTGGAGAATGGTAAGATCGTGGTGACGCCTCGCCGGGGGCGAGCAAATCATCAATAGAGTTGCGTTCGAAGGCAACAGACAAATCGAATCGAAGCAGCTCGAAGTCGAGGTGCAGTCGAAGCCGCATACCGCCTACAACGAGGCGACTGCCGCGGGCGACATCGGCCGAATCAAGGACGCCTATAAGAAATACGGCCGCAACGAAGCCGGCGTGACCAAGCGGCTGGTCGAATTGCCGAATGGCAGGGTGGACCTCGTTTTCACCATCAATGAAGGCGAAAAGACCGGCATTCGCGAGATCAAGTTTGTCGGAAATCACGCCGTTTCGAACTATCGCCTGCGCAGTCTGATGCAGACCAGCACGATGAACTGCTGTCGTGGTTCAAGAGCACCGACGTCTACGATCCCGACCGGTTGGCCTCAGATGAGGAGGCGATCCGCCGTTATTACATGAAGAACGGCTACGCGGATTTCCAGATCACCAATACCGACGTCGCCTATCAGGCCAATCCCGCCGGCTATGTCATCACGATCACGATGGACGAGGGTCCTCAATATCACGTCTCGTCCGTTTCGGTGATTTCCAACATTCCGAAGGTCGATGGGCCGGCGCTCAATCGATTCGTCGCTCTGAAGGCCTGGCGACGTCTATGACGCGGGCAGCGTCGACAAGTCAGTGGAGGGGATCACCCGCGACGTCGCCCGGCAAGGCTACGCGTTCTCGGAGGCGCGGCCGCATGGCGAGCGCGACACCGCCAATCATACGATCGCGCTTTCGTTCTCGGTCGACAACGGTCCGAAGGTCTACATCGAGCGCATCGACATTGTCGGAAATACCCGCACGCGCGACTTCGTCATTCGCCGCGAATTCGATATCGGCGAAGGCGACCCCTACAACCACGTCCTGATCGAGCGCGCCGAGCGACGCCTCAACAGCCTCGGCTACTTCAAGAAGGTCCACATCTCGAACCGGCCGGGATCTTCGCCGGATCGGGTCATCGTGGTCGTCGATGTGGAGGACCAGCCGACCGGCTCGATCAGCCTGAGCGGCGGCTATTCGACGACTCAGGGCTTTTTGGCCGAGCTCGCCTACACCGAGACGAACTTTCTTGGCCGCGGTCAATACGTGCGCCTGAGCGTTTCCGACGGCCAATACACCCAGGGGTGGAAGGCCTCGTTCACCGAGCCTTACTTCCTCGGCCAGCGCCTGGCCGCCGGCTTTGATCTTTACCATCAGGTCAACAACAACAATCAATTCGCGCTTTACCAGAATTGGACGACCGGCGGGACCTTGCGGCTCGGCATTCCGATTACCGACGACCTGACGTTCCAGCCCAACTATTCGCTTTATGAGTCGAAGATCACGATCCCGAATACGGAGGCTCAGCCTTACGACGATTGCGCGGGACCCAATCAGCCTTGGTTTCCGGGCGGAACCTTCATTCCGATTACCCCGACGCCGTTTATCAACTGTTTGACCAACGGCGAGGCGCCGGTCGAAATCAAGCAGGCGGCGGCGGAGGGCAATATCGTCACCTCGATGGCCGGATTCTCGGTCCTGTTCAACAATATTGACAATCGGAAGAATCCGACCACTGGCTACGCCATCAATTACAAGCAGGATGTCGCCGGCCTCGGCGGCCAATCCGAGTTCATCCGCGAAACGCTTCGACGCGCGCTGGTATCATCCGATCACGGAGGACTTCATCGGGCTGATTCACCTGCAGGCCGGTCAGATCAATTCCTTCGGCTCGAGAGACGCGCTCATCATCAACAACTTCATGGAGGGTCCGTCATTGGTGCGCGGCTTCGCCCCGGGAGGCATCGGGCCGCGCGACATCTCGGATCCGTTCAACATCCAGGCCAGCGCGCTTGGCGGCACGACCTATTATGGCGCTTCGGCCGAGGTTGACTTTCCGATCTTCGGCTTGCCGAAAGAAGTCGGGTTGAAAGGGCGCGGTGTTCGCCGACGCCGGCAACTTGATCGGATATTCAGGGCCGACCAACTTCTCGAGTTTCCTCGGCTATACCTATTGTCCGCCGCCGGGTTCAATCGGTCGGGCGTTGCCCGATCACGCAGTTGAGTTGCGCCAACGTCTGGGACCCGAACCAGATCCGCGCCTCGGTGGGCGCAAGCTTGATCTGGGACTCGCCGATGGGCCCGATCCGCTTTGACTTCGCGATCCCGATTTCAAAGGGCAAATACGACCAGACCCAGCTCTTCAACTTCTCGGGCGGCACGACGTTCTAAGATCGATCCAGCCGCCGTTCCCAACAAGCGGGCGCGCCAGAGGCTGGCGCGCCCGCCGTCGCTTCTGACGGAACTCCTTATTGGCCAGGATTCGCTTTTTTCCCCCGAGCTCGGCGCCTTCGTTGGCTGAAGTCGCGAGCTGGTGCGGCGCGACGCTTGCCGCCGATGCTGACCCCAGTCGCGTCGATCCGGGACGTCGCCGCTCTCGATCAGGCGGGCCCGGGCGATCTGACCTTCCTCGACAATCCCCGGTATCTCGACGCGCTCAAGCGGACCCGGGCGGCCGCGGCGCTCGTTTCGCCGCGCTACGCCGGCGCCGCGCCAGCGACTTGCGCCGTGCTCATCGCCGCCGAGCCTTACCGCGCGATGGCCCTGGTGATGGCCAAACTTTACCCTTCTGCGGTCAAGCCGGGCTCCGTTTTTGGCGAGACGGGAATTTCCCCGACGGCGTCCATTCACCCGTCGGCGCGGCTCGAACTCGGGCGTGATCGTCGACCCCGGCGCGGTGATCGGCCGAGGCGCTGAGATCGGCGCCGGCACGGTCATTGGCCCGAATGCGGTCATCGGTCCCGAGGTGCGCATCGGTCGCGATGGCTCGGTCGGCGCCTCGACTACGATCGTCGCCGCGCTGATCGGCGACCGGGTGATCATTCATCCCGGGGCGCATATCGGACAGGACGGCTTTGGGTTCGCCCTCGGGCGCGCGCGGGCATCTCAAAGTGCCCCAGATCGGCCGCGTCATCATTCAAAACGATGTCGAGATCGGCGCGGGCGTGACGATCGACCGCGGCGCGAACCGCGACACCGTGATCGGCGAGGGAGCGAAGATCGACAATCTGGTGCAGATCGGCCACAACGTCGTCATCGGCCGCCACGCGGTGCTGGTCGCCCAGTCCGGCGTTTCGGGATCGAGCGTCATCGGCGATTTCGCCGCGCTCGGCGGGCAGGCGGGCATCGCCGGACATCTGACGATCGGCGCGGGCGCCCAGGTCGCCGCGGCGGCCGGCGTGATGACCGATATTCCCGCCGGCGAGCGATGGGCCGGAGCGCCGGCGAAGCCCGTCCGGAAGTTTTTCCGCGAGGTCGCCGCGGTCAAGCGATTGGCCGATGGCGATGCGCGCGGCGACGACCGATGCCGAATAGCGCCCGCCGAGCGGACGGGTGAGAAAGGGAAACGGAATGAACGAACCGGCCGCCCGGACGTTCGACAGCTACGACATCCAGAAGCTGCTCGCACTGTTGCCGCACCGCTATCCGTTCCTCCTGGTCGATCGAATCGTCGAAGCGCGCGGCGACGAATATGGCGTCGGGATCAAGAACGTGACGGCCAACGAGCCGCATTTCCAGGGCCATTTTCCCGGGCGGCCGGTCATGCCCGGCGTGCTGCTGATCGAAGCGATGGCGCAAACGGCGGGCGCGCTTTGCGTCGCTTCGCAGCTGGACAACACCGCGCCGAGCGTCGTCTACATGATGACGATCGACAAGGCGAAGTTCCGCAAGCCCGTCGTTCCCGGCGATCAGGTGCGCTTTCACATGACCCGCATCGCCAAGACGGCGCAACATGTGGTGGTTCCGGGGCGAGGCGAAAGTCGACGGCGTGCTGGTCTGCGAAGCCGAAGTCTCCGCGATGCTGGTGCGTGAATGACGAACGCAATCCATCCGAGCGCCGTCGTCGAGGACGGCGCTCGGCTCGGGGCGGGCGTCGAGATCGGGCCGTTCTGCCATGTCGGGCCGCAGGCGAAGCTCGGCGACGGCGTTCGGCTGATCTCGCATGTGAGCCTGGCGGGCGACACCACGGTCGGCGCGCGCACGGTCGATTTATCCCTTCGCCTCGATCGGGCATCCGCCGCAGGACCTCAAATATCGCGGCGAGCCGGTCCGCCTCACGATCGGCGAGGACTGCCTCATTCGCGAGGGCGTGACGATGAACCCCGGCACCGCGGGCGGCGGGTCGGAAACGATCGTCGGTCCGCGCTCGGTGTTTCTGGCCAACGCCCATGTCGCGCATGATTGCCGCATCGGCGAGGGCGTCATTCTCTCCAACAATGTGATGCTCGCGGGCCATTGCCAGATCGGCGATTTCGCCATTCTCGGCGGCGGCGCCGCCGCTCATCAGTTCGTTCGCATCGGCGCCCACGCGTTCGTCGGCGGCCTTGCCGGCGTCGAGAATGACCTCATTCCGTTCGGCCTCGCGCTCGGCAATCGCGCCGGGCTCGCCGGCCTCAATGTCGTCGGCCTGAAGCGCCGGGGTTTCTCGCACGAGGCGATCCACGAGCTGAGGCGCGCCTACAAGATGCTGTTCAATGGCGGCGAGGCACGCTGAAGGAGCGCATCGACGAGGTCGCCGAAGCGTTCGCCGACCAGGACGCGGTGCAGCAGATCGTCGCCTTTCTGCGCCAGGGCGGGCGACCGCGCGATCTGCGTTCCGCGCGCCGGAAAGGACGAGGAGGGGTGAGCGGGGCGCACGACGGTCCGAGCGCTGGCGCCTCGGGTCCGCTGGCCATCCTCTGCGGCGCCGGCGCGTTTCCGCTCGAGGTCGCGGGCGAGGCGCGCCGCGCCGGCCGGGAGCCGTTTCTGATCGGCGTCGTCGGGGCGACCGATTCGGCGATCGAAGCCTATCCGCACGTCTGGGTCCGGATGGGCGAGGTCGGCAAGCTGTTCGCCGCCTTGAAAGCGCGCGCCATCGCCGAACTCGTGATCATCGGCGCGATGACGAGGCCCGAATTTGCCGATCTCAGGCTCGACTGGGGCGCGGTGAAGCGCGCGGCCGGGCTGGCGCAGCTCTTTCGCCGCGGCGACAACGGACTGCTCGCCGGCATTGCCGCGATCATCGAGCGCGAAGGCGTTCGCGTGGTCGGCGCGCATGAAGTCGCCCCGCGCCTCCTGGCGCCGATGGGCCCGATTGGCGCGCGCGCGGCCTTCCGACGGAGGACGAGACGGACATCGCGTTCGGCGCCGGCCTGCTCAGAGCGCTCTCGACCTTCGACGCCGGGCAGGGCGCCATCGTCGCCGCCGGCCGGGTGCTGGCGATCGAGGCGGCCGAAGGCACCGACGCGATGCTCGCGCGCGTCGCGGAGATGCGCGCCAGCGGGCGGTTGCGCTTCGCCGGCCCGGCGGGCGTCCTGGTGAAAGCCCCAAAGCGCGGGCAGGATCTCAGGCTCGACATGCCGGCGATCGGGCCGAAGACGATCGAAGGCGCGGTCAAGGCGCAACTGCGGGGCGTCGCGATCGCCGCGGGCCGCGTGCTCATGCTCGAGCGCGAGCGCTGCGCCCGCGAAGCCGACGCCGCTGGCCTGTTCGTCGCCGGATTCGCCGTATACGGGCTCTGGCGGGATGAGCCCCTTGCGCGTCGCTCTCGTCGCCGGCGAGCATTCGGGCGACCAGCTCGGCTTCAAGCTCATGCGGGCGCTCCGCGAGGCGCGCTCGGGCGACGTCGCCTTTTCCGGCGTCGGCGGCGAGGCGATGGAGGCCGAGGGCCTCAAGAGCCTGTTTCCGATCAGCGACATCGCCGTCATGGGCATCCTGCCGGTGCTGGCCCGGCTGCCGACGCTCCTCGCGCGCATTCGCCAGACCGCCGAGGCGATCATCGCCGCGCGGCCCGACGTCCTCGTCATCATCGACAGCCCCGACTTCACCCACCGCGTCGCCCGCCGCGTGCGCGCGGCGCTGCCGAAATTGCCGATCGTCGATTACGTCAGTCCCAGCGTCTGGGCCTGGCGGCCCGGCCGCGCCAAGGCGATGCTGGCTTACGTCGATTGCGTGCTCGCGCTGCTGCCGTTCGAGCCCGAGGCGTACCGGCGGCTCGGCGGGCCGCGCTGCGTCTATGTCGGCCATCCGCTGATCGAGCGCCTCGGCGAACTGCGGCCCAACGACGGACGAGGCGCGCCGTCGCGCCTCCGGGCCGCCGCTCATCGTCGTGCTGCCCGGCTCGCGCCGGTCGGAAGTGACCCGGCTGATGGCGGATTTCGGCGGCGCGCTCGCGGCGCTGCGCCAATCGGTCGGGCCATTCTCGGTCGTCCTGCCGACCCTGCCGCATATCGAGCGCGAGGTGCGGGCCTTGGCGGCCAGCTGGCCGGAGCCGCCGACCATCGTGCTCGGCGAAGAGGCGAAATACGCCGCGTTTCGCGCGGCCACGCGAGCCTCGCCGCTTCCGGCACCGTTACGCTCGAACTTGCGCTTGCCGGCGTCCCGATGGTCGGCGCCTACAAGGTCTCGCTTGTCGAAGAGCAGCTCAAATATCTGATCAAGGTCCCCTCGATCCTGCTGCCCAACCTCATCCTCGGCGAGCGCGCGATCCCGGAAAAACTGCAGAGGGACTGCACGCCCGCCGCGCTCGCCGCGGCGCTGGCGGAGATCGTGCGGGACGGCCCGGCGCGCTCGGCCCAGCTCGAAGCGCTGTCGCGGCTCGATCAACTTATGGCGCTGCCCGATGGCGGCGCGCCCAGCGCCCATGCCGCGCGCGCCGTTCTCGAGACGATCGAGGCGGTCGACGGCCGGTTGAGGGCCATAGCGGTGCATGGATGAGTTTGCCCGTTCGAGGGCGCAGCACTGTGTGCGCCAAAGTGTTCTCGGGAGTTTAGATGCTCATTTGCGCAACTCAAAAGCGCTCCAGCCCGGGCTCTCGCGGCTGAAAAGCTCAAGCGCAAGGCCCAGCGGAGGCTGCGACAAAGCCCGCAGCGGGCCCTCAGCGATTGCTCGTGGGCTTGTACTGGCGCAGCGTGTCGCCGGTGTAGAGCTGGCGGGGACGGCCGATCTTCTGATCCGGATCCTGGATCATTTCCTTCCACTGGGCGATCCAGCCGACGGTGCGCGCGACCGCGAACAGCGCGGTGAACATCGCGACCGGGAAGCCCATCGCCTTCAGCGTGATGCCGGAATAGAAATCGATGTTCGGATAGAGCTTCTTCTCGATGAAATAATCGTCGTGCAGGGCGATGCGCTCAAGCTCCATCGCGACCTCAAGCAGCGGATCGTCCTTGATCCCGAGTTCGTTGAGCACTTCATGGGCGGTGCTCTGCATGATCTTGGCGCGCGGATCGTAGTTCTTGTAGACGCGATGGCCAAAGCCCATCAGGCGGAACGGATCGTTCTTGTCCTTCGCCTTGGCGATGAATTTAGGAATGTTCTCGACCCGTCCGATCTCGCCCAGCATCTTGAGCGCCGCCTCGTTGGCGCCGCCGTGGGCTGGACCCCAAAGGCAGGCGATTCCGGCCGCGATGCAGGCGAACGGATTGGCGCCGGAGGATCCTGCGAGGCGCACGGTCGAGGTCGAGGCGTTCTGCTCGTGGTCGGCGTGGAGGATGAAGATGCGATCGAGCGCCCGCGCCAGGACCGGCGTTGACTTTGTAATCCTCGCACGGAACCGAGAAGCACATGCGAAGGAAATTCGAGGAATAATCGAGGTCGTTCTTAGGATAGACGAACGGCTGCCCAATCGCATATTTATAGGCGATCGCCGCAAGCGTCGGCATCTTGGCGATCATGCGTATCGAGGCGATCTCGCGCTGCCAGGGATCGGATATGTCGGTCGAATCGGGATAGAAGGCGGCGAGCGCGCCGACGCTGGCCACCATCACAGACATCGGATGCGCGTCGCGCCGGAAGCCGCTGAAGAAGCGATTCATCTGCTCATGCACCATCGTGTGGCGCGTGACCCGGTAATCGAAGTCGGCCTTCTGCGTGGCGGTAGGCAATTCGCCGTAAAGCAGCAGGTAGCAGGTCTCGAGGAAATCTCCGTGTTCGGCAAGCTGGTCGATTGGGTAGCCCCGGTAAAGGAGCACGCCCTCGTCGCCGTCGATATAGGTGATCTGCGATTCCGTACTCGCGGTGGAGGTGAAGCCCGGGTCGTAAGTGAACATGCCGGTTTGAGCGTAGAGCTTGCCGATGTCGATGACCGACGGGCCGACCGTGCCCTTCCGGATCGGCAGCTCGACGGATTTCTGACCGAGGTTCAGGGTGGCGGAGGCCGTGGGCGTCGGCTCTGCGGTTTTGTCGCTTTTTGTAAGGGTAGCGGAGGTCGGAGTCATCGAGCGTCTCCCGGAAAGCTTAAAGCGCTCTCGCACTGCAATATGAATATTGCAGCGCATTACTCAAGGCAAGTCAAACCCACCGAGCGAGATCCAAGTCGTGTTTATTGCGGATTCTCGTAGCTGAAGGTTTGGCTGTTCTCATCATAAGCAAAAAGCTCGCCATAACGGCCGAGATTGATGATCGCTCTCAAGGTTCGCTCGGCATAGTCCTCGGACATGTAGTCCTCGAGCTCCTCGCGGAAGCGGGTGGCGGGCGCACGATGGGTCGGACGCTCGTCGAGCACGCGCTTGATATGGGAGGCGAGGGGGACGTGCGCCAGCACCTGGTCGCCCATCACTTTTTTGCGCTGATCGACGTCCATCTCGACGAAGCGCTGGCCAAGGGGCGTGAGCTTGATGTCGCCTTCCTCGAACTCGGCCAAGCGCAACAATTGCAAGGTCTCGCCAAGCGGGAACAATTCATCGATTTCGAGCTGCAGAGAGTTGGCGAGATGCGGCAGGTCCGCCTTTCCGTTATAGGGCGGAGCGGCGATCTCCTCGAGCATGCCGGCTAGGGAGTTGGTCGAGACGCGCGGCAGGGCGAGCCCAAGGCCGGCCGCGGTCGCGGTTTCGCGCGTCGCCGTTTTCGTCGGATCCGGCCGTTGGGTCATCAGCGCGTAGATCTTCTCGACCAGGTCGCGGAAGCCGGGGTCCAGACGATCGCGCGGGTGGGGGAGGGTGACCGGAATCTCGGAGGCGATGCGGCCTGGATTGGACGAAAGCACGAGAACGCGATCGGCCATCAGCACCGCTTCCTCGATATTGTGGGTGACCATCAGGATGGCCTTGATCGGGTATGCGCCCTTCCTGCCAGAGATCGAGCAGGTCGGTGCGCAAGGTTTCGGCGGTCAGCACGTCGAGCGCCGAAAACGGCTCGTCCATCAGCAGGATCGTCGGCTGCATGACCAGAGCGCGGGCGAAGCCGACGCGCTGGCGCATGCCGCCCGACAGCTCCTTTGGGTAGGCCGATTTAAACCCGTCGAGGCCGATGGTGTCGATCGCTTTCAGAGCGCGCTTGCGGGTCTCGTCGAGCGGCACGCCGTTGGAGCGAGGCCCGATCTCGACATTGTCGAGGACGTCAAGCCAGGGAAAAAGCGCGAAGCTCTGAAACACCATCGCGACTTCCTTCGCAGGCCCGACCACGAGCTCGCCAGCGATCTTCACTGTGCCCTGCGTAGGACGCGTGAGACCCGCGATGAGCCTCAGAAGGGTCGATTTGCCGGATCCGGAGCGGCCGAGGAGGGCGACGATCTCGCCGCTCTTCATGCGCATGGAAACGTCGCTCAGCACCGGCGCCCGCGCTTCGCCCGAACCTGTCGAGAAGACCTGGCTGACGTTCTCTATGTCAAGGATCGTGGCGACCGTGGTGTCCAACATGAGCCGAACTCCCTCAATCAACGAATGCGCTCAGAGGCGCAGCCGCCGCTCCGCATAGGCATAAAGCCGTCGCCAGAACAGGCGATTGAACAGCGTAACGAACAGCGACATCATCGCGACGCCCAGCACGATTCTCGGAAAATCGCCCTTGTCCGTGGCCTCCGCGATGTAGGATCCGACGCCCTGCGCGACGACAGTATGATCTTTCCACTTGACGTATTCAGCCACGATCGAGGCGTTCCAGGAGCCCCCGGACGCGGTGATGGCGCCGGTCAAATAAAAGGGCGCGACGGCCGGAATGATCACCTGCGACCACCAGCGCCAGCCGCGAATGCGAAAGTTTGCGACGGCCTCACGCAAGTCGTTGGGAAAGGCCGACGCCCCGCCGATCGTGTTGAAGACGATGTACCATTGTGTGCCAAAGACGATGAGGAAACTCAGCCAGATATTCGGGTTGAGGTGGAAGGCGAGCACGAGGCTGACCGCCGCGCCGAACAGAAGGTTCACCGGGAAAGCGGCAAGGAACTGGGCGATCGGTTGACTGGCCTCCGCCCAGCGAGGCCTCAATCCGATCCAGACGCTGATCGGAACCCAGACAATTGTGGCGAGCGCCATCAGCGCCACGACGCGAATGAGCGTGTAGAAGGTGAGGATAAAAACCTCTCCGGCCTCTGCCCAACTGATTTCGGTGGCGATGTAAGAGATGGTGAGCCAGGCCGACCATGCCGCCACGGCGACGATAATGAGGATCCAGATCGCGTCGACGAGCCGGGACGGCTCTTTTGATGTTTTCTGCGCCGGCGCAAGGGTCGGAAAACGCACCGGCCAGAGGCTTATGCTTCGCAGCGCCCCAAGTATGGGAGCGAAGCCCAGGCGGAGCCAGTGCGTGCGCTTGATCAGGTTGAGCACCCACGACGACTCGACGTCCTGGCTCACCGACAATTCGACACGGAATTTGGCCGCCCAAGCGACGATCGGGCGGAACAGCAGCTGATCGTATAAAAGGATGACGATTCCCATGGTCAGCACCGCCGCGCCGATCGCCGACCAGTCGCCGGCGTCGTTGGCCTTGGCGATGTAGGATCCGACACCAGGCAGCGTGATCGTCGTATTGCCGACAGTGATCGCCTCGGCGGCGACGACGAAGAACCAGCCGCCCGACATCGACATCATCATGTTCCAGATGAGGCCGGGCATCGCGAACGGCGCCTCGAGCTGCCAGAACTTCTGCCAGCCGGTCAGGCGGAAGCCTCGGGCCACTTCGTCGAGGTCGCGCGGAACGGTGCGCAGCGACTGGTAGAAGGAAAACGCCATGTTCCAGGCTTGGCTGGTGAAGATGGCGAAGATGGCCGCGAGCTCCGCACCCATGGTGTTGCCGGGGAAGAGGTTCAGAAAGAAGGTCACGGTGAAGGAGAGGAAACCCAGGATCGGCACCGACTGCAGGATGTCGAGCAGCGGGAACGAGGATCATCTCCGCGCGCCTGCTCTTGGCCGCGAGCGTGGCGTAGGTGAAGGTAAAAACGAGCGAAGCGACAAGCGCGGCGAACATCCGCAAGCGTCGTTCTCAGCGCGTAATAAGGCAGCTCCCAATAGTCGAGCGAAATCGGACTTTCACTGGCCGCGGGCAGGGGCGCTGAAATGCCGTGATAGCTCTTCGCGATTGCGGTCAGAATCGCCAGAATTGCGGCGAAGGCGATGAGATCCCATTGGTTTGGCAGAGCCCGCCGCCCGGCGGACGCAAAGGAGTTCAACATGGGCGAATTCCGCCTGGCGCGTTTCGAGGACCTACACTGTGAGGCGGCCAGACGGACGCGCGAAAAAGGTCAAACACGGTTGCCGCTTTGAAGGCAATCAGAATTTGCGCCCGCCCAGTCCGATGGATCCCGGGCCCCAGCGTTGATGGGCGCGTGTGACGGGATAACGACAGATCGTCGGCGGGCTCAAGCGGGCGCGGAGAAGGCCCGCGCTTGCCTTTCGCTTCCGTCTCGCTTATATGCGCCGCCACTCCACAGGCGGATTTCACGCGGCTCCTGATCCAAGGTTCCGCTCCGGTGGCGAGGTCTCCTCGCTTCACATGATCCGCCGAGGCTCAACCGGACAAGGACGAAGCTCAATGGCTCTGCCTGATTTCACTATGCGCCAGCTGCTCGAAGCGGGCGCGCATTTCGGCCACCAGTCGCACCGCTGGAACCCGAAGATGGCGCCGTATATCTACGGCTCCCGCAACTCGATCCATATCATCGACCTCGCCCAGACCGTGCCTCTGCTCCATCAGGCGCTGAAGACGGTGTCCGACACCGTCGCCAAGGGCGGGCGGGTGCTGTTCGTCGGCACCAAGCGCCAAGCCTCGGATGAGATCGCGGCTGCCGCTAAGCGCTCGGCGCAATATTTTGTCAACGCCCGCTGGCTCGGCGGCATGTTGACCAACTGGAAGACAATATCGGCGTCGATCTCGCGCCTGCGCAAGGTCGACGAACTCCTGGGCGAGGGCGCGAAGGGCCTGACCAAGAAGGAGCGCCTCATGCTGTCGCGTGAACGCGAGAAGCTCGAGACCGCGCTTGGCGGCATCAAGGACATGGGCGGGGTTCCCAATCTCGTGTTCGTCATCGACACCAACAAGGAAGCGTTGGCGATCAAGGAGGCCAACCGTCTCAAGATTCCCGTGATCGCGATTCTCGACACCAACAGCGATCCGGACGGCATCACCTATCCGATCCCGGCTAACGACGACGCCGGCCGCGCCATTCAGCTCTATTGTGAGCTGATCGCTCGCGCCGCGATCGATGGCATCTCGCGCAGCCAGGGCGCGCAGGGCGTCGACCTGGGCGAGGCTGAGGCGCCGGTCGCCGAGCCGCTGCCGGAGACGGTCGAGCCGGAAACCTCGGCGAGCGAGCCGGAAACCCTGACTGATCAGTTCGAACTTCTGGCGGCTCCGCGCGGCGCGCCCGGACGATCTCGCCAAGCTCACCGGGGTCGGGCCGCAGATCGTCAAGAAGCTGAACGAACATGGCGTGTTCCACTACTGGCAGCTCGCAGCGATGACGCCGGAGGAATCCGAGAAGCTTGACGCCGATCTCAGGTTCAACGGCCGGATTGCGCGCGACAAGTGGAGCGAGCAAGCGCGCGAGCTGATGGCCGCCGAATAGGCTTAGACCGCGCGCGGCGCTCGAGAGCGAAAGAGGAACGTCTATGGCGACGATTGCCGCCGGATTGGTCAAAGACCTGCGTGAAAAGACTGGCGCAGGCATGATGGATTGCAAGAACGCGCTAAGCGAGACCGACGGCGACATTGAGGCGGCGATCGATTGGCTGCGCAAGAAAGGTTTGGCCAAAGCCGCCAAGAAGAGCGGGCGCGTAGCGGCCGAAGGTCTTGTCGGCGTCGCCGTCGAGGCCAATATCGGCGTCGTTGTCGAGGTCAATTCAGAGACCGATTTCGTCGCTCGTAACGATGACTTCCAGGCACTGGTGCGCGGCGTGCTCGCGGTCGCGCTCGACCACGCGCCCGACGTCGACGCGACGAAGGTGCTTGGCGCGCATTACCCAGGCGGCGGCACGGTGACCGAGGCGATCGCCAACGCCATCGCCACGATTGGTGAAAACATGACGCTGCGTCGCGCGCAGGGCCTTCGGGTGACCGAGGGCGCGATTGGCCACTACGTGCACGGGTCCGTCGCCGATGGGGTGGGCCGAATTGGCGTCATCGTCGGGCTCGAATCGGCCGGCGATCGCGGACCGGCTCACCGCGCTCGGGCGGCTGATCGCCATGCACGTGGCCGCCGCAAGCCCCGTCGCGCTCGACGCCGCGGGCGTCGACCCGGCGACAGTTGCGCGCGAGCGCACGGTGCTCGCCGAGAAGAACGCCGGCAAACCCGCAAACGTGATCGAGAAGATCGTCGAATTCGGCCTGAAGACTTTCTACAAGGAGGTTTGCCTCCTCGATCAGGCCTATGTCCATGATCCGGCAAAGAGTGTCGCTCAGGCCATCAAGGAAGCCGAAAAGACAGTCGGCGCGCCGATCGCCGTCGCCGGATTCGTCCGCTACGCGCTGGGCGAAGGCGTCGACAAAACGGCGGACGAGGCCTGAAGGCCTCGCGAGTTCAACAAGCGGCCTTTAGGGGCCGCTTTTTTTATCGGATAGGATGGGCGGAGCGGCGACGCGGGGCGGTTGGCGGTTCGAGGAGGGGGTCCAAGGCATGTCCGAAGCGCCGCAACCGTTGTTTAAACGCGTGGTCGTCAAGCTGTCGGGCGAAGCGCTGATGGGGCCGGACACGCATGGCCTGCACGCTCCGACTCTGCGGCGGATTGCCGCCGATCTGAAAGCGGCGGCGGACCTTGGCGTGCAGGTCGCGGTTGTCGTCGGCGGGGGCAATTTCTTTCGCGGACTCCAAGGCGCGGACAAGGGCATCGAGCGCGCGCGCGCCGACTCGATCGGCATGCTGGCGACGGTGATGAATGCGCTTGCGATGGAGGGGGCGCTCGAACAGATCGGCCAGCCGGCGCGCGTGCTCTCGGCGGTCGCCATGCCGTCGCTGTGCCAGCCCTACTCGCGCCAGGCGGCGCTTGCGCACCTGGTCAAGCATCGGGTGATCATCCTTGCGGGCGGCACGGGCAATCCGTTCTTCACGACCGACACCGGCGCAGCGCTCCGCGCGGCCGAACTTTCGTGCGATGCGGTGATGAAGGCCACGCAGGTCGACGGCATCTATTCCGCCGACCCAAAAAAGGATCCGACCGCGACACGCTTCGATCGCCTGAGCCACGACGAGGCGATCGAGCGCAAATTGCAGGTGATGGACACTGCGGCGTTCGCTCTTGCGCGCGACAACGGCATCCCGATCGTTGTCTTCTCCGTCGACGAGCCGGGCGCTATTCCCTCGGCGATCTTGGGCAAGGGGCGTGCGACGTACGTGATGCCTTAGGCGGCGACACCGGAGGACCTATCGTTCCGGCAAGCCCGCCTTGCGCAGGTCGCTGAGATACTTTTGCTTCAAAGGCTCGCGCATAGGCGCGCACGATTCCGTTTTTATCGAATGGTGGCCCGCCTTAAGGTATGCGTCGACCTCAGCTTTTGCTTCGTCTAGGCGGCCGACGCTCGCGTAGTGGACCGCGCCCTGCGCAGGGTTATACGTATCGCCGAGCGGCTTGAAAATCTCGAGCGCCTCTTCATCGCGTCCGGCGGCATAGTACGCCCAAGCAAGATTGTTTCTAGGAAACGGACTCTTCTGAACATCGTGCGCCAGGGCCCATGATGCCCATTCGATCGCCTCGTCCAATTTGCCTGCATTGACCAGCCGATAGGCTAAGACCCCCTTCGCTGCCGCGTCATAGGGCGACATTTCGGCGGCGGCCTCAGCTTCCTGGATTGAACGGTCGAAATTCTCGCCGTACCAGGCGTAGCCGTCGACCATGAGATAGCGGATCGAATAGATGATAAAACGCGACTTGTTCTTCGCGTCCTCCGCCTCGCGCCCAAGCCTATAAGCGGTCTCAGCGCTCTCATGGCAGTTCTCAAAGGGGCCATATAGGACGTTGTCTATGTTGTAGGTCCACGCGAGCCTGGTCTTCAGAAGCGGCGAATCGTGGAAACGCGCGAGTCCGTCCTCCAAGATCTTTCGTGCTCGCAAGTTGTCGTCCGGCGTGTACCTCATGAAATAGGTTTGCGATCGAAGATAGTAGTCGTAGTCGGTGAGAGCGCGACTCCGACTCCCGCCAGGCCGCCTCCTCTTCGATCTTGCGTACTTTGCCGCCGTTGCCCCCGATCACGCCATAGAGCCTCTCGGCCGTCTTCTCCTGGATCGCGACGAGGTCGTCCCCCTCGAATTCGTACCTGTCCGACCAGACCGTCTCGCCGCTCTGGGCGTCGGTCAGCTGCACCCTGATTCGCGTATGACTGCCCGTCTTGGAGAGATCGCCGTCGAGGGCGAACCTTGCACCGAGGTCCTGCGCTGCCTGTTTGGGGTTAGCGAGCTTCTCTGGGGCGAGCCCCGAGGCGGAGACGATACGCCACAGCGGGAAGGTTGAAAGCACCGACGAGACTTCGCGCGCGAAGCTCGGACCCAGATGCTCAAGGCCCGACGTCGCCGCCGGCGCTCGTGAACGGAAGCACCGCAATGATTGGCGTGTAGTCAGGCGTCAGCGTCTCGCGCGGCCAGAAACGCCAGGTGGCGGCGCCAACCACGGCGAGGAGGAGAACGACGAGCCCGAGAGCGGGCGCGAGCCGGCGATATTGGCGAAACGCTGCGCCCAGCCAGTCGCGCCGCGCCCGCGACGCCGGGCGGCTGGATCTGGTAGATGTGGACGGGGCGGGCGATGTTCTTGAGCGATCTCTCTCCTACGTCGCGCAACGGCAGTCCGAGCTTGCCGAAGATCGCTTCACGCACTGGCGCCGAAATGCAGATGCCGCCCGGCTCGGCCAGGGGCTCGAGCCTCGCCGCGACGTTGATCCCGTCGCCAAAAGTCCGTGTTCCGTCATGGATGATATCGCCGAGATTGACGCCGATGCGCAGCAGCATCCGACGCTCCGAAGGAACGTCGAAGTTGCGCTCCGCCATGATCTTCTGGATGGCGACGGCGCATTCGACAGCCCGCACGGCGCTCGGGAACTGCGCTACGATGCCGTCGCCGGCGATATTGACGATCGAGCCGCCGTGCTTGGCAATGAGCGGGAGGATGACCGCCTGATGCGCTTCGAGGTCGCGCACCGTCTCTTCTTCGTTGCGCCCCATGAGGCGCGAGTAGCCGGCGAAGTCCGCCGCCAAAATGGCAGCGAGCCGCCGTTCGTCAACGTGAAGCCCGCTCGGCGCCTCGGACATGGCCTGTCCCATGCGACGCTTGGCCTACCAGCGTGGAAGAACGCAAGCGGCGCTGGTTGTCACGGTATTCAGGAGTTCCAGGTTCGCTCAATGGGGGAAACTACCTATGCGCACGATAGAGATGTAGCGGCGATTGTTCGATCGGGTTCGGGTGCAATTTGTAGTTTAGAGGAAAGCCCCGAATTCGACTCGATTTGAGCGAACGATACATTGTGAATAAATTCGTCTGCTCAAATGTTTGCTGGGGCCACCCTCGAACCGGAAAGACCCGATCATGACCGCTTCTCTTTCATCCGATGATAAAGCCCATCGTCGTCTCGCATCGATTGTTTTCTGCGCATCTCTGGCCTTCGGACTGGGATTCGCCGCGCCCGCAGCGAAGGCGGCGGGGGGCGACGACGACAGTAAGCCAGCGGCCAGCGCTGGAGGCGGCGCGAGCGGCGGCGCCATGATGGAAAAGAAAGCCGGCGCTATGAAGAAGACCGACCTCACGACATGCGCGCCCGGTCAGGTTTGGGACAAGAAGACGAAAAAGTGCCTGGAGAGGCACAGCGGAGTGCTGCCCGACGCAGACCTGACCGAATACGCCTATTCGCTCGCCAAGGCCGACCGGTACCAAGAGGCGATCGATGTCCTCGACATGCTCGAAAACCCGAACACGCCCCGCGCCCTCAACTATCGCGGCTACGCGACCCGCAAAATGGGGCGGACGGACGAAGGGATCGGCTATTACCTCAAGTCTGTCGCTCTCGATCCGAACTATTCGCAGGTCCGCGAGTACCTCGGCGAAGCCTATGTCATCCAGGGCAAATTCGACCTTGCCAAGGATCAATTGGCGACGATCGAGAAGCTCTGCGGATCGAAAGAGTGCGAGTACTACGAAGACCTCGCCGACGCTCTGAAGACCGCTCACGCTCTTTGATAAAACGATCTCGGGTGCGGCGAAAACAGAGCGCCACACCCGAGATTTTTGTTAGATCAGTTCATAGCCCGAGCCATGTGCGGGCGAGCCGATCAATGTCCGTACACGCCGACCAGTTCCGTCTTCGCGAGCGTGTGGAAGTGAAGCATAAAACCGACGACGGCCGCGGTCGTGTTTTCGTCGCCGTCAAGCTTGGGCGTGTCCACGGCGAAAATCGTGAAGTGATAGTGATGCGCCGGATCGCCCTTGGGTGGGCACGGACCGCCGTAACCGGGAACGCCAAAATCAGTGCGGCTTTGCACCGCCCCTTTGGGCGCCGCGGCGCCCTTCGGATCGCCGGCGCCTTTGGCAAGGCTCGAGACGTCGGCTGGGATGTTGAAGACGACCCAGTGCCAGAAACCGCTGCCCGTCGGCGCGTCAGGATCATAGACCGAGAGCGCGAAGCTCTTGGTGTCCTTCGGCGCCCCCGACCAAGAAAGCGCGGGCGAGATGTTGCCGCCAGTGCAGCCAAAGCTGTTGAAGACTTGCTCATCGGCGATCTTGGCGCCGGGCGCGATATCGGGGCTAGTCAAAGTCATCGTTTGGGCGGCGGCCCCTTGCGCGCCCATGAAGGCGGCGAAAAGGGCGAATGCAGTCACTTTGAGCATGAGTCCTCCGGTTCAAATCGACGCGAATGAGCGTGCGCCCTAACGGCGGCGAGCGAAGCGCGACGAATGGTATGTGTCCAGCCCCTGATGTCGGAGAGTGCGCTGACACGCCCGCAATTCCCCGGTCGCAAACACGCCACGCCCCACCTATATTCGTTCCGGCGCTCGCGCGGCGTTCCGCCCCTCACTCCGGCGAGAAGCGCTTGAACTCGCCCGTGTAGGTCTTGGCGAGCGGCGCGGCATAAGTATTGCGCTTCGATGTCTTCAAGTCCAGCCGGACGAGGCTTTCCGCGAGGCTGACCGCGCAGGCCACCCCATCGAGTACGGGAACGCCGGCCATGAGCGCAAGCTCGCGGGCAAGATCGGTCATGCCGGCGCAGCCGAGCACGATCGCCTCGGCGCCGTCTTCGGCGAGCGCGCGCTCGATCTCCTGTTCGATGAGGCGCCGTGCGCCTGAGTTCGGGTCTTCCAGCGCCAGCACCGGGACCTCGGCGGCTCGCACCCTCGCGCAACGGGCGATGAGCCCATATTTCGCGAGGTTGTGCTCGATCGGAATAATCGAACGAGAGAGCGTCGTCACGACGCTGAATTTCGCCGCGATGAGGCTCGCCATGTGAAACGCGGCTTCGCCGATGCCGACCACTGGAGCCGACGTCGCGCATCGCGCCGCCTCGAGGCCGGTGTCGTCGAAGCAGGCGATGACGAAAGCCTTCGCATCGGGCGCCTTGCCGATCTCCGCGATCAGACCCGGAACGGAGAAGGCCTCGTCGAAATACCCTTCGATGCTGGCCGGTCCGAACTCGGGATTGACAGCGGTGACTTCGACGCCCGGTGAAGCGGCTGCCTTGGCGGCGGCGCCGATCTTCAACGTCATCGAGCGGGTGGTGTTCGGATTGATGACTCGAATGCGCATGGACCGCCCCCGTGATGTGGACCACGAGGATAGAGGCGCAGGCTGCGCACGTGAACTGGCGGTCGCTCTGAGCGATAACGCTGCGGTGCAAGTAACCGCAACAAGCGCAAGCAAATTCAAATAAAAAAATCAAAAATGCTTGTATTTGTTATCAGCTATTTTTCGGAATCTGGACTTTTTAATGGGTTACAGGCGATTCAAAAAAGGGGCTGGCCCAGATAGGGACAGAGTGAGTTTCATTGAGCCAGGTTTTCAAGGTTGCGAGCAAGCGGCCTGCGGGGCGGGTGTTGAAGCGCCATTCGCACTCCTTGAGGTAGAGGGGAACTGCGCCTTTGGGATGCCATTGTAACGGCGCAGATGGCGCTTAGCCTGGTTCCAGAAGTTCTCGACGCCGTTGATGTGGTTTCCCCTGTCGGCGAACTGCTCGCGATGGTTGGTGCGCATGTGGCGGGCAAGCCAGGTATCCGCCAGGGGCGCCCAGCCAGATCAGACGCTGCCACGCCTCATCGGTCGTGTTCTTCAAGCTGACGTTGTCGAGTGGGACCGTTCGGGCAATCGCCTCGAAACCCCGCCTGAGTTATTGTGATGCGGCTCTCTGGCGTGAGTGTTACGAAAGGCGGATGTCTCGATAATTTTTTGAGCCGCGCTACCGCTTTTGACAACGTGCAAACGGTCGTGATCTACTGTGTGACATAAGATATTTGGGAGGATTGATATGTTGAGAATAAAAATTTTGCTTGTCGCGTTTGTTGCGTTGACTGGCTTAGCGGTAACGACGGAAGTCGCAAACGCCGCCATTTATTGCACTTACATTGGTTACCCGCACGGTTGTGTTGCGCGGCCCGGTGTTCGCCTCGTCGCTCGGCCTGTTGGAGTTGGCCACGTCACCGCCCCGCGTCCCGGCAACCGCAACGGTGGAGTGAACAGGGTAGGGGTTCGCCGCTGACTTTGATGCGCAGGGCGACATCCAGGAGCGCTCTCGCCCGTTCCCCGCTGGCTGACGGATCGCGGATGACGGAAGCCCGGTGGCGCAGGCAACGATTTGAGCGGCGGCGCGGCTCGACCCTCGAAAACAAAGAGTCCCAACCTGCGGACCCGAGCCGGGGCGCCGTCTTGCGCGTGACGCGGGCGCCTCCTAAAGCCTGACCGCCGGCGCGCGTTCAGGCCCGCGCTCGCTAAAGGGAGGCTGAAGACATGCCGCACAAGATCCTTGTCGCCCAGGGGGGCGGTCCGACCGCGGTGATCAACCAGTCGCTGGCCGGCGTGGCGCTCGAGGCGCGGCGGTTTCCCGACGTGAGCCACGTCTATGGCGCGCTGCAGGGCGTGCGCGGCATCGTCAACGACGATCTGGTCGATTTGGGCCAAGAGACGGTCGCCAATCTCGAGGCGGTCGCGGCGACGCCAGCCGCCGCGCTCGGCTCAACCCGCGACAAGCCCGACCGCAAATATTGCCAGGAGATCTTCAAGGTCCTGAAAGCGCACGCGATCGACACGTTCTTCTACATCGGCGGCAACAATTCCTCCGACACCGTGCGCATCGTCGCCGAGGAAGCCAAGACATCCGGCCATAAGTTGCGCGCGGTCCATATCCCCAAGACGATCGACAACGATCTCGTCGGCTTCGATCACACGCCGGGCTACCCGTCGGCGGCGCGGTTCGTCGCCCAGGCTTTCGCCGGCGCCAATCTCGACAATCTGGCGCTAAAGGGCGTGTATGTCGCCGTGGTGATGGGCCGCCATGCGGGATTCCTCACCGCAGCCTCGGCGCTCGCGCGCAAATATCCGGACGACGGCCCCCATCTCATTTATCTGCCGGAGCGCACCTTCGTCGTCGACAAGTTCCTGGCTGACGTGAAGGCGATGTTCGAGCGTCACGGGCGCTGCATCGTCGCGGTCTCCGAAGGCATTCACGACGACAAGGGCGAGGCGATCATCAGCAAGCTTATGGGCAAGACGGAAAAGGACGCGCACGGCAACGTCCAGCTTTCCGGCACCGGCGCGCTCGCCGACCTGTTGTGCGAGGAGGTTAAGGCGAAGCTCGGTATCAAGCGCGTGCGCGGCGACACGTTCGGCTATCTGCAGCGCTCGTTCGTTGGCTGCGTCAGCAAGGTCGACCAGCGCGAGGCGCGCGAGGTCGGCGAGAAGGCGGTGCAATATGCGATGCTCGGCGCGGGCGACGGGTCGGTCGCGATCCGCCGGGTCGGCAATTATGCGGTCGACTATCCGCTCATTCCGCTCGAGATGGTCGCTGGAAAAACGCGGGTGATGGAGGATCATCTCATCAACGCGGCCGGCAACGACGTCACCCCGGCGTTCCATGATTACCTGCGTCCTCTGCTCGGCGCCGACGTGATCGAGGTCGCGCGCCTGCGAGCAGCGAAGGTCGAGAAGGCGGGCCTGCTTACGGGGGATGCGACCTGAGGACCGCGTGCCGTGGGCCCAGACCTACTTCGGAGCTCGCGAGCGATCTCGTGAACCAGGACATCTGCTTCGCCGGCACGGGCGTGACGTCCTATATCATCAATGTCATCGGCAACTTCACCGACCCGAACAGCACGCATTTCAATGTCGATCAGCGGGATGCGCTGTTCAATTTCAAAGACGCGACGACGCCTCGATCCTGGCGCCCGACGCCGCGCTTACGATCACGGGCGGGGGCAACATCGAGGGTTCGGTTTTCGCAAAGGAATTCTTTGGCGGCGGCGAGTTGCATGACAGCGGCGCGCTCTCGACCGCGGCGCTTTCGACGGGGGCGGTTCCGGAGCCGTCGACCTGGGCGATGCTATTCGTCGGCTTCGCCGGCCTTGGCTTCCTTGGCTGGCGCAAGGCCCGCAAAGGGGCTGCAGCCGCAGCCTGACCGGGCGGTTGGATCGCGATCCAATCAAAGGCCGCCGAACTCCGGCGGCCATACTCATTTTCAGGGCGGATTGGCGGGCCGGCTCGGAGCTCGGATACGTTTGACCGGCGCAAGTCTAAGCGCCTTGAGCGCCAGCGGCGCTGTGAGCCCTTGCACCATGACGGAAAAGGCGACGATGGCGAAAGCCGAAATCAGAATATCGTCGCGCCGGGGCAGGCCGGCCGGCAGGGAGAGCGCGAGCGCGAGCGCGAGCGCCCCGCGCAGGCCGCCCCACCACATGAGGTGCTGCTGATTGAGCGGGATCGCCCAGCGCGAGCGCGCGAAGGCCAGCGAGATCGGATAGACAGCGACCGCGCGGCCGAGAAGCGCGAGCGCGATGATCAGCACGAGCGCCAACAAGCCCTCGCGAGCGAAATCGACCGTCGCCAACGCCGAGCCGATCAGCAGGAACACCAGGGAATTCGCGAGAAAGGCGGCAAATTCCCAGAACTCGAGCACAAACGCCCGTCCGTGTGGAGTGAACGAGATGCCGAACCGCTCCTTCTCGGTCAGGACGCCCAGGTTGCCCAATGTAAGGCCGGAGGCGACGCTCGCCAGCACGCCCGAGGCGCCGAAATGTTCGGCGATCAGAAACGAGCCGAAAGCCGCGACCGCGGTCACCGCTGTCTCGACCAGATGGTCGTCCGAGCTTCCCACGATCATGATGGCGATCAGCCCGACGCCGAACCCCGCCGCAAGGCCGCCGCCGGCGACCACAAGAAGCGACCGGATGGCGGCGAGCGGGTCCTGCGCGCTCGACGGGTCGTGAGCGGCCCAGACGAGAATAAGAGTGAACAGGACCGCGGCGGCGCCGTCGTTGAACAGGCTCTCGGCTTCGATGAGGAGGCTGAGCCTGCCGGTAATGCGGGATTCCTTAATGAGCGCGATCACTGCGATCGGGTCGGTCGCGCTGATGAGCGCTCCGAAAACGAGGGCGGATTCGAGCGGCCAACCAAGAAAGGCGACCAACCCGCCCGCGACCACGGCCGCGCACAGCGCAACGCCGATCGTCGATAGCGCGATCACCGGGAGGAGATCGCGTTTCAGATCGCTCCAGCGCAAGTTGAGCGCGGCCTCGAACAGGAGCGGCGGCAGCACGACGTCGAAGATCAGGTCGTGGGTTAGCGCGAGGCCAGCGTTGCTTCGCGTGGCGGCGAGGACCGCGCCGGCCAGCACGAGGCCGACCGTGTAGGGCAGACGCAAACGGCGGGCCGCAAGCGCGACCAATATCGCGAGCCCAAGCAGGCTCAGCGCGCGAAAGACCAGGACGTCCATATCGGACGTGTTAGCCGCGCAAGGACTAAAATGGAATTCGGCGTCGGCGCGGCCCCCTTCTCCTCTCAGCTGCGGTCGGAGATCCTCGCCGTCGCCCGGAGGGACCCGCTCCTGTGTTTCCAGTCGGCCCGCGACGGCGGCTAAGCGTTTGTGCCGCCGTCGACCGTAAGGTTTGCCCCCGTGATATAGGACAACTCCGGGCCTGCGACGAAGGCGACGAGCGCCGCGACCTCGTCCACGCTGCCGTACCGAGTGAGCGCGGTCAGCGCCTTCTGAGGTACCGCCCAGTCGCCTGTGGCCGGGTTGAGGTCCGTGTCGATCGGTCCCGGCTGGATGTTGTTGACCGTGATGCCCCTGTCGCCGACCTCTCTGGCGAGCCCCTGCGCGAACATTTTGATGGCGCCTTTGGTGGCCGCGTAGGCTACGAGGCCGGGGGTCATCATGCGCTCGCCGACACACGAGCCGATGAGGATGATGCGGCCTCCCTGGTTCATCCGCTTAAGCGCCGCCTGGGTCGCGATGAAGGCGCCGCGAAGGTTGATGTCGATGACGTGGTCCATTTCCGCGAGCGTCGCCTCCTCGAATTTTTTCGGAATGGCCGTGCCGGCGCTGTTCACAAACACGTCGAGCCCGCCGAACGTCGCGACCACTTGTTCCATCGCGGCTGTGACCGCGGGAGCCGCGGTCGCGTCGGCCTGAATCGCAATCGCCGTTCCTCCCGTGCGCTTTATGGTTGTGACGACCGACGCCGCTGCGTCGGCTCCAGTGGCGTACGTGATGGCGACCTTGGCGCCGTCGGCGGCAAGACGCTTGGCGATCGCCGCGCCAATTCCTCGGGAGCCGCCGGTTACGAATGCGACCTTGCCCTCAAGTTTCTTCGACATTTTGGCTCCTTGGAAATCGTGAGCAAACCGCAGCCCTATGCTCGGAAGGTTGAGCACGCGGCAAGCTCACGGGATTGGCTGGATCGCACTAAGCGCTCTCACTGGCCTGCTTAGATCGCTCTGGCGGCTATCAAAAAGACTTTGTAAGCTGAATGATATGCTCACCAGGCATAGAGGTGGTCGTGGAGCTCCGGCACCTTCGCTATTTTCTTGCGGTCGCCGAGGCCGGGAGCATGAAGCTCGCGGCGGAGACGCGGCTTCACACCGCCCAGCCTTCGCTCAGTCGACAGATCCGCGACCTTGAATATGAAGTCGGCGTCCAGCTCCTCACCCGCAGCGTGCATGGGATCGAACTCACTGCAGCGGGTCGCGTCTTCCTCGACTATGCCCGGCTGTCGCTCACGCAGGCTCAGGCGGGCGTGGAGGCGGCTCGCCGGGCCGCGGCTGGACCGGCCAAGGCGGTCTTTGCGGTCGGCTTCCTGACCGGACAGGAAGTCGCTTGGCTAGCCCGCGCCACACGCGTCCTCAGCGATCAATTGGCGAATATCGAGATCCGGGTGTCGAGCGGGTTTTCAACGACGCTTGCGGACGACCTGAAACGCGGCAAGATCGACATCGCATTCCTTCGTCCGGAGCCCGAACCGGATCTCGAGTATAGACATCTGTTGAAAGAACCGCTCGTTGCGATTCTGCCAGATGATCATCCGCTCGCCGCAGGCGAGACCCTCGATCCGCGCGACCTTGCCGATGAGATCTTCATCGGGATCTCGGAGATCCCGCGGGTGCTCCGGGGCGTGGTCAACGCCTATCTGAAAAAATCAGGCGTCGAGATCGTCCCCCGTTTCGAGATCGATAATTTTGCCATGGCGATTTCACTCGTGGCCTCGGAGCGGGGCGTAGCCTTGCTGCCGATCTCGATCGAGGACTATTTGCCGCCATCGATTGTCAGCCGGCGGTTGAAAGGAGACGAGCCGACCGTCGACCTGGTCCTCGGCTATCATAAGGCCAACTCATCGCCGGTTCTCAAGATGTTTCTTTCCAGAATTGACGGCTTGAACAGTCAGTCCGGAAAATGGGGCGGCCGAGCAAAATCCCGCTCTCACTCCGCCGCCGCGAGATCGGCGCCTGCGCGTAAATAACGCTCGGGATCGACTGGCTCGCCGTCGACGCGCACTTCATAGTGCAAGTGCGGGCCTGTCGAACGGCCGGTCGAACCGAGCCTGCCTAATACGGCGCCCTTGTCGACCTGTTGGCCTTCCTCGACGAGCACATCGGACATGTGCGCGTAGCGGGTAGCGAGCCCGTTGCCGTGATCAATCTCGACCATGTTTCCATACCCGCCCGCGGGTCCGGCATGCGCAACGCGGCCGGCGGCGGCGGCGTGAATCTCGGAGCCGTAGGCCTCGGCGAGATCGACGCCCGGGTGCAGCGCGAGGCGGCCGAGGAACGGATCGGCGCGATAGCCGAAGGTTGAGGTCAGGCTGGGATCGCCGGAGAGCGGCATGCGCAGCGGCACAAAGGACATGAGCGTCTTGAGGCGTTCGGCCGTCGCCACATCCCGTGCGACGCGCGTGAGCGCCGGGTCGAGCGCGGGCGCGTTCGGATCGGCCTCGGCTGGGATATAGGGTCCGCCGACGCCGCCCTCGCCACGCGGCAAAGACAGTCTCGCTGGATCGAGGCCGGTTTCGGCGACGATCGCGGAATCGCGCGAGGCGGAGCGTTCGGCCGCTCGGTCGATGGCGCCGAGAGCCTTCGTCTGGCTGCCTTCTAGGTCGTCGAGCGAGCGATCGACGAGCGCGAGAGGCGCCGATGGGTCGAGACTGTCGACGGCAGCGACACTTGCTGTCGTGATGGGCGGGTTGGAGGGCAGGGCGCTCAAATTTTCTCCCAATTCGTCGATCGGGTGAGGCTTGGCGGTCGGAGGCTTGGCGGTCGGAGGCTCGGCGGTCCGCGGCTCGGCGGGGGCGTCGGGCGGGGGCGGATAGGCGCGCGCCGCGCCCTCGGCGCTTGCGTCGCTCGGCGCTGGCGGGGGGAGAGCCCGGATCGCCCCGACCGTGTCGGGAGAGTCTTGGAACGGCGCGCCTTGGCGCCGCGCAAACGAGGGCGAGCCGCCCGCTTCCATCTTGGCGAGTGCGGCGACAATCGCGCCGCGCTGTTCAAGCCGGGCCTGCCGGGACATGACCTCGCTCACCTTGCCTTTGAAGGCGTTTCGCTCGAGCAGTTGTTGACTTGCGGCCTCCTCAAGTCGCGCACGCGCCTCAGCCAGACGATCCTCGTAAGCCGCCCTCATCTCGACCTGTCGCGCAAGGAGCGCGCGCATCAGGTCATCGTGGAAGACGACGTAAAGCGTGACCGTGGCGGCCCAGGCGAATGAGAGAAGCGCGAGCGCCCCAATCACCCAGAGAGCCCCCCGCCCCGAGCGGCCGGCGCGGACAGCTTCGCTCCAGGAAGCTGAAAGACCGTAATGCGACCCTGGCGACGCGGCCTGCGGATAGTCCGCTCGCAATGACATGATCGCTCCAGCCTGACGAAAAGAGTCCTCGAAGCCAGAGCAAAGCTGATTAAGGTTAATGGATCGAGAAAGATCGAGTTCTCTCTCAAGTTTGGATCAGGCTGGATCGTCTAGATCGTTCAATGACTTTGATCAAAATGAGTTGGGGTTTGACCGTTTGTTGAATATCCAGGCGTCCGGTATCACGTTTTACGTAGCGTACGGCGACCACGCAGGCGCAATACTCACGAACGGCTCACCAAGTCTGGAGCAGGCGAGTTCCCCGGGTGTTCGTCAAACCCCTACGTAAGCGACCGGTAGAGAAGGAGCCTCCGCCGGATCCTCTCTCTGGGTTTGCCTTTGCTGTCAGAGCGCTTTCGTCGCCGCGAGGACCTCATCCGCGTGGCCCGGGACCTTCACCTTGCGCCAGACCTTGGCGATGCGGCCATTGCGGTCGATGAGAAAGGTCGAGCGCTCGACGCCGAAATATTTGCGCCCGTACATGCTCTTCTCCTTCCACACCCCATAGGCGTCGATGGCCGAGCGCTCTGGGTCTGCGGCGAGCGCGATCTTCAGATCGTGTTTGGTCTTGAATGTGTCGTGGCTCTTCGCGCTGTCGGGCGAAACGCCAATGATCGTCGCGCCGGCGGCCGCGAATTTGGCGCGCAAGCCGTTGAAGGCGATGGCCTCGGCGGTGCAGCCGGACGTGTCGTCCTTCGGATAGAAGTAGATTACGACCGGCTTGCCTTTGAGGTCCGCGAGATGTGCGCGGCCTCCGCCGTCGGTCGGCAATTCAAAATCCGGAGCTATGTCGCCCACATCCAATTCCTTAACCATGTCGCCTTCCTTTCGTCTCATTATACGGCCAATGCCCGCGTCCTGGAACGCAACCTTGTCTTCGGGCATTGTCTTGCCGGGTCCGCTGTTCACTCGGCCGAGCGAACGACCCAAACGTCGAGCCGGCTTGGCGCCTTCGAATCAACGAAGATCGCGCTTAGGTTGGCGCCTCCACGAAGGGTGATCGGTATTGGTCGTTCGGTATAGCATGACGACGCGGGCTCGCGCCCGGTCCGCCGTGCGCAGCATGGCGGCGGACGCAGAGGGTCCTCGCCTCCGTTCGCGCTGGGGCGGGATCCGCGCTCGCCATATCACCCATGTTTGTCTCCGCACTGTCGAAGTCATCGCAGCCCTGTTTATCATCGGCGGACTGGCGCTGGCGTCTTTGCTGGCGCGGGGGCCTCTTCGGCTCGTCGGCATGCACGAGCAGATCCAATCCTCTCTGCAAGAGCGCGTTGGCGACCGTTACGCCCTCGTCCTTGGGCCTACTTATCTCATGCATGATTCATGGGGCGTTGGCCTCGGCTTCAAGGGCCTGACGGTGCGCGACGCCGAAGGTCGAACGGTCCTCTCGGCGCCGGGCGGCAAACTCGGCCTCGATCCATTCTCGGCGGCGCGGCTCGACGTCCGGGTGCGCCGGCTTGAACTCGACGGCCTCGACCTGCGTCTGCGCGTCGCGGCGGACGGCGCTCTGTCGCTGGCGGTCGCCAATGATTCGGGCGCGACCCCAATTCCTCTGCCGGGCGGGGTGGCGGCAGGCGGCGGCGCTTCCGCGCTTACCGCACTCATCGGGGGCGCCGCTGACGCCATGGCTGGCGCCACACAAGCGCTCGACCGTCTGACCCTCTCCAACGGCCACTTCGAGATCGAGAACGAAGCGACGCATCGTTCCGTTGTTTACAGGGATTTCGCCGTCACTTTCGATCATTCGGGCTCGACGGCGCAGGCCACAATTTCGGCGACCGGTCCGGCCGGACCGTGGACGATTGCGGCGCAGGCTGCGAAGGGGGACGCCACGACCCTCTCGGTTCAGGCGCATGACCTCAGCCTTGCCGACCTTCAGGCCTTCGACAAGAAGCCTCCGCCTCTTACCGCCGATGGGCCGGTGGCGATCAAGCTCGACGCCGAGCTCACGCCGGAGTCGACGCTGCGCGCCTTCAGCGGTCAGTTCAGCATCGGCGCTGGACGCGTGCGTATCGACAACCCCGACGCGGCGCCATTTTTCATCGACGAGGCGACCGGCGCCATTGCCTGGGATGAGGACGCGCATCGGTATCGCGTCGACAAGCTTCAGGTCCTCGCCGGCTTGACGCATGTCGACGCGCAAGGCTGGATATCGCCGCCGAGCGACGCCAACAAGGTCTGGACAACGCATCTCGAGTCGCGCGGCGCGCAATTCGGCCCGGAGCGGACCGGCGCCAACCCGGTTGCGCTCGAGTCCATGGCCTTCGACGCGCGCTTTCTGGAAACGACGTCCCAGTTCATCCTCGACGGCCTGACGGCGCGCGGCCCGACCGTCGATGTGGCGGTCAAGGCAGAGACCGCTCCGGACGGCGACGGCTCGTCGCTTAAACTCAATATCGAGGCAGGTCCCAGCGCCACGTCCGATCTCGTGCGTCTTTGGCCGCAATTCATCAATCCCGACGTACGCGAATGGTGCGCCGAGAATCTGCACGGTGGTCGGCTTCAGGGATCGATGAAGGCCAATTGGACTGCCGCCGACCTCGATGCGATGGCGCACAAGCGCGGCTTGCCGCGAGAGAGCCTGCATGGCGAGTTCACCACCCGCGACGTCGGCGTCGATCTCATGCCGGGCCTGCCGATCATGATGACGGATGAGGGTGCGGGATCCTTCACCGGTCATGAATTCACCGTCTCCGGCAAGCACGCGACGATGGTCCTCTCTCCATCGCGGCGGGTGCAGGCGAACGATCTCGCCTTCACCGTCCCCGACACGACGCCAAGGCCCATTGTCGACGCTTCCGCCCAGACGCACATGACGGGAACGGCGGACGCGCTCGCCGACCTGCTCACGCGCGAACCGCTGCGTCGCCAAGCCGGCCTCGCAATCGATCCAGCGACCGTCAAGGGGCAGGCGGAAGGCGATCTCGTCCTCGATCTCAAGCTCGGAAAGACCGCGCGCCCCGAGGATACGCAGTTCCACGCCAGCGGCGCGCTCGACAATCTCCAGATCGAGAAGTTCCTCGCCGACGAGAAGCTCGAGTCGGCGACAGCCTCGTTCGAGGCCAATCGCAATACTCTGAAGATCGTGGGCGACGGAGAGGTCCTCGGCTCCGCGACCCATGTGGAGGTGGCTCGCGCGCCCGGCGAGGAGGGCACAGCGACCGTGACCTTCGCCCTTGATGCGGCCGCGCGCGCCAAGCGCGGCCTCAACTTCGGCGCCTGGCTCAGTGGACCCCTTCCGGTCAAGCTCAAGGCGCCGTTGAGCCGCGCCAGCGCGGAGGTCGAAATCGACCTCACGCCGGCGGGGGTCGACAATCCCGTCCCGGGTGTCTCCAAGCCGGCTGGGAAGCCAGGCAAGGCGACGTTCGTCGTCAAGCCGACGCCTGACGGGGCTTCGCTGAGCAACATCGCCGTTGAACTGGGCGGGCCGATGATGCGGGGATCGGCTCAAATGGATGCCGGACGGCGTCATCGAGAGCGCCACGATCACCCAGGCGCGTATCGCGCCGGGCGACGATTTCAAGGTCGACGTCGTCAATGGCCCGACTTTGCTCAAGGGCTTCGGTGCGTGGGACGACGCTCGACGCCCGCCCCTTTGTCAAGTCGATATTGGAAGGGACCTCCTCCGGACAAAGCGCCGAGAAGGATCTCGACATCGACGCCAAGATCGCGAGCGTCTTGGGCTCCAACAAACAGGCGATCGCGGGCATGGAGCTCACTGCGTCCCGGCGCGGCGGCGAGACTCGACTCGGGAGTTTACGCGGACGGATCGGCGGCGGCGCGGTGACGGCGACCGGAAGCGGCGGGGAGACGCGGATCATGACGTCCGACGCCGGCGCGCTTCTCCGTTTCGCCAATCTCTATTCGCGTCTCGAAGGCGGCGACCTCAATCTGCTTCTCCGCTCTCGCGGCGATGTGAGCGCTGGCGAGGCTACGCTCACCAATTTCGTCCTGCGCGACGAGCCGGCGTTTCGCCAGCTGGTCAGCGCCGCGCCGCAGCGTGCATCCGAGGGCGGCAGCCGCCCACGTCGATGCGTCGCTTGTTCGTTTTGAAAAGATGACGGCATCGTTCGAGCGCACGCCGGGCAAGCTCGCGATTCAGGATGCGGTTATCTACAATCCGAGCGTCGGCCTTACGGCTCAAGGCGGAATCGATTTCGAACACAACCAAGTCGACCTCAGCGGCTCCTTCATTCCCGCTTACACGGTCAATACGATGCTGACGAAAATTCCGCTTGTTGGCGTCCTGCTCAGTGGCGGACAAAACGACGGCGTGTTCGGGCTCAGCTATCGTGTGCACGGCTCGATGAGCGGCCCGACGCTGACCGTCAATCCGCTGTCGGCGATCGCGCCTGGCATTCTGCGCCGGATGCTCGGCGCCATCGACGGAACGACATCGCACGGCGCGAGTGCTCATGAGCCCGCCGAGACAGGCGAGACGGCGACGCGCCGGCCGGCGCGCTAGGTTACACCGCCCTCAGCAGCACGTGCTTCTTGCGGCCGAGCGACAGCTTGACGATTCCGCCGGCCTTCAGCGCCTCGCGCGGTGATGAGCGCCTTCTCGTCGCCGAGCGTCGCGTCGTTGACCCGCAAGCCGCCGCCGCGGATCTGGCGGCGCGCCTCGCCGGTCGAGGCGACGAGGCCGGCGCGCACGAAGGCGGTGAGCACGCCAAGCCCGGCGTCGAACTCCGCGCCCGGCACGTCGACCGTCGGCAGGCTTTCGGCGAGCTCGCCTTCCTCGAAGGTCTTGCGCGCCGTTGCGGCCGCCGCCTCGGCCGCCGCGCGCCCGTGCAGCAGCGCGGTCGCCTCGTTGGCGAGCGCCTTCTTCGCCTCGTTGATCTCGGCGCCCGGCAGGCTTCGAGCCGGCGGATTTCGTCGAGCGGCAGCAGCGTGAACAGCTTCAGGAACCGGCCGACGTCGGCGTCGTCGGCGTTGCGCCAGAACTGCCAGTAGTCGTAGGGCGCGAGCATCGTCTCATCGAGCCAGACCGCGCCCGCCGCGGTCTTGCCCATCTTCGCGCCCGAGGCCGTGGTGATCAGCGGCGAGGTCAGCGCGTAGAACGGCTCGAGCCCCATGCGCCGGCCGAGATCGATGCCGGTGACGATATTGCCCCACTGGTCGGAGCCGCCCATCTGCAGCGTCACGCCGTAGCGCCTGTTGAGCTCGACGAAGTCGTAAGCCTGCAGGCACATGTAGTTGAATTCGAGGAAGGAAAGCTCCTGCTCGCGCTCGAGCCGCAGCTTCACCGAATCCATCGCCAGCATGCGATTGACCGAGAAATGCCGGCCGACGTCGCGCAGGAACTCGATGTAGTTGAGCTTGGCCAGCCAGTCGGCGTTGTCGGGCATGATCGCGTCGTGCTTGCCGTCGCCGAAGCGGATGAAATGCGCGAACGCCTTGCGGATGCCGGCCTTGTTGGCCTCGATCTCGGCGACCGTCAGCAGCTTGCGGCTCTCGTCCTTGCCGGACGGGTCGCCGACCATGGTCGTGCCGCCGCCCATCAGCGCGACCGGCTTGCCGCCGGTCTTCTGCAGCCAGTGCAGCATCATGATCTGCACGAGGGAGCCGACATGCAGCGACGGCGCGGTGCAGTCGAAGCCGATGTAGGCGACGAGCGATCCCGAGCGCGCCTTGTCGTCGAGCCCGGCGAAATCGGAGCATTGATGCACGAAGCCGCGCTCCTGCATCACGCGCAGGAAGTCGGATCTGGGTTGGAACACGTCAGTCAAATTTGGTCCCCGGCGCCATCGTGGGCCTGTGCATTAGGGAAGCGTAAGGTCCAGCGCAACCGGAACCCGACGCGGCGGACCTCCCTCGCGATCCCTGCGAATGGCCGCACGTTTGGCGGCTAGCGATCTCGATGAGCGCGTCCTGGACTCCTGGTCGCTGCGGCGCGCGCCCGCTCACGAGGGCGCCTGTGCTCAGGAAAAGCTAGTTGCCCGGGCTACTTTGGTATGCGCCCGCATCGATCCGAGGTCCGCGCGGCGTTCCAACGATGTCGACCGGGGAGCTCGGCGGGGTTTCCGGCCCCTATAGCGCGGGCTCCGGGCCTGAGCCTGAGGTCGAAAACGAGGCTCGCGGGATCAAATTTGACAAACTCGCCAGCGGCGCCTCTCCCGGCGACGATGATGTTGCGGTCCGCATACTGGCCGGGCTTGTAGACGCCCCAATTCGGCTTTCCGCCAAGATAGGTGATGATCGCGCATTTGCCGTCAATCGTGAGGCAGATGTTGTGATCCATCGTCATGTTGGGGTTAACGTTGTAAATGGTCAGGCCGTTGGCGATATTGTTGCGGATGATCACGTCATTGGATGGCGCGCCGTCATGGGTCTTGTTGCCAACGGTGACGAGCGGCTTGCAGCCACCGGCCGTGGGAATCAATCCGTCTGATAGAGCCGTGTTGTTGATGATCTTGCCGCCGTGCACACTGGCAAAACCGACGCCCCAACAAGCGCTGGTTACGACGACGTTGTTCGTCACCGTGAGGTTCGCCCAGTC
>CAVWPU010000013.1:0-168344 GCA_963756955.1 uncultured Alphaproteobacteria bacterium
TAATGTCCGTTGTGGCTTTTCGGCCAATCCCCCAGCGTGGCCTGGATAAGGGTCAGCGCGGCGACCGCGGCGGTGTCGGCGCGCAGGATGCGCGGCCCGAGGCTCAGCCGCAGCACGCGCGGCGCCGAGAGGATCGCGGCGCGCTCGGCATCGTCGAAGCCGCCTTCCGGCCCGATCAGGAGGCCGACGCCGCCGTCCGCGCGCGCGGTCGCCGAGCGCGTCGAGCGGGCTCGCCTGATCCGCCTCCTCGTCGCAGAAGACGAGCAGGCGTTCGGCCGGCCAGCTTTTGAGCGCTTCGTCAAGCGACTCGACTGGCGCGACCTCCGGAATCCAGATCACGCCGCATTGTTCGCAAGCCTCGATCGCGTTGGCGCGCAGGCGCTCCAGATTGACGCGGGCGACCTGGGTGTGGCGGGTGATGACCGGCCGCAAACGGCGCGCGCCCATCTCGACCGCCTTCTGCGCCATATAATCGAGGCGGGCGTGTTTGAGCGGCGCGAACAGATAGTCGACGTCTGGCGGCGTCTCCTGGGCTCGCGTCCGCGCGCCGATGGCGAGCGACGCGGCCTTGCGCGTGCTCGCAGCGAGGCTGGCGGAAAACTCGCCGTCGCGGCCATTGAACACAAGGACGGGAGCGCCCGCGCCGAGCCGCAGCACATTGACGAGATAGTTCGTCTGCTGGGGTTCGAGTTTGACCTCGGCGCCGGGGGCCAAGTCGTTGGAGACGTAAAGGCGAGGGGTTCGGAAATCGGTTCGAGCCATGCGCTCCCATAGCTTGCGCGGAGCTCGCGGGCCATCGCCGGCTTGATAACGCTTTTGCAGCCGAGCTCGGCTCGACCGCGTCCACAAAGTCGCCTCAGTAACAAAGCTCCCCGGTTCGGCGAAGGTGCGTTGATGAACGCGCTTGCGGCGGCCGCGCCGCAGGGAGGATGAGCGATGATGACCATGAAACAAATAGGCTTTGCGGCTGCGGCCCTGGGTCTCTTCACCCTCCCGCCAAATCTGGCGCTTGCGGGCGACGCCGCGCACCCGACGGTTATCGAACTGTTCCAGAGCCAGGGCTGTTCGTCTTGCCCGCCCGCGGAGGCCGCTGTCGGCGCGGTCAGCGGTCGTCCGGACGTGCTGGCGCTTTCCTTTGAGGTCGATTACTGGGATCGCCTCGGCTGGAAGGACACCTTCTCCAAGGCGGCCTGGACAGCCCGTCAATATGCGTATGCCCGGGCGATGGGCGACGACGGCGTCTACACCCCCCAGGTCGTCGTCAACGGTCGGGTCGCGGGCGACGCCCTGGAGCCTGGGGCGCTTGCCGGGCTGATCAGCCGGGGCGAGCGCGGCGCGGGCGGCCCGAGCGTCGGGTTTTCCGGCGGAGCGGTGACGGTCGGACAGGGCGCTGCGCCGGCCGGCGGAGCCGACGTCTGGCTCGCGCGCTATATTCCGCACACGGTCGAGGTCACGATCCCGCGCGGCGAGAACGCCGGGCACACGCTGCCCTACACGCATGTGGTGCGCGAAATGGTCCTGCTCGGCAAATGGCGGGGCGAAGCGGCGACGTTCCCGGCGCCCGGCGGCGACTCGGCTCTAGCCGAGGCGGCGCTCGTGCAGGCGAACGGAGCAGGGCCGATCCTCGCGGCGGCGAAGAGGTAGAGCGCTGCCTTGTCATTCTCGCGCAAGCGGGAATCCGAGGGCGCCGTGAAATCTGGATGCCCGCTTTCGCGGGCATGACATCAACGCGGGTGAGTCAACGGCAGCCGCTTCAGTTAGTGCGGAAAGTCGGCCGAGCGGTCCTGAATGTCCTCGATGCGGACCTTGTCGAGCGGGAAGGAGGAGATCGCCTTTCCCGTGAAGTCCAGCTTGGAAAGATCGACCGAGCGCATCCTGCGATCGTACATCGTCCAATAATAATAGACCTTGTGGCTCATGTCGGCGATGACCGACCATTGCGTGTAGCCGAGGTGGAAGTCCTCGGCGCTGCCTTCGCGCACCAGCCCCTTGGGTATGTCGAAATTGTTGAGCATCACCGACGCGGCGTTGACGGCGTCGGCCGCGTCCTTGGCGGGGATCATGGTGTTGACGAAGGCGACGGCTCTCACGAACCGCGAGGGCGGCGTGAAGTCGCCCGGCAATCCGAGCATGCCGCTTCCGGCGCCGAAGGGCGCGAGCGAAACGCCATCGATGCATGCGCGGCCGCGCGGCCTCAGGCGTCAGGTTCGCGTAGTTCCGCAAGTTCAGGAGATGCCAGTCATATTCGGGCGAGTTGGTCATGGCGCCGACCTTGTTGTCGGTGATCGCTAACTTGCCGTCCACGTATTCGATGACGATCGAGGCGCCGGTCGCGTCGCTCACGACATGATGCAGGGGCAGGGGCGTTCCGAACTCTTTTTCGATCGCGGCGTTGCGCACCACCCGGATCTTCGGCATCGCCTCGCGCACTTCATCCACGGTCTTGAAGTTGCTGAGGATGTAATTGACGAGATCGACATTGCTGACGGTCGTCGCCAGTTCGTCGGCCTTCACGTCCTGGTATTTGGCGAAGCCCGGAAAGAACAGCGCGCCCACGGTCAGTCCGGCTTCGTTCATGCCGTCGGTCGCATAGGCGAGACCGCCCGCGTTGACGCCGACGAAGCCGTATTTGCTTGTCCACGCCGCGCCGGTCTTGCCGTCGCCGAGGCTGGACGAAAAGGCGAGCGAACGCGGCGCCAGCATCATCTCGGATTTGAGATCGGAGGCGCCCCATTCCATCGTCCGCGCATAGATGCGCGTCCCGTCCTCGGCCTTGAAGATCATCGAGGTGCAAGCGTCGGCGCTGTTCGCGCCAAGCCCGGCGAGCCCACAAGCCATTGCGAGCGCGATCAGCCTCTTATTCATCGCCCTTCACTTTCCTCAACATGTGTTCCCGGAAGACCCGGCGAGGCTCGCCGACCGAGTTGGCGGCTCGACGCGCTGTTCCGCCCAGAATCCGCGAGGGCGTGGCAGTTCTCGACAGGTCGCCCGCGCAAGTTCCCTATGCGAACATTGTTAAAAAACAACCCGCCAAGCCTCGAGGTAGCTCGCGTCATTTGCCAAGGGCTCGGCTATTGAGGGCTCACGCCATGAGCGCGACCTCGTGACTTGCTTAAAGCGATTAATTCGGGCAATTTACTTGAGCGTAGAAGTCTTCACAAATAAATCTTGATGATTTCCGCGTAAATGGCTGCAGGTGCGCAATAACGGATAAATATCGACCCTAGGGGGTGAAACGCCATGACTTCATTCAAGGGTTTTTGCACGTCCAGATGGCCCCGCCGCCAGCTGCCGGCGTCGGGGATCACGAGACTCGCGAGCACATGGCTTGGGGTCGGAATGCTGGCCCTCGCCGCCGCGGCGCCAGGAGGCGGCGCGCGGGCAGCCGGCACAGAGCCTTGGATCACCACTTGGGCCGCGACGCCAGCGCCTCGCTGGGCCTAGCAGGCCGTTGAAAAAGTCACTGGGCAGCGGACTTGGGCTGTGATTCCTTCGCCGTGACTTTGGCGGAGGGGTTGATGCGGGGCGGGGACGAACGGTCGGGGTCGCTGTTCAGCTACGTCGATCTGGAAGAGCGGATCGGCAAGGACCATCCGCTGCGGACAATCCGCTGCATTGTGAACGAGGCGTTGGCGGCGCTCTCAGGCGAGTTCTCGGCGCTCTATGCCCGGATGGGTCGACCGTCGATCCCGCCCGAGAAGCTTCTGCGGGCAATGCTGTTGCAGGCGTTCTATTCGATCCGCTCGGAGCGGCAGTTGATGGAGCGGCTAGAGTTCGACCTGCTGTTTCGCTGGTTCGTCGGCATTGGCGTCGACGACACGGTCTGGGACCACTCGACGTTTTCCAAGAACCGCGAGCGCCTTCTGGAGGGTGACTTGGCCGCGAAGCTTTTGGGCGCGGTGCTAACGCAGCCGCGAGTGAAGCGCCTGCTCAGCGCGGATCATTTCTCGGTCGACGGCACGCTGGGCGCGGCTTGGGCGTCGATGAAGAGCTTTCGGCCGAAGGACGGCTCGGGCGAGCCGCCGGCAGGCAGCGGACGGAACCGCGAGGCGGACTTCCATGGCCAGAAGCGCTCCAACGCGACGCACGCTTCGACGACCGATCCGGAAGCGCGGCTCTATCGCAAGGGACCGGGCAAGGAAGCCAAGCTTTGCTTCATGGGGCATGCGCTGATGGAGAACCGCAACGGCCTCGTTGTCGACGCCTGTCTGACCGAAGCGAACGGCCATGCCGAGCGGAGCGCGGCGCTGCACATGATCGAACCGCGCGCCGATCGACCGAGGCCGATCACGCTCGGCGCCGACAAGGCCTATGACGCCGAGGACTTCGTCAATGAGCTGCGCTCGACGAACGCGACGCCCCACGTGGCGCAGAACGTCAATGGGCGCTCGTCGGCGATCGACGGCCGCACGACGCGGCACGCGGGCTACGCCATGAGCCAACGCATCCGCAAACGGATTGAAGAAGCTTTCGGCTGGATGAAGACGATTGGCGGGCAGGAGAAGACCAAGTTTCGGGGACGCGATCGCGTCGGATGGGCCTTCACCTTTGCAGCCGCCGCCTACAATCTAGCGCGGCTGCCAAAGCTCATGGACGCCTCGGCGTGAAGGCTCCGGCGAACTGCCGACTGATCGGTCGCTGGCGGATCGTCGAGGCGGACCTCTGGGATCGCGCTCACCTCGATCTCTGCGGCCCGGCAGCGCTGACGATCACCGCCCAAGGCGGCGAAATCGCCTTCGGCGCCTTGGAGGCCGGCCTCGAAGTCGAATACGCCCGCAACTCGATCGGCTTCCGCTGGGCCGGATCTGAGGAAGGCGACGAAGTCGAGGGCGAAGGAACCGCCGAACTCCTCGACGACGGCACGATCGAAATCGAGTTCGCTTATGACAATGGAGATGAGGCCATCCTCAAGGCGAAACGGATGACTTCTTCAACAGCCTGCTAGGAACTGCCGGCGCCGTTCAATGTGCCTGAAGTGCTGGACGGTCAGACCGTTCGTCAGATCGCCCGCATCAGCGTCGGCGGCGATCAGCTGCGCATCGTCCTGTCCAACGAGTTTGGAACCCGGCCGATGACGATCGGGTCGGCTACGGTCGCCCTGTCTGCGGGCGGCGACGCCGTCGATCCGGCGACTATCAAGCCGGTGACCTTCGGTGGGAAAACCTCAGCCGTCATTCCGCCGGGCGCGCCGCTGGTGAGCGATCCGGTCGACCTGTCAGTGAAAGCCTTGTCCAGCGCGGCGGTCAGTTTCTACCTGCCGAAGAAGACGGGAGTCACCTCCGTCCACTGGGATAGCGCGCAAACGACCTTATGTCTCCGCGACTGGCGATAAGACGAAGGACACCGACTTCAAACCCGAGTAGCACCGATAAGTCCCGGCTGTTCCTGAGCCGCATTCTGACGAGGGCTAAGCCGGACTTGAGCGCGATCGCGTTCTTCGGCGATTCGATCACGGACGGCGCCTGCTCCACCGCCGACACCAACAACCGCTGGCCAGACCACATCGCCGAGCGACTGCAAGCTGAAGGCCACCTGGACGTGGCCGTCGTCAACGAAGCCTATTCCGGCGACCGTGTGCTGACCAATGGAATGGGCACCAACGCGCTGAGCCGCTTCGACATGTCGGTCCTCAGCCATCCGCGCGTGTCGACGGTTGTGATGATGATGGGGATCAACGATATCGGCTGGCCGGGAAAGGATGCGATCACCCCGAGCGATCCGGAGCCTACGGCGGCAGATGTGATCGCTGGATATCAGCAGATCATCCAGCGCGCTCACGATCATGGAATCCGCTTCGTGGGTGTCACGCTCACCCCATTCGTCGACACGTTCAAGGACCAGCCCACGTTCGGCTATTATACGCCCGAGAAGGAGAAGATCCGCGAAGCCGTCAACGAATGGATTCGCGCCAACAAGATGGCCGATGGGCTCATCGACTTCGACAAAGTGCTCGAGGATCCCAACAATCCGAAGCACATCAACCCGGCCTACGATTGCGGCGACCACCTCCATCCGAAGGACGCAGGGTATCAGGCGATGGCCAAGTCCGTCGATTTAAGCGTCCTCGTGCCCAGGGAAGCACTTTCGCGACGCGCCTAAGGCTTGTTGCTAAAATCTCCGATTGAGTAAGCGCGAGCCCGCCCCGAAGGTTGTTTTGGGGCGGGTCGTTTGCTGGACGCGCGTCGGTCCCCGCGAACACGACCGCGGTCTTGATCCTGCACTGGATCGCTTCACACAGATCGCCCTATTCACCGAGCCGAAAGTGTTCTTTTGAAGAAAGCGCCTCATGCGGCTGCTATTGGTTGCTAAGGCAAACGGGTTGGGCGCGGATGTCAGGGTCAGAGGAGCGAGGCTCCGGCCCCAACAGCCGATCGTTCTCTCGGCGCAACAACTGGCTGAAAGGCTAAGTTGCAGATAACCTCGCGTCGCGGGCGCTCACAGTCTCGCGAAGCCGCAGGATTTCCCGAGTTGAGTTCCGACCGCGCCAAACCTGACCGTCTGAAGTCGGAAGCCTGACGCGCGAATGATCCTGGAACTGAGAGGCGGGAACGACCAGGACGTGGAGGGTGGAAGCCTCACGGTCCTAACCGTCTTGGCGCTGGTCGTTGGCGCGATTTCCGGCGCTGGGGTCGCTGTCTTCATTCTCGTGCTTGGACAGGCGGATGAAGTGCGCGATGCCCTTATCGTGTGGGCGCACGCGCAAGGTCCCGAGGGCTTTTGGCTATTGCTTGCGGCTTGCGCGGCAGCGGCGGGAATCGCGGCTTCGCTCGTGCGGCGGCTCTCGCCACAGTCGGCCGGAAGTGGCATCCCCCATGTCGAAGCGGTCCTGAACGGACTCCTGCCGCAGGCCCCGTTTCGCATGATTCCGGTGAAGTTCATCGGCGGCGCGCTCGCGATCGGCGCCGGACTTGCGCTCGGCCGCGAGGGGCCGAGCGTGCATATGGCCGCGACCATGGGCCATCTCGTCGGCAAGATCGTCCGACGCAACTGGCCTGATTGCCGGGTTTTGCTCGCCGCGGGGGCGGGCGCGGGCCTCGCCACCGCGTTCAACGCTCCAATTGCGGGCGGAATCTTCGTGCTCGAGGAATTGGTGCGGCGGTTCGAATTGCGGGTCGCGATCGCTGCGCTTGGCGCGTCGGCGACCGCGATCTCCGTCTCGCGGGCCATTCTGGGCGACGCTCCGGACTTCCATTTGGGGACATTGGTCGCGCCGAGTCTGGCGATACGGCCGCTCTACTTCGTCCTCGGCGCGTTCGCTGGCGTATTGGCCGTCGTCTACAATCGCGTCCTCCTGCAAACGATGGCGACCTTTGACCGATTGGACCATTGGCCAATCGAGATCCGCGCGGCGCTGATCGGCGCGTGTGTTGGCGCGCTCGCATGGGTTCTCCCCGATCTTGTTGGCGGAGGCGACCCGATCACCGAGCGGACGCTGCTGGGCGCCGGAACGCTCACCGTGCTTCCGATGGTGTTTCTGTTAAGGCTTGCGCTCGGCGCCGTGTCCTATTCGGCGGGGACGCCTGGCGGCTTGTTCGCTCCGTTGCTGGTGCTCGGCGCGCAATTCGGATTGTTCTTTGGCCTCGCCTGCCAGCTCGCGTTTCCGAGCCTCAGCATTCAGCCTGAAGGGTTCGCATTGGTCGGAATGGCCGCCCTGTTCACAGGCGTCGTGCGCGCGCCGCTGACCGGCATCGTGCTCGCGACAGAAATGACGGCGGACGTCACCATGCTGTTGCCGATGCTGGGCGCTTGCGCGATGGCCATGCTGACGCCGACTCTGCTGAAAGACCCGCCAATCTACGATTCGCTGCGCGAGCGGACGGTCACTCGCGAACGCGCGCGGCTCGAGCGCGGGGCGCGCAGAGCTCAAGACACGAAAAAGGCATGACGGTCATATCAGCGTGTCGCCTCTGCCCGTTTTTCAGCGCCTGCGCCGGTATCGCATGAACGTTAGCCCGACCCTCGGCCAATCCTCAGCCAATCGGCAAGCGGACCTGACTTCCTCGTGGGTCGTCGTTGGTCTCGCCATGGGTCCCGCGGTTGCGATCGGCTTGGCCCGCTTCGCCTATGCGCTCTTGCTTCCGCCGATGCGCGCGGACCTCGGATGGAGTTTCGCGCAAGCGGGCGCCATGAACACCGCCAACGCAGGCGGCTACCTCATAGGCGCGCTGGCCGCGGCGCCCTTCGGGAGGCGAATGGGCGACAAGACAGTCTTCGCTGTCAGCCTCGTATTGACCGCGCTGGCCGTCGGCGCGTCAGGTCTCACAGCTGATTTCACGGCGCTGTTGGCGCTGCGCGTGGCCGCGGGTTTCACCGGCGCGCTGGCCTTCGTCTGTGGAGCAGGCCTGACCTCCGCCGCCGCCATCGGCGGCTCCAAGCATCGGGCGCCGACGCTATTAGCGATCTATTTCGCAGGGGCTGGAATGGGCGTCACGGCTTCAGCTTTAGCGGTTCCCCCCTTGCTTGAGAGGGTTGGGTGGCGCGGCGGCTGGCTTGTCCTGGGCGCGCTTGCGCTCGCCGCCGCCGCATTCGGATTGTCGGCGCTGCGACGCGCGCCTGAGGCCTCCACGGGCTCGGGGGGCGCTGTGCGCGGAGGTTGGTCGCCACGATCCATGGCGTGGACGTTCCTGGCGTATGGTCTCTTCGGCGCCGGCTACATTGCTTATGCGACCTTCATCGTCGCCTACTTGCGCAGCGCCGAGGGTTTCTCCGGCGGCGCCGTGACACGGTTCTGGTCGATATTGGGCCTATCGTCGGTGGTCGCCGCATTTGCGTGGGGGCGCATCCTTGGCCGGCTGAAGGGCGGCTGGGGAACTGCGGCTACGCTCGGCGTCCTCGCGATTGGAACCGCCGCGCCGCTCGTATGGAGCACGCCAGCCGGAGCTTACGTGTCCGCCATGCTCTTCGGAAGTTCGTTTCTCGCCGTCCTTGCCGCCGTGGCGTCGTTCGCGCGTCGAGTTCGTCAAGCCGCATGCCGTTACAGCCGCGGTCGCGATGCTGACCGTCGTGTTCGGCATCGGTCAGTGCATCGGCCCGGTGCTCAGCGGCGCGTTGGCCGATGGCCCGAACGGCCTCAAGGCCGGCCTGTGGCTGTCGGTGTGCATCTTGGCGGTTGGCGCCGTCGTCGCGGCATTTCAACGCGAGCCAGCGGAACAGCCTTGAGGCGGCGCGACGGTCGTGGCATTCGCGCAACTCTGCGGCGTAGGAAGGGAATCAATGCACCGTGTGGCTTGGGCGGCGGCGACGCTAATCCTCATGGCGCTGTCTTTCGCCGCAGGGAGAATGACGCTGGGCGCTCGGATCATGCCGGAGATCGTCGCAACGCTGCCTGGCGACGAATCCCTGTTCTCTCGCGAACTCGACGCCCGCCTTCGTGAGCGCTTTCCGATCGGAAGCAGCGAAGACAAACTGATCGGCTACCTCGTTGGGGCAAACTTTGTTCCGGATTGGACTCATCGCGACACCAAAGCGAGCGTGTTCGCGTTCAACGGTTTGATGTGCGACAGGATCGTTCATGTGCTGTGGCGAGCGGACGCCGCCGGGTCGCTTACCGACGTGAGCGGGGCCTACGAAAGCCATTGTTTGTGATCCAAATCGAACGCTGATGAACAGGCGAACATAACGGGCGATTGGCCCGTCGTTCGCGAAGCTTCTCATGATTCAGGCCGCCGCCCGCGTGGCCGTCCTGGCCTGCGACCTCTCGGCGATTGACTTCGTCTCCCTCGCGCGCCTGCGGCGCTCCACTCTGTGACAATCAGGTGTTCGACACGTTTGCATACAACTGAAACGGGAAGCGGAGTTTCTCTTAGTTGAATCAGCCGTAACCCATTGGAAACCCGATTCAAAAAAATAAGCTTTAAAGAATGCACATACTTTAGTGTGGTTTATTTGAATCTGCTTGCCGTTATTTGCATGGCGGTCGCCTTCAGGTTGCATTGGTAAGCCGTATGCCGAGCAGGGCTGAGCGACCCGAGGCCTCCGCCAATTTACCCCTTGCGCTCGGGTCATCGTTCTGCAAATGTTCTGACCATCGGCAAGCCCGGGCGGGGGGCGGAGATGGTGGCGCGCGTATCGACGGTGGCCTTCGAGGGCGTGGAGGCGCGGCCGGTCGACGTCCAGGTGCAGATCGCCTCCGGGACGGTGGCCTTCACCATCGTCGGCCTCGGCGACAAGGCGGTGGCCGAATCGCGCGAGCGGGTGCGCTCGGCGCTGATCGCCTCGGGCCTCGCGCTTCCGGCCAAGCGCATCACCGTCAACCTCGCGCCGGCCGACATGCCGAAAGAGGGCAGCCATTACGATCTGCCGATCGCGCTCGCGGTGATGGCGGCGATCGGCGCCATTCCGCCCGACGCGCTCGACGGCTTCGCCGTGATCGGCGAACTTGCGCTCGACGGGGCGATCAGCGCCGTCGCCGGCGTGCTGCCGGCGGCGATCGCCGCCAACGCCGCCGGCAAAGGCCTGATCTGCCCCGCCGCCTTGCGGCCCCGAAGCGGCCTGGGCTTCGGCCGATCTCGAGATCCTCGCGCCCCGCTCGCTGATCCAGCTCGCCAACCACTTCAAGGGCTCGCAGGTGCTGTCGCGCCCCGAGCCTGCGCTTGCGCGCCTCGGGCGGACCTCAACCGGACCTGCGCGACATCAAGGGCCAGGAGAGCGCCAAGCGGGCGCTGGAAGTCGCGGCGGCGGGGGGCCACAACCTCTTGATGAGCGGCGCGCCGGGCGCGGGAAAGTCGATGCTCGCCCAGCGCCTGCCGTCGATCCTGCCGCCCTTGACCCCGCGCGAACTCCTCGAAGTGTCGATGATCCATTCGGTCGCCGGCGCGCTGGCCGGCGGCGCCCTGACCGACCGGCGGCCGTTCCGAAGCCCCCATCATTCCGCCTCGATGCCGGCTCTGGTCGGGGGCGGCGCGCACGCCAAGCCCGGCGAGATTTCGCTCGCCCACAACGGCGTCCTGTTCCTCGACGAATTGCCGGAGTTTCAGCCCCAGGTGCTGGATAGCCTGCGCCAGCCGATCGAGACCGGCGAAGTGGCGATCGCGCGCGCCAATCATCGCGTCGTCTATCCGGCGCGGTTTCAGTTGATCGCGGCGATGAACCCGTGCCGATGCGGCATGGCGAACGAGCCGGGTTACGCCTGCAAGCGCGCGCCGAACGACCGGTGCGTGGCGCAATATCTGGGCCGCCTGTCCGGCCCGCTCCTCGATCGCTTCGATCTGGTCGTCGACGTGCCGTCGGTCTCGGCCGCGGATCTGATGACGCCGCCGGCGCGCGAGGGCTCGGCCGAGGCGGCCGCGCGGGTCGCGGCGGCGCGCAAGATCCAGCTCGCGCGTTACGCCGAACTCGGCACTCGACGGCGTCGTTTGCAACGCCCGCGCGCCGGCCAGCGCCATCGAGGAGATCGCGGACGCGGACGCAGCGGGGCTGACGCTGTTGCGCGACGCCGCCGAGCGGCTGCGTCTTTCGGCGCGCGGCTATCATCGCGTGCTCAAGCTTGCCCGCACCCTCGCCGACCTCGACGGCGGCGGCCCGACCCGTCGCGTGCATCTCGCCGAAGCGCTGTCCTACCGCGGCGCGCCCGACCGCGCCGCCGCGGCGGCATGAACGGCCGGATCTGGCAAATACGTACAATTCGGCCGAATTCCGCAAGGGAACCGCAACGGCCGCCTGAAACCATGGGCCGCGTAGCCGAATGGCGCGAGGCCGGGCTAAGCGGGATTGCGAATGGATTTTGGCGCCGGTTTGGCGGATATCGCGGCTCACGCGTTGTGCCTGCAGGCCGGCGTCGGTCGTCGCTTTGGCGATCGCGCTCGCCGCCGCCGTCGCCCGCGCCGAGGCGCCGAGCGGAAGCGCGCGCCGCGCGGATCGCCGCTGAGAACGACGGGTTGCGCGACGAACTCTGGCGGCTCAAGGAAGCGGCAGGCGCGCGCGACCGGGCAGAGGCGGCGAGCGAAGCCAAATCGCGCTTTCTGACCACGATGAGCCACGAAATCCGCACGCCGATCAGCGGCATTCTCGGCATGGCCGACCTGTTGCGGGAGGCCTCGCTCGATCCCGAAAACGCAAGCTATGTCGAGGCGATCCGCAGCTCAGGGAGCGCGCTCATCGCGCTGATCGACGAAATCCTCGATCTTGGCCAAGATCGAGGCGGGCCGCTTCGATCTCGTTGTCGAGACGGTCGATCTGCGCCGGCTCACCGAGGGCGTGGTCGAACTGCTCGCGCCGCGCGCCCAGAGCAAGGGCATCGAGATCGCCGCCTCGTTCAGCGCCGCCGCGCCGCGCTTCGTCCGCGCCGACGGCCAGCGCCTGCGTCAAGTCCTCACCAACCTCGCTGGCAACGCGGTCAAATTCACCGATAAGGGCGGCGTCTGCGTGAGGGTTGAGCGCGGCGAAAACGGCGCGGCGCAGTTCTCGGTGATCGACACCGGACCTGGGCGTGCCGACCGAGCGGCGGACGGCGATTTTCGACAGTTTCGAGCAGGGCGACGGCTCGCATGCGCGCCGCTTCGAGGGCGCGGGGCTGGGGCTCGCGATCTCGCGCGAGCTTGTCCGCCTCATGGGCGGCGAGCTTACGCTTGCCGATAATCCCGGCGGCGGGTCGATCTTCGCTTTCGCCACTCCGATTGTCGGAATGCGATGCGGTCGGCGCCGTTCGCCGATCTGGAGACGAGGCGCCGCCTTCCTGCCTGGGACGCGCGCCCTCATCATCGCCAACTCGCCGTTCGAGGCGCCGGCCATGGAAGCGCGACTCGAGGAAGCGGGCGTCAGCGTCGAGCGGGCTTGCGGCCTTGACTCCGGCCTCGAAGCGTTGAGCGGCGGCGCCCAAGCCTGACGTCGTCATTGTCGATTGCGCGCTTGGGCCCGAGGCGACCAATCGGCTCGCCCAAGCCGCGCGCGAGGCGGGCGTCCGGCGCAGCCTCGTGCTGTTTTCGCCGTTCGAACGGCGCGCCTTCGGGCAGACGGCGCTTAAAGGTTTTGACGGATGGCTGGTGAAGCCAGTCCGCGCGCGCTCGTTGTTCGAGCGCGTCGCGTGGGATGTTGAACCCGCCGCCCCCGGCCGTGCGTCGCGGCTCTCCCCGTCGCCGTCGATCCGTCGCGCCCTTGTCGCGGAGGACAACGACATCAACGCGCTTATTACCCAAAAAGCATTGCAGCCGCTTGGGTTTTGAGGTCGTTCGCGCGCTCGATGGAGAGGAGGCGCTGCGTCTGGCTTCGCCGATCGCGCCGCTCGAAGTCGCGTCCGTTCGACATCATCCTAATGGATCTCAAGATGCCCGGCGTCGACGGATACGAGGCGACCCGCCGTTTACGACGGCTCGAGGCTGCCTGCGGCTGGTCGCCCACGCCCATTGTCGCCCTCACCGCCAACGCTTTCGACGAGCGGAGAGGCTCTCCCTCGAGCGCCGGGTTTGACGCGTTCCTCATCAAGCCGGTCGAGTTCAGAGCCTTGGCGGGGACGGTGGAGAGGGTTTGCGCGGCTTATACCGCGCCATGGCGCGAGCGCTTGCGGGCGTCGTAAAGTGTGCGCGCGCAAACGGCCATTCCGTCCGGGTTCTCAGGCGGCGAGCGCCCCAGGCTTCGATCGAGTTTCCCTCCGGCCCGGATTCGGCTAATAGGGGCGACCGGACGTCCACGCCGGTATGCGCGCCCGTAGCTCAGCTGGATAGAGCGTTGCCCTCCGAAGGCAAAGGTCAGAGGTTCGAATCCCCTCGGGCGCGCCAAATCAGACGCTCGCAATTCCTGGCACACTGGCTCACGCGCGCGGTCGGTTTTTTTCGGCGGCTGCATGAACCTTGGCGGCAACATCACCGGAGTCAAATTGCCGTTCATCTTCGGCTTCATCGTGCAGGCGACCGGGTCATACTTTCCGGCCCTGATATTTTCGCGCTTCGCGGCGGCCGCGCTTTTCGTTTGCTCGATGCTGATCGACTATAGCGGCATGGTCTGAGGCCGCCATAGCCAGGTTTTACCCGCAATCGGAGATGCACGTGCCCGCCCCTGTTCGCCTCGGAATGCTGACGCCCTCGTCGAATACTGTCGTCGAGCCGATGACCGCCGCCATGTTGTCTGGCCTACCCAACATCACGGCGCACTTCAGCCGCTTCAAGGTCACCGAAATTGCGATCGGCAAGTCCTCCGATCGCCAGTTTGCCGAGGACGAGATCTTGAGAGCAGCGGACTTGTTGACCGACGCACGGGTCAACGTCATCGCGTGGAACGGGACGTCGGCGAGCTGGCTGGGCTTCGAGCGCGATGAGCAGCTTTGTGAACGGATCGCCTCAGCGACGGGTGTCGCTGGGTGCACCTCAGTCCTAGCGTTCCGGGAAATCTTCCAGCGCACAGGCGTTTCGCGTGTCGGACTCGTGACGCCCTATGTCGCGGCCGTCCAGGCGAAAATTGTTGAGAATTGGCGCAAGTCCGGAGTGCTCTGTACGGCTGAGCGTCACTGCGGCCTTCGCGAGAATTTCGCATTCGCAGAGGTTTCCGAATACGACATCGCCGAGATGACGCGAGCGGTCGGACGAGCCGGGGTCGACGCCGTGGCGATTGTCTGCACGAACATGCGTGGCGCGGGGCTGGCTGAGAAGCTCGAGGGCGAGTTGGGAGTTCCGGTCTACGACTTCGATCGCAACGACGCTCTGGAAGAGCCTCCTGCTTGCCGACTTCGCTCCGGCCCAAATCCTGGGATGGGGCAGCCTCTTCTCCAACCCCCTCCTTGCCGCCCTTTGCGACGACCCCACAGAATTGACGGCGCCGGTCCACGCACCATAAATTTTTGTCGTCCATGGTGGGCTACGCAACCAGGGGAGTGAGAAGGATGACGACCCAAGACTCAAAGCAGACCGAACTGATCGAGAGCAATGAACAGGGCGATCGCCTGGGCTCTCGTGACCACGGTTTTGGCCACGTCGGGTTTGGCGGATTCAGCACGGCTTGCATGGAGCCACGGAGCTCTTGACTGGCGGGACGTGTACGTTTGGAGCCTTCGGCGTCGATCGAGTCTCGAGATTCTTATAAATTAGAAAATTAGGAAAAGTATTGCCATTTAAGAGAATGTCGCCTATTGTGGGCGTTCGCAATCGAAGCCACGGGCGAGAGGAGAACGCCCGCGGGAAGCGTTGTAGAGGACACAACCCGTGTCCGCGGCGTTGACAGCGCCGGAAGGAAATCTCGCTCTAAAGCTCTGAAATCATTCATTCTAGGGAAGGAAAGGGAAGTCCGAAGGGCCGCGTTGGGGAGGATTTTTGTGCAAAAAAAGACGCGTTTTGGCGGGCAAGACCGCCACTCGATGCGCGCGACCAGGCATCAGGAAGACCGATGGTCGGTTTCGCGTCGGGGCGTCGGAACGTTCCGGCGATCGCCTTACGGACGCCAAGCGTCACAAGCGCCTCGGCCTGTTTGACCGCCTCCTCCATCGGATCGACAGTGGGAACCGGGACACAGTCGCGCACGCGCGCGGCAAGTCCAGCGAACGGCGCGCCGGCTAGATGAAGGCCCCATGGGTGCACGCGGCCATTGTGGAGTTGCTCCCTCAGCAGCTCGGCGACCCTTCTGGGGGGATGATATGGGCCAGCCTTGGCGCAAGCCGTCCGGTTATTCATGGGACCAGCTAGGGGTGAGCGATGGAAGATCCCTGTATGGCAATCATGGTCGCGCCCGCCGGTGGTCTCTTGTCAGGGGGCCGGTCGTGAAAAACATACTTAACCTCGGTCAGATGCTAACGGCGCACGCGCGTCTTTCTCCGCAACGGATTGGCGCGCGCGACCTTGAGCGCAGCATGACGTTCCGCCAGTGGAACGCGCGCGCCTGCCAACTCGCGAATGCTCTTCTCGGGCTTGGTCTATCCAAGGGCGATCGCGTGGCGATCCTGGCCTACAACGCGGTCGAATGGGCGGAGATTTACGCCGCTGCAGCCAAAGCCGGCTTGGTCGCCGTGCCGCTCAACTTCCGCCTGGTCGGCAAGGAGATCCGCTACATCGTGGATGACGCGGAAGCGGCGGCCATCATCGTGCAGGACCAGCTTGTCGGAGCCTTGGAGGAAGTCGGACCCGAACTATTGGTGAAGCCGTCTCGTCGGATTTGGTTTGGAGCGGGTCCATGCCCGGCCGGGTACGTTGACTACGAAGACCTGATGGCTGCCGCGCGAGACAGCGAGCCGGACGTTGAGCCGGCGCCGGAAGATCCGTGGACGCTGATGTACACATCCGGAACGACTGGCGCCCCGAAAGGGGCGATACGCAATCACCGGGGCGGCGCGATGCTGTCTCTTATCACCGAGATCGAACTTGGCTTGCACCGCAATGACAGCGCGCTGCTTGTCATGCCGATGTGTCACGCCAACTCGCTCTACTTCTTCGGCGCCTTCGCTTATTGCGGGGCGACCACGACCATTTACAACCGCAAGAGCTTCGATCCGGGGCACTGCGCGCGCGTTCTCGGCGAGGGCCTCGCCACGTTCACCTCTTTGGTGCCCACGCATTACGCGATGATGTTGGCGCTCCCCCACACGACGCGCGCTGAGCTCAACCTCGGCAGGGTCGCCAAGCTGATGATCTCTTCAGCGCCAGCGCGACCGGACGCCAAGCGCGCCATCATGGAGATGTTCCCGAACGCGGGCCTCTTTGAGCTCTACGGCTCGACCGAGACCGGGTGGGCGACCATGCTCCACCCGCACGAGCAGTTCGACAAGCTAGGGTCCGTCGGTCGCGAATGCGTTGGCTCCGCCCCGATCAAGCTGCTCGATCCAAATGGCGAGGAAGTGCCAGATGGCGAGATCGGTGAGCTTTACGCCAGCAATCCATACTTATTTGACGGCTATTGGAAGTTGCCGGAGAAAACACGCGAGGCGTTCCACGGCGACTATTGCACGGTCGGGGACATGGCGCGACGCGATACGGACGGATTCATCCATCTGGTCGAGCGGAAAAGCAACATGATCATTACAGGGGGCGAGAACGTGTACCCATCCGACGTCGAGGCGGCGATCAGCAGCCACCCGTCGGTGCAGGACGTAGCCGTGATTGGTTTGCCAGATGACAAATGGGGTGAGCGAGTTCACGCCGTTGTTGTCTTGCGGGAAGGGGCTTTGCAGGATGAACCCAGTCTGCACGAATGGTGCAAAACGCGCGTGGCCGGCTACAAGCGCCCACGCTCCTTCTCGTTCATGCGCGATGAGGAGATGCCCCGCACAGCGACGGGAAAGAATCTGCATCGCAAGTTGAAGGCCATGATCTTAGGCTGAAACTCGCCTGTTGACATGGGCTCAAGCGATGGAGCGTGAGATGGCGACGAGCGCCAAAGACCTCAATGCCGACAGCAACTCATGCGCGGCTTGGATCGCGCGTTTTTTAAAGACGCGCGGCGTCGATCGAATCTTCGGTCTGCAGGGCGGGCATATCCAGCCGATCTGGGATCACGCCGCGCAGCTCGGCATCCGCATCATCGATGTTCGCCATGAGGCTGCGGCGGTCCACATGGCGCATGCTCACGCCGAACTGACGGGCGAACTCGGCGTCGCGATGGTGACAGCTGGCCCGGGCGTCACGAATACGGTTACGGCGGTCGCCAACGCCTCGCTCGCGCGGGCGCCTGTTCTGGTCATTGGGGGTTGCACCTCGCGCGCCCAGGCCAATATGGGCCCACTGCAGGACATTCCCCACGTTGACATCCTTCGGCCGGTCACGCGGCAGTCGCGGACGCTCCGCGTCGCCGACCAGGTCATTCGCGAATTCGACGAGGGCGTCGCGCGCGCGTTCGGCGATCTTGGTGAGCCAGGGCCGGTTTACCTCGAGATCCCGACCGATGTCCTGCGCACCCATGTGCCGGCGAACCTTGTCCTCGAGGAATGGATGCAACGCAAGAAACCGCGCGCCGTTCCACCCGACGCTGCGATCGTCGCTGAGGCGATGGAAGCGCTGTGGTCGGCGAAACGGCCGCTCGTCGTCACCGGTCGCGGCGCTCGCGATGCAGGACCGCACATTGTCCGGCTCCTCGACGCGCTTGGCGCCGTCTATCTCGATACGCAGGAGAGCCGCGGCCTCGTGCCGGCCGATCATCCTGCAGTGGTCGGCGCCATGAGAGGCGCGGCGATGAGCGAAGCCGACACGGTGTTCGTCATCGGACGCAAGCTCGATTATCAGCTGGGCTACGGTTCGCCCGCGGTGTTCCCAGACGCGAAGTTTATCCGCCTCGCCGACACCCCCGGCGAACTCATCGACAATCGCCGCGGTCAACCGGAAATCTTCGCAACGCCCGCACTCGCGCTCGATGCAATCGTCACCGCGGCGGGGAACCGCAAGCCGTCCGTGGACAGAACCTGGACGGAAGGGCTGCAAAAACGGCATCGCGATCGCAGCGCCGACGTCGGAAAACGCTATACGACCGGATCCGATGGCGCGGTCGATCCTCGCGCTATCTTTCAGGCCCTGCGCGGCAAGATCAAGCCGGACTATATCGCAATCGCCGACGGCGGCGATCTTCTCAGCTTCGCCCGCGTCGGCCTGGACGCCCGCACCTATATGGACGCTGGCGCCTTCGGTTGCCTCGGCGTTGGAACGCCATACGCAATTGCGGCGTCGCTCGCTTACCCGGCCCGACAGGTAGTCTGCGTCACCGGCGACGGCGCCTTTGGGATCAACGCCATGGAGATCGATACGGCGGTGCGCCACGGGGCGAAGATCGTTGTCATCGTGTCCAACAATGCGGCCTGGAACATTGAGCGCCTCGACCAGGAGTCAAACTATGGCGGCCGGGTGGTGGGCACGCTGCTCGCCCATTCTGACTATGCGGCCATGGCGCGCGCGCTCGGCGCGCATGGCGAGCGCGTTGAAAAGCCGGAGGATCTTCCCGGCGCTGTCGAGCGAGCGCTCGCCAATGCTCCCGCTCTGGTCGATGTGGTGACGTCGCAGACGGTCGTGTCGTCAGACGCGACCAAGGGGCTCGGGTTCGTCCCGGAGTTCCAGCCCCTCACCGCCTGGGACGACCTCGAACGCAAACGGCGAGGACTGGCGTAAGTCATAACGGGAGCCAAAGGTCGCGTTCCGGCTGGACATCATTCGGCGGCGATTTCGCGGCGATCTGTCGCGCACTCGGTCGTCTTCGCTTCATCCGGCAGATCCACCAGCAAATCGCAGCCGCGGGAACGCCTATGAGGGACGTCGCGATGAAGCGCCGCCACCCCGCCGACGGGTCATCAGCGCTGCCATGCAAAAATACGCCGGACGCCATCCGAAGCGATCCGCGAGACCGAAGGCGCCGGCGCCCGCGGCGAGAACGCCAACGCGATATCCACCTCCGACCACGACGCCATCAGCGCTTACCGTTAAGACATTGATGAGCCAGCCGTCGACTATGCCTCCTGCGTCGCGCCTGCGAATTGGAGGGCGAGCGAAAACGCGATCGTCCAGGCAAGCCACGGCCCCGCATCGCCGAAGGCGATTGCCGGGAGCGCCGCCATGACCGCAATCTGCAAAGCGACGATCCAGCCTGGCCGGCCGAGCAGGGGACCCAGCGCCGGCGAGTCATAGCTGTCGAGAAACGGCGCCCACACGAACTTGAACGTATAGGCGAGCGTAAGCTCGCTCGTCGTGCCGATAATTCCGATCGGGACCTTGGCCTCGTAGACCCATGCCGACTGCGTGATATAGAGGAACTGATAGGCAATGCCGGACGCAAAGCCCAGATCTATCTAACATCTCGGCGATCCGAAGGTCGGAGAAGAGGGCGCAAGAAGGAACGCGCTCCCGCGACTTTGACGTCCTCGTGATGCATGCCGCCCCCCAATTTGCTCGAACCTTGCCACGAGCTGAGGATCCGCGTGGGCGGCCGAGCGCGGATCAGGAGGCGCTGGGGCTTACGATTGGCAGGTTCGCCGGGTGAACACAGAGGTGGATGTTCTCAGGAACGCATTCCGAAACGAGATATACGACGGTCGCTCAAGGCCCAAAAAATTCAATTATGATAAATGGCTGGGGGACCTGGATTCGAACCAAGATTGACGGAGTCAGAGTCCGCTGTTCTACCGTTGAACTATCCCCCAACGGCCGCCCGAAAGCGCGTATTCCGCGCGCGAGCGTGGCGCGTCAATAGCGAAGCGGAGCGGGCGGCGCAAGCGGTTCGGACCGACCGTCGCGCCGTTCAATCGCCGCCGGCAGCCTTCGCAAGCTTGCGAACATCCGGCGCGCGAGCCGCGTGGCTCAGACCTGCTCCACCGCCACCACCCCGGGCGCGGCCTTGAGCGCGCCGGCGATCGCGGCGCTTACCGAATAGCGGCCGGGCAGGCGGATTTCGACCTCGCCGTCCTGCGGCCCCAGGATCACGACCAGCGACACCTCGCCTTCGCCGGGCGCGGTCAAGCGCCGCTCGATCGATTCGAGCGGCGTCTCGTCGCGCACGAACACCCTGCAGACCCTTCTGAACCTTCGCGGCGGCGTCGGTCAGCCGCTCGACGTTGACGATGCGCGCGCGCACATCCTCGCCCTCGACCGCCGCCTGCAGCGTCACCAGGACGTCGGCGCCTTTCTCCAGAAGATCGCGGAACTGGTTCAAGCCCTCCTGAAACAGGATCGCCTCATAAGCTTCCGGAGGGATCGGAGAGCTGCACGATGCCGATCTTGCCGCCGTTCCTCGTCCGCCTCTCATAGCGGTCGAGCACGCTCGCCCCGAGCCGCGCGGTCGAGGCGCCGTTGCGCACCGCTCGCGCGAACTCCGCCCAGCGCGTGGCCCTCAGGCGCTTGAGCGCCGTATCATAAACTTCGAGCGGATGGCCCGAGAGGAAGAAGCCGACAGCGTCGAATTCGCGCCTCAGCCGCTCCGATTCGGGCCACGGCGCGGCGCGCGCTTTGACCGGCGTCGCCTCCGTTTCCCCGAACAGCGCGTTTTGTCCGGCCGCTTTCTGCATCACCTCGCGGTTGGCGATCGCCAGCATCGGCTCGATCGCCGCAAAGGCAGCCGCCCGGTTGGGCTCCAGGCAATCGAAGGCGCCCGCCGCCGCGAGGCTCTCCAGCGCCTTCTTGTTGACGGCGCGGGGATCGAGCCGCGCCGCCATCTCGCCGAGCGAAGCGAACGCGCGCGACCCGCGCGCGCCTCGACCAGCGCCTCGGCCTGCGCTTCGCCGACGCCCTTGATCGCGCTCAGCGCGTAATGGATCGTCGGCGCGCCAGCCTCGGCCCGCACGTCGAAATCGACCAGGGATTCATTGACCGACGGCGCCATGACTTTGATGCCGAGCCGTTGCGCTTCGGCGCGGAATTCGGCAAGCTTGTCGGTGTTGCCCTTGTCGAGCGTCATCGAGGCGGCGAGGAATTCGGCCGGATGGTTGGCCTTGAACCAGCCGGTCCAGTAGGCGATCAGCGCGTAAGCCGCGGCGTGGCTCTTGTTGAATCCGTAGTCGGCGAATTTGGCGAGCAGGTCGAAGATCTCGTCCGCTTTGGCGCGCGTCAGGCCGCGCTCGACCGCGCCATCGACGAAGCGGGCGCGCTGCGCGTCCATCTCCTTCTTGATCTTCTTGCCCATCGCGCGGCGCAGCATGTCGGCTTCGCCGAGCGAATAGCCCGACAGCGTCTGCGCGATCTGCATCACCTGTTCCTGATAGATGATGACGCCGTAGGTCTCGCTTAGGATCGGCTCGATCATGGGGTGGATGTAGTCGGGCTTTTCCTGTCCGAGCTTGCGCGCGCAATAGGTCGGAATGTTCGCCATCGGGCCTGGGCGATAGAGCGCGACCAGCGCGATGAGGTCCTCGAACCGGTCAGCCCGCATGTCCACCAGCGCCTTGCGCATGCCGCCGCTTTCCACCTGGAACACGCCAATCGTCTCGCCGCGCCCGAGCATCGCGTAGGTCTTGGAATCGTCGAGCGGGATCTTGCCGAGGTCGATCGCTATCGCCGCGCCGCGCGACGAGATCGACCGCTCGCTTGAGAACGGTCAGCGTCTTCAGGCCCAGGAAGTCGAACTTCACCAGTCCCGCCTGCTCGACCCATTTCATGTTGAACTGGGTCGCCGGCATCGCCGACTTCGGATCGCGATAAAGCGGCGCGAGCTCGATCAGCGGCCGATCGCCGATGACGACGCCGGCGGCGTGGGTCGAGGCGTTGGAATAAAGGCCCTCGAGCCGCTCGGCGATCGCCAGCATTTTGGCGACCTTCTCGTCCGCCTTCGCCGCCTCCTGCAGCCGCGCTTCGTCCGCCACCGCCTGTTTGAGCGTGACCGGATGGGCCGGATTCTGCGGCACGAGCTTGGCGAGCTTGTCGACCTGGCCGAGCGGCATTTCGAGCACCCGGCCGACGTTGCGCAGCACGCCGCGCGCCAGGAACGAGCCGAAGGTGATGATCTGCGCGACGCGGTCGGCGCCGTAGCGATCGCGCACATAGGCGATCACTTCGTCGCGCCGATCCTGGCAGAAGTCGATGTCGAAATCGGGCATCGAGATGCGCTCGGGATTGAGGAAGCGCTCGAACAGCAGGCCGAACCGAAGCGGATCGAGATCGGTGATGGTGAGCGCCCAGGCGACGACCGAGCCCGCGCCCGAGCCGCGCCCCGGTCCGACCGGGATCCCTTGCGCCTTTCGCCCATTGGATGAAGTCGGCGACGATGAGAAAGTAGCCGGCGAATTTCATGTTGACGATGACGTCGAGCTCGAAGGCGAGGCGCTTCGCGTACTCCTCCTCAGTGCGTCCAGGGGCCAGCCCGTGCGCGGCAAGGCGAGCGCTCAAGCCCTCGTGCGCCTGACGCCGGAGTTCTGCTCCTCGTCAAGAGCGTCGCCGCTTGCGACCGAAAAGCGCGGCAGGATCGGTTTTCGCGTCAAGGGCCGGTACGCGCAGCGCATCGCGATCTCGACGCTGGCCTCGGTCGCCTCGGGCAGATCGGCGAACAGTTCGTTCATCTCCGCGCGTGTCTTGAATCGATGCTCGGGCGATAGCCGCCGACGCTCGGACGTCGACACCACCGCGCCCTCGGCGACGCAGAGCAGCGCGTCATGCGCTTCGTAGTCCGACGGCATCAGCGAAATAGGGCTCGTTCGTCGCAACCAGGGGCAAGCCGAGTGCGGTCGGCAAGACCGACGAGTTCGGGCTCGATCGCCCGCTCGCGGTCGAGCCCATGGCGCTGGATCTCGACATAGAGCCGCGAGCCGAAGACCTCGCGGAGCCGGCTAAGCCGGCTTTCAGCCAAGGTCGCCGAGCCCTGCTCTTAGCGCTCGGTCGATTGGCCCCGCCGGACCGCCGGTCAGGGCAATGAGGCCATGGGCAGTCGTTGAGCGCGGCGAACGGAAGGTGCGCTTCGTCGCCTTCGGTGGGAGTCGAGCCATAAGGCGGAAACGAGGCGCATCAGACTGCCGTAGCCCGCCTCGTTCTGCGCCAGGAGCACAATCGGCGCCCGCGCGTTGTCCCGCTCGACGCCGCGCAAAAAGGCGGGGGCCGCGTCGCCGAAATCCACGGTCGTCTGCGCGCCAATGATCGGCTGGACGCCGCTTTTGGCGAGCTTCTCCGAGAATTCGAGCGCGCCGAACAGGTTGTTGGTGTCGGTGATCGCCAGCGCCGGCATCGCGTCGGCCTGGGCGAGCTTCGCCAGCATTTCGACCGTCAGCGCGCCCTCGCGCAGCGAATAGGCGCTGTGCACGTGCAGATGCACGAAGCCGACGGCTTTGATGACAGACGAGTCCATGGCTGGGTTGTCGCAAGCCGTGGCATGCGCGTCGAGGGCGGGTAGGGCGCGGCCTGTGGATGACGCGCTGTTTCGTCCGCTTCACGACCCGAGGGCGCGAGCGATGAGCGCGATCATGACGAGAAAGGCCCCGAGGGCGGCGATTTCTGTAATGTCTCGCAGGGCGTGAAAGGCGATGGGATACATTTCCAGCTCCTCGATCAGGGTAAGTTCACTATATGTTCTCTTAATGTTCACGTCAACTCAATCGACGAGGCGGTGCTGTCCGAACTAGGACAACTGGTTAACGAGACGGAATGAGGTAGCCGAAAGGTGCCGGTTTCGAGGTCGGGAGAGTCCTTGGCCGCTTCCATCGCGGCTCGCTCCAGCTCATGACGTCGAAAGGTCGGTCAGAACTTGCTACTGCTGGGTTTGGATTTCCGTCGACCCCTCTTCGTGGGCGTCTGGTCGAGTTCACTGATAGTGGCGGAAAATGCCGGACGTGTTGAATGGAATGCGCCGGTCTGACGCGAGGTACGCTGCGACCTTCGGCAGTTCCGCGACCGACTTCGCCAGCGCCGCCAGCGCCGGATAGAGCTTGGCCCCGTCCGCGAAGGCATTCGGGAAGGCGTAAGCCGTGCCTTCCCAGATCTGAAACAAGCGACAAGTCGACAGTGGTGAGTTCGTCGCCCACAGCATGCTTTTGTCCCGCCGGATTGTCGCTGACCACCCGCTCGAAATAGCCGAGATATTTCGGCATGCGATGCTCAAGGAAGGCGGTCGAGCGCGCCTTGGCCTCCTTCTTCTGGTCCTCGTAATAGAGGTCGGTCGCGATCGGGTGATGCGTGTCGTGAATCTCGGCGACGAAATCGGTGATCGTGAGCTGCAGCCCGTTGGCGAAGATGCGGCCTGCCTCGTCCTTCGGCGCGAGGCCGAGCTTGGGGCCAAGATAGTGGACGAATGTTGGCGACATGCGAGACGACGATGTCGCCGTCGCGAAGAAACGGGGGCGCGAAGGGGGTCTGCGGCGCGCCGCCCTCAAGCTTCGCCGTCATGCCCTTCACGCCGCGCCCGGCCCCGCGCTCGCGCGCAACATCGACATAAGCCGCGCCGGCCGCTTCGAGCGCAAGGCGCACAAACTCGCCGCGCCCCTGGATGCCCGGCCAATAGTAGAGCTCATAAGGCATAGGAATTCCTCGCTTCGAAAGAGCGCGACGCAGCGGCAGCGTTGAGCGGCGTCGCCGCTACGGCTTGCCGGCCTCGCCGCGCATCGATCTGCGGCTTCATGTGGTCAGCGGCTTTGACATAGCGGCGCGCGAAGTCGAGGAGTTCGCCGTCGCTCGGATGATCCGCCTTCTCCACGCCCTCGACATGGGCGCGGATCGCCGGATGCTTCTCGGCGAGGAATTTGGCGAAAAAGTCCTTCTCCTGCGCCGGGCCGACGATGAGAATCGCGCCGGCGTCGGCGATCGCCTTGGCGACATCCTCGAAGAACGGCTTGTTCTCCTCGGTCCTTTGTCCGGTGTGCTTTTCGCGCGAATGAAGGTCGCGCACGTTATGATCCTTGATCAATGTCTTGTCGGCCTCATCGACGTCGAAGTGGAAAATGCGAGCTTGCTTGTGGTCGATCCAGACGACCGCGTGATAATACGCCATGGCGCGTGTTCCTTTTGGTTTTGGATCGCAAGCCTATAGCGCGAACGGGCCGCCGTCATTGAGCATTCGGCGAAAGCGCTAGAACTTCGAGATGGCGACAATCCCGGCGACCATCAGCACGGCGCCGATGGCGCGACCAGAAGATAGGGAATGCTGGGAAACGCCGAACCATCCGAAATGGTCGATCGCAAGCGACATCAGGATATTCGCGGTTATCGTGAGTCCCGCGAAAGCGCCCGCGCCGACTTTTTCGACGAACAGCAGGCCCGTGATCACCGCGAACGCGCCAATCACGCCGCCCAAGGGCGCCCACCAGGGCATGTTTTCGAGCCCCTCCGCTGTTGGAAGAGGGCGCGGCTGGCAGAACCACAGCACCGCGAGCAGCGCGACGATCGGAACGAAGGAGACGATGCTCGCGAGCCACGGGTTGGTGAGCGCGTTGCGAAGGGCGCCGTTCATCGGCGGTCCCCAGGCCTGAAGCGCTCCGGCCACGAGAATGATCGGATAAAGCCAGAAGCTGCCAATGTCTTGCATTTGAGCCCCCTGCGAGAGCGACAGCTGAACGCGCGCGCTTCCCGGTGTTCCTTCGGGCCAGACCGCACTCCGCCGTCTCGGCGGCCCTATCCGGCCAGTCGCCGCTGCGTTATGAGGCGGCCCATGCGCAAGGATGCAAAGGCGGAGACGCTGCCCGCTCCGCCCGACAAGGTGGCCTCTTACGAGATCGGCGAGGACGAAGCGGGCATGCGGCTCGACCGCTGGCTTCATCGCCGGTTTCCGGACGTCTCGAATTCGCACCTGATGCGGATCGTGCGCAAGGGCGAGGTGCGCGTCTCCGGTAAGCGGGCGGACGTTTCGACCCGGCTCGCGACGGGCGAAAGCGTGCGCGTGCCGCCGCTCAAGCTCGCGCCGCAGAAAGCGTCGGCCGTCAAGCGCGCCAATCCGGGCGACGCTGACGAGATCCGCGCGATGATGTTGTTCGAGGATCGCGACGTGATGGTCCTCAACAAGCCCTTCGGCCTCGCGGTCCAGGGCGGCTCGGGGACCACGCGCCATATCGACGGGATGCTGCAGGCGTTCGCCGACAAGGAGGGAAACAGGCCCGTTCTCGTTCATCGGCTGGATCGCGACACGTCGGGCGTGCTGCTGATCGCCAAAACGCGAAAGATGGCGGCGGAGCTTGGCGAGATCTTCCGCTCGCGCCGCGCGAAGAAGATCTATTGGGCGCTGGTCGAGGGCGTGCCGAAACCGGCGCAGGGGCGGATCTCGATGTTTCTCGCCAAGGGCGAGGGCATGGGGGAGGCGCGCGGGCAGGGCAGGGCGGATCTCGAGCGCATGCGGGTCGCCGAAGCACGGCGATCCGGACGCCCAGCATTCGCTCACCCTCTATGCGGTCGTCGACAAGGTCTCGCCGCGCCTGGCGTGGCTGTCGATGCGTCCGGTCACCGGCCGCACCCATCAACTGCGCGCCCATTGCGAAGAGATCGGCCATCCGATCATCGGCGATCCGAAATACAACCGAAGGCCTCCTAACGATCCGGCCCGCAACGATCCCTTGCGCGCCGTTCCGCCCGGTCTCGAACCCAAGCTGCATCTCCTGGCGCGCCGCCTGGTCCTCCCCCATCCGCGCAAGGGAATCATTGACGTGACGGCGCCGCTTCCGGAGCACATGAAGAAAAGCTTCGCCATGTTTGGCTTCGACGAGAATGAGCGCGATCCGATCGAGGACGCTCCGGATGCGTGAGCCTTTACCCACCGGAGCGAGCGGCAAAGACCCGATGCGCGCCGCGCAGGCGAACATGCGGCCGGCGCCGGTCAGACGGTTCTACAAGGCGGTGGAAGTCGGCGAGGCGGACGGGCGCCATGCGCTCCTGCTCGACGGCCGCCGCGCGCGGACGCCGGGGCGCAACGCGGTGGCCGCGCACAGCCGGGCGCTCATGCTGGCGGTGGCGGCCGAATGGGAGCGACAGAGCGAGATCATCGATCCCGTCGACATGCCGTTGACGCGACTGCTCAACTCGGCGATCGACGGCGTTGCGCATACGATGGCCGAAACGCGCGCTGATATTCTGGGCTACGCCGGCTCCGACCTCCTGTGCTATCGCGCGGAAGAGCCGGAGACGCTCGCGGCCCGCCAGGCGCAGGCCTTTGATCCCGTTTTGCGCTGGGCCGCGGACTCGCTGGGCGCCCGCCTCAACGTGACGACCAGTGTGATGCATGTCGCGCAACCGCCCGAGGCGCTGGCGGCGATCGGCGCAGAGATTGAAGCCTATGACGATCCGGTCGCGCTGGCCGCGCTCAGCGTCATGACGACTCTGACAGGCTCGGCCCTGCTGGCGCTCGCGGTCGGTCGCGGCTATCTCTCGGCCGAAGCGGCGTGGCAGGCCGCGCATGTCGACGAGGACTTCCAGGCCGAGCAATGGGGCGCGGACGCGGAGGCGGTGGCGCGTCGGCAGGCGCGCTGGCGCGAATTCGAGGCGGCAGCGACCGCGATCGCGTTGCGCTCGCGCGCCTTGCGTAATCGGACTGGGCGCGCGATTGGAGCGCCTACGTTCGGCGGCGCATTGAAACGCGGCGAGCCGCTCAGGGCTGTCGTTATTCGAAAGCCGAAGCATAATTCGGGCGGCCCTCAGGTCGTGCTAGGCTACGCCCGACGCAACCCTAAGTTTCCGGACCCCTAATGAAGCACATTCTCGCCCGCCTCGACGCCCGCCGCGAGCGCGCCCGCCTGGGCGGCGGCAAGGAGCGCATCTCCGCCCAGCACGCCAAGGGCAAGCTCACGGCGCGCGAGCGCATCGAACTCCTGCTCGATCACGACTCGTTCGAGGAGTTCGACATGTTCGTCGAGCACCGCTGCGACGATTTCGGGATGGAGAAGACCAAGATTCCGGGCGACGGCGTCGTCACCGGCTGGGGCACCGTCAACGGCCGGACCGTCTATGTCTTCGCCAAGGATTTCACCGTGTTCGGCGGCTCGCTCAGCGAGACGCATGCGGGGAAGATCACCAAGATCCAGGACATGGCGCTCAAGAACCGGGCGCCCATCATCGGCCTGTTCGACGCCGGCGGCGCCCGCATCCAGGAGGGCGTCGCGGCGCTCGGCGGCTATGGCGAGGTGTTCCAGCGCAATGTGCTCGCCTCCGGCGTCATTCCGCAGATTTCGGTGATCATGGGCCCCTGCGCGGGCGGCGACGTCTACTCGCCCGCGATGACCGATTTCATCTTCATGGTGCGCGATACGAGCTACATGTTCGTCACCGGCCCGGAAGTGGTGCGGACGGTGACCAACGAAACCGTGACCGCCGAGGAACTGGGCGGGGCGCAGGTGCACACCACCCGCTCCTCCATCGCCGACCGGGCCTATGACAACGACGTCGAGGCTTTGTTGCAGATGCGCCGGCTGATCGATTTCCTGCCGGCATCCAACCTCGAGCGGCCGCCAACGCTGCCGAGCTTCGACGATCCCGACCGGATCGACATGTCGCTCGATACGCTGATCCCCGACAACCCCAACAAGCCCTACGACATCAAAGAGCTGATCCTGAAAGTTGTGGACGAGGGCGATTTCTTCGAGATCCAGGAGGCGCACGCCAAAAACATCGTGACCGGCTTCGCTCGCATTGGCGGAACGACGGTGGGCATGGTCGCCAACCAGCCCCTCGCGCTCGCCGGCGTTCTCGATTCTGACGCTTCACGCAAGGGCGCGCGCTTCGTGCGCTTCTGCGATTGCTTCAGCATTCCGCTCATAACCTTCGTCGACGTGCCCGGGTTTCTGCCCGGCACAGCGCAGGAATATGGCGGCCTGATCAAGCATGGCGCGAAGCTCTTGTTCGCCTATGCCGAGGCGACGGTTCCCAAGGTCACAATCATCACCCGGAAGGCGTTCGGCGGCGCCTATGACGTCATGGCGTCCAAGCACTTGCGCGGCGACATCAATCTCGCCTGGCCAACCGCGCAGATCGCGGTGATGGGGGCCAAGGGGGCGGTCGAAATCATCTTCAGAGCGGACATCAACAATCCAGCGAAGATTGCTGAAAGGACGAAGGAATACGAGGATGCGTTCCTGTCGCCGTTCGTCGCGGCCGAGCGTGGCTATATCGATGAAGTGATCATGCCGCACGCGACCCGCAAACGACTATCGCGGGTGCTGGCGATGCTGCGCAACAAGAAGCTCGAGAACCCGTGGAAGAAGCACGACAACATTCCGCTTTGAGGCGCGAGCTCGCGCAGCGCTGCGAATGCCGATTCAACCTCGCGGGCGGGTGAGGGTTAAGTTTTCGCCGCTGCTCGAAGGTTTCGCTCAGGATTTCTTGCCCGGCGCCTGCAACGGCCTGGCCGCTCGCGCCTTGCGACTTCTTGTATTCGGACACCGAGCTCTTGGGCTTGTCGGATTTCTGCTTCTTGGCTTCTTTGTTGCTCTCGCATTTGTCCCTTCGCCATGGGTTTCCTCCTTCGGCCAGCCGTGAGGCTTCAATTGTGACACAAACGGCCGCGCCCCGCCATCGCTGTCAGATCGGCAGAGGCTTGAGAAGCACGACGATCGGAAGCCGCGCCGAGGTCGCGCGGCAGAGCGGAGTAGGCGCTCGACGAGCTTGCGCCGTCAGCCGTCGCGGCGCCAGTGGCGCCACTTGGCCGTGGCCTATCGGCCCGCGGAAAAGCACGGCAAACCGGCGCTTCTGGCTGTCGTCCAGGCTGTCGTAGAGGGGCTTGGCGGCGGCGGCCAGTTTCTGCAGGTCCGCGGCGCGCGCGCTCAAGCGCTCGGATGCGCGGGCGAGGCGGTCGATCGGATTGACCTCGACGTTCGTCGTCCTGATTGTCGTCGCGTCGCTCTTTCCAAGCGGCGAAGCGCTCGGCTCTTTGCTTGGCGAGATCGCGCATGGCTGATTTCGAGCGGCGGCCAATTCTTTTCCTGATCGGCGTTCAGTTCGAGGCCAGCCTTCAGCGCGGCGATGCGCGCGTCAAGGAAGGCGGCTCGATCCTCGGGGCTGAAACGACCGTGCTGTTCCCGTTGCGCGGAATCGTCCGCGACGGCGAAGCTCCCGCCAACGAACGGCGCCAAAGTAAGCGCGGTCACAAGTGCGATCGCAGAAAGCGCTGTTTTCATGGAACGAATCTCCTCCATGTGCATTTTGTGGACGACGCGAACGCTAGATCAGCGCCGCGTGGAGGTCCAATGACAAGGGCGTGAGGACTTCCTTGATGGTTCGTTAACGCGGCTTTCATCTTCGTGAAACCATGCGCCTTTGCTGAAGCTTAACTGTGCGACACGCTCTTCATCCAGCGCGCTCGGATTCACCTGCGGGAAAATATTGAGGCGCAGGGTCGCTCCACATCCGGACCGGTCGCCACAATGTCGACGGATCGGAGAGAGTGCAGGTGCGTATGATGGCTTTCGCAATCGACAGGAGCCGGACGATCATCAGCGCGATGATCCTCGGCCGCCGCGTGACAGCGCAGGATGTCGCATGGCTGAAGCGGGAAGTGTTCGGCAGCGGCGAAGTCACGCGGGAATCCGCGGATGAACTTTTCGCCGTCGTACGCGCCAACATGGACAATGCGCCTGAGTGGAAAGCAGTTCTTCGTCGATATGATCGCCGAGCATGTCGTCCGGCAGGCTGAGCCGGCGGGTGTCGTAAGCGACGAACAGGCCGTGTGGCTTTTGGCGCGCGTCGACGAATGTAAGGCGATCGAGGCCTTGGCTGCCTTGGTCAATGTGTGCGCCGAAGCGCACCGCGCGCCCGGACTGGTTCGTGGCTGCGGTTAGGGCGCGAGCCGCCGCAGGCGGTTGGTCAGGTCCGGAGGCCGCCCTGCGCGCCACCGCGCGATAGCCTCCCTAACCCGACCTTGCTGAGCGTGAAATCGCCTTGCGGCCGTTAATTGCGCGCGCTATCGAAAAGCGTCGCGCGGCTTTGGAGGCGTCTTCGGCGGCTCGCCGCGATCGGGAGCACCTCGGTATGACCAGAGCCGCAGCCTTATTCATGGCCGCCGCCGTTTCTGCGCTCGGCGTCGTTTCCCAGCCAAGCGAGGCCAAAGCTCAACCCTACGGGTACCCGCCCGAGCGGGTCGATTGGAAGGTCGGCTCCGGTTACTTTGGGTTCAGCGGCTATCCGTGGGCAGGCCCCCCGTTCGCCTGGCCGGATCTCAAGCCGACCTATGGCTGCTATTTCACCCGCGCGCGGCTGAAGAACGCTTGGCGGCAGGTCGAAGTCTGCTCCTGAAGCCAGCCGGCCTCCGCGCTCCCTCAGCCAAAGCGACCCGACCTCGGTTGTTTACCCGCTTCCGTCGTTCCAATAGAAACGACCACTGAAGGAAAGCGAGGCGCTTTTCTCGCAAGGGCGCGATGTTCAAGACAATCCTGATAGCCAACCGGGGCGAAATCGCCTGTCGTATCATTAAGACGGCGCGTCGCATGGGCATTAGGACCATCGCCGTCTATTCCGAAGCCGATAAGGACGCGCTGCACGTCGATATGGCTGACGACGCCGTCGCGATAGGCCCCCCCGCCGCCGCCCTTTCGTATCTGGCGATCGATAAGATCGTAGCCGCATGCCTTAAGACCGGCGCCGAGGCCGTCCATCCGGGCTATGGCTTCCTCTCGGAGCGCGCGGCGTTCGCCCATGCCCTGGCCGAGGCGAACATCGTCTTCATCGGCCCCAATCCCAAAGCCATCGAGGCGATGGGCGACAAGATCGAATCGAAGAAATTCGCCAACGCGGCCAAGGTCTCGACCGTCCCCGGCTATCTCGGCGTGATCGAGACGCCGGAACGGGCAGCGCGAGATCGCCGACGAGATCGGCTATCCCGTCATGATCAAGGCCTCCGCTGGCGGGGGCGGCAAAGGCATGCGGATCGCCCATTCCCGCAAGGAGGTCGCGGAAGGCTTCGCCCGAGCGCGCTCGGAGGCGAAATCCTCCTTCGGCGACGACCGCGTCTTCGTCGAGAAATTCATCGTCAATCCACGCCATGTCGAGATTCAGGTGCTCGGCGACAAGCACGGGAACGTCATCTATCTCGGCGAGCGCGAGTGTTCGATCCAGCGCCGCAACCAGAAAGTGATCGAGGAAGCGCCTTCACCGTTGCTCGATGCGGCGACGCGCAAGCTGATGGGCGAACAGGCGGTCGCGCTCGCGTTAGCCGTGCAATATGATTCCGCCGGCACGGTGGAGTTCGTCGCTGGCCAGGACCGCAGCTTCTATTTCCTCGAGATGAACACCCGCCTGCAGGTCGAGCATCCGGTGACCGAACTCGTCACCGGAATCGATCTGGTCGAGGAGATGATCCGCAGCGCCGCGGGCGAGCCCCTGCGCCTGAAACAGGCCGACGTGACGCTGAAGGGCTGGGCGGTCGAGAGTCGGGTCTACGCGGAGGATCCGACGCGCGGATTCCTGCCATCGACCGGACGGCTCACGCGCTATCGTCCGCCGGCCGAAGGGACGCATGACGGGGTCACGGTGCGCAACGACACTGGCGTGTTCGAGGGCGGGGAGATCTCGATCCACTACGATCCGATGATCGCCAAGCTCGTCACCCACGCGCCCGACCGGCTCGGTGCGATCGACGCCCAGGCGACCGCGCTTGACGCCTTCGTGATTGACGGCATCCGCCACAACATCCCTTTTCTGTCCGCGCTGATGCAGCATCCGCGCTGGCGCGAGGGACGGCTCTCGACCGGCTTTATCGCCGAGGAATTTCCCGACGGATTTCAGCCCCTCGTCGCCAAGGGCGAGACCGAACGCCGTCTAGTCGTGGCCGCGGCGCTGATCGACCACACGCTCAACCAGCGAAAGCGCCATATTTCCGGGCAGTTGCGCGACCCCGAGCAGATGCGCTTCGAACTCAAGCGGGTGGTCGCATTGGGCGCGAAGCGCATCGAGCTCGAGGTCGAGCCCAAAAAGGCCGACGTCACGATCGTATTCGCCGACGGTCGCAAGGTCGAAGTTCATTCGGATTGGAGCCCGGGAGATCCGCTATGGCGCGGAACCATCGACGGCGCCGACATCGCGGTCCAGGCGCGCCCAATCCTCAACGGCTATGCGCTCTCCCATGCCGGGGTCGCGGTCGATGCGCGCGTCTACACCCGTCGCGAGGCTGAGCTCGCGGCGCTGATGATCGAGCGCAAGGCGGCCGACGGCTCGCGCTTCGTGCTGTGCCCGATGCCGGGCCTCGTCAAGGCGATCGCCGTCAAGGTCGGGCAGGAGGTCAAAGCGGGAGAACAACTCTGCATCGTTGAGGCGATGAAAATGGAGAACGTGCTGAACGCCGAGCGCGACGCGACGGTGAAGGCGATCCTCGCCAAGGAGGGGGATTCCCTCGCCGTCGATGCTGTCATTATGGAGTTCGCATGAGCGATCGCAAGCTGATTTCCTCGGGCTCGCCGTTCGAGAAGGCGAACGGCTATTCGCGCGCCGTCGTCCTGGGCGATGAGGTCCATATCGCCGGCACGACTGGATACGACTATGCGAAAATGACGATGCCCGACGACGTTGTTGAGCAGACCCGCAACATCTATGCAACCTTCGCCAAGGTGATGAAGGAGGCCGGCGGCGAGCTCGCCGATATCGTGCGATTGCGCACCTTCGTCACCGACGTTTCTTATTGCGAGGGGGTTGTCACGGTGCAGGGCGAAGTTTTCGGCGCGATCCGCCCGGCCGGGACGATCGTCGTCGTCTCGGCGCTCCTCAAGCCGGAAATGAAGGTCGAGATCGAGGCCGACGCGCGGCTCAGCCGACGTCGGCCATAGCGCCCGTAGTCAGGCGGCCTTTTTGACCCATATCGCGCACCAGCCGGTCGGCGCAATCTCACCGTCGATCATCTTGCAGCCATTGGGCGCCATGAAGAAGTTGCAGCCGTCGCATTGGTGGCCGTCCTTTGGCTCCGTCTGATAGTGGACCGCGGTCTGCGCGATCTTGGCCTGCGCCTGGCTGCTCGGTAGGGCGAGCAAGGGCGCCGCGCCCGCGGCGGCGAAGAGAACGGTGCGTCGGCTGACGCCGGTTTTGTTGCAATTCTCGCGCATGGGCGCCTCCTCCGACGATGGAACTGTCTTGCGAAGCAGGGGCTTGCGTTGCGTGCGAACCCCTGTCGCAGTTTAGAATGGTTCCAAACTGGATTTAGAATGATTCTAAATTGGCGGGCAGTCAAATCGCTCTTACTCGCTGCCCGGCGGAGTGTCTCAGACCTGTCCTTCGGCTTGCCCCGACCACTGCGGCGGGGCCATATCGGGCCAAGGAATTCCGACAAGGAGGCAATCATTCGCTTCGCCAGGTTGCGGTTTGCGCTGCCCCTCATTGCTTGCGGTTTGGCGGCGGGCGACGCCGCCGAGGTTCGAGAGACCGGCTCGGCAGGCGTCTTCTATGGTCGCGGCCTCGTCAAGGCGGTCGAGCCCGGAACCGGCTGGGTGACGCTCGCGCATAACGACATCATGGGCTGCATGCCGTCGATGGAGATGATGTTTCGCGTACGCGCGTTCGACGTGAGCCGCGATTTGCGGCCCGGCGATACGATCGACTTCTCCCTGGACGGCGGGGACTACGTCATCCTCGACGCAAAGCTCGTCTCCCACGCCCAGTGAGCGGCCGAAGCTTCAGCGAAAGCTGCCGAGCATGCCAATGAAGTCGCGCCCGAGCGCGTTGGAGACGCTCTGGTGGCAGGACATGCAGCTTGACGGCGGGTCCTGGAAGTAGGTCTCGATCGTCGTGTTGACCAGGTTTTCCTTGGGCGCGTCGGCCGCCTGGTAATTCTCGCGCGGCGCGTCGGCCGTGAGCGGCTGTCCGGGGAAATAGCCGCCGTCGTTTTGCGGGCCCATTGGCTCGGGAATTGTCGGCCACTGGCTGGCGACCAGCATGTAATGTTCCCACCGAGTTCCCTTGATTCCAGGCGACGCCCAATAGGCGCGATTCATCGCCATGGTCGAGGCATGGATCGGGTGCCGGCGCACCACCTGCATGGGCGTCGGGTCGAGCTTGGGCGGATGATCCAGGCTGACCGCGAGGGTGTCGGGCAGGCCGAACGTCGGCCAAAGGCCGAGCTTGGGCTTTGTGGCGTCGAAATAGGAATAGGGAGCGCCCGCTTGCGCAGCATCGGGCTCGCGCGCTTCGCCCTCGCCGGCCGGGGGCACATTGTCGACATGCTCGAACGTGCTCCAGAGCCCCTGCGGCCGGTCTTTCGTCCGGATCACGATGTGCAAGCCGACCAGCGCAACGTCGTTTTTGGAACAGACGACATGGCCCGCGGCGAGCGTCTTGGCGACATCGACCACGTTGGCGTTCTCGACCACGTAATAGCGCGCTCTTACCGCCGGCGTGTCCGCCGCGGTGAGCGGGCGCCACGCGGCTTTGACCGCGATCGAGCCTACCGGCAGGTCCGCGGGATGGGCCGGATCGGGCAAGTTCTGACCCAAACTCCACCCCTTAAGCGCAAGCGCCGAATATTCGGGTTCGTTGATGCGTCCTTCGTAGCGCGTATAGGTGTGGTTTTGCGCGACCAGCGGGTTGGAGCCGACGCCCGGCAAGAAGGCGGATTGATTGAAATCCATGAAGGGAGCGAAACTCGCGAGCGTCTTTGCGCGATTGTCGATATCCGGTCCGCACGGGTTCGCCGCTTCGTAAGTCGCCCATGGCCGGGGCGCAATCGGGCGCCCGTCCTGACCGACCTGGAACAATTCGTAGCGGGCCTTGAAGGTCTCCCAGACGCGGGGGCCAGAATCGCCAAGCGTCTTCGCGCGATCGGGGATTCCGCGGTGAGCGGCGTCGGTGAGCGAGGGCCAGTTCAGCGCGATGAAAGCCCGCCAGGCGAAATTGTCGAAGTCGGGGTAGGGGTCGAGCTTGATCGCCGGCGCATCCTCGATCCGGTCGGGCGAAACCAAAGGCGTGCTATCGTCCGCGGCGGCTGGGCGGGCGAGGAGAAACACCGCTGGGACGGCCAGAAGAGTGAACGCGATGAGAGGCCAGCGGGCGCGCATACGGGCCCGAGCGAGTGGAGCCACGACGCCTCGATGTTCGCTGATTCGCATCGCATTCAGGTCCGGAAGTTTACCCCATCGACCTTGCCAGCCAAGCGGTCGAAGGCGGCGCTTAAACCTCGAGGCCTTCCTTTTATTCGATCGTGACCGTGGCGCGCCAACGGCCCGAAGCTTCCCAGCCCACCGCAAATATGGGCTCCGATCGGCGAATAGGGAGAGTGCGTCGCCCCACAGATTTGTGGGGCGGGGAATGCGTAAGTATTGTTAGACTTACCCGACGAGCCCGCACACCTTCGCCCTTGGCGTACGAGGCAGCGAAGAACACTGATGATTGATGTTGATCTCACACCGGAAGCGTATGCATTGGTTCGGGAAGGCGTCACTCTGAAGTCGCGCAAAAGCGCGATGTACAAGGTCCTTATGCCCGAGAAGCTGGCGGATCAATTGGGCGCCATGAGAGATTTCGGCGAGGATATCAGCGACGTAATCCTGCGCCTGGCCGAGGAGGCGAAATCTCCGACAGGGTCTGATCCCGTCCGTTAAAGGTCGCCGCCGCCGCTTTGCGGCTGTCCAAAAGCTCGCTTTCGCTCAGCCTCTGTGATAGGCCGCCGCGATAATGAGCGACATCTTTCAGGAAGTTGACGAGGAAGTCCGGCGCGACAAGGCGGCGGAATTCTGGAAGAAATACCAGAATCAGATCCTGGCCGGCGCCGTGCTCATCGTGCTTGCCGCGGCCGGCTTTCGCTACTGGCAATATGAGCGCGAGAAGTCCGCCCAGGCGGCCGGCGACCAGTTCCAACAGGCGCTCGCGGCGCTCGAAGAGGGCAAGTCCGACGAAGCCAAGGCGGGTCTCGACAAGATCGCGGCTCAGGGGCCGAGCGGCTATCGGGCGCTCGCACAAATGACCGCGGCCGGCGTCCAGGCGAGCAAGGACCCGCAGGGCGCGATCGGAGCCTTCGACGCCATCGCGGGCGATGCGGCCATTGACCCGCTGCTGCGTGACACCGCCCGTTTGCGAGCCGCGCTCCTGCGAGTGGACATGCCCAGCGAGCAGCAGAAGGGCGAAGCGGCGCTGACCTCGCTTTCGGCTGACAACGGCCCTTATCGTCGGCTCGCGGCCCTCGCTCTCGGGGCGCTTGCGCTGGAACGCAAGGACTATGACGACGCGGCCAAGCAATTCGAGCACGTGCTTGGCGATCCAGAGGCATCCTCCGGCGAGCGGCAAGCGGCGGGCCGCTGGCTGGGCCTCATCGCTTCGAACCGGTCGGCGGCGGCGAAGTAATCCTCTGGCCGGCCGTCTCAGGCTGAAACGACATGAGCGCCAAAGTCGCGATCATCGGCCGGCCGAACGTCGGCAAGTCGACGCTGTTCAATCGGCTGGTCGGCCGCAGGCTGGCGCTTGTCGACGACGAGCCGGGCGTCACGCGCGACCGCCGCGAGGGCGAGGGGAGGCTCGCGGATCTTTCCTTCACGATCGTCGACACTGCGGGTCTTGAAGAGGGCGATCCGGAAACGCTCGCCGGGCGGATGCGCGCGCAGACGGAAGCGGCGCTCATCGATTGCGACGTGATCCTGTTCGTGGTCGACGCGCGCGCCGGCCTCACCGCCTCCGACCAGCATTTCGCTCAAGCGGTGCGCCGCGCCGACAAGCCGATCATTCTCATCGCCAACAAGGCGGAGAGCACTGCCGGGAAGGCGGGCGTCTACGAGGTGTTTGCGCTCGGCCTCGGCGAGCCCATCGCCTTCTCCGCCGAGCATGGCGAGGGCTTGAGCGAACTTTACGACGCGCTGGTTGAAGTCCTGCCCGCCGCCGCCCGTCTCGACCCGGACGAGGAGAGCGAGGCCGAGCCGCTCGTTCTGGGTGAAGAAGAGGACGGAAGCGAGCTCGATCTCGCCAAGCCCTTGCGGATCGCCGTTCTCGGCCGACCGAACGCGGGCAAGTCGACGCTCATCAACCACATCCTCGGCCAGGATCGTCTGCTGACCGGCCCCGAACCCGGCATCACCCGCGACTCGATCGGGCTCGACGCCGAGTGGAACGGGCGCAAGCTCAGGATCTTCGACACCGCGGGCCTGCGGCGGAAGTCGCGGATCGTCGAGAAAGTGGAGAAGCTCGCCGTCGCAGACGCCCTGCGGGCGGTGCGCTTCGCCGAAGTCGTCGTGCTTTTGCTCGACGCCACGATCCCGTTCGAGAGGCAGGACCTCACGCTCGCCGATCTCGTCGAGCAGGAGGGCAGGGCGCTCGTCATCGGCCTCAACAAATGGGACCTCGTCGACAACAAGAGCGACAAGGCGCGCGAATTGCGCGAGGAAGCGGACCGGCTCCTCCCGCAACTGCGGGGAACGCGCGTGATCCCCTTGTCCGGCTTGACGGGCGCGCATGTCGACAGGCTCATGGAGGCGATCATCGGCACGGCCGAGATCTGGAACATCCGCATCTCGACCGGGCGGCTCAATCGCTGGCTGAGGCCTGTCATCGACGCGACACCGCCGCCGGCTGTCTCGGGGCGCCGCGTCAAGATTCGCTACATGACCCAGCCCAAGGCGCGCCCGCCTTACTTCGTGCTGTTCGGCAATTCGGTCGACAAGATTCCCGAGAGCTACAAGCGCTACCTCGTCAACGGCTTGCGCGACACCTTCGGCCTCATCGGCGTGCCGATCCGCCTGTCGATGCGCCCAGGGAGCGACAATCCCTACGCGCCAAAGAAGCGGCGCAACACGTGATGCTTACAACAATGAGTGACGCTTTTGGCGTCATGGCTGGCTTATCTGGATATGTCCGGCCAGACCGCGTCTCGGCCTTCGTCATCCCCCGAACACGTCGTTGGTCTGCGCGGTGACGCGCACGAAGGTCGTGCGCTTTGGCACTTCCTTGAGGTGGGCCGCGCCGATATAGGTCATCATCGAGCGGACGCCGCCCATGATCTCGCCCATCGTCTCGTCGACCGGACCGCGATAGGGGGTCTCGACCGTCTTGCCCTCGGCGGCGCGATAATGGGCGACGCCGCCCGAATGTTTCTTCATCGCGGTCTCCGACGACATGCCGTAGAACGTCATGCCGACCGCGACCTTCTCGCCGCCGCGCTCCTCGTAGCGGATTTGTCCGTCGCATTCGTCGTGGCCGGCGAGCATGCCGCCGAGCATGACGAAATCGGCGCCGGCGCCATAGGCCTTGGCGACGTCGCCCGGCACGGTGCAGCCGCCGTCGGCGCAGACCTGGCCTTTCAGGCCGTGCGCCGCGTCGGCGCATTCGATGATCGCCGAGAGCTGCGGATAGCCGACCCCGGTCACCCGCCGCGTGGTGCAGACCGAGCCCGGGCCGATGCCGATCTTGACGATGTCGGCGCCGGCGAGGATCAGCGCCTCCGTCATGTCGCCGGTGACGACATTGCCGGCCATGATCACCGCATTCGGGTAATCGTCGCGCACCCGCTTGACCGTCTCGAGGAACTTCTCCGCATAGCCGTTGGCGACGTCGAGGCAGATGAACCGGATCGGCGCCGCCTTCGCGACGGCGGCGAGCTTCTTGACGTCGGCCGGCGTCGTGCCGAGCGAATAGAAGGCGTGCGCGCCGTCGGGGCCAGCGAAGAACTCGACGAGCTTCGGCTCGGGGTAATGCTTGTGCAGGGCGGTGAGCGCCCCGTGCGCGCCGAGCGCATGCGCCATCGCCATCGTGCCGGTCACGTCCATATTGGCGGCGATCAGCGGAAAGCCCTTCCATTCCGAGCCGGTGTGCAGGAAGCGGAAGGCGCGCTCGACGTCGACCGCGCTGCGGGTGTTGAGGGTCGACCGCTTGGGGCGGATGAGGACGTCCTTGAAATCGAGCTTGACGTCGGTTTCGATGCGCATGACTGATCCGGCTTAATCCCGCGAATGGCGGGACTTGCTTCGATCAATCTAGTGAGCGCGGACGCAAACCTCAACGAGCGCGCCTTTGGGCGCGAAACCCGCGCGCAGAGGAAAGACGCATGCGACTGAAGGGCAAGGCGGCGCTGGTGACGGGCGCGGGGCAGGGGTTCGGCTACGGCATCGCCGAGGCCTTCGTTCGCGAAGGCGCGCGGGTGGCGTGCCTGGATGTGAAGGGCGAGGTCGCCGAGGCGGCGGCGAAGCGCCTCGGTCCTTCGGCGATTGCGCTCAAGGCCGACGTCTCGAACCGCGCCGATGTCGAGCGCGCCGCGCATGCGGCGATCGACGCGCTCGGACGCGTCGACATCGTCGTCAACAACGCCGGCACGACGCATCGCAACAAGCCGCTCATGGAGGTCGAGGAGGCGGAGTTCGACCGGATCTTCGCGGTCAACGTCAAATCGATCCTGCTGACCGCGCAGGCGTTCATTCCGCATATGCGCTCGCATGGCGGGGGCGTCTTCATCAACATCGGCTCGACCGCGGCGCTGCGCCCGCGCCCGGGCCTGACCGTCTACAATGCCTCGAAGGGCGCGGTGCATCTCATGACCAAGTCGATGGCGGTCGAGCTTGCGCCCGACAAGATCCGCGTCTGCGCGCTCGCCCCCGTCGCCGGCGAGACGCCGCTCCTCGCCATGTTCATGGGCGAGGACACGCCCGAGAAGCGCGCCGCCTTCAAGGCGACCGTGCCGCTCGGCCGGTTCTCGAAGCCGGAGGACATCGGCCTCGCGGCGCTCTATCTCGCCAGCGACGACGCCAACTTCCTGACCGGCGTGGTGCTCGAGGTCGACGGCGGGCGGTGCATTTGACCAGCGCCTGAGTTCCGCCAGGAGGAACCCGTCATCGCCCGCGCCCGAGGCCTCGGACCGGCAGTCCGACATTGCGTGAAGCGGGCGGAGGCCGCTCTCAAGGAAGAGATCGTGGAGGATGGTTCTGCCGAAACGCGAAACCGTCTTCGCTCGTGGATCGCTGCGGCGTCCGGGAGCGCATTCGGGTGACACGCGGCCGCCAGACGCCGAGCGCGACATTGGCGGTGCTGACGGCGAGCAGCACCCAGAGTGTGGCTCGCTCGCCGTCGGTTGCTCCCTCAAGCGTCGCCGGGTCGCGTTGTTCGGCGAGCGCGCTTGCGCTTCGGCGCGCCTCCTCCTGGATCGGGCTGAGAGCGTGCAGCCCGCCTGCGAACATCAGGATCCCGGTCGCCGCCTTCACCCAAGCCCAGCCGGCATCGTGAAAGGCGGGGGTGACGGCGATCGCCAGCAGGCCGGCGATCAGCGTCGCCACGAGCGAAGGCAGGACGATCCACGTGGCGATCTCCGCCATCGCGCCGCGCATCAGGGCGTATTCGGGCAAGGATGTCGGCGCCGGCGTCAAACTCAAGAGCGCAAGGAGGGACGCCATCGACCCCATGAGCCCGACGGCCCCCATCGTGTGGAGAAATTTGAGAAGGCGTCGCAAGGCGTCCGAAGGTTGCGGCTACGGAATGGTTGCATGTCTACCGCAGTCCAAGGCGGCGGTCGACAGAGGCGGCTGAGGCGCCGAGTTGCCTCGGCCGCGCGTCGGGAAGGGACGACGTCTCGGAGCGACGACCCGAACTCGTTGACCGAGATGGCGCGGGAGCGCCCCTGCGCGCGGCTGTGGGCGCCGGTCCGCCCGCGGCCGATTTGGCTTCTCTTGGAACGGCCCGTTTTGGGGCGAAAAGCCTCCTCAGGCGCTATTGGAAAAGCTTGGATTTCCTTGGATTCTCTCGTCCGAATCGAGCCTTTTCAAGGGCTTACGCGGGAATTTCGGCGGCGTCTATTTCGTCGCCCTCCGCCGCCTGGACGTCCGCCTCGGTCGGGGGCGCGAGATTGGCGGCGATGCGGTTGATCTTGTCGAGCAGGCGCTGCCGTTCCTCCGGCCCGTATTCGTATTTCGCGACGACCGTCTGCTGGTGCCTGTCGAGCCGATCGATCACCTTGATGAGCGGCGCGACCGCCTTGAGCTCGCCCCGCCCGATCGCCTCGCTCGTGACCCGCAAGGCCGGCATCAGACGCTCGAGCTGCAAATGGGCGTGGTCGGCGCCGCGGTCGATGACCCGCTTGCCGAGAACTTCCGCGACGATCTGGCGGACCCGCTCGGCGCTGACCCGCTCCTCGCGGGCGATCTCGTCATAGGCCCAGCCTTCGCGCAGCCGCGCGAAGATGCGCTTCCTCCGCTCGGCCTTGGTCAGGACGTTGAGGCGCCGGCGGGGTTCTGGGGTCTGTTCCATGGCTTGGGCCTCGCTTCTGCCGGAAAAGCGGAATGATAGCATACTATTCTGAAAAATGGAATATGTTAAACGCGAAATTCGGTGACGCCGATGGATGCGAGCATGCTTCACAAGTCGGACGGTCGGGTGTAAACAATAATCAACGAATAAGAGCCGGCATAGACGGAGCAGCCGATGGGCGTTGGCTCTGGGAGCACGGATTTCGACGGGCTGGTCGACGGCGCCTACGAGGCTGCCGATCGTGCCGGAGCTGTGGCCAAAAGCTCTAGCGGAAATGGCGAAACTTGTCGATGGCGCGTTCGCCAGTCTCGTTACATTTGACGGAAGCGTCCTACGTTGGACCGGCACGCCCGAGGCGATCGAACTCATTGATAGCTTCAAGACCGTCGAGGCGACCATTCCCAATCGCCGCATCTTGTCGGCGATTCAAAAGAAGCCGCCTGGCTTCATCACGGACGCCGATCTGTTGACGGATGAGCAGATCGAGTCCGATCCCTTCTACACGGAGTTCCTGAGGCCGCGCGGTTACGGTTGGATGGTGGGCAACGTCTTCGACGCCCCAACCGGCGAACTGATCTGCCTCAGCGCGGAACGCAGGTTAGACCGGGGCCCCGTTGAGCCTCGCTATGTAGCGGCGCTCGACCGGTTGAGGCCGCATTATGCGCGGGCGGCGATGCTTGCGGCTCGTCTTGGGCTCGAACGGGCCGCCGCAATGACCAAAATGCTCGATCTGCTCCGGTTGCCCGCAGCCGTGCTCCAGCAAAGCGGCGCGGTATTCGCCGCCAACGAGTCGTTGGCCGGTTGATTCCCTCGGTCTTCGAGGACCGCAGGGCGCGCCTCGTGGCCAAGGACGAAAGGGCGGATAATCTGATTGCGGCGGCGCTGGTTTCAAGGAAGGTCGGCGCGCGAACCGTCCAGTCGATTCCATTGCATGCTACGTCGGACAGCGCGGCGATGATCGTCCATCTCGTGCCGGTCTGCGGGGTCGCTCGCGACATTTTTGCGCGCGGCGTGACGATCGTCGTGGTGACGCCGATCTCGCGGCGCGACGCTCCGCAGGCGTCCGTCCTTCAAGGCCTGTTCGACCTCACGCCGGGCGAGGCGCGGGTGGCCAAGGGCTTGGCGGAAGCGCTGTCCCCCGACGCCATCGCCCTCCATCTCGGCCTTTCGCGCGAGACCGTGCGCACGCGGGTGAAGTCGATCTTGTCGAAGACGGGACTCCACCGCCAAAGCGAACTGGCAAATCTGCTGGCGGGCCTTCCGGTAGGCGACTGACTGCCCAAACGGCGCTGTCGGGTCATACGAGACGGGCCTGCAAGGTACAGCCCCCATATGGGGCTTGTGGTGGCGCGCTTTGGGGTCAAAACTCGATAGTCGGCTTGGTGAATTGGCAAGCTGCCCATTTTTGAGATCGGCCCTGCGAAGGGGCGGGAAGTCCAAGAAAGCGGTCTTCGACCGATGCGCCTGGATCGTTGCGGGATGCATAAGATCGGCACGTAAAAACAGTATTCACAAGGTTCATATGTCGCGCGCAACCTGCCGGGTGCGCCATTGGAATACCGCCCGTTCAGCAGATGAAGGGCGGAGCACGACGCATGGGAGGGCAACATGAAAGCGACGCTGTTGAGTACGGCCGCGCTTACGGCTGCGATTGGGACACTGGCGCTGTTTTCAGCCGAGTCAGGCGAATGCAGCCGCGCCGTGTTTCGGCTCCTCTGGAACGATCTTAGCGTGCGACGTCTTCCTGACATTAGGCAGGCTTCCGTGAACGACATCGGGGCGAGTACTGCGCCCGTATTGTTCATTGGAGCCGACAATGTCATGCCGAATGGCGCTACAACGTCTGGCGTCGCGACGTTTCCTTTAGACGAAAGTATTCCCCCATACCCCTTACTGAACATGTCGAGTCCAGCCTTTCCAAATCAAATCTCAACCGGAATTGGAAAATATGCTGTCCCTTTTCCTTACGACGACACCGGTAAACCCAAATATCCAGATTTGCTGAAGTCCTGGAGCTTGACGTTCACGAATGGATCAAACACAGTCTACGCTCCGACACCTTCCTCGGCAGGTTACAGCCTCCCACCTTTTGCCAATAGCGTGACGGTGACGACAGGCGGCCCAACAACCCCGACGACCGTCAGCTGGATCGGGAGCGGCGATGGTGCGTTTGTCCAAGTTCTCAGTAAGAACGGCCTCACACTTTACAGTCAAGGAGATCTCCCGGCGACTGGCTCAGCCGAAATATCGCCCAGTATTATTAACACAAGCAATTCGTATGTGATCGTAGTTGCCGAGGCATACACTCATGACGGAAAAATGGATACCCCACACTACAATGAGGCGGCAATCTCTCGGGCGTTGTTTGACTACACCGTAAACCTCAGCGCTCCTCATGTACCAATCAACGTCCCAATGATCGACGGAGAAGGTGTTTATCGTTTCAAAGCTGAGGTCCTAGGCGACGACACCACGACATATATAGATCCGCCGATCACCAACGGTTTCATTTATCAGACTGGCGCCGGCGATCCCCACTTTGCCTCGGTGATGCTACCAGTCCTTCCTGAACAGACGAGCGCTTATAAGATTCAATGGGACAACGGCCTCGACACCGCTTTTGTCTCGGGTGGCCAGCGGTTTGATTTCGGCGGAACTGGGGTGTCCGAATTCGAGTCACGGGAATCGACAAAACCAACGGCCTGAACCCGAAAGATCCAACATCGTTCATCACTGCGTTGACGTTTGAAGGCTCGGGAATGTTCACGGGAACAATGACGCCGCTCACCGCGGGTGTCCCGGAGCCCTCGACCTGGGCGATGATGCTGGTCGGCTTCACGGGGCTCGGCTATTTGGGCTATCGCAAAGCGAGAGAGCCTTTATGCACCAACTAGCGGTGAGACGCCCCCCGACCGGCGCGATGCATTATTTAAGCTGTGTGCCGACGGCCGAATAGGCCCAAGCTTGGTGTCGCGCCACGCCGTTGATCCTTGCCGCGTTTGGATTATGCGCGCCGGCCGTTGCCCAGGACGCGGCCACGGCAGGTGCACTTTAGTCGAGGTGTCGAATTGGGTGCCCCGACGACCAGCATTCCTGAGCCCTCGACCTGGGCGATGATGCTCCTCGGCTTCGGCGGCGTCGGCATGCTCGCGCGCCGAAGGATGCGAAGGCCGGTTTTGGCCGATTAAGCCAAAACTCTTTGCCCCCAAATGGGGCTTGTAGAAAGGCGGCCTCACGATTGATCCTTATCCTGGGACAGCAGTTGCTGGGCGTGGGAGGCTCAAATGCGATCAAGTTATAGGTGTCATCTGGCCATCGCATTCGCGATTTTTGCTGCTGCTTCGCCTATCCGGATGGCGAACGCTACGGCCTTTACAAATCCAGCGCTCCTAGATCCGGGTGGAACAGTCGCGCCAATACCGGACGGCTACAGCGGCACCGATTTCGTGGTTAACCCTCCCCCGTTCATCTCGATCCCTTTTGATTTTGAGGCGGGGCCTTCGGGGACGTTAGGTATATTTGTCGATCAATATGCCACTGACGCCGACCCAGCCCATCCTTTCGGGAGTGACTATCATTTTGGTTTCGAAATAACACTCTCTTCTGGGGAGGTTTCGAGCTTCTCGGTGGACGGCTATGCCCCATTTGAAGTCGCGGTCAAACAATGCAGTCTATCGATGTGCGGCGACCCAAACGCGAGGAACGGCCTCGAGGCCACTGAGGTGCAGTCGGACGACGGATGGAGATGAAATCACATTTTCTTTCTCCGGTCTGAGCGGCAAGGGCGCGCATTCCGCCGGTCTTGAACTCTTTACCAACGCAACTTCGGTCGCCGATCCGCAAGCGTTTTTCGAAGACAGCGAAGGCAGCCTGTTCTCAATCTCTGTGCCAGGGCCAACCGTATCGGCCCCCGAAAGCTCCACTTGGGTAATGCTGACTGTGGGCTTTGCCGGGATCGCTTTTCTTCGTCTGCGCTCACGGCAGGGGTTTTATCGGCGTCGCGGTTGCGCCCCGGTCTGACATAGCGTCACATGGCGGTCTTTCCGCCGTTAACGGCGATGATCTGTCCGGTGATGAATGAGGCCTTGTTGGAGGCCACGAACACGATGGCGTCCGCGATTTCTTCGGGCCGGCCAACCCGTTTCATCGGCACGCCGGCGACGAGGCCGGCTTTGCGGTCGGCGTTGCCAGTGAACCGATCCAGCATCGCGGTCTCGACCGGGCCCGGGGCGACGGCGTTGACGCGAACGCCAGATGCCGCGGCTTCGAGGGCCGCCGACTTGGTCAGACCTTCGACCGCGTGCTTGCTCGCCGTGTAGAGCGAGGCGCCGGGCGCGCCGCGATGACCCATCGTCGACGAGAGGTTGATGATGCTGCCGGACCCCTGCGCTTGCATCACCCGCAGTTCATGCTTGAGGCTCAGAAGCACGCCCAGCACATTCGTGTCGAAGGTGGCGGCGTAACTTTCCGCGGTTTGCGCCGTGAGCGGGCCAGGCGTGCCCTCGGTGCCGGCGTTGTTGACGGCGACGTCAAGGCGGCCGAATCGGGCGACGGTCTTGTCGATCAAATTCCGTACGTCGGTCTCATGCCGGACGTCGGCGCGAATGAACTCGGCTTGCGCCCCAAGCGCTTTGAGTTCCGCGGCCAACGTCTGACCAGCATCGTCGTTCCGACCCGAGACAACGAGATCGGCGCCGTCTTTCGCAAAGGCCAGCGCGGTGGCGCGGCCGATGCCGGCGAGGGCGCCAGTGATGAGGACGACAGGACGGGTCACGGGAGGAGGTCTCCTTTAATGGGCATGCGAGAGCGGTTTGAGGCGCGTTGGATGGCTGGCCGTGTTGGATCTTGCCCCATTCGGGGCGGTCGCTTCAAGGCGCGGCATAAGCTCCGCTCGGCGCTTGTCGACGCGGTCGCGTGTGAGCGGGACATCGTCAGTCAATGGAGGCCGCCAGGCCCGTTGGGCGAGGCCCCGGGGTGTCGTGCAAGGCTCAGGACATGATTTTGATTCTTGCCGTCTTTCTGCGGCTCGGCCTTACCTCCTTCGGCGGCCCGATCGCGCACCTGGGCTATTTTCGCGCCGAGTTCGTTGAGCGGCGACGCTGGCTGAGTGATCGGGCGTTCGCGGACCTCGTCGCCCTGTGCCAATTTTTGCCCGGTCCGACATCAAGCCAGGTCGGTGTCGGTGTCGGCCTTCTGCGTGGCGGCATCCTTGGCGGTGTCGCGGCTTGGACTGCCTTCACGTTGCCCTCCGCAATCCTGATGGTGCTGTTTGCGTATGGCGCGGGTGATGTCGCCGCCTCGCCACTGGGTGCGGGCGTTTTGCATGGTCTCAAGCTTGTCGCCGTCGCAATCGTTGCTCAGGCCGTGCTGGGTATGGCCCGCACCCTCTGTCCCGATCGCACGCGGGCGTCCCTTGCCGCGCTGGCGATTATTTGGATGCTGATTGCTCCCGGCGCGCTCGGCCAAATCGGCGCAATCGTTCTCGGTGCGGTCATCGGCCTGCTGCTTTGTCGCGGTGGACTGGAGCTTGCGCCGGACAGTCTCACGATGCCGATCAGCCGCAACGTGGGCTATGCTTGCCTGGCCGTCTTCCTGGCATTGTTGGTGTTGTCGTTCGCTCCCGCACGCGAAAGCGCGTTCGCCCTGTTCAATGCTTTTTACCGCTCCGGCGCGCTTGTGTTCGGCGGCGGTCATGTCGTGCTGCCGCTTTTGCACGACGCCGTTGTGACGCCCGGATGGGTTTCTGATGACCGGTTCCTGGCAGGCTACGGAGCGGCCCAGGCGCTTCCCGGACCCTTGTTCACGTTCTCGGCGTATCTCGGCGCTGTGGCGGAAGTTCCTCCTGGCGGCCTAGCAGGCGCGGTTGTCGCGCTTATTGCGATTTCGCTGCCTGGATTGCTGACAGTGGTGGGCGCGGCCCCATTCTGGAACAGGTTGCGCTCCGAGCCTGCTGCGCAAGCGATGATGCGCGGTGTTAACGCCGCCGTCGTTGGACTGCTGGGCGCCGCGCTCTACAATCCGATTTGGACCAGTTCGGTGCAAAGCTCGGCGGATTTCGCCATTGCAGTCGCCGCATTTGTCCTGCTCGTCGCCTGGCGCGCGCCGCCTCTGCTCGTCGTCCTGTTATCCGCCGCCGCCGGCGTCGGTTTCCCCATGGCGTAAGGTTGTAGCCGCCGGGCCTCCGAACGAAGCGAACGTTGAGCCAGTGTGCGGGCGGCGACGAGGACCTGTTTGCGTCGTTCGCCTCTGAGTTCGAGCACGCTCGCGCCGATCGACACGAGCGCCTAGGCCCCGATCAGCCGGGCGCTCACGGCTTCTCGAGTTCCAGACCGACGCGGTCGATGCCGTCCGAAGAGACGCGAATGGCGCTCGAGTAAGGTTGCGACAGCTCCAGGATCAGGAACATGGCGCTGGCGACGCAAAAGGACCCGAGCGCCGCGACCGCAATCGTCGCGGCGCCGGATTTCGAGTTCACCCCGGTCAGGAAAAACGCAATGCAGGTCCAGAGGGAAACGAAGTACAGGGTTGGCCAGGACACCGCGTCGACGCCCTGCAGCGACATCAAGATCCGATTTTGCCAGATGGCGGCATAGTTGCGCTTGAGGTCCGCGAGCAACGATTTCTGCGCTTCGGTCGCTGGCTCCAGATGGTCGAGCGTGACGCTCAAACTATCCATGTTGTGAATCGAAGCCGCCATAGCCGCCTCTTTCGCCCGATCGTCGCCCCACAGTTGCTTGTGCGCCCAATCCAGGTCCTGCCGCATCAAGGCGCGCGCATGGGCCGCTTCGGGCCCATATTCCCGGGTCTCCTGATTGAACTCGAGCGCGTTGGCGGCCATCACCTGCAGCTCGGTCTTTTGGGTCGAAAAAACCCCGAACGCCGTCCAGATCAGGAGGCCGAAGACGAGCGCCACCAGCGTGACGACGAGGCCCGTCACGCCGCCGACCATGTCGCGCGCATAATCGAGCCGCAGCCGATCCGCCAAATAGGCGCGCAACGCGAGACCCGCGAGGGTCGAGACAAAGGCCGCGACGAAGAAGGCGAGGCTGAAACCGAGAGATGACGTGGGCATGGCCTCGGCCTCATTGGAACGAGCGCACCATGCCGGCGCCCCTCTGGCTTTGGCAAGCAGAAGCGCTCCAAGCTTTCGCCGGGCGAAGGTCGCATTCGCCGGCGTCCTATCGGGACTGCGCATAGGTAGTTCCACCCATATACCGCGCTGCACAAACCCTGCAATCTGACAGTTGAGCGAGACGTAACACTTACAAAGGGAGGTGCGGAGACGGCGGCAATCCATTGATTGGTCTGCCGAAATGAGACGGGGTTCGACATGAGGTTTCGTCGCGAGGTGGACGCCAGAACTGTGCTGAGGGCGGGTCTTCTCGCAGCCTTTGTTGTCTCCGGCCGCGAAGGAGCGTTTGCGGCTCCTAAGGTAGACGCCCTCAGTCCGAGGCCGGAGTTCAACGAACTCACGACCTACCGTGCAGGGCAGATCAACAATCCCGATTTCTCCGGTTTCACCGCCAATCTTCTCGCTCCGTTCGAGATCACCAACCTGCTGCCGCAGAACAGCGTTTCGTCGATCGCCGTCGAACGGAACAGCTTATTCGGCCTTGTGCGGATATCGGCCTTCGACGACCAACGGAAGCTTCGTGAATCGGGCCGCTTTCATGGCGACGTCGTCGCGAGCGGGTTGCTCTTTTAGGAGACTGCGCCGTGGTTCAGGTCCTTGATGCAGGGGCAAAACCCCCGATCGGCGTCGCAACGCCACAAATGATCGCCGTTTACGTCGGAACGACGCCGCGGCAGCTGCTCATCTTCTCGGGCGTCGCCATTCCGGACTGGGAGTCGAAGCGAAATCTCGACACCGAGGAGGTCATCGTTCGGCTCGGCGCGACGACGACGCCGTATTTTGAGGCTACCGCAGTCGTCGGACTCGCCACGATTGAAAACGAAGATAGCGATTTCTGGTTTGCGGCCGATTCGGCGACCGTCGACATCGATCCGAATGACGGCACGCTGTTGTTGCACGTGCCGATCGCGACCCTCGGCAATCCGAGCGTGCTGCACCGCTTTTGCTACATGGTGAACGTCCTGTCCGATCCGATCACGGCGAAGATCGCCGGGCTCATTTCGTGGCCCCGCTTTTACGGCGATCCGACATTCGCGGTGCTGAAGGGCGGCAATCCGATGTTTCGCATCGCGGTGGGACAAATTGTTTCTCTTCCTGCTCCGCCCGGCGGCTTTGGTTCGACGGAATTCAAGGAGAATACGGCCGGATTTTCGTCCCTGCCGGTGCTCGCGGGCGACACATGGGTCGCCGCTTATGAGGTCGACAACGTGCCGCTCGGCCAGCTGTGGCTCGTGCAGCCCTCGCTGCTTGGCGGTACGCTCGCCGGTCCGCCACCCGGCTATCTGGCCGCGCCCGCATTCGATCCGCAGCAGGTCGTGGAGTTAACGCCGTCCGCGCCTGCCGCCAACGGCGTCGATTTCGCTATGTCGTTCGCGAAGCCACCGGGCTAGCTAGGGGATAATCAAATGGTGGACCGGTACATCGATGAGTCGGAGGCAACTGGGCAAAGTATCGAAATCCCCGCCCGCGCTCCGGGTTCTCCGGCAAACCTTTGGATCCACTTCGCCTTTAACGCAACGAACTGGAGCGGCGCTCCAACCGATTCCCAGCCCTCGGACTGGAGACGCCAACAGTTGACCGGGATCCTAACTCTCGAGCCGGGCGACATTCCAATCACCAGCCTTGGTTGCGTCGGCGTCGCTGGGATTCAGCGCGATACGCAGGGCTTGTTCAACACGGACGACTGGGGCGTGGCGTTCGACACTTTCGCCGCGACCCCGCCAGACTTGTTGCATTTCGTAGGTGATACGGCTGTGCTGGGCCATTGTTGGCCATACAACCTCTGGCTGTCGTTCGACGTTCTTGTGCTGCGGCCATCGCTGATTCCGCCAGTGCCGATTCCCTACGGCACGTACCCTACGCGCAAAAGTCGATGGGACTGGCCCGTCCAGACCTACATCGGTTTGGTCAGCAACATTGCGCATCTGACGGGGGATCAGAGGAAAGAGCTGCGCCGGATGAACAGGGAGCTTCAGGAACTGCTTGACGCCGACGAGCCGCCGCTCATCGAACCCGACAAGCCTGTGGTCAAGCGCGCAAAAGTGTCGCTTCAAATGATCCCTATGGGCAACCTTGCCGGTCGGACCGCGCCGGCCATCGGACCAGCTCTTTCCGCAAACGCACCGCAACCGAAGGCGGCCGAGAAAAAGAAACCTGCGACGCCTACGCGAAAGCCGCGGCCGCGCCGATCGTGAACAGCGCCAACCTCCTGCCGCCGAACAGGATTATCGCGATTGCCATGCGAGCGAGGGAGGCGGCCGCCGGTCGCGGCCGAACGCCAAGGTCGTAATCAACAGCGCCGGCGCGACCCATCGCAACACGCCGCTTGTGGACGGGACCGGTTCGGTCTCAGATCGGGCGCCTCGGCGCCAATTCCCCGCCCCACTGAGCGGGGTCGACGTTTCGGATTGTCTCGGAAAACGTCCAGGAATGACCGGCCGGATCGAGGCAGGAATATTGGCGCTCGCCATAGGGAAATTCCTCGAGATCCCGAATGATGCGAGCGCCGTGCTGACGGGCGCGAGATAAGTGCGCCTCGATCGCCTCGACCCGGACCATCACCGAATGTCCCGCTCCAAGCGCGGCGTCGGGCGAACCGCCCTCCGAAACCACGATCGCGCCGCCCTCGAATTGAAGTTGAGCGCGGTGCGTCCCGATCCGCAGGCGGACCTCGAAGCCGAATGCTTGTTCGAGCCATGTCACGGCGGCCAAAACATCGGGATAGTCGAGGACCGGGATGATCGCGGCGGCCGGCATGGAGAGGTTAGCCCGCATCCGGAACTCCTTCGTATCAACGGCTGCGATCCGGAACCTTGCGGGACTGATCACTCTACCGCGAAGAATTCGGCGACCTGAGCCTCGAACCCGGGCGGATCGAGAACCACCATGCCTTCTCGCAGGACGCGCGTTTCGATCGCTCCCGCTTGCCCGCGCCTATGGTGGATCATGACGCGGCGATCGGCGTCGATAATCAGGTAGTGAAAGACGCTGCCCAGCGAGAAATAGCCGTCGAGTTTGACGCCGTGATCGTCCGCAGCCGTGCTCGGCGACAGGACCTCGACGACGATGACGGGGTTTGGGATCTCCATCGTGTTGAGGTCGGTCGGAGGCGGGCAGACGACGAGCGCGTCCGGCTCGAATGCGGTGCGCGCTGTGATCCGCACCGTCATCCCATCGGGAAACATCCGGCAAGGAAGCCCTGCGCGTAAAATGCCAGCCTCGAGCGCCTTCTGAGCCGCGTACTTTGTCAGCGCGTGCGCGGCCCGCTCGGGCGACATCATCACCGGCTTGCCGTCGCGCAGCTCCCAGCGTCCGTCCCGCCCCTCCGCCCAGGCGAGGAACCCGTCAACGTCCATTTCGCTTTGCGCGAGGTTCGACATGCGCAATCTTACCATAGCCGGAACGCGCTAGGAACTTCACCGCGCCCATGTTAGGCAGCCGCGCCATGCAGCGGATGCGAGTCTTGCGCCATCCGCCCGCTCAATCCACATAGGGGCATGGCGATGGCGGCGATTGAACCCAATTCTATTCCCGAAGGTCTTGCGTTCGACGACGTTTTGCTGCGACCGGGCCTGAGCGCGGTGATGCCGAGCGCGACGAATATCGGAACGCAGCTCACCCGCGCGATCCGCCTCAACCTGCCAATCATCTCGGCCGCCATGGACACGGTCACCGAGGCGAGGCTCGCGATCGCCATGGCGGAGGCGGGCGGCATCGGCGTCATTCACCGCAATCTTCAGCCCGCCGATCAGGCCGAGGAGGTGCGCAAGGTCAAGCGCTTCGAGAGCGGCATGGTCGTCGATCCCATCACGATTTTTCCCGACGCGACGCTCGCTGACGCGCTCGCCCTCATGCGGCGCGCCTCGATCTCCGGCATTCCGGTCGTCGAGCGCGGGGCGGACGGCAAGCCCGCGAAGCTGCTCGGCATTCTCACCAACCGCGACGTGCGTTTCGCCGACGATCCGCGCCAGCCGGTGACCGATCTCATGACCCGCAAGGTGGTGACGGTCGGCGAGGGGGTGAACCACGAAGAGGCCCGCCGGCTCCTGCATCTTCACCGCATCGAGAAGCTGCGTGGTCGTCGACGATGCGCAGCGCTGCGTCGGCCTCATCACCGTCAAGGATATCGAGAAGGCGACGACGCATCCGAACGCCGCGAAGGACAGCGATGGCCGCTTGCGCGTCGCCGCAGCCACGACCGTCGGCGACAAAGGCTTCGAGCGCGCCGAGCTCCTGATGGCGGCCGGCGTCGACTGCCTCGTCGTCGACACCGCGCACGGCCATTCCGAGCTGGTCCTCGCCCAGGTCCGGCGCATCCAGCGCGCGACCAACAAGGTCTCGGTCATCGCCGGCAATGTGGCGACGCGCGAGGGCGCGCAGGCTTTGATCGACGCCGGCGCGGACGCGATCAAGGTCGGCATCGGGCCCGGCTCGATCTGCACGACCCGCATCGTCGCCGGCGTCGGCGTGCCGCAGCTGACCGCGATCCTCGAAGCGGCGGAGGCCGCGCGCGCATCGGGCGTGCCGGTGATCGGCGACGGGGGCGTCAAATATTCCGGCGACCTCGCCAAGGCGATCGCGGGCGGCGCGGACAGCGTGATGATCGGCTCGCTGCTCGCCGGCACCGACGAGAGCCCGGGCGAAGTGTTCCTCTACCAGGGGCGCTCCTACAAGAGCTATCGCGGCATGGGCTCGCTCGGCGCGATGGCGCAAGGGTCGGCCGACCGCTACTTCCAGCAGGACGTGAAGGATCAGGTGAAGCTCGTGCCTGAGGGCGTGGAAGGGCAGGTGCCCTATCGCGGCCCGACGGCTGCGATCGTGCACCAGCTCGCCGGAGGCTTGCGCGCCGCCATGGGCTATGTCGGGGCGGAAACGATCCCCGAGTTCCAGGAGAAGGCGCGCTTCATGCGCATCACCAGCGCTGGACTTCGCGAGAGCCACGTCCACGACGTCGCCATCACCCGCGAGAGCCCGAACTATCATCCGACAGGCACGTGAGGACGGTGGGGGCGCTCAAGCGTGGCCCTCGACCTGAACCGCGCGGAGCTCGGTCGGGCGATGGGGCTTGGCCGCGAGCGCGAGCGAGGTCTTGAGCGCTTCGAAATCGGCGGCGCTCTGCGGCTCCCAGCCGCAAGGGCATGAGCTGTCGCCGCAATGCGCCGCCGCGACTTCGTTATAGAGCAGGCCGACCGCCGTGGCTGCGAGACTGAGCGCAGCCATCGGTGGAAGGCGCGTCGATTGCATGACGCCGCAAAAGGCGATTCGGATCGATCGTTTCAATTGGTCCAACGCTGCGATCGTTTCGTCATCATTCGAGGCGGCGATCTGCATGACGAATTGTCTCCTGGCGTTTCGGGGCCCCGCCGGCGTCCGGCGGGACGGCTGCGCCAGAGGTAGAGAAGCGCCATTCGAGCCGCAAGCCTTTGCGATCATTTCGCAATTAGAACAATTTCAAAGTCGGTTGGTCAGAACGCCGCGCGGATCGCGCTCGGCAAGAACAGACCGCCATTCAATGATAGATTGACACTCAGGGACAGGAGGGGAGGGCTACCCATGTTGTTCACGGCCGAGCACGACGAGCCGCGTCGCACGTTGCAGAAATTCATCGCCGCCGAGATCAATCCTCATGTCGACGAATGGGAGGCGGCCGGTCAGCTTCCGACCCACGAGCTGTTCAAGAAGCTCGGCGATCTCGGCTTTCTCGGGCTGAACAAGCCGGTCGAATTCGGCGGCGCCGGGCTCGACTATTCCTATGCGATCATGATGGCGGAGGAATTGGGCGGCGTGCACAGCGGCTCGGTGCCGATGGCGATCGGCGTTCACACCGACATGGCGACGCCCGCGCTCGCCCGCTTCGGCTCGGACGAATTGCGGCGCGAGTTTCTCGCGCCCGCGATTTCCGGCGAAGTCGTCGCCTGCGTCGGCGTGTCAGAACCGGGCGCCGGGCTCCGACGTCGCCGAGATCAAGACAAATGCGCGATCGGACGGCGACGATTACGTCATCGATGGCGGCAAGATGTGGATCACCAACGGCGCGCAGGCCGACTGGATGTGCCTGCTCGCCAACACCGGCGACGGTCCCAAACATCGCAACAAGTCGCTGATCTGCGTGCCGATGAAGACGAAGGGCGTCACGGTCGCGCGCAAGCTCGACAAGCTCGGCATGCGCGCCTCCGACACGGCGCAGATTTTCTTCGAGGGCGTGCGGGTTCCCAAGCGCAACCGCATCGGCGACGAGGGCAAGGGCTTCACCTACCAGATGATGCAGTTCCAGGAGGAGCGGCTGTGGGCGGCGGCCGCTTGCCTCAAGGCGCACGAGCATACGATCGCCGAGACGATCGCCTATGCGCGGCAGCGCAAGGCGTTCGGCCGCAGCATCCTCGACAATCAGACGGTGCACTTCAAGCTCGCCGAATTGCAGACGGAGATCGAACTGCTGCGCTCGCTCGTCTATCGCGCCGCCGAGGCGATGATCGAGGGCGCCGACATGACGCAGCTCGCGACGATGGCGAAGCTCAAGGCCGGACAATTGGGACGCGAACTGCCGAGCGCCTGCCTGCAATATTGGGGCGGCATGGGCTACATGAACGAGACGCCGGTGAGCCGCGCCTTCCGCGACGGCCGCCTCGCCTCGATCGCCGGCGGCGCCGAGGAAGTGATGCTGACGATCTTGTGCAAGGGCATGGGAACCTTGCCGGGCATGGGGCAATGAAAATTCGACTTTGCGCCGCGCGAAAATTGCGGCAAGAGGGGCCATGAGCTCCGCGGCCTGCGCCTCAGCTTTTGTGAGCGCCGATCGCTTCATGACTTCAGGAAGACCAGCAGGAGAAGCCGTTGAAGCTCCCGATCGCCATCGCCGCGGGCGCCGTCATCTTGTCGCTCGCGCCGCAAGCGGCCCTCGCCGACCCGGAGGACTACCGCCGCGGCTATTACGATTGTCTCCACGGGCGCTTTGACGAGGATGACGACAGCCGCTCCTACCGTCACGGATGCCGGGACGCGCAGGAGGAGCGCGGAGGCGAAGAGCGGCCCCGCCATTGGCGGCCGGATCGAGGCCCGCCGGGTCCTCCGCCTGGGCTCGGGGCCCCGCCGCCTTTCCCGCAGGCTGGAGTTCCCAACGTTCACGGGATGGACCCCGTAATGGCGCTGCAGATTCTGGCGTCTCGCGGATACAGGAACGTCGGGACCTCAATCGCCGGCGGAGCGATCGCGGGAATTTACTTCAACCCGCAAACGCGGGAATGCGTCCAAGTCACAAGCGTGAACGGGCGAGTCGCGGACGTGCGCCCTACGGGAGATTCGCGTTGTCGCTGAATTCTGTCGCTTAAGAGAAGCGAATGGCGTCCGCCTGGCATGCGGACCTTGCAAGGGATGGGGCAATAGGTCTTCGAATGCCCTCAAGGCGATGGGGCGGGGCGCTCTGGATCGGCTGCCTGCAATTTTTCGTGAGCGAGGCGATCGCCGCCGCTGGCTTCGCCGGTTCGTACAGTTTTCGCCACAAGTACATCAGCGATCTTGGCGCTGTGAGTTGCGGCGCCGGCTGCTCGCCGCTGCATGCGCTGATGAACGCATCCTTCGTGCTTCAGGGCGTGCTGATCGTCGCCGGCGCAATGGTGGTGTGGCCGCTGTTCTCGACACGGCTGGCGAAGATTGCGCTTTCACTCATCGCCGCGTCCGGCCTCGGCGTCTTTCTCGTCGGACTGGCGCCGGAAGATGCTGCGCCGGGCGCGCACTATCTCGGCGCCGCGGAGAATCTTCTCTTCTGCAACGCGGGCGCGGCTCTCTTCGGCGTGGCGCTGCTGCGCGAGGGCCGGGCGCCGCGGGCGGTCGGGCTGCTCTCGCTGGCTTTCGGCCTGGTCGGCTTGGCTGGCCTCGCGGGCTTGGCGTTCGGATATGATTTCGGACTGGGCGCAGGCGGCGTCGAGCGCGTCGCCGCCTATCCTTTTCCGCTCTGGATTGCCGGGATGGGCGCCTGGATCATTTGGCGCGGCAAAAATCGGCTTTAGTCGAGGCTAACCCCAGGCAACGCGACGATAAGTCCCCGGAGGTCGCTCGTCCGTGTTGATGGCCTCTGCTGTTAGGCCGCCCCGTCGCGGCGGCTGAGCTCCGCCTCCACCCGGTCCAGCGCGTCGCGCAGAGCTTGCGCCTTCGCGACGGTGCCCAAATTGTCCTTCGCCAGCTTTGCGCCGCGCGGCTCGGCCTTGCCGCGCATCTCGCGCGCCTGGCGCGTTCCGATCGACTTGGCGCGATCGTGCGCCTCGCGCAGGCGACGGGCGACGGCCTTGAGCTCATCGACGGACTGGCGCTCGATTTCCGGCGGCCGCGTCACGGCGACAAGTTCGTTTTCGGCGGCGGTCAGGAGCCGGGCCTCAAGTTTCGCGGTATCATTCATTGAAGGCTCCTGAGCCGCCTCGCCCACTCGGTTCGTCATCTCTTGGCGGCGGCGCAGACGCTGTTCTAATTCGTTCCGAAGCCAAGCTCCACCGCTTTGCGCGACATTGTCCGCGAGGACAGGGCGAGCTATAGGATCGCGCTTCTACCGGGGATATGAACCGGAATTTCATACCCCAAAGGTTCCCCCTCCCCATGATCCCCGCCGCCCGCGCCGCCGCCGCGATCGAAGTTTTGTCGGACATCGAATCCCGCCGCCGACCCGCGACCGATGCGATGAAAGACTGGGGCTTGTCGCACCGCTTCGCGGGCTCGGGCGACCGCGCGGCGATATCGGGTCTCGTCTATGACGCGCTGCGTAAGAAAAGCTCGTCCGCCTGGATCATGGGCGAAGCGGGTGCCGCGCGCCGAAATCCTGGGCGCGCTCCGACAGACGCACGACCTCGACGTCGAGGCCATCGCCGCTTTGTTCTCCGGGGAGGGCCACGCGCCGGCAAAGCTCACGGAAGCCGAACGCGAGCGGCTTGCAGCCGCCGACCTTTCGGGCGCGCCCGCGCACGTCGTCGGGAGATTTCCCCGAATGGCTTGGCTCCCAACTCGAGGCGAGCTTCGGCGCGTTCGCCGCGGAGGAGGGCAGGGCGCTCGCCGAGCGCGCGCCGGTCGACCTGCGGGTGAACGGTCTCAAGACCAATCGCGACAAGGCGCTCAAGCGCGCTGGCTCATCTCAAGCCCGAGCCGACGCCGCTCTCTCCCGTGGGCTTGCGCATCGCCATGCGCCCGGACGGCCGCGCGCCGCCGCTCGCGTCCGACCCGGCCTACGTCAAGGGCCTCGTCGAGTTGCAGGACGAGGGCTCGCAGCTCGCCGCGCTTCTCGCGGAAGCCAAGCCCGGCATGCAGGTCCTCGACCTTTGCGCCGGCGCGGGCGGCAAGACGCTGGCGCTCGCCGCCGCGATGGGGAACCAGGGACAGATCTACGCCGCCGACCCCGACGCGCATCGCCTGGCGCCGATCTTCGCGAGGCTCGCCCGCTCGGGCGCGCGCAATGTCCAGGTGCGGGCGCCGAGAGGGCAAACGGATGTGCTCGCCGACCTGAAAGGACGCTGCGATCTCGTGCTGATCGACGCGCCCTGCACGGGTTCAGGCGCCTGGCGGCGCAACCCCGACGCCAAATGGCGCATGCGCCCTGGCGCGCTCGAACAGCGGATCAAGGATCAGGACGAGACGCTCGAAAGCGCGCTGGGTTTCGTCAAGCAAGGCGGACGCATCGTCTACATCACCTGCTCCGTCCTGCGCGCCGAGAACGAGGACCGGATCGCCGCCTTCATGGCCCGCCACGACGATTGCCTGCCGATCGACGCGAAGGCGCAGGCGAGTTCAGCGGGCTTGCCGGCGTTGGCCGAGCATCAATCGACGCTCGGCCCCGGCTTCCGCCTGAGCCCGAGAACGACGGGAACGGACGGGTTTTATGTGGCCACCTTGGCGCGGACGTGAGAGCGCGTCTGGGGACGGAATCCGGAATGTCCGGACTTGAACGCCGTTTAGAATCGCGTCTTGTCGCGATGGACGGGCTCTCCGCGATGGACCTTCGTTGAAGTTCGATTGATACCAATCGGCGCGTCCGACCGAACAATGAGCATGCAGCCAATCGGGGAGAGAAACGCCTGAGACGGGCTTCGACGAGGCTTTCGACCAGAACCCGCACGGAGGACGTTTTGGCGCCTGCTTTCATCCACTCGGATTTCGCGACCGCGATCGACCGCATGTACGAAGCCGCGGCGTGCCCGGAGCTGTGGCCGGAGGCGCTTGGAAGCTTCGCGAGCTCGCTTGGCGGTTTCGGCGGCAGCATCATCGGTCTCAGCGCGCACGAAAAATCGATCGGCTACGTCAGCCCCGAAACAACGGAAATCGCCGCCGCTTATGCGCGCGGCGGATGGCGAGAGCACAATTTCAGGATCGAACTGGGCGCCCCGCTCATTCGAGCCGGCCGAGAGTTCATTCATGAAAGAATGCTTTTGGACCGCCGCGGACTCGATCGGCAAAAGATCCAGAACGAGTTCTGGAACGCGTTCCAGATGCGGAGTTTCATCGCCTTCGAGTTTGTGCCGGGGCAAGTCGGCGGCTCGGTCGAAAGGGGGACGGCTGAGGTCGAGGACTGGGAGATTCGCGAACTCGAACGGGCAAGCCATCATATCAGACGGATCGGCGCCATCGCCTCAGCCCGGGGCGCCATGTTTGTACGGGGGATCGAGAGCGGTCTCGATCACCTGCGGGCCGGCGCCATCCTGCTTGACCGGCGCGGGCGGATCGTCAGCATGAACGCGCGCGCCGCTTCGATCCGCGACCGGCTGTTCGCCATCCAGTCTGGTCAGCTCACGCCGCGCGACACGGACATGGAGAACGCCTTCGGGCGGATGCTGCAGGGCGTCAGCGCCGCTGATCACGCCCATGAGATACCCGCGGATGCGGCCGTCCGCCTCCGTTGCGAAGACGGGTCTTCGTTCCTTGTCCGCGCCGCGCCGCTCGTTGGGGCCGCGATCGATGTCTTCCTGCGCGCCCGAATCCTGCTGTTGCTCACGCCGCTTCAAGCGGCGGGCTTTGAAAGCGTGGATCGCCTTCGCCATCTGTTTGGCTTGACGCGCGCCGAGGCGCGTCTGGCCGCGCGTCTCGCAGCCGGCGACGACCTCGCCGCGGCGGCGCTGCGCCTAGGCGTGTCGCAGGGGACGCTGCGCGGCGCGCTCAAGTCGATCTTCCGGAAGACCGGCGCGAAACGTCAGGCCGAGCTTGTCGGGCTTCTGACCCGGATCGACGTTTAGAGCCAGAATACAACCCGAGCGTGGCGTTTTCCTCCCATTTGGGAGGCGCGGCGGGTTTTGGGGCCTGCTTAACTTAATGACGCGCGCGAAGCTCTTTCACGGAAGCGCTTGCGCCTCTCGGGGTCATTCTCACGTCGTTCAGGCGTGTTTAGTCTCAAGGAAATTAAGATGAGAACCTTGCTGCTTGCTGGAATTTCGTCACTGCTTCTCGGGTCGCCCGCGATGAGCGCGACCTATCATTGTGGATGGATATGCCGACAGGGGCGCCCGAGCAGACCATCAGCCAAGACACACCCGACTCGATCACCGGCGGCGCGAATGGGGCAACGTTTACCGCGAATTCAACGAATGTCGGCGGCGGGTCCGTGTCCGCTTTCGGGAGCGAGGGGATCTCCGACGTTACGGACTACAACAACAGCATCGGCTCTCATTATTATGGCCTTGCCGGTGGCGCCACTGCCACGATCAACTACACGATACGGGTCTCAGGACCCGTGACCGGGGCTCTCATTCCTGTCCATATCCATGCGATCGCGAGCGCGGGTTCGCTCGCTGTCCCCGATCCTGTCGGCGACTACTACGCCCCCATCGAAGCCGGCACGGACGCACAGGTCTCCGTGCAATACGCCGAAGGCGATGTGCCTGTCGGGGCTCCTGAGTTTCTCGCTTTCATCTATGCGGATACGCACTATGACTATCGCTACTTCGCGGATCCCGCCCCCGGCTATGCTGCGCCGGTTCTTCTCGGCAACACCAGTACGTTCAACGACGAAGTGTTGATCGAAGCCAATTTCAATGTCTCGGTGTTGGTGTATGCCAACGCGGGAGCGGATTTCGAAAGCAACACCGCGGCCTTCACAGAAACCGCCGAGGGCGGAGCCTCGGCCGATCCGACCTTCGTTATCGATGAGCCGGGCTATTCCGCCTACACGATCGAGGGCGTGCCGGCCGGCCCTGCAGCTATGTCCACGCCGGAACCCGCGACCTGGGCGATGATGCTCATCGGCTTCGCGGGCCTTGGCTACGCCGGCTATCGCAAGGCGAAAAGCGGACCTAAGGCTCCTTGCGCTGCCTGATACCGATCTCCCGTTCGTGGTCCGGCCCGTGCTGTCGGTGAGCTTCACGACGAGCTCGGCGAGACTGATGGGGTGGGGGCGAACCCTTGTGGTTCGCTCGAATGCACAGGCGAGGCGAAAAAGACGCAACGTTTGACCGCCTCGGGGACCAACCCTACATAACGGCCATGACCAGGCTCATCGATATCGCCGAACGGCGCGCGAGCCCGACTTGCGCCACCCTGAGAAGGCGCACCGGCCGGACCAGCCCGTCGCCCGCAAGCCGGCCTGGATCCGGGTGCGCGCTCCCGGCTCGCCCGTATTCGCCGAGACCATGAGCCTGGTTCGCGAATTCAAGCTCGCGACCGTCTGCGAGGAGGCGCGCTGCCCCAACATCGGCGAGTGCTGGGACAAGCGGCACGCGACCTTCATGATCATGGGCGACACCTGCACGCGCGCCTGCGCCTTTTGCAACGTGCGCACGGGGCTGCCCGGCGCGCTCGACGAGGACGAGCCCGAGCGCGTCGGCGACGCCGTCGCCAAGCTTGGCCTTAAGCATGTCGTCGTGACCTCGGTCGACCGCGACGATCTCGACGACGGCGGGGCAGGGCATTTCGCGCGCACAATTCGCAGCCATCCGCCGCGCCGCCCCCGAGACGACGGTCGAGGTGCTGACGCCCGATTTCCTGCGCAAGGAGGGCGCGCTCGAGACGGTCGTCGCGGCGAAGCCGGACGTGTTCAACCACAACCTCGAAACCGTGCCGTCGAAATATCTGACCGTGCGGCCGGGCGCGCGCTATTTCGCTTCGCTGAGGCTGCTCGAGCGCGCCAAGGAGCTGGACCCTTCGCTGTTCACGAAGTCGGGCATGATGGTGGGCTTGGGCGAACAGCGCAACGAAGTGCTGCAGGTGATGGACGACATGCGCGCGGCCAAGGATCGATTTTCTCACCATCGGCCAATATCTGCAGCCGACGCCGAAGCACCATGCGGTCGAGCGGTTCGTGCCGCCCGAGGAATTCGCCGATTACGCCACGATCGGCGCGGCCAAGGGCTTTCTGCTCGTGTCGTCGTCGCCGCTGACCCGCTCCTCGCACCACGCGGGCGACGATTTCGCGAAGCTTCGCGCGGCGCGAACGGCGCAGTTGAAAGGCGGATATCGGCGTTGACCCATCGCCGGTGAGGCTGTAGGCACGGGGCGCGCCTTCGGGCCTCAAGGCGAGCGCGTAGCTCAATAGGTAGAGCATCTGACTTTTAATCAGAGGGTCGTGGGTTCGATTCCCACCGCGCTCACCAATCCACTCTGTAACTTTAGAATCAAACTTCGCTTTGGACACCAATCCGGGCGACGAAGTAGGAACTTCGCCGCCGACGTTGTTTCGGCTTCGATCCCCGTGCGCCCTTTCCCCGCCTACGAAGCTGAGCAAATCGACGATCGCGCACGATGGGCGGCGCTTGGCGCCACGAGGGCGAAGCGGGTTCCTCTTTTCGACCGATAGTGTCCGGTTCTGCCTTCGCAGACGTACTGACTACGTTGGTCACGGTCGTGGCCAGGCGAGGGGCCCTGTCCAATGCGGCCTTCGTATCGGGCAACGCCAGGAAAACGGCGATGCGAGCGGATAACGCGCCGATTCCCCTAATGGGTATTGGCGCCGCAGCTAGAAATCCGCGCACCCTGATCATCCGCTCGCAATGCCGGCGAGCATGTCGCTGTAGCTCTCGCCGGGGCGTGGAATAGCACCTGAGGGCGGCGAATTGGCAAGCTTACAAAGCGACCCCAACGGCTAGTTTGGTCGGTTAATGGCCTAGGCGATTCGCACCGTGTTGCGCGGGCGATGGTCAGGAACGTTGGTAGTGCGCCTTTTCCTCACCCGACATCTGCCCGTTCACGCGCGACGACCGTTGCACATGAACGCGAAGTCTAGGACCGGAGCTCACCGCGGCGCGGTTTGCGGGTAAGATGGCGGATGACGATCTCGTTTGAACAATCGGGCTGAGAATTCGCATCAGCCGACACGACTGCGAGCGAAAATGTGCAGCGGATCGACCGGATCAGTCCGACGGTTCCTGTCCGTTCATGCCAGCGTCCGCAACACGTTCAACGTCGAGCGTCTTCTTACTCCCGCCTCACGCTTCGTGTCCTAAAAGACCAATCGTTCGGGACGTGGCGAGCCGCCACCGCGGCCTGAGGTCAGTGGGGCCTTCAAAAGCCGGTACCACGCCGATCAAGTTGGTGTGACAATCTCGAGCCAGTTTGCAAGTGCTCTTCTCCCGCCGTCGTGATGGCCGCGGTATAATCCCACAGCTCCCATGAGTTTGGATCAGACAGCCCCGGCCTCGCCGCGCGGATCAAGAATCGCGCAGAAGGGAGCAGACGAACTTGCGGCATGGAACGAAACTTGGAACGGCGTGTCGCGCAGAAGGTCATCCAAGATTGAGCGCGCGATCTGTCCTTAGGGGTCTACGCAATTCGTGGACGTCGTCCAGGGGTCAGAAGCCACGGTGTCGCTGGAAAGCAATTGGCGCGACTTGGCTTAGGCGTCAGGGGACGGCGGAAGCCTTGGCCGCATCCTAATTTCCGTTACTTCCGAAGTGTGCGGCAGGGTTACCAAGCTTACGACGACGGTGGCGACGTCCTTCGGCTGGATCAATCGCTCAGGGGTATAGGGGCGTTGCTCCGTCGCGGAGATCGCCGCTTGCCGCGCGCGTAGCAGTACGACCGAGGAAAATCGTGGTGACACGGACCCCGGACGAATTGACCTCCCCACGAGTGCTGTCAGCGAGGGCGCGCATCGCATGCTGGGTCGCGGCGTACTGACCTACTCCAGGTGAAGCGGTCAAACCCTCGGTGGAATTGATGAAAACCACTAGACCTTTCGAAGCAACCAGTTGGGGCAGCACGGCTTGTAACAGCGAATAGGGTCCGTGGACATTTGCGATGAACTGCCGCATCAAGATATCGGGGCTTGCCGAGCGCTCATAAATTCCGGACCCCAGTACAAGAACATCCAGCCGTCCGCTTTGCGATACGAGCGCTCGTATAGCCTCGAGACCGGCGGGGCGGGTCAGGTCGGCAGCGATCGTTATGATCTGGCCGCTGCGGCCGGCTGCGATACGGCGCAATTTTCCCTGATTGCGCCCCGACCCGAGCACGCTGACCCTAGCGTCCGCTAGACCGTGGGCGATCGCCGCTCCGATGTCGCTCGACGCTCCTGTAACGAGAGCTACGAGACCCGTCACGACTACGATGCGGTGCTGCCTGAAGTCGCCGCAGCCGTCTCTGCGACCATTTTGAGTCCGTCGTAGGAGTTGATCACCTCGCCGGGCAAATGCTGGAGATCCGCGCACCTGAGATAATCTCTCATCGTCGTGCCGGTGCAGCGCGAGTTTATGTTCGGCGCACCGTTCTGCCCGACCACATCATCGAGATGTACAGTCCGAAAGTCGATGCTGTATCGCGCGACGCCGCTGGTGTTTGGCACCGTGCCGTGCAGCTGGGCCGCCGAGAACAAGAGTAGGCTACCCGGGGAGCATATGACGCGGACGTCCTGTTGTTCGACTTTTTGCTGGGGTTTAGGCTGCTCTCGAGCGTCGGAACGGACGTGTCTCGCTGCCTCTGCTCGACTTTGCGCATTCCACTCCTGGTAGTTATAAATCTCAGAATTATTCTCAACAGCTTTGCCAAAGTAATTGGGCTGAATATAGAAACAATTATCCGGAGTTATGTCGTATATCGGTAGCCACCAGTTTATCTGACACATCGGCGCCGAGTACCATGTGTCGCGATGAGGGTGAAACGCATACGCAATTCCAGACGTGAGATAGTTTGTAGGATAGGCTGACCGCATTCTCGGCACGTCAAAAAATGTCTTAAGAGGATCGCCGCCGAGTTCAACGATGATCTCCGGCAGAAGACGTTTGCACTCGGGATGATGAATGAAGGAAGGCTTTAGCTTAGCAAGAATCTCCGCTGCCTCCTCCATGCTCAGATATTGATCTATCAGCCGCGGATCGTGTGGGGCGAAAGCCTCCTCTATCATTCCTCGGGCTAAAGCACAGAGCTTCTTCGCAGGCTCTATTGGAGAATATACAAAGATGTCCCCTTTATACAGCGCGGCACGGCGCTGATCATCCGAAAGTGGTCGGTCGAAATACAGTGTCGCCATTTCACTGTCTCCCTTGTACCGCAGTCGCTGCGATGCAACCGCAAAGTAGTACACAAAGGTTTCGACATGCAAGTTTTGCAAAATAGGGCGTGTGCGGAGGGAGTATACACCGGACATGCTGAGCCTCGACAATCTCGGCTCCCACAAGGGAAAGGTCGCGTGATGACCAATCCTGGACGTCGGGCGCCCCTCGTGTTTCTGCCGAAAGACCTGCCCACCGTCGATCCGATCGAGCAGATCTTCGCTAAGTTCAAAACCTGCTGCGGAAGGCCTGAGATCGAACCTACGAAACCGTCTCCGATGCAGCGGCACGGAAATGAATTTGCAAGCGCGGACTCACATTCGGCACGACACCGCCCCGGCATCGCACCGAAGACCGGATATCTCGTGTAAAATGTTATTGGAGCCGAATAACTGCGAGGCCTGCCCGGCAGCCTGTCGACCTCTACTGTGCTTTTGAACCGGCGTTGCTACGAGCCAACGCAGCTTGCAGATGCGCGCCGATATCCATTTGGACAGAGGTCTGGAGGCCTCCCGTTTCTCTTGCGCGGCGACCCCGCGCGTGCGAGGTTTTTAACGGAACATGAGAGCCGAACCGGCCGATCTCTCGGGAGAAACGACCATGCTGATCACCCGCCGTGGCGCGATGCTAGGCTCCGCGGCTAGTCTGCTGGGCGCGACCCTCGCGCGTCCGGCGCTGGCGGACAGCGGCCCGATTTTGATCGGCTGGCTCGCCGCGCTGACCGGGCCGAGCTCGGCGCCGGCGATCGGCTTCGACCGCGGCGTGAAATTCGCCGCTGATGAGATCAACGCCGCTGGGGGCGTGAAGGGCAGAAAGATAGAAATCGTCACGCGCGACACGCAGGGCGATCCGACCAAGGCCGTCAATGCCGCTCAGGACATGATTGGCCGCCAGAAGGTCAGCGCGATCTGGGGTCCGACAAACTCCGGAGAAGCGCTTGCGACCAACGCCGTGATGTCGCGCGCGAAAATGGCGAATATTCATCCGTGTGTCGTCGACAGCCTCATCGATCCGGCGAAATATCCGAACGCATTCCGAATCGCCCCGTCCAACGGCCAATGGGATGACGCCGTGCGCAACTATTGCCTGAATGTTTTGAAGGCGAGGGATGTCGCGGTCGTCGGCGACACCACCGGTTATGGCGTTTCGGCCGTGGCCGCCTCGGTCGCCGCCTTCAAGAAAGACGGGGCCAATGTGGTCTATCAAGCCCAAATCGACGCAACGCAACCCGATGTCACGCCCGACATGCTGCGCATGAAGAATGCCGGCGCCAAGGTCCTCGTCGTGTGGAGCGTCGCGACCGGGATGGAAGCGCAGGCTGATGAACGAGCGGGCCGTGCTCGGATGGGATGCGCCGATTATCGGACACCCTGCGCTAGGCTCTGGCGACGTTCGGCAGCTTGCTTGAGAAGGAAGCCAACTGGGACAAGGTCTATATGGCTGGCTATGCGAGTTGCAGCTATGACGCGAATGGAAAGTTGCCTGCCAAGACAGCGGATTTTGTCGCCAGATTGAACGGAAAGGTCTCGCTTCACGATAGTTCGTTGTGGTGGGTGGCGGCGGGTTACGACGCCGTCAAGCTCGTCGCGGAAGCGGTGAATACGACCGGCTCGTCAACGTCTGAGGCGATTATCGGCTACTGGAACAGCCTGCGGGATTATCCGGGCGTGTTCGGCGACTACACATGGACGCCAGAGCAACACAACGGCTATCCAACCAGAGAAGTCGTGATGTCGCAGGCGAACTCGCAAAAGGACGGCGCGTTCAAATTGGCGCCAGGCTACGCCTGAGTCGTGATCGTCTCAATCCTGTCGACGGGCCTCGCGATCGGCGCGATCTATGCGCTGATCGGGGTCACCTACAACGTCATGTTCTCGGCATCGCGCGTGATGAGCTTCACGGCGGGGCAGGTCGGCATGCTCGGCGGCGTGTTCGGCTCCTGGTTCATCCTGCGCCTGCACATGCCGATCGTTGTCGGTTTCCCGCTGACCCTGGCGGCCTGCGCAGCCGTCGGCGTCCTGACAGAGTTCGTCGCTGTGCGCCCTGTGATGGCTGGGCTGGAAAAACACCTTTATGTGCTCTCGACACTTGCTCTGGCGCTGATGATTCAACAGTTCACCGCCATCGAGTGGAGCACAGAGCCCCAGCCTTTCCCGCGAATCGTTGGCGGCGACTTTGCTGGAGGTGAAAAGTTCTGGCTCCCCGTCGCAGCCTGCGCCGCGGTGATTCTCGGTCTTGAGCTCCTCTACCGCCGCACGCTCGTCGGCCGCGCCTTCCTCGCGATTGCGGAAGACAATTATGCGGCCCGCGCGCTGGGGCTCCCTGAACGCAATCTGCGCATCGCGAGCTTCGCCCTTGCCGGCGCCATTGCGGGGTTAGCGGGCTTCGCCGGAGGGCAACTTCTCCTGGCCTCGGTTGCGAACGGACCGATGCTGAACTTCTACGGCTTCGTTCCTGTGGCGCTCGGCGGCCTGGGCAACAATCGAGGGGCGGTTGTGGGGGGGCTGCTGCTTGGTCTCTTTCAGCAGACGGCCAACTTCCTGTTGGGCGGAGTGCTCGTTTCGGTCGCCGTCTTCGCCGTCTTCATCGTCGTCCTGATGGCGGCGCCGCAGGGCCTGTTTGGGGCGCCGCCGATTCGGCGTGTCTGATGCGCTTTCGCGTGACGATCCTGCCGTACGTGTTGATTTTTGCCGCCGCCGCCGCACTCCCGTTGGCGGGCGACGACTACGTGGTCGTGATCGGAACGCGCGCGGCAATCTATTGGGTGCTGGTCTCCGGCCTCAATCTGGTCGTCGGCTTTGCCGGCCAGCTCGCCATCGGCTGGGTGAGCCTCCTCGCCATCGGCGCCTACACGACGAGCGTCATCGTCGCCCGCGGCTGGCTGAGCCCGCTGCCGGCGCTCGCCGCAGCCGGCGTCGTCGGCGCGCTGGCCGGCGTGGTCGTCGGCCTGCCAGCGCTACGACTGCGCACTTTCTATTTCGCCATGACGACGCTTGGCTTCGCCACCATCGTCACGCAAGTGGCGCTCGCCTGGACCGACGTGACTGGCGGCGGGATCGGCGTCGCTGGTCCGACGCTGCCGGCTCCGCTCGACAGCCAAACAGGCTTCTACCTGTTCTGCCTCGCCCTTGCTGCGCTCTGCACCTGGATGACGCTCAATATCGCTGCGAGCCGCTACGGCCGCGCGCTCGTCGGATTGCGCGACATCGAGGTGGCGGCCGAGGCGATGGGCATCTCAAAGGCGCATCTGCTGGTGACGGTGTTCCTGTTCAGCGGCGCGCTGGCGGCCGTCGCCGGCGGCCTGTTCGCCACGCTGCAAAGCTACATCACCCCCGACGCCTTCACCTTCGACCTGTCGGTCCTCTTCTTCATAGCGATCCTGATCGGCGGGCGTGGGTCGGTGCTCGGCCCGTTGCTCGGCGCGATCCTGCTCACGATATTGCCGGAATTCGCCGCGCCATTGGTCGCCTGGTCGACTTTTCTCTACGCCGCCTTGCTGCTCGTGATCGTGATCGCATTGCCTGGCGGAATTGCCGACCTGCTCGATCGGCGCCGCCGCCGTGAGCTTCCAAAAGATCGTCTGATTGTTCCGCGTCCCGACCTCGTGTCGACCCTTATGACCCAACAGTCTGACCGCCCCGCCATGGTCCTATCCGGCGTGCGTCTGAGTTTCGGGGGCGTCCGCGCCATCGATGGCCTCGATCTCATATTGCGTCCAGGCGAGGTGCACGGCCTGATCGGCCCGAACGGAAGCGGCAAGACCACGACGCTGAACGTCATCAGCGGCTTCTCCGCGCCCCAGGAAGGCGAGGTCCGGATCGGCGACGCTCCACTGCCGCGCGGCGCGACACAGATCCGCGCCGGCCTCGGCATCGCCCGCACGTTCCAGACGCCGCGCGCGATCGGGGAAGCCTCTGTGCTCGAGAACGTGATGATCGGCGGCACGATCGAGGGCCGTGCGAGCTTTGCCGAATGCATGCTCGCGCTGCCGCGTCATGAGCGCGACGAAGCGGCGCTGCGTATGCAGGCAGAGCGCTGTCTGCAGATTGTTGGCCTTGAAGCGCTTGCGGACGAGCGCGCGGATCGGCTGCAGCACAGCGAGCTCCGCTTCATGGAGATCGCCCGTGGCCTCATGCTGCGTCCCGCCTTTCTGCTCCTCGACGAGCCGGCCGCCGGCCTCTCGCCCGATGAGATCTTGCGCCTCGGGGCGCTCATCAAGGCGATCAAGGCGGCTGGCTGCGGCGTCCTCCTGGTTGAGCATCACATGGACCTGATCTTCGATATCTGCGATCAAGTCACGGTGCTCAATCTTGGCCGCGAACTCGCCGCTGGGACGCCATCCGAAATTCGCGCGCACCGGGAGGTCGTCAGTGCCTATCTCGGCGGATGATCCCGTGCTCGACGTCCAGGGGCTTCATGCCGGCTACGGCAAGATCGGGGTGCTGCACGGCGTCGATCTCCGCGTCGGCCGCGCCGAGATCGTCGCGCTTCTTGGGCCCAACGGCGCTGGCAAAACAACGGCGCTGCGGGCGGTCTCCGGCCTGCTGCCGGCAACCGCCGGCGCGGTCACGTTCAACGGACGCAATATGCGCGGCTCCGACCCGCGCGCAACCGTGCGCGCCGGGCTCGCGCATGTGATCGAGGGCCACCGGGTGTTCACGCAGCTCTCGGTCACCGACAACCTCCTGCTTGCCGCTTACGATCTGCCGCGCGGCGAGCGCTCGGCGCGCGTCGATGAAGCGCTTGGCTTGTTTCCCGAGATCGCCGCGAAACGCCATGAGCGCGGTGGCGCGCTCAGCGGCGGACAACAGCAGATGCTCGCCGTCGCGCAAGGCCTGGTGCTCCGCCCGCGTCTCTTGATGCTCGACGAGCCGTCCGCCGGCCTTTCTCCGTTGCTGGTCGACCGCGTGTTATCCGTCGCCGCGCGGCTGCGTGACTCGGGCGCGTCCGTGCTGCTTGTCGAGCAGCTGATCGAGAAGGCGCTGGCGCTCGCCGATCGGGTCTATGCGCTGGCGCGCGGTCGCATCGTATTGGACGCTTCGACATCCGAGCCTGACTTGCCGCACCGGCTTGAGCGCGCCTATCTTGGCCACGATTCCCTTTCCCCCCTGCATCATTGAGACTGCCATGAAGATCGTTGCGATCGAGACCCATCTCATCCGCGTGCCCTGCGATATCGGGACAGCGCCGACCGCCTTCGTGGGCGTGGGCTGGTCGACCGTCGATACGCTGTTTGTCCGCGTTGTCACGGATCAGGGGATCGAGGGCTGGGGAGAAGGTTTCGGCCACGCCTGCTGCCCGGCCACCCGCGCCGTTGTCGACACGCAGCTGGCGCCGGCTGTGCTCGGCGAGGACGCTCGCGACATTCGTGGCCTGATGACGCGCGTTGCTCAGCGCTTGCACCTATTCGGCCGCAACGGCCCGCACGTCTATGCGCTGTCGGCGTTGGATGTCGCCCTTTGGGATATTGCGGGCAAAGCAGCCAACCTGCCGCTCTGGCGACTTCTGGGCGGCGCGCCGGTCGGCGCTCTATCCGCCTACGCGAGCCTCCTTCGCTACAGCGCTCCCGCCGAAGTGGGCAAAGCCTGCGCGCGTGCGCTCGATCAAGGTTATCGCGCGATCAAGCTGCATGAGATCGATGTGCCGCAGGTCGCCGCCGCGCGCGAGGCTGCTGGTCCCGACATTGACATCATGCTCGACACCAACTGCCCATGGACGGTCGATCAGTCGATCAGAATGGCCCGACGGTTGCAGCCTTATAACCTCGCCTGGCTCGAGGAGCCTCTATGGCCGCCCGAGGATTATCACGGCCTCGCCCGCATCCGCCGGGAGGGCGGCGTGCCCATCTCCTGCGGAGAGAATGCCGCCGGCCTGTTTGACTTCAAAGCCATGATGGACGTCCACGCCGTCGACATCATCCAGCCGAGCGTGGCCAAGATTGGCGGCGTCACCGAGGTCATGAAAATCGCCGCCGTCGCAGAGGCCAGCGGCGTTCGGCTTGTGCCGCATTGCGCATATTTTGGACCTGGCTTCTTGGCGTCCCTGCATCTGGCGGCGGCGCTCGCGCCGGCGGGCCCGTTTGAACGATTGATCGTCAATCTGGAGGCAAGTCCTTATCACGATCTGTTTGACGTTAAGGACGGGCGTGTCGCTGTTCCCGACGGGCCCGGCCTGGGTCGCGATCCCGATCTCGACATCCTGCGCCGCTATGCGCTCTCGCCGCCGACCGTTCTGCGCGCGTGAACGAGGCAGTCCCATGAAGATCACCCGCCTCCGCACTGTCGTCGTCGACCTGCCGATCAACCCGCCTATCTTAAGCGCGATCTTCGCCATTCATTCGACGAGTTGTATCCTGTGCTTTCTGGAGACCGACGAGGGGCTGGTCGGCGAAGGCCTGGTCCATGCGATCAATGGCCTCCGCGTGAAGGTCCTGCATGAAATGGTGCAAAGCCTCGAACCGCTCGTTCTGGGGCTCGACCCGACGCTCGGCGGCAGCTTCAATGCGCGGGCGTGGAAAGAGCTGAATTTCCTGGGTTATGAGGGCGTGACGATCCAGGCGATGGCCGGGATCGACCTGGCGCTATGGGATCTGCGCGGCAAGGCCGCCGGGCTCAATGTTAGCCGCCTTATCGGCGCCGTGCGTCCGGAGGTGCCGGCCTATGCCAGCGGCGGCCTCTGGCTTTCTTCGTCGATCGACGAATTGCAGCGCGAAGCCGCGGACTTTGTCGCCGCAGGGTTCCGGGCCGTGAAGACCCGCGTTGGGCCGGGAAAGCCAGAAGCGATGGTCGCTCGCGTTCGCGCTGTGCGCGAGGCGATCGGCCCGGACATCGGCCTGATGGTCGACGCCAATCAACAGCTGAGCGTGCCCGAGGCCATCCGCCTCGGCCGGATGCTGGAGCCCCTCAATCTCACATGGTTCGAGGAGCCGGTCATTTGCTACAATCACGAGGGCGAGGCCGCCGTCTCGGAAGCACTCGATACGCCTATCGCCAGCGGGGAGACGGTGCACACCCATCGCGGTATCCTACGCATGTTGCAGGCCCGAGCGGCTGACATCCTCATGCCGGACGTTCAGAGAATGGGAGGGCCGACCGAGTTTCTCAAAGCCGGCGCGCTGTGCGAAGCTTTCAACACGCCGATCTCGTCGCATCTCTTCCCGGAATTCAGCTTACCCCTTCTCGCCGCGCTGCCGAACGCGCTTTATCTGGAACATATGCCCTGGTTCGAGCCGCTTTACGGCCAGAAGCTCGTACTGGATGGAGAGGGCAAAGCCATTGTTCCTCTCGGGCCCGGCTGGGGGGTGAACTTTGATCCAGCGGCCATCGCTCATCACAAGGCGGCGTAAGGGCAGCCGACGGTCGTTCGCGGGCCGCCAGTTTAAATCGCGCCGCGTGATCACCATTTAGGCGCAATCGCCTCTGTGGCCGTCGTCTCCTCGGTCGTTTATGCTTGGCCGAGGATTCGCTGGGATCTTGACGGTCACGCGCGCTTTTCTCCGTTCAAGTGATCGGGCAGAGTCTTGCGACCGAAGTGTAGGACAGGATTGTGCTGACTAAGAAGGGGAAGTACGGGCTCAAGGCCATGGTCCATCTCGCCGGACTTGCGCCTAACGAACTGGCTCAGGTCGCGGACATCGCCAAAACCAATTCGATTTCAAAAAAGTTCCTCGACCATATCCTGACTGAGCTCAGGCACGCCGGTCTGGTCTATTCGAAGAAAGGCAAGGGCGGCGGATACGCTCTCGCGCGCGCCGCCCATGAGATCCGGGTTGGCGCGATCGTGCGCGCCCTCGATGGTCCCTTGGCCCCCATTCAATGCGCTTCGGTGACGGCTTTCAGGCCTTGCGACGATTGTGGGGATCCGAAATCCTGCTCGGTCCGCATCATTATGGTCGAAGCGCGCAACGCCATTGCGAACGTGCTCGATCACTGCACGCTTGCCGAAATGCGCGCGCGCTCGTCGGCCGGCGACCGGGAGCTGACGTACCAAATATAGCCGCGCTTGCGCTTACTTGCGCGGATTTACATCATTCAGCCAAGAGGCTCGCCGTGGCGGCCCTATCTGGCGGGATTGGCCGCGGTGACGATCCAGATGGCGGCGCCAAGCGGCACGCTTTCTCCACGCGCGTGCGCGGCCAGCGCTTTGCGGATGTCCGAAGTCGCGGCGGCGCGAACCGCCTCGCTCTGGCCGTCGAGCATCCGGCTGGTCGGCCCGATCGTCATCGCGGCGCGGACGGCGGTCTCGAGGCCGCGCCCGACCGCGATGTCGAGCTCGAGATCATGCGGCTCAAGATCGATGTCGACGAACCCAGCCTCGCTGAGGATCCGCCGCACTCGCGCCTCGCTCGCGAAAGCGAACGGGCCCGGATCCTCAGGATTGGTCTCGGGCAGGGGCGGGGCGTGCTTGCCGGCTTCGCGAAGCGGCAGGATGAAGAAGGGGTTATGCTTGGGCTCGCGCCAGCAGGCGAAGACAAGCCGGCCGCCGGGCTTGAGGCCTTTGCGTAGATTGGCGAACGACTTCGCCGGATCGGCGAAGAACATGACGCCGAACCGCGACACGAGAAGGTCTGCGGCGTGGGAGGTCAGGTCGTGCACCGTGGCGTCAGCGAGTGCGAGCGTGATCGGCAGGTCTTGAGGCGCTCGCTCGCGGGCGCGCGCGAGCATCGGCGCCGAAACGTCGAGGCCGAGCACCGCGCCGGCGGGGCCGACGCGCTCCGCGAACTGGATCGTCGTCGCGCCGCAGCCGCACCCAACGTCGATGACGCGCTCGCCGGGTTTCGGCTTCGCCGCTGCGATCAGCCGGTCGGAGACCGGGCGCAGCACTTGATCCTGATGCTCCTGATGATCGGTCCATTTCTGTCCGGCGTTCGCGTTCCAGTATTCGGCTTGCGCGGCGTTCTCGGCGTGGATTGGCGCGGCGGACATGGAGCTTCCCTCTTTGGCGCGTCGTGACGCGCCGCCCACGTGATCCCGTTTTCGTGCGGATGCAATGGGCGCTGCGGCGATGGCGGTCGCGAGAGTGTCGTCGAATTGTCATGAAATGGGCACAACGTGGCGCGGCCGAGCGTTAAAGCGAACGAAGATCGCGCGAAGGAGACGCTTCCATGGCCGCCGAGCCGACGAGTGGAGCGGATGCGAGCGCGCCGGGCGACATCCCCGCCCCGACACGCAATGAAGACGTCAAAGACGACCAGATCAGGGAGCGCGCTTACCTGATCTGGGTCGACGAAGGCATGCCGCATGGACGCGACCTCGACCATTGGCTGCGCGCAAAGTGGGAACTCGAGCGCAAACCCGATCCGTAGAGCCGACGCGTATGGCGTTGGCTGTCCGGAACGTTGAGCTGAGCTCACGCGGTGGAAGCCCTTGTCATGCAAATGATATCGGCGCTCAGTAAGCCGCTTGAGACATTCTGAGGAGATGACGATGGCGACCACGACCACTCTGTCGAAGAAGGAAAGCCCGTCGAAGACCCAGGAGCGCGCTGACGAAAAGCGGAAGCCGCCCTCATCGACGCCTACTGGCGCGCCGCCAATTATCTGTCCGTCGGCCAGATCTATCTGTTCGACAATCCGCTGCTGCGCGAGCCCCTCAAGGAGGAGCACATCAAGCCGCGCCTCCTGGGGCACTGGGGCACGACGCCCGGCCTCAACTTCATCTACGTGCACCTCAATCGCCTGATCAAGAAGCTCGATCTCGACATGATCTACATCACCGGTCCCGGCCATGGCGGCCCGGGGCTGGTCGCCAACACCTATCTCGAAGGCACCTACAGCGAAGTCTATCCGGGCATCTCGCAGGATGTGGAGGGCATGAAGCGGCTCTTCACCCAGTTCTCGTTTCCCGGCGGAATTCCGAGCCACGTCGCGCCGGAGACGCCCGGCTCGATCCACGAGGGCGGCGAACTCGGCTATGCGCTTTCCCACGCCTATGGCGCCGCCTTCGACAATCCAGATCTCATCGTCGCCGCCGTCGTCGGCGACGGCGAAGCGGAGACGGGACCGCTCGCCACGAGCTGGCACTCCAACAAGTTCCTCAATCCGGTGCGCGACGGCGCGGTGCTGCCGATCCTGCATCTCAACGGCTACAAGATCGCCAATCCGACCGTGCTGGCGCGCATCAGTCACGAGGAACTGGAATCGCTCTTGCGCGGCTACGGCTACGCGCCCCATTTCGTCGAGGGCGATGACCCGGCGTCGATGCACGAGCTGATGGCCGCGACGCTGGAGACGGTGATCGGCGAAATCCGCAACATCCAGGCCGATGCGCGGAAGAACGGATTTTCGAAGCGCCCGATCTGGCCGATGATCGTCATGCGAACGCCGAAAGGATGGACCTGTCCCAAGGAGATCGACGGCAAGCGCGAGGAGGGCTACTGGCGCTCGCATCAGGTGCCGATGAGCGAGATGCGCGGCAATCCCGGCCATGTGCGCATCCTCGAGACGTGGATGAAGAGCTATCGCCCGGAGGAGCTGTTCGACGACAAGGGCAAGCTCAAGAGCGAACTCGCCGCGCTCGCGCCGGAAGGGGCGCGTCGGATGAGCGCCAATCCGCACGCCAATGGCGGCCTGCTCTTGCGCGACTTGAAGCTTCCGAACTTCCGCGACTATGCGGTCGAACGTGTCGACGCCCGGCGCGGTGAATGCGGAAGCGACGCGGGTCATGGGGCAGTTCCTGCGCGACGTGATGAAGCTCAATCTCGAGGCGAAGAACTTCCGCCTGTTCAGCCCGGACGAGAACAACTCCAATCGCTGGCAGGACGTGCTCGAGGTCACGAACCGCGCCTGGGCCGCCGAGACGTTATCCTACGACGACCATCTCGCGCCCGACGGACGGGTGATGGAGATGCTGAGCGAGCACCAGTGCCAGGGCTGGCTCGAAGGCTATCTGCTGACCGGCCGGCACGGCTTCTTCTCCTGCTACGAGGCCTTCATCCACATCATCGATTCCATGTTCAACCAGCATGCGAAGTGGCTGAAGGTCTGCAACGAGATCAAGTGGCGACGGCCCATCGCCTCGCTCAACTATCTCTTGTCGAGCCACGTCTGGCGGCAGGACCACAACGGCTTTTCGCACCAGGATCCCGGCTTCATCGACCATGTGCTGAACAAGAAGGCGGAGGTGGTGCGGGTCTATCTGCCGCCGGACGCGAATTGCCTGCTTTCCGTCACCGACCATTGCCTGCGCAGCCGCAATTACGTGAATGTCATCGTCGCCGGCAAACAACCGGCGCCGCAATGGCTGACCATGGACCAGGCGGTCAGGCACTGCGAAGCGGGCTTGGGCATCTGGCCGTGGGCGAGCAACGACCGCGGCGGCGAGCCGGATGTCGTCATGGCCTGCTGCCGGCGACGTGCCGACGCTGGAGACGCTCGCTGCGGTCAAGCTCCTGCGCCATCACGCGCCGGAGCTGAAAATCCGGGTCGTCAATGTCGTCGATCTCATGACGCTGCAGCCGCCGAGCGAGCATCCGCACGGCATTTCCGACCGTGACTTCGACGCGCTCTTCACGACCGACAAGCCGATCATCTTCGCCTTCCACGGCTATCCCTGGCTCATCCACCGCCTCACCTATCGGCGGGACGGCCACGACAACATTCACGTGCGCGGCTACAAGGAAGAGGGCACGACGACCACGCCCTTCGATATGTGCGTGATCAACGACCTCGACCGTTTCCATCTGGTCGGCGACGTCATCGACCGCGTGCCGAAGCTTGGCGAGCGCGCCGCTTACGCCAAGCAGGAGATCCGCGACAAGCTGATCGATCATCGCGAATACATTCGCCGCTATGGCGACGACATGCCCGAGATCAAGAACTGGACATGGAGCGGCGAGAGCGCCGGGAAGGGCGCGGCTTCGACCGAGGGCGATAACGTCTAAGCGTCGCCAGAGCGTCACAAGCGGTGGCTAACAATGGCCCTCTTCGGCGGGAGGGCCCGGCCAATGAACGACATCCAAGAACTCAACCGAGCGGCGCAAGCGACGGCGACGCCCAGCTTCGCCGGATGCTGCCGCGCTGCTGAAGAGCTACGCGATCAGCGCCGCCTTGTTCTCTGGCTCGCCCGACGCCCTCTACGAACGGCACCTGAAATACGACAACATTGTCGAGCCCGAAACCGCCAACACGCGCGAGCGCTACAAGGCCGCCGCGCGCGCAGTGAGAGACATTCTTTCGGACCGATGGCTGCGCACCCATAAGACCTATGCGCGCGAGAATCCGAAGCGGATCTATTACATCTCGATCGAGTTTCTCATCGGCCGTTCGCTCGGCAACAATGTGATGAATCTCCTGCTCGATCCCATCGTCGGACCGAGCTTCAAAGGCGACGGCCGCGAGTGGTGGGAGATCCTCCACGAGGAGCCGGACGCGGGCCTGGGCAATGGCGGTCTGGGCCGTCTCGCCGCCTGCTTCCTCGACTCGATGGCGACGATGCAGCTGCCTGCGATGGGCTATGGCCTGCGCTACGAGCACGGCATCTTTCAGCAGAAAATTCAAAATGGCTGGCAGGAGGAGCGCCCGGACAACTGGCTCGCCAATCCAGACCCCTGGGAGATCGTGCGGCCCGCGGAAAGCGTGCCGGTGACCTTCGGCTGCTCGTTTGAATTGCGCGAAGGCAAGCTGCGCATGATTCCGAACAAGCCCTCGACGCTGATCGGCGTCCCCTACGATCGGCCGGTGGTCGGATACGGCGGCAAGACGGTCAACACGCTGCGTCTGTGGAGCGCCACCGCGGCGCATTCCTTCAACTTTCAGGAGTTCAGCGGCGGCGATTTCGTCGCCGCAATTGCCGAGGGGCTGAACGCGGAATCGCTCACCCGCGTTCTCTATCCGGACGACCATACGCCTCAGGGGCGCGAACTGCGGCTCATGCAGGAATACTTTCTCGTCGCCTGTTCGCTGGCCGACGCGATCCGCCGATTTCGGGAATCGAATTCCGATTGGCGGCTTCTGCCCGAGAAGGCGGCCATTCAGCTCAACGACACGCACCCGACCCTCGCCGTTCCGGAACTCATGCGCATCCTGCTTGATGAGGCGCATCTCGGCTGGGACGAGGCGTGGGATATCACGCGCGCGACGCTCGCCTACACCAACCACACTCTGCTTCCCGAGGCGCTCGAGCGTTGGCCGGTCGAGTGGATGCGCATCCTCATTCCGCGCCAGCTCGAGATCATCTTCGAGATCAACCGCCGGTTTCTCGACGACATTCACGCGCACCATCCCGATGATCCCGGACGCGCCGCTCGGGTGAGCCTCATCGAGGAAGGAGAGACGCAGCACGTCCGCATGGCGCATGTCGCGATCGTCGGCTCCCACAGCACCAATGGCGTCGCGGCGATCCACTCGGAGCTCTTGCGCAAGACGACGGTCAAGGATCTCGCCGAAGTGTTTCCCGAGCGCTTCAACAACAAGACCAACGGGGTCACGCCGAGACGCTGGCTCAAGCTCGCCAATCCCTGGCTCTCGACGGCGATTTCGTCGGCGATCGGCGACGGCTGGATCACGGACCTTGCGGAGCTGCAAAAGCTCAAGCCCTTGGCGAAGGACGCGTGCCTTCCTCGAGAGCGTTCAGAGGGCCCAGCATGAGTGCAAGGCGCGCTTCGCCGACTGGGTCAAGAGGCACACCGACGTCATCGTCGATCCGCACACGATTTTCGATTGCCAGATCAAGCGCATTCACGAGTACAAGCGCCAGCTCCTCAACGCTTTGCGCATCGTCATTCTCTATCAGCGTCTGCGCGAGAATCCGGGCCTCGATATTCCGCCGCGCACGTTCTTCTTCGGCGGCAAGGCGGCGCCGGCCTATTATCTCGCCAAAGTCATCATCAAGTTCATCAACAATCTCGCGCAGACGATCGACGCTGATCCCGCGACGCGCGGCAAGCTCAAGGTCGTGTTCCTGCCGGAATACAATGTCACGCTGGCTGAGCGCTGCATTCCTGCCTCCGACGTCTCGAACCAGATTTCGACCGCCGGCTACGAGGCGAGCGGCACCAGCAACATGAAGTTCATGATGAACGGCGCCTTGACCATCGGCACGCGCGACGGCGCGACGATCGAAATGGCCGAGGAGGCGGGAGAAGAGAATTTCTTCCTGTTCGGCCTGACCGCGCAAGAAGTCGCCAACAGCGAGCCCTGGTACAGCCCCTATTGGCACTACCAAAACGAGCCGGAAACCCGCAAGGCGCTCGATCTGATCTTCTCCGATCATTTCAGTCCGCATGAGCCCGGGATCTTCGAGCCGCTGCGCGACGCTCTCCTCACCCACGGCGACCGCTTCATGCATCTCGCGGATCTCACCTCCTATCTTCATGCCGATGGGAGGCTCTGCGATCTCCACCGCAACCAAAACGAATGGACGGAGAAGGTCGTTCTCAACCTTGCCGGTTCGGGCAAGTTCTCGAGCGACCGCACGATCGGGCAATATGCTCGAGGAGATCTGGGGCGTAAAACCCTGCCCGGTGAAATAGCCTCGCCCACGCATGGTTAAAACGGCGCGCTCAAGTCGGACCATCGCCGACCGCAGCGCGCCGGAACTGATCAGTTCTTGTGAGGAGGGGGAGCGTGGCGCATGTGGCGCATATGTTCAGCGCTCGCGCGCGCTCTGTCTTTGTGCGCGTTGCGGCTGTAGCGCATATGCCGGCTGTGAGAGCCGCCCCCGCCCGCGTGGGCGGACTGCGCCATGGCGGCTAGCGGCGCGAAAACGATGACGGCGCCGAGGCCGATTGCGACGAATGTTTTGATCATAGAACTCCTCCCATAACGATGATGCGAACATCCGCAGTCTGGCGAGCGGGCATGAATTGGCGATGAACGCAGCCCTTCAGCCCATATACATGCCCCCGTTCACGTGCAGCTCCTGCCCGGTGATGAATCGGCTTAGCGGCGACAGCAGATAGACCACCGTGTCGGCGACGTCGCGGATGTCCGAGCGGAATGGCAGGGATTGCTTGCTGATCGCCCATTGATCGTAGGCCTCGCGGCCATTCGCGGCATAGTGCTTGTGCTCCATCGGGGTTGGAATGGCGCCGGGGCTCACCGCATTGACGCGGATGTTGGAAGGACCCAGCTCGCGGGCCAAGGAGCGGGTGAGGCCGAGCAGCGCGCCCTTCGACATCGCGTAGGGGACCTTCTCGGGCCAGCCTCCGGACAGAACGACGCTCATCACGCTGACAATGGCGCCGCCGCCTTTGCGCTTCATGTGGGGCGCAAGCGTCTGGCACAGGACGAAGGCGGCGTGGGCGTTGATCGTCTGAACCGCCAGGAATTCGTCGAGCGAGTAGGCCTCGATCGGCGCCACCGGATCAATCGCGGCGTTGTTGACGAGGAAGTCGAAGCCATCGACCTTGGCGGCGAGGCTCTCGCTCTCGCGCTTGAGCGCGGCGAGATCGTTCAGATCGCCGGCGACGAAGTTGGCGCGGCCCTCGCCAAATCTCTGACAAAGCGAGGCGCGCCTTCGCGGCGCCGTCGGAGGTCGGCAGATCGTGCAGAAAGACCCTGGCTCCGCTCTCCAAGAGAGCTTCGGCTATCGTCGAGCCGATCCCGCCGGCGCCGCCCGTGACCAGCGCGGTCTTGCCCTGAAGCCCCTCCATGACGCGCTCCTCCCCATGGGCCCGCGACGGGTTAGCGCGGGGCGCACCCGACCGCCGGATCCCACGAAAATACGCGACAATATGCGCAAATAAACGCAAATAAACGCAAATAAAATTGCTTTCTTTTGCTTACGTTTATTTTTTGGAATCGGGACTTTTCAATGGGTTACAGGCAATGAAAGTAAAAAAATTCTCCCCGTTCCCAGTCCCGCCAACCCCTCTAGCCGAAACCCGTGGCGCCCTCTCCACCCGCATCGGGCGGCGGAACCCACCTTCAGTTCGCGGAGTAGAAGTGTATAACATGCAATTATGTTTTTCGCAAGGACGCGCGTCGGAAAATCGATCGGCTGCCTCCGTTTTGCCCGAGGGGTCGCTGAATTCACGGCCTCGAGACTGGGCTTGATCAGTCGTCCAGCTTGCCGTGAGGGGCGGACATGACAAACGAAGCCCCGCGCAGGGAGGGCCGGCGCGGGGCTAACGAGCGCCTATGGGGCTGGGGGGCTTGGGTCGGCGCTCGTCCAGGTCTGAACGAGCGGGAGAGCCATCTGTTCCGCGAGGTCGATGCTCTTTCAGTTGGTCATTCGTTTGCCGGCCTGGGCCTTCATAGGGTGTGCGGCGAATGGGACGGGCTCAAGATCTCGCTCGGTTAGGGGCCTGAGACAGGCGGGCCGACGCTGGAAAAATCGTTTTCAGCCGCGGGAAGAGGCCCATGCGAGCGGCGCGACCCACGCCCGCTTGTTGAGGATCACTCCGGCGCGACGTCGCCGACGGTCGCCGCGGTCGGAAGGGTCCGCTGGGCGCACTGGCCGACGCCGATCAAAACGCCGTTATGGAGCAGGGACGCGTATCCGCCCGCGATCGTCGTCCCGGCGCGGGCAAGGTTCGAGACGACGATCGCCCAGCCGGGGTTGTTCCGCGGCAGCAGGGTCACGCCGCCGACGGGGTTCGGGGTCATGAGCCAGACCGGGCGCGAGCCGGCTTGGCTCACCACCGACTTGCCGTGTCCGAGGTACGACGTCTCGACGAACGTCGAGACGGGCGACCCATCGACGCTCGCGGTGTTTGGCGCAAATGACCAGGCGCTTCGGGCGCCGTCCGTTTCCGTAACCCGGCAGATCATGTCGGCGCTGTAATCATGCGCCTGCGCCGATCCGGCAAGCGCCAGCGCCAAAGCGGCGAGGGCAAGCGATCTCAACATTGCTGTTCCCTCCAGTCCTATTGGGCGCAAATAACAATAGCATACTGTGTAAAATGCGCAAGCGGAAACGTCGTTCGTCGGATCGGGTCGGCGACGGCTAACGGATATGGGCGCAATCAGTTCGGCGCTTGAGACGCGCCGAACAGTCGAGGCAAGATGGCCTTATGGAACGCAAGCCCACTCGCCATGCCCGACTGCTGCAGACTATTGATGTCGCCGGAACCTTCGTCTTGGCGATACAGGGCGCCTCGATTGCCGCCGTTAAAGGGCTGGACGCCTTTGGGATCGTCGTCGTGTCCCTTGCGACGGCGACGGGCGGGGGCATCCTGCGTGATCTTCTCATCGGCGAATCGCCTCCCGAAGCGCTCCGCGGTTGGCCGATTGTGTCATCGGCTCTTTTAGGCGCGTGCGCGACGTTCTTCGCGTTCCACCTTGTCGAGGAAATTCCAGAATCCGCGCTGACCGTCGTGGACGCGCTCGGTCTGGCGCTGCTCGCTGTGTCCGGGACTGAAAAAGCCCTGGAATTTCGGCTGACCCCCATCGCCGCCGTGATGATGGGCGGGATCAGCGGCGCCGGCGGGTATACGATCCGGGATATCCTTCTCGCCGAAGTCCCGGCCGTTCTGCGGGTCGACTTTCTCGCGACGGCGGCAATTCTTGGCGCGATCGTCGTGGTCGTCGCCCGAAGCGTGAAGGCGCCCGCCAACATCGCCGCCCTCTTAGGAGGCGCAACATGCTTCGGCCTAAGAATTGTCGCCGTCTGGCAGCACTGGCATTTGCCGACAGCCAACGTGAACTGAGAACGGCAAAGCCCCGAGCCGAATATTCTGTCCCGAGTTCAGCTGCGCGAGGTCCAATCCTTGTACCGTTTGAGGTTCTCCTCGTTCGGCGGATAAAGACCCGGCAGCTTCGCTCCGTTCGTGACTTCATCCATGATCCAGGTCTCCATGCGCTCCTGCTCAGGCGCGACGCGAACCACCTCTTCGACGAGCGCGGCCGGGATCAGAACCGCGCCGTCGTCGTCCACGACGACAAGATCGTCGGGATAGACGGCGACGCCGCCGCAGCCGATCGGCTCCTGCCAATTGACAAAGGTGAGAGCCGGCGACCGAGGGAGGCGCGGCCGCGCCCGCGCACCAGACGGAAAGGCCGGTGTTGAGAACGCCCGCCATGTCGCGCACAGCCCCGTCCGTGACGAGGCCGGCCACGCCTCGCTGCTTGATCCTCGCGCAGAGAATGTCGCCGAAGATTCCCGCATCCGTGACGCCCATCGCGTCGGCCACCATAACGCAGCCGGGCGGCGCCTCCTCGATCGCCGCTCGCGTCGAGCGCGGCGAGGCCCACGAAGCCGGCGTCGCAAGATCCTCGCGCGCCGGAATGAAGCGCAAGGTGAACGCGCGCCCAATTGTGCGCGGCTGCCCGGAGCGAATCGGGCGCGTTCCTCGCATCCAGACCCGGCGCAATCCGTGCTTGAGCAGGACCGTCGTGATGGTCGCGGTCGACACGGGTTTCAGCGCGTCGATGATGTCGCCGAGCTCGCTCATGTTCTCTCCGGTTCGTAAGATCAAGGCCGTCAGGAGCGACCAATCGGCGGCGGCGGGCTAGTGTCAGGCCGCGAGAAGCCGCTCCTCCCCTAGGACTTACTCCAATGTGCAACGACTATCGATTGCTGACCAATGCGGCCGCGCTGTTCGAGGGCTTCTCAGAGACCCGAATCAACATCCGCTTTTCGGAGGGTACGCCCAACATCGAGCCCCGCGAGGATATCAAGATCACGGACATGGGGCCGATCGTGCGCGCGGTCGAGGGCGAGCCGGAGAGCGGCGACCTCGTGCAACGGCGCTGGAGCTGGCCCGGGCAGAACCGGAAGCCGGTCTACAATTTCCGCTCGGACGGCCGCGAATTCCCTTCTGGCCGATGTCTGATTCCCGCCGACGGCTTCTACGAGTTCACCGATCCGGCGGACACAAAGAAGAAGCGGAAGGACAAGTGGCTGTTCACCAAGACCGGCGAGCCTTGGTTCTGCATCGCTGGGATCTGGCGGACGGACGCCCAAGTCGGCGAGGCCTTCACGATGTTGACGATGCCGCCTGGCCCCGACATCGCGCCTTATCACGACCGGCAGATCGCCATTCTCGATCGCGAAGGATTGGGCCGCCTGGCTTGACCAGTCAGTCTCGGCCAAGGCGATCCTGAAGCCGCTCCCCGCGGGCAGCCTTGCCGTCGAACAGGTGGCTTAGCTTCGTCGGTCGCGCGCCTTGGCGTAGGCGCACATAAGCAGAAGAATGACCCAACCGGCGGCGCCTGCAAACACGATCGTCACGACCTTTTCCTCTCATGCGTTGGCCAGCATCGAAGCGGCTCACTCGTTTCTTCACATCCGCTCGGCGATTTTGAAGACGAGCCAGCCGAGCCCAGCGAAGCCGACACCCCAGAAAAGCATGACAGAGACCACGTCTTCTCCTTCCGCTTTTTACAGGATGATTACGAACGTTACCGCGCGGTTGCAGCAAGTAACAAATTGTTAAAGGCTAATCGACGGCGGCTGAAACAGCGTCCTGTCTGGCAACACAAGGACCGTTGGAGGTCCCGCGAGCGCAAGCGCCGTGACGCCTGTCACAGGTCGTTAACCATACGGAAGCCGAAGCCGCCCGCGGCTTGCGCGCTCGCGTCTGTCAAGTCGCCGAGATGAGGCGCGCGCCCGTCGCCTTGTGGCGGATCGGCGGAATATTCCGCAGGACATCCCTGTCCTAACGAAGGATTAACCTTGAGCCCCTAATGCGTTGATACCCATGGGGTCCCATGCTATCCCACGCTGTCCCGCCACTCGACTGCGCCCCCGCGCTGTCGCCTAAAGCCGCAAAGCGGCTGGGGCGGGCTTGCTCGCGCGCCGAAGGGCTGTCTGGTGGATCGATTTCTTTCGAATTTCACCCATCGCTTCGACGCCAAGGGGCGAATCTCGATTCCGGCCTCGTTCCGTCAGGTGCTGGCGAAGGACGGCTTCGCCGGCGTCTACGCCTATCCCTCGCTCGACGCGCCGGCGCTCGACTGCGGCGGCAATGCGCTGATCGCCGAGATCGACGCATTGCTTCAGACGATGCCGCCCTATTCGCAGTCTCGCGACGCTTTCGCGACGGCGCTTCTGGGCATGAGCGAGGTCTTGCGCCTCGATGCGGAGGGCCGGGTCTTTTTCGAGGAGCGGCTCAAGACGGCGTTGGGGCTCGGGCGACGAGGCGGTGTTCGTGGGGCAGGGGCACAAGTTCCAGATCTGGGAGCCGACGCGCTTTCAGGCCCATCTCGAACAGGCGCGGGCAGCGGGTCCGGCGCTTGCGCGCGGAGCGCGACGCGCTCGCGCCGCCGGAGACGCCTCGGGATGAGCCCCGCCGCGCCCGCCGGGCTCGGCCATGTTCCTGTGTCTGCTCAACGAGGCCATGGAGGCGCTCGCGCCTCGCGCCGGCGGCCTCTATGTCGACGGCACGTTCGGCGCCGGCGGCTATGCGCGCGCGCTGCTCGACCGCGGCGCGCGCGTGATCGCGCTCGATCGCGACCCGTCGGCCATTCGGGCCGGCGAAGCGCTCGCGGCTTCGTCCGGCGGCCGGCTCGCGCTCGTGGAGGCGCGCTTCGGCGAACTCGACGAGGTCGCGAAGCGCCTCGGCGTCGACGCGGTGGACGGCGTCGTGCTCGACATCGGCGTCTCCTCGATGCAGCTCGACGAGGCGGCGCGCGGCTTCTCGCTGCGCTTCGACGCGCCCCTCGACATGCGCATGGGGAGCAGCGGCCGTTCGGCCGCCGACATCCTGCGCGAGGACGACGAGGCGACGATCGCCGACATCCTCTTTCACTTCGGCGAGGAGCGCGCCGCGCGCCGCATCGCGCGCGCCATCGTCGCCGACCGCGAGGCAAAGCCCTTCACGTCGACGCTGCGAGCTTGCCGGACATGATCGCGCGCGTCGCGCCGGCGCGGCGCGGCGAACTGACCCATCCCGCGACGCGCGCCTTCCAGGCGCTGCGCATCGCCGTCAACGACGAGCTCGGCGAGCTTGTGCGCGGCGCTTTGCGCCGCCGAGCGTCTGCTCAAGCCCGGCGGCCGCCTCGCGGTCGTGACGTTCCACTCGCTCGAGGACCGGATCGTCAAGCAGTTCTTCGCCGGCCGCTCGGGCCGCGGACGCGCGGCCTCGCGCCGCTTGCCCGGCGAGCCGGCCGAGGCCGAGCCGACATTCGAGCGTTCCGCGCGGCCAGCCGATCGAGGCCGAGCGAAGCGGAGGCGCGCGCAAATCCGCGCTCGCGCTCGGCCAAACTGCGTTTCGGCGTGCGCACCGGCGCGCCGCCGCGGGGACGGGACGAAACGATTGAGGCGCTGGCGCGACTGCCGGCGCGACGGGGGAGACAAGAATTGATGTGGCGTATTCTGCACGCGTTCGCCATCGCCGCGCTGATCGGCTCGGCGGCTTACGTCTACGGCGTCAAATACCGAGACGATCTACGCCTCCGAGCAGCTGGTGAAGACGCGCCATCTCATCGCCAAGGAGAAGGACGCGATCAATCTCCTGCGCGCCGAATATGCGCATCTCGCGCGGCCCGACCGCGTGCAGGCGCTTGCCGACTCGAAGCTCGGCCTGCAGCCGCTGGCCTTGAGCCAGATCGCGACCGTCAACGAATTGCCCGACGCCCAGCCCAAGACCGACTCGATCGGCCGCACGCTCGAATCGCTCGGCTTCACGGCCGACAATTCGACCCCGGCCGTCACCGCCTCCGCCTCGACGCCGCCGGTGAGGTGAGCCATGGCTGACGACCCCGACCGATCTCGAAACCGAACGCGCCAGACTCGCGCGCGGCTGCGGTTCAATCCCCTGAATATGCTGGCTGACGCCGCGATCGCCGCGGCTCAGGCGCTACCTGCCGAAGAACTTCGGCGTCGATCTGGAGCCGCCGGGCGCGCGCCCTGCCGCAGCCGGCGGGCGCAACCAAGGCGAAGCTCAAGGCCTTCGCGCGCGAGCTTCTTTCGACCCGGCTCGACCGCTCGAGCGCCCGCGTCCGCACCATCGCGCTCGGGCTGTTCGTCGCCTATGCCGGCATCGGCGTGAAGCTGCTCGTGCTCGGCCTCTCGCATGATCCGCCGCAGACGCTGAAGACCGCGGCCGACGACGCGGTCTCCGGCGCAAGGCCCGATCTGCTCGACCGCAACGGCGCGATCCTCGCGACCGACGTCAAGACCATGTCGGTGTTCGCCGAGCCCAACCGCATCATCGACAAGGACGAGGCGGTCGAACTCATCACCGCCGTGCTTCCCGACGTCGACGCGAAGGAGCTGCGCGAGCGGCTTGGCTTCGAAGAAGGGCTTCATCTGGGTCAAGCGGCAGATCACGCCGAAGGAGCAGGCGGAGATCTTTCACCTCGGCCTGCCCGGCGTCGGCTTCCTGCCGGAGAACAAGCGCGTCTATCCCAACGGCCCGATCGGCGCTTACGTGATCGGCTATGTCGACAAGGACAACGTCGGCATCGCCGGCATGGAGAAATATCTCGACCAGCAGAGCCTCACCGATCCGCATGTCGCGGGCTTCACGGTCGATCCCGACAGCCTGAAGCCGGTCCGCCTGTCGCTCGATCTCAAGGCCACGCACGCGTTGCGCGACGAACTCGTCGACGGAATGGACCGCTTCCACGCCAAGGCGGCGGCGGGCATGATCATCGACGTCAACACCGGCGAAGTGATCGCGCTCGAATCGCTGCCCGACTTCGATCCCAACGATCCGAGCAGCGCTCAAGATCCGACCAAGATCAACCGCATCAATGTCGGCGTCTACGAAATGGGCTCGACCTTCAAGGCGCTTTCGCTCGCCATGGCGCTCGAATCCGGCAAGGTCAATCTCGGCTCGCATGTGGACGCGCGCGACAGCCTGCGCTACGGGCGGTTCACGATTCACGATTTTCACGCCACCCATCGCGTGCTGACGGTGCCCGAAGTGTTCACCCATTCCTCGAACATCGGCGCCGCGCGGCTGGCGCTGATGGTCGGCGTCGAGGGCCACAAGGCGTTCCTGAGAAAGATGGGCCAGCTCGATCGCTTGCGCACCGAATTGCCGGAGAGCGCCGAGCCGCTGGTGCCCAAGCATTGGTCGCTTCTCAACACGATGACCATCGCCTTCGGCCAGGGCCTCAATGTCGCGCCGATTCAGGCGGTGATGGCGGTGTGCGCGCTCGCCAACGGCGGCGAGATGATGACGCCGACCTTTCTGCCGCGCACCGAAGAGGAGGCGGCGAAGGTCAGCCATCGCGTGATCAGCGAGCAGACCTCCGAATCGATGCGCTATCTGATGCGCTCGAACGCGACCCATGGCTCCGCAAGTTTCGCCAACATTCCCGGCTATTACGTCGGCGGCAAGACGGGCACCGCCGACAAGATCATCCACGGGCACTATTCGCAGAACAAGGTCTTCACGACATTCATGGCGATCACGCCGGCCGACAAGCCGAAATACCTCTATCTGACGATCTACGACGATCCGCAGGCCGCGCCCGAGGATCACGGCTTCCACACCGCCGCCTACAATGCCGGGCGGGTCGCCGGCGCGCTGATCCGCCGCGTCGAGCCGCTCGAGGGCGTGCCGCCGATGAAGGAGCCGCCAACTCAGCCGTTCCCCATCATCGCCCGACTGGGGTATGGAGCCGACGCCGACAAGACCGGCAAGGAGTGACCTTTCGCGCGATGAGACGGCTGGGCGACATCCTCGAGCTCAAGGACGCCGATCGCGCGCTGGCGTCGCGCGCGATTGCCGGGCTTGGCGTTCGACAGCCGAAAGACGGCGCCGGGCGATCTTTTCTTCGCGCTGGCCGGGGCGAAGGACGACGGCCTCAAGCACGTGGGCGAGGCGGTGGCGAAGGGCGCGGCCGCGATCGTCGCCGAGCGCTGGGCGGAGACCCCCAACGCCGCCTTCGTCAAGGTCGCCGACGCCCGCGCCGCGCTCGCGCATGCCGCCGCGCGCTTCTATCCGCGCCAGCCCGAGACGATCGTCGCGGTGACCGGGACCAGCGGAAAAACCTCGGTCGCCGCCTTCGTGCGCCAGATCTGGCAGGCGCTCGGACGCGAGGCGGCTTCGATCGGAACGATCGGCGTCGTGTCGCGCCCGCTGACCGTCTATGGATCGCTGACGACGCCGGACCCGATCGCGCTGCATGAGCTGCTCGATCGGCTCGCCGCGAAGCGGCGTCACCAATCTCGCGATCGAGGCCTCCTCGCATGGCCTCGACCAGAAGCGGCTCGACGGCGTGCGGCTCGCCGCGGGCGCGTTCACCAACCTGACGCGCGACCACATGGACTATCACGCGACGGTCGAGGATTATCTCGCCGCCAAGCTCAGGCTGTTCCGGGACCTTTTGCCGCGACGGCGCGCCGGCCGTCATCGACGCCGACAGCGCCATCGCTCCGCGCGTGATCGCGGCGGCGCGGGCGCGCGGGCTGAGGGTCGTCACGGTCGGCGCGAAGGGCGAGACGATCCGGCTGAACGCCGCCGCGCGCGACGGGCTGTCTTCGCGTGCTCGATCTTCAGTTCGGCGGCCGCAGCTTTCGCGTGAACTTTCCGCTGGCCGGCGACTTTCAGATCTCGAACGCGCTGGTCGCTGGCGGGCCTTTGCATCGCCACGGGCAGCGACGCGGACGCGGTGTTTGCACGCGCTGCAAACGCTGGAAGGCGCGCCGGGGCGGCTGGAGCGCATCGGCGACGTGCGCGGCGCGACGGTCTTCGTCGACTACGCGCATAAGCCCGACGCGCTCGAGAAGGCGATCGCCGCGCTGCGCCCGTTCGTGCGCGGGCGTCTGGTCGTCGTGTTCGGTTGCGGCGGCGACCGCGATCCGGGCAAGCGGCCGATCATGGGCGAGATCGCGGCGCGCTCAGCCGACGTGACGATCGTGACCGACGACAATCCCCGCTCCGAGAATCCCGCGGCGATCCGCGCGCAGATCCTCGCCGCCGCGCCTTCGGCGATCGAGATCGGCGACCGGGCGCGCGGCCATTCGCGCAGGCGTTGCGATGCTTCGCGACGGCGATGCGCTGCTGATCGCCGGCAAGGGTCACGAAACCGGGCAGATCGTCGGCGACAAGACGCTGCCGTTCTCCGACGCCGACGAAGCGCGCGCGGCGCTCAAGGAGGCGGCGTGACCGCGCTGTGGACCCAAGCCGAACTGAGCGCAGCGCTCGGCGCTCGCGCCGAGCAGCGCCGCTGAGCGCGGCTGTCGACGGCGTCTCGATCGACAGCCGGACGCTCGAGGCCGGCGACCTCTTCTTCGCCATCAAGGGCGATGCGCATGACGGCCACGATCACGTCGCGCGCGCCTTCGAAGCCGGCGCCGCGGCGGCCGTCGTGTCGCGCGAGCGCGCGCGCGAGCTCGCGGCGCTCGGCCCGGTCTTCGCGGTCGACGACACGCTGAAGGCGATGGAGCGGCTGGGCGTCGCCGCTCGCGCGCGTTCGAAGGCGAAGATCGTCGCCGTGACCGGTTCGGTCGGCAAGACGACGGCCAAGGAGATGCTGCGGACGATGCTCACGGCCTGCGGCGCGACGCACGCTTCGGCCGCTTCCTACAACAATCATTGGGGCGTGCCGCTGACGCTCGCGCGCATGCCCGCGGACGCGCGCTTCGGCGTGTTCGAGATGGGCATGAATCACGCGGGCGAAATCGCGCCGCTCACGCGCATGGCGCGGCCGCATGTCGCGCTCGTGACGACGATCGCGCCCGTCCACATCGAGCATCTCGGCTCGATCGAAGCGATCGCCGACGCGAAGGCCGAGATCTTCCTCGGCCTCGAGCCTCGCGGAACGGCGGTCTTGAATCGCGACGCGCCGCAATTCGAGCGGCTGAAGACAGCGGCCACAGCGCGCGGCGCGCGGTTCGGAGCTTTGGCGCGGCGCCGATTGCGACGCCCAGCTCGTCGAGGTCGAGGCGATCGACGGCGGCTCGCGCGTGACGGGCGCGCGTTCTCGGCCGTGAATTGACGTTCGAACTTGGCGCGCCCGGAGCGCATATGGCGCAGGACGCGCTCGGCGCGCTTCTGGCGGCGGACGCGCTCGGCGCCGACGTGCAAGCCTGCGCCGCGGCGCTTGCGTCGCTTCGCGCCGCAGAAGGGCAGGGGCGAGCGCTTCTCGTTGCCGACGCCCGATGGTCCGGCGACCATCATCGACGAAAGCTACAACGCCAATCCCGCTTCGATGCGCGCGGCGCTCGCGCTGCTCGCCGCGGCGAAGCCCGGGCCGAAGGGGCGCCGCATCGCGGTCATCGGCGACATGCTCGAGCTTGGGCCGAAGGCTGCGGCGATGCATGCCGAACTCGCCGCCGACCTCAGCGCCAACAACGTCGATCTCTTGTTCGGCGCGGGCCCGCTCACGCGCGCGCTCTACGAGGCGGCGCCCGCGTCGATGCGCGCCGCCTGGACCGAGCGGTCGAGCGAGTTGACCGACGAGGTCGCCCGCACGCTTGCGCGGCGGCGACATCGCGATGATCAAGGGCTCGAACGGCAGCCGGATGGGTCCGCTCGTCGCGGCGCTGCGCGATCGCTTCGCTCATGGGGCTGGAGGCTAGGACGTGCTGACCTGGCTCGCCGAGCTTCCGGGCGCTTTCCATCTCTTCCGCTATCTCACGTTCCGCACGCTCGGCGCGGCGGGGACCGGGCTTTTTCTCGTCTTCTTCTTCGGTCCGACGATCATCTCCGCGCTTGCGTCTGAAACAGGGCAAGGGGCAGCCGATCCGCGCCGACGGACCGGCGTCGCATCTTCTCACCAAGAAGGGCACGCCGACCATGGGCGGCCTCATGATCCTGTTCGGCCTCTTCGTCTCGGCGTTGCTGTGGGCCAATCTCGAAAGCCCCTACGTGTGGATCGTGCTGTTCGTCACCGCGGGCTTCGCCGTGATCGGCTTCTACGACGACTATCTGAAGGTGACGAAGCAGTCGGACCGCGGCTTCTCGGGCCGGGCGCGCCTGTTCGGCGAATATGTCATCGCCGCGCTCGCCTGCTATGCGATGATGCGGGTCGGCGCCAATGGCGCGACCGCGCTCGCGGTGCCGTTCGTGAGCGGCTTCGTGTTCGATTTCGGCTGGGCGTTTCCTGCTGTTCGGCCCGTTCGTCATTGTCGCCTTCGGCAATGCGGTCAATCTGACCGACGGGCTCGACGGGCTCGCCATCGTGCCGGTGATGATCTGCGCCGCGACGCTCGGGCTCATCGCCTATATCGCCGGCAACTATGTCTATTCGCACTACCTTCTGATCAATCACGTGCCGTTCGCGGGCGACCTCATGGTGGTCAGCGGCGCGTTGATCGGCGCGGGCGTCGGCTTTCTTCTGGTTCAACGCGCCTCCGGCCCAGATTTTCATGGGCGACACGGGGTCGCTGGCGCTCGGCGGCCTGCTCGGCACGACCGCGGTCGCGATCAAGCATGAGATCGTGCTGGCGGTGATCGGCGGGCTGTTCGTGATGGAGGCGGCGTCCGTCGTCGTGCAGGTGGCGTCGTTCAAGCTCACCGGCAAGCGCGTGTTCCGCATGGCGCCCATTCATCACCATTTCGAGCAGCTCGGCTGGTCGGAGCCGCAGATCGTCATGCGCTTCTGGATCATCGCCTTCGTGCTCGCGATGGTCGGCCTCGCCTCGCTGAAGCTGAGGTGACGATGACGCCGGTCGAGACCCTGCGCGGACAGAGCGTCGCCCTCTTCGGCCTCGGCGGCTCGGGGCTGTCGACGGCGCGGGCGCTTGTCGCCGGCGGCGCCGAAGTGGCCGCCTGGGATGACAGCCCGGCCGCTCGCGAGCGCGCCGCAGCCGCGGGCATAACGCTCGTCGATCTCGCTGAGGCCGACTGGCGCGGCTTCCGGTTGTTCGTGCTTGCGCCCGGCGTGCCGCTGACCCATCCGAAGCCGCATTGGACCGTGAACCTCGCGGACGAGGCCGGCGTTCCGATCATCGGCGACATCGAACTTTTCGTGCGCGAGCGCGGCGTCAGAGCGCCGGACGCGCCGTTCGTCGCCATCACCGGCACCAACGGCAAATCGACGACCACCGCGCTGATCGCCCATGTGCTCAAGGAGGCCGGGCGCGAAGTGGCGATGGGCGGCAACATCGGCGTGCCCGTTCTCGATCTGCCGCCGCCCGCCGCGGGGCGCACGCATGTCGTCGAGTGTTCGTCCTATCAGATCGATCTCGCGCCCTCGCTCGCGCCCAGCGTCGGGCTCCTGATCAACATCACGCCCGACCATCTCGACCGGCACGGCGATCTCGCCCGCTACGCCGCGATCAAGGAGCGGCTTGTGGCGAATGCCGAGGTCGCGCTGGTCGGCGTCGACGACGAGCCGTGCCGCGAAATCTACGCGCGGTTGAAGGCGCGCGCCGGCGCGGCCGCGCGTCGCTTGCCGTCTCGGGCGACGGAGTCGCCGCACGCCGACGTCTGGGTCAGCGAGCATCGCGTGATGGCGCGAGGCGAAGCCGCGCCAGTCGGCCGATCTTGCGAACGCGCGGGCGCTTCGCGGCGCCCATAATGGGCAGAACGCGGCGTTCGCCTACGCCGCCGCGAGGGCGCTCGGCGTCGAGCGCGATCGCATCGCCCGCGCCTTCGAGACGTTTCCGGGCCTCGCGCATCGCATGGAAGAGGTCGGCCGGCTTGGCCGGGTGCTGTTCATCAACGACTCGAAAGCGACCAACGCCGACGCCGCCGAGAAGGCGCTCATGTCGTTCCACGACATTCACTGGATTCTCGGCGGCAGGCCGAAGGCGGGGGGCATCGAGCCGTTGCGGCCGCTCTTTCCGCGCGTCGCCAAGGCCTATCTGATCGGCGAGGCGAGCGACGAATTCGCGCGCACGCTCGACGGCGCTGTTCCTTTCGAGCGCTACGGGACGTTGAGCGCGGCCATCGAGGCGGCGGCGGAGGATGCGACGCGCTCGACAGCGCGCGAGCCCGCGGTGCTGCTTTCGCCCGCCTGCGCATCGTTCGATCAGTTCACGAATTTCGAGGCGCGCGGCGACGCCTTTCGGACGCTTCGTCGCCGAATGGCTTGAGCAGCGCGCGGCGGCCGAGACGCGCGCGCAAAGGGGGAGATAGAGCGCATGGTTTCGAGAGTGGAACGCGGCCCCGTCGCGGACTGGATGCGCACCGCCGACCGGTGGCTGATCGGCTCGTTCATCGCGCTGATGGTGATCGGCCTCGTCATGGCGCTCGCGGCAAGTCCGGCGGTCGCGGAGCGGCTCAATCTCTCGACCTTCCACTTCGTCAACCGTCAGGCGTTGATGCTGATCCCGACGGCGGCGCTGATGATCGCAACCTCGTTTCTCTCGCCGCGGCATGTGCGGCGCGCGGCGTTGCTGACGTTCGCCGTATCCTTCGCGCTCATCATTCTCGCGCTGATGTTCGGCGCGGAGGTCAAAGGCGCGCAGGCGCTGGATCTTCGGCCTGCAGCCCTCGGAGTTCATCAAGCCGGCGTTCGTCGTTCTCGCCGCCTGGGCTTTCACCGAGGGCGGGCGGACCGGCCCGACCGCGATTCCGGCGAAACTCCTGTCCTTCCTGCTGCTGCCGCATCGCCATCGTGCCGCTCATCCTCGAGCCCGACTTCGGCCAGACGATGCTGGTCGCGGTCGTGTGGACGGCGCTCTTCTTCCTGGCCGGCCTGCATTGGTTCTGGGTGGTCGCCGTCGGGGGCATGGGCATGGCCGGCGGGTTCGCGGTCTTCAAACTGTCGCCGCACGTGCACGAGCGCGTGCTGCGCTTTCTCGATCCCGAATTCGACCGGCGGCATGGTCGACACCTTTCAGGTCGACACCGCGTTGCAGAGCATTCTCTCGGGCGGCTGGCTGGGACGCGGGCCCAGGCGAGGGCGTCTACAAGCGCATCCTGCCCGACGCGCACACCGACTTCGTTTTCGCCGTGACCGGCGAGGAATTCGGCATGATCGCCTGCATGGCGCTGATCGCCTTCTTCGCCTTCATCGTCCTGCGCGCGCTCGACTCTCGCGGCGCGCAATCCCGATCCGTTCTGCCGGCTCGCGGCCGCTGGGCTCACGGTCATGTTTGGCGTGCAGAGCTGGATCAACATGGCGGTCAACTTGCGCGCCATGCCGGCCAAGGGCATGACCTTGCCGTTCATCTCCTACGGCGGCTCGTCGCTGCTTGCGCTCGGCCTCGGCATGGGCTTCCTCATCGCGACGACGCGCAAGCGGCCGGCCGCCGATCTCGACCATCCCGTCGGCGATGGAGGGATGAGCGCGGCGCGCCCGATCCTGCTCGCGGCGGGCGGCACGGGCGGACATCTCTTTCCCGCCGCGGCGCTGGCGGCGGCGCTCGCCAAGCGGGGCGCCGAAGTCGAACTCGCGACCGACAGCCGGGCGCTCAAATTCGGCGGCGATTTTCCGGCGCGCGCGATCCACGCCTTTCCGTCGGCGACGACAACGGAGGCCGGCGCGCTCGCCAAGGCGCGCGCTTCGCTGACCCTGGGCGCGGGCCTCGCGGCCGCCGCCGTCAAGCTCAGCCGCATCAAGCCGCGCGCGGTGGTCGGCTTTGGCGGCTATCCGACGGTGCCGCCGCTCCTCGCCGCCTGGCTCCTCAGGGTTCCGACCGTCCTGCATGAGCAGAACGCGGTGATGGGACGCGCCAATCGCTTCTTGAGCCCGCGCGTCAACGCTGATCGCTTGCGGCTTTCCGCGGCTTGAAGGGCGTCGATCAGGCGCAAGACGCGCGTGACCGGCAATCCGGTTCGGCCAGTCGGTCATCGCCGCCGCCGCGATCCCCTATCCCGACCATGTCGGACAGCGCTTGAACCTTCTGGTGACCGGCGGCTCGCAGGGAGCCCGCGTTATGGCCGATGTCGTGCCTGCGGCGCTCGCGCTGATGAACCCGGACGAGCGGCAGTGGATCCGCCTCACCCAGCAGGCGCGCGGCGAGGACAGCGCGCGCGTGGCGGCGGCTTGCGCGCGCATGAACTTTCCGGTCGAGATCGCGGAATTCTTCGCCGATTTGCCGGCGCGGATCGCGGCCGCTCATCTCGTCATCGGCCGGGCCGGCGCCTCGACCGTCTCGGAGCTCGCGGTCATCGGGCGCGCTTCCGTCCTCGTGCCGTTTCCGCATGCGCTCGATCAGGATCAGGCCGCGAATGCCGCGGCGCTCGCGAAGGCCGGCGGCGCGACCGTCGTGCCGCAGACCGAGTTCACGCCCGAGCGGCTGGCGGCAATCCTACGCGACGCGCTTGCCGCGCCGGCCAAGCTCGCGGCGGCGGCCGCGGCGGCGAAATCGGTCGGCGTCGCCGGACGCCGCCGAACGGCTCGCGGACCTGGTGCTCGAGATCGCGCGGCCGGCGTAACCCTCGGATCCAATCGCGGCGATCTCAAACGGCTTGCCAAGTCGGCCCCGGATTGGGGCTGATGGTCCCGCCGCCGATCACGTTGGCTCCGCTCATTTCCCAGATCGCCGCCTGACCATTCGTGTTCTGCCAAACGATATCGGAAAAGCCGTCGCCGTTGAAATCGCCAGTTCCAACCGCATTCCAACCGGGTCCAGGATTGACGCCGACGAGGCCGCCGCCGATCACGTTGGTCCCGTTCATTTCCCAGATCGCGATCTGACCGTCTGCATTCTGCCACAAGATGTCGGATTGGCCGTCGCCGTTGAAATCGCCGGTCCCAAGCGCTTTCCAGCCAGGTCCAGGATTGGGGCCGACGAGTCCGCCGCCGATCACGTTGGTCCCGTTCATTTCCCAGATCGCGGCCTGACCATCCGCATTCTGCCACAAGATGTCGGACTGGCCATCGCCGTTGAAATCGCCAGTTCCGACCGCAGTCCAACCGGGTCCGGGATTGGGGCTGATGGTCCCGCCGCCGATCACGTTGGTCCCGTTCATTTCCCAGATCGCGGCCTGACCGTCGGCGTTCTGCCATAGGATGTCGGAAAAGCCGTCGCGGTTGAAATCGCCAGTTCCAACCGCGCGCCAAGCCGAGCCAGGATCGGGGCTGATGGTCCCTCCGCCGACGACATTGGTCCCGTTCACGTCCCAGATCGCGGCCTGACCATCCGCGTTCTGCCACAGGATGTCGGACTGGCCAGTGTCGGTGAAGTCGCCCGTTCCGATCTCAGTCCAACCCGGTCCGGGATTGGGGTCCAGTGTTGCGCCGCCGACGACAGTGGCGCCGTTCATGTCCCAGATGGCGGCCTGACCGTTGGTGTTCTGCCACAGGATGTCGGGGGAACTTCCTCCGGCGTTGAAGCGGGGCGAGGGGACGACGGTCGTACCGCTCCGGAGTAACCGGCTAGCCGGCGTCGAAACCCCAGCTATCGGAACCGTCGTCCTGCGCAACCCAAGCTTCAATCTGGTTGAAGCACAGAGGTCGTTATCTAAAACATTATAGCCCTGTATCGCCGTGTGGCCCGTCGCTCGAAACGATCCCCACAACTTCTGGGCCCGAGCTGGTCTCGATCCAGACGGGCCCTCCGCTAGAACCGTCGCCAATCGACGGTTCCGTCCAACAGCGTGTAACTTGGGTCCACAGTAACGGTTTGAGTGGACGTAATCTGGTCGCCCCCGCCGAGGCCGGATATCCGGTGATATTGACGGTTCCGCCAGAAAAATTCGGCTTCAAGTCCCATTGTCCCAGCGTCTTCGAAAACGGCGAAGACAGGTGGATAAGCGCATAGTCGATCTGCTGATTGGTCATTGCTTATGAGGTCGCCCGCATCGTCCACTTCAAAATAATGAATATTAGCCGCTGAGGCTGAGCCGTAAGGACGATCGCCGGGGCTATAGCCGGGCGTGACAGTGATGTTCGTGGCTGGACCCTGTTCCTTCGATGTAAACAACGTGGCTGGCAGTCAAGACTTCATCTGGCGAAATCAATACTCCGGAGCCCTGCCATGACTAGTCTCCCAATCGTATCAGTAATCCTCACAACGGTATCGTATGGATACGATGAGGCGTCATTCGCCATCCCAGTCTTTCTCCGCGGACAAGAACGAAAGTTAGACTAATGCTTTCGTTTCGTTTGGTTCATTCTTTCAGCGCGGTCTGGCTATCGGCGCGCGTGACAGTCAAAGAAACATTACACTAGCTTTACGGCCAATGCGAGCAGTCAAGCAGCCAGACCACTTTGAGATCAGCGACTTCCTAAGCTGTGCAGAAGTCAAACAAGGGTGATCTCCATCATGGCTCCGATGTATGGGTTAGCCTACGCCCCAGCAAGTCTGTAGCCGCTCCCGAAATGGCGTTGCGCTAAACAGCGCGCCTGTTCGGCCCGCGATTCGCCCCCGCCAACTGACCCGCGGCCGGGCGTCCCTTAATGTAATCCTCGAGCCCTGACGCCAGCCAGTCGAACAGAAGCCGCACCCGCGCCTCGGTTTTCAGGTCGCGATGCATCACCAGCCACACCTCAAGAGTGAACTGAAAGGCGTTCGGCAGCACGGGAATGAGATCGGGCGTGCGGCGCGCGATGGCGTCCTGGCAGCCGCCGACGCCAACCCCGGCCCGCAGCGCGGCGAGCTGGGCGAGGTCGCTGTCGCAGCGAAAGCCGAAGTCCTCGCGCGTGAACGATTGCGCAAATGCGCCTGCGGACCGAAACGTTTGATTGTCACGGTCGAAGCCGATGAAACAATGACGCTTCAGATCGGCGAACGAGCGCGGTTCGCCAAATCGCGCGAGGTAGTCGCGATGCGCGTAAAGCCGGATGCGCGTCGAGCCGATGCGGCGTGCGACGAGCCCACTTTGGGTCGGGCGGACCATGCGCACGGCGATGTCGGCGTCGCCGCGCGCGAGATCCTGATTGCGGTTGGTGACCGCAAGCTCCACGGCGATCCCCGGATTGCGGGCGCGAAAGCCGGCGAAAATCGGCGGCAGCGCTTCGCAGCCCATGATCTCGCTCGCGGTGACGCGCACGACGCCGCGATCGATCGCCCCCGCCGAAGAGGCTGAGCGTCCCAGCGCCGCCGCGGCCGCGCCCATCGCCTCGGCATGTGGGACAAGCGCTTTCGCGGCCGCGGTCGGCGTGAGGCCGCGGGGCGAGCGGGTGAACAGCGTCAGACCGAGCGCCTCTTCCAGCGCGTCGATATGGCGCCCGACTGTCGGCTGCGTAAGACCGAGCCGGCGCGCGGCGCCGCTCAGGCTCAAGTCGCGCGCGACCTCGAGGAACGTGCGCAATTCGTCCCAGTTAGGCTCGCGGCCACTCATACGAAAACGTATAGCTGATCAAGATAAATATGCAATTCCGCAGAGTCGGCGAGGGCGTATCGAGAAGGCCAACCGGTTGCGCCACGCGCCGCTGCTCACGGAGGCTTCGATGACCGCGATCTCTACGCGCCTCGCCCATGCCAGCGAGCCGGCTCCCGTGCGCGCCGGCGGGTCGGCGTCAGGCGGGGTCAGGGCTGTTCTGCGCCTCGAGGGCGCGGCCGCCTTCGCTACGGCGATTGCGCTTTACGCCCACGCTGGCTTCTCGTGGCTGGCGTTCGCGGTTCTGTTCCTTGCGCCCGATCTTTCCATGCTTGCCTATCTTGTCGGTCCAAGGGCGGGCGCGCTCGCCTATAATTTCGCCCATACCTATGCGCTGGCGCTGCTGCTTGCGCTTGCAGGCTTTGCTCTCGGCTCGCCTGTCGCCTTGACGCTGGCGCTGATCTGGATGGCCCACATCGGCTTCGACCGCATGCTCGGCTACGGCTTCAAATATGCGAGCGGCTTCGGCGACACGCATCTCGGCCGCATCGGTCGCGCTTAGGGAGTAAGGCTATGCGCATCCACGTCATCGAGACCGGCGGGTTCAAATCAAGGCGAGCCAGATCCTCGGCCGAGGCCAAGGGCTCAGGCGCCGCCTCGCGCCCCTCTTCGACGCCGAGTGGTCGGACTGGCTGCCGGTCAACGCCTATGCGATCGAGCATCGCGACGGCGTGATCCTGGTCGATACGGGCGTGTCAGCCGGTGTGAAACGTCTGCCGCGCTGGCACCCCTATTTCCGATTCTGCGTCCGCTTCGACATCGAGCCGGAACAAGAGGCGGGCCCTCAGCTCAAGGGGCTGGGCATTGGCTCAGCCGACGTCAAGCGCGTCGTGCTGACCCACCTGCATATCGATCACGATGGCGGTTTGGGCCATTTCCCGATGAGCGAGATTCTGGTCTCTCCCGGCGAGTTGCAGCGCGCCTCCGGCATCGCCGGGCAGTTGCGCGGCTATCTGCCGCAGCGCTGGCCGAAGGCGTTCGATCCGAAGCCGCTCATTCTCGATGATGGCCCCCACGGACCGTTCCCGCAATCGAAGCGCCTGACCGCCGGACGGCGCGATTGTCGCGGTCGCCACGCCAGGCCACACCGGCGATCACCTTTCGGTCGTCGTCGAGGACCAGGATACCGCCGTCTTCATCGCCGGCGATGCGTCTTACAACGAGGAGGCGATGGTCAACGGGACCATTGACGGCGTCAGTGACAGCGATGACCAAGCGGCGGCGACGCTTGCCGCCATCCGGGCGTTTGTCCGGGCGCAGCCGACGGTCTATCTGCCCGCCCACGATCCTCAGGCGAGGCGACGGCTTGCCGAGCGTCGCCCGACCGGCAGTCGTCAGTCCATCACCGCGTGCGCCGCCGCCTCTTCGCGCGAAACCGGCGCCGCGGACTTTGTCGAGCGGATGAGCGCAAGCAGCGGGAAGGCGCAGAGCGCGACGAAGGTCATGAACAGGAAGCTGTTCGAATAGGCCATGATCGCCGCTTGCTGGGTGATCATCCCTTCGAGCATCGCCATGCTCGGAAGGCCGTGTCCCCAGACCATCGAGGCGTTCGGCATTCTCAGCGCGTCGTTGAACGGCGTCGCATGCTCGACGAGCTGGCTGTGGAACATGGTCGTCATGCTGGTCAGGCGCGCGATGACGACGGAGATGCCGACCGACGAGCCGATGTTGCGGATGAGCGTCCAGAGCGCGGCGCCCTCCGTGCGCAATTCGCCCGGCAGGCTTGCGAAGGCGATCGTGTTGAGCGGCACGAAGATGAAGCCGAGGCCCAACCCTTGCGCGACCGAATTGATCACGATCGTCTGGGCTGAAACGTCGAGGTTCCAACCGACCATGAGGTAGAGCGACACAGAAGAGAGCACGAGGCCGATGAGGATCATGATCCGATTGTCGACCCTGCCGCTCAGCCTGCCGACCAGGAACATGCCCACGAATGTGCCGATCCCGCGCGTGCCGAGCAGAACGCCGCTCGAGAACACCGGGTAGTTGAGCAGGTTCTGAATGAACGGCGTCACCAGCGCCATGCTCGCGAGCAGCATGATGCCGACCAGGAACATGAAGACGAGCGCGATCGAGAAGTTCCAGTCCTTGAAGATGCGCACGCTGATGAACGGCCGCGCGGAGGTCAGGCAGTCGGCGAGGAAGAAATAGAAGCCGATGATCGCGAGGATCATCTCGATCCAGATTTCAGGCGACTCGAACCAGCCGAGCTGTTCGCCGCGATCGAGCATCATCTGCAGAGAGCCGATGCCGAGCGACAGGCTCAGGAAGCCGAACCAGGAGAAGGGCACGTCGCGCCGCGTCGGCGTTTCGCTCATGAAGATCCAGAGGCCCGCGGTGGTGAGGATGCCGAACGGCAGATTGACGAAGAACACCCAGCGCCACGAATAGGAGTCGGTGAGCCAGCCGCCGAGCGTCGGACCCATGATCGGGCCGAGCATCACGCCCATGCCCCAGATCGCCATCGCCGAGCCGCGCTTGGCGGGCGGGAAAATGTCGAGCATCACCGCCTGGCTCAAGGGCACGAGCGCCGCGCCGAACACGCCCTGCAAGCAGCCGGTAGGCGACCATCTGCTCGATCGACAGCGCAACGCCGCACAGCATCGACGCGACGGTGAACCCGGCCGTGCAGACGATGAACAGCTTCTTGCGGCCGAAGCGCGTCGCCATCCAGCCGAGCGGCGAGGTCATGATCGCGGCGGCGACGATGTAGGAGGTCAGCACCCAGTTGATCTGATCCTGCGTCGTCGCGAGCGAACCCTGCATGTAGGGCAGGGCGACATTGGCGATCGTGGTGTCGAGCGCCTGCATGATGGTCGCCATCATGATGCAGACGGTCAGCAGCCACTTGAGCGTCGGCGAGATCGTCTCGTAGAGCGGCAGAGCGGCGCGGGCGCTTGCGCGTTCATCGGATGACGGCGGTCCGCGCTCCCATGAGCGTGTCGACATAGCCGACCACCCACTTCTTGAGCCCTTCAAGCGTGCCGGCGAGCGTGCGCACCCGTCCGGTGTCGACGGTGAGATAGGTGCTCATCCCGGCGCGCAGGCCCGTCGTGTCCTCTTTCGGATCGAAGCAGAAGCGGAGCGGCACGCGCTGGACGACCTTGACCCAGTTGCCGCTCGCGTTCTGCGGCGGCAGGATCGCGAACTGGGCGCCGGTGCCGGGCGCGATCGAGCAGATCGTCCCCTTCCATTCCTTGTCGGGAAACGTGTCGACGCTGACCGTGGCGGGCAGGCCGACATGGACATAGGTCAAGTCCGATTCCTTCGGATTGGCGTCGACCCAGAGGCCCGTATCCGCGACGATCGCGAAAATCGGCTGTCCAGCCGCCGACACGCGCCCGAGCTCGATCTCGGGCACCTGCGTCGCGACGCCGTCGATCGGCGCGAGCACCTTGGTGTTGCGCAGGTTGCGCTCCGCGTCATCGACCGCGGCCTTCGCCTGCATATAGTCGGGGAACTGGTCGATGGTCGTGTTCGGGGCCGCCGCCGAGCTTCACCTTGACCGTCGCCTGCTGCCATTTGACGAATTCGAGGATCTGCTTGGCCTGAATGAGATTGGCCATCGAGGTGTCGCGGTCGGCGGTCGTGCCTGAGCGCGAAATGGCGAGTTCATTCTTGCGATCGAAATCGGCCTGACGAACCTTCACCGCATCCTCGCCCATCTTGATCTGGTCGACGTTGCTCGAATAGGCGGATCCGAGATTGGCGAATTCGACCTTCGCCGCTTCCAGCTTGCCCTTCGCGAGCGCGAGCGCGATGTCATAGGGCTTGGGATCGATGTCGAAGAGCGGATCGCCGACCTTGACCTTCTGCCCCTCGACGACATGCACGGCGGCGATCGAGCCGGTGACCTGCGGCGCGATGAGCGACTTGTTCGCGCCGACATAGGCGTTGTCGGTCGAGACATAGCGGCCGCTGCTCAGCCACCAGGTGAAGCCGAGCGCGAGCGCGACGAGCGGGATGACGACGAGCATGACGAAACGCCCGGTCCCGCGCTTCTTCTTGACGACGATCGGCGTCTGCCGCGGCAGGCGGCGGCGGTGGCGGCGCGGCCGGCGGCGCTTGCGGGCCGGGCGCGGGCGTTCGCGCCGGCGTGAACTGAATGGGCTGCGAGGGCTGCTGCGCCGATGGCGTTTGCGCCGCGGATTCGCGCGCCGCCGATTGCGGGCGCGGCTCCCTTCGACGGCGTGAAAGGCAGCGGCTGCGCCGGCTGGGACGCGGCGGGCGGATCGTTCTCCTGCGCCGGATCGCGCCCGGAGACTGGCTTGGGTTGGGTCACTTGGATTCAGCTCCAGCAATCAATTCGTTCTTGATATTGGCTTTCATGGTCATGAGGCCGTCGTGCATGGCGTCGATCGTCGATTGGTCGATGCCCGCCATCGCGCGGCCCATCAGGTCCTCGGCGAGCGCCCCAAGATCCCTCAAAGCCGGCGCGGCTTTTTCCGTGAGATAGAGACGGTTGGCGCGGCGGTCGGTCGCGTCGTCGCGCCGCTCGACGAGGCCGGCGGCGGTCAGTTTGTCGATCAGCCGTCCGAGCGTGATCGGCGCGAGGTCGAGCGCCTCGGCCAGTTCGTTCTGCTTGGCGCCCTCGCAGCGCTGCAGGCGCGACAGCACCGCCCATTGCGCGCGGGTCGTGCCGAGCTCGCGAGCGCGCTGGTCGGAATAGGTCCGGAGCAGGCGAGCGACGTCATGGAGCGCGAAAGCCCAGCTCGCGGGCGGGGGAGATGGTCCATTTGTGAGCAAGCGATAACATAAGCATGCTTATAATATAGTGAGCAGGCTTATTCAAGAGTGCAGTGCGAAAAAAACGCTCACGCGGGCCGCGGTTTAAGCCGCCTCTAGGTAGAAATACCTACCATCTATGTTTAAATGGTTGACGCCTGCACGCGCCCCGTAGCGGGCCATGAAGCAATCGACGCCGGCGTCGATCTGCCCCTCGATCTTCACCCGCGAAGGCCGGAAACTTGGATCATACAGGCAATGGAGGTGCAGTTCCCCCCTGACAAGCGCCAGGAACTGCTCAGCGGCGATGGTCGGATTGTCGACCGCGAGGAGCCGTCCTTTGCCGCTTGCTCAAGGATGTCGGCCAGAACTGAATGGAGTTTCTTGATTCTGGCGCCGTAAATCGAGTGGCCCAAGCCTGGGAAACGGTAGGAAGCGCCCAAGGCGATTCGGGAGAGCGACAGGCTCGAGGGGTCGAGCACCAGGTCGAGCAATTCGCGTGCGATATGTTGCAGTCGATCGCGTATGGGCAGCGACGCCGTCGCGGACATCGCCGAAAGCATCCTGCCCTGCAGGCTCTCCACGACGGCGAGGAACAGAGCGTCTTTGCTGGCGTAGCGGGCGTAGACGGTCTGTTTCGCCACGCCAGCGCGGCTCGCCACCTCGTCCATGCTGACGCCGTCGTAGCCTTTTTCGAGGAAGGCCTCCCGAGCGGCGCAGATGATCAACTGAGCCTTATCGCCCATTGGGAAGGCTTGATCGCCCATTGGGAAGGCTTGGCGATTTGTCGAGAAATGGCATGCCTGAGCCTATCACGCACTTTTGACCCCGCCACATCAAAGACAAAAGACCGCACGGTCTAGTTCCGCATTGCAAACCATACGGGCATCCTTATTCTTTGATAAGACTAGACGGTCTAGTCCGTTTGGAAGGCGAGAGCGCTCAGGATGAGGAACGAAGACCGAAAGGCCTTAATCGCTCCGGCAACATGACACCCTTCCGTTTCCGACGTTGCGCGCAAGCCTCCGACAGAGGGAACGTTCGTCTTCCGGTTCAAGCATCGGAGAAGACACCATGAAACGCCCATATCTCGGCGCCCTGACGGCGGGCGCGATCTTCGGTCTCCTGTCCATGACGCCAGCGGTTCGCGCAAGTGGCGGGCAATCCCGGCGACTTGCACACTCAGACGTTGTATATGCAACAGTACCAGGCGCTGCGCGGATACACGGCCAGGGCCGCGAACCCGCCAAGCCGACTGCGAGCTGCGACCTGGTCCACGACTTTAATACGAGCCAATCGCATTTCGGTTACATCGCCCTCTGTCCCATGTTCCATTAATCCAGCGACGCGAGGCGCTGCCAGGGCGCTCGTTGCCCCGAATGGAGGGAAGGAGGCAGCCGACAAATCTTGCAGAAAATCAGAAATCAAGTTAAGCTTGCCCTATGAACAATTCTGCTCTTCCACCGCTTAAGGGACGCTGCCCGTGGCGCCTCCAAGGGAGAGATCCGCGCGAAAAGTATTTCCGCTGAGAATATCCCATGTAACCCATTGATAAGTCTAGATTCGGACGAGAGAATCCAAGAAAATCCAAGGAAATCCAATAGCCGCAATCCTTGGATTTCGCACGGCAAATGCGCGACCGTTCCAAGAAAACCCAAATGTCGGCCTGACCGACGCCCGAGCCCCTTCAGCTTCCGCGATAGGTCGAATAGCTCCACGGCGAGACGAGCAGCGGCACGTGATAGTGCGCCTGGGGATCGGCGACGCCGAAGCGGATCGGGATGAGGTCGAGGAACGGCGGGTCGGCGAGCTCCGCGCGCTCGCGGCGGAAATAGTCGCCGGCATGGAAGATGAGCTCGAACTGGCCGGCGCGCGCCTGATCGGCGCTGATCAGCGGCTTGTCGGTGCGGCCGTCGGCATTGGTCACGACATCGGCGACGAGCTTGCGGTCTCGATCCGCCCGTCAGCTCGTAAAGCTCGACCCGCACGCCTTCGGCGGGCCGGCCGCTGGTCGACGTCGAGAACATGGGTCGTAAGGCCGGCCAAATTCTGCTCCCTCAGCGTCTCAACAGCCGTCCGTCGAAGCGCGCCGCGGACTATTCTATCGCGTCCGACGAGCGCCGGCCAATGCGCCGTCGCTCGCATGCAGGATTGACATGGCAGCGGCGCCGTCCGCCGCGATTGCCAATTGCGCCGGACGCGTGAGAAGACTGCGCCAAGCTCGCTTACGACTTTCGTATGAGTGAGAGGGAGGTCGGCCCGATGGACGACAGGGTCAAGGACCAGTCCGACGAAACCGACGAATGGCTCGACGCGCTCGATTCCGTCGAGGCCTTCGAGGGGATCGGCAAGGTCGACGACATCCTGGACGCGGTTGTCACCTCCGCTCGCCGCAAGGGCGCGAAGCTGCCGTTCGCCGCCAACACCGCCTACGTCAACACCATTCTCGCCCGAAAGCGAGCCGCCGCATCCGGGCGACCGCAAGCTCGAGCAGCACATCCGCCGCTACGTCCGCTGGAACGCCGCGGCGATGGTCGTCAAGGCGAACAAGGAATCCTCCGAGCTCGGCGGCCACATCGCGAGCTTCCAGTCGGCGGCGACCCTCTACGACACCGGCTTCATGCATTTCTGGCATGCCTCGCAACGAGACGCACGGCGGCGACCTGATCTATTTCCAGGGCCACAGCTCGCCCGGCATTTACGCCCGCGCCTATCTCGAGGGCCGCCTCACCGATGATCAGCTCGTGAACTTCCGCCAGGAGGTCGGCGGCAAGGGTCTGGCCTCCTATCCCCATCCCTGGCTGATGCCGGACTTCTGGCAGTTCCCGACGGTGTCGATGGGCCTCGGGCCCTTGATGGCGATCTACCAGGCCCGGTTTCTGCGCTATCTGCACGGGCGAGGGCTCGCCGACACCGCGCCGCGCAAGGTCTGGGTGTTCTGCGGCGACGGCGAGATGGACGAGCCGGAATCGCTCGGCGCGATCTCGCTCGCCGGCCGCGAGAAGCTCGACAACCTCATCTTCGTCATCAACTGCAACCTCCAGCGTCTCGACGGGCCGGTGCGCGGCAACGGCAAGATCGTCCAGGAGCTGGAGGCCGATTTCCGCGGCGCGGGCTGGAACGTCATCAAGTGCCTGTGGGGCTCCGGCTGGGACGCGCTGCTCGCCAAGGATACATGAGGGCAAGCTGCGCCAGCTGATGGAGGAATGCGTCGACGGCGAATACCAGGACTTCAAGTCGAAGGACGGCGCCTACATCCGCAAGAACTTCTTCGGCCGCTATCCTGAGACGGCGGCGATGGTCGAGGATTGGACCGACGCCGAGATCTGGGCGCTGACCCGAGGCGGGCACGATCCGGTCAAGGTCTACGCCGCCTACAAGGCGGCGGTCGACCACAAGGGCCAGCCGACCGTCATCCTCGCCAAAACCGTCAAGGGTTATGGCATGGGCGCGGCCGGCGAAGGGCAGATGATCGCGCATCAGGCCAAGAAGCTCGGCCACGAGGCGCTGAAGGCCTTCCGCGACCGGTTCCAAATCCCCGTTTCGGACGCCGAGCTCGACAACGTTCCCTTCCTGCGCTTCGCCGAGGACAGCAAGGAAATGAACTATCTGCACGAGCGGCGCGCGGCGCTCGGCGGCTATCTGCCGGCCCGCCGGCGCAAGAGCGACCCGCTCGTCGTTCCCCCGCTTTCCACTTTCGACGCGCTCTTGAAAGCGACCGCCGAGGGGCGCGAAATCTCGACCACCATGGCCTTCGTCCGGATTCTGACCGCGCTCTTGCGCGACAAGAACCTCGGTTCGCATGTGGTGCCGATCGTCCCCGACGAGAGCCGCACCTTCGGCATGGAGGGCCTGTTTCGGCAGGTCGGGATCTTCAGCCAGGTCGGCCAGCTTTATCGGCCGCAGGACGCCGATCAGCTCATGTATTACCGCGAGGATCCGAAAGGCCAGATCCTTCAGGAAGGCATCAACGAGCCGGGCGCGATGGCCTCGTTCATCGCCGCGGGCACGTCCTATTCGACCTCGAACGTGCCGATGATCCCCTTCTACATCTACTATTCGATGTTCGGGTTCCAGCGCGTCGGCGATCTCGCCTGGGCGGCGGGCGACATGCGGACCCGCGGCTTCCTGATCGGCGGCACCTCCGGCCGCACGACCCTCAACGGCGAGGGCCTGCAGCACGAGGACGGCCATAGCCATATTCTCGCCTCGACCATCCCGAATTGCGTAACCTACGATCCCGACTTACGCCTACGAAGTGGCGGTGATCGTCCACGCGGGCCTGAACCGGATGCTCGTCGATCAGGACGACGTCTTCTACTACATCACGACCCTGAACGAGAATTACCCCCATCCGGCGATGCCGGAAGGGGCGGAGGAGGGCATCCTCAAGGGCGCCTACAAGCTGCGCGAGGTCAAGGCCGATCAGCCGGGCCTCCACGTGCGCCTGCTGGGCGCGGGCGCGATCCTGCGCGAGGTCGAAGCGGCGGCCGAGATGCTGGCCAGCGAGCACGGCGTCAGCAGCGAGATCTGGAGCGTCACCAGCTTCACCGAGCTGCGCCGCGAGGGCCTCGATGTCGAGCGCTGGAATCTGCTGCATCCGGAAGCCGACGCCGAAGGTCCCGTTCATCACCCAGGCCTTGGCGAGCGGGAAGGGGCCGGTCATCGCGTCGACCGACTACATGAAGGCGCTTCCGGACGGAATTCGGCCTTATGTTCCCGCGCGCTACAAGACGCTCGGAACCGACGGCTTCGGGCGCTCCGACTATCGCCGCCGCCTGCGCTCATTCTTCGAGGTCGACCGCTATCACGTCACGGTCGCGAGTTTGAAGGCGCTGGCGGAAGAGCAATTGCTGCCCACCCGGCGCGTGGCCGAGGCGATCGCCAAATACGGCATCGACCCGGAGGGGCCGAACCCGGCGCGAAGCTGAAAGCTCGGCATTCCCAAACTAATCTGTTCGCTGAGGAGAGAGCGCCGGTGGCGAAAGTCGACGTGAAGGTTCCCGACATCGGCGACTTCAAGGACGTGCCCGGTCATCGAGGTGCTGGTGAAGCCCGGGCGACGTCGTCAAGGTCGATCAGTCGCTGGTCACGCTCGAATCCGACAAGGCGACGATGGACGTGCCCTCGCCGGTGGCGGGCGCGGTCGCCGAGATCGTGGCGAAGGTCGGCGACAAGGTGTCGATGGGAACGCTGATCGCGCGCATCGAATCCGCGCGAGGGCGGCAAGGCCGAAGCCGCCCCCGCCAAGGCCGCGGCTCCGGAGAAGCCCGCCGCCGCGCCCGCAAAGGCCGCCGGCGAAGACCACCGCGCGCCTGCCAAGGCGCCCGCGCTTCGGCGCCCGCCAAGAGCCGCGACGATCGACATCACGATCCCCGACATCGGCGACTTCAAGGACATCCCGGTCATCGAGGTTCTGGTCAAGGTCGGCGACACGGTCGAGGCGGAGCAGCCGATCGTGACGCTCGAATCCGACAAGGCGAGCATGGACGTGCCCTCGCCGGCGGCCGGCAAGATCACGGAGATTGTCGTCAAGGTCGGCGACAAAGTGTCGATGGGCTCGCTGGTCGCGAAGCTCGACGCCGGCGGATCGGCTGGGTCGGTCTCCGTCGGATCAGGCCGACGAGGCGGATGCGAAGGAAGAAGAGGACGCCGCCGAAGCGCCGAACACCTCGCCCGTCGCGCCCAGCGATCTGCCGCCTCGGCCGCCGAAGCTGGGCCGGGCCCGCCGTCGCCGATTTCTCCGGCGTCTTCGCCGGCCCCGCGGTTCGGCGGCTCGCGCGCGAGCTCGGCCTCGATCTCAATCAGATCAAGGGGACCGGCGAGAAGGGCCGCATCACCCGCGAGGATGTGAAGGCGGCGCTGTCGCCAGAGGCGCGGCGCGCGCCTGCGGGCGGCGGCGGCGCGCTGCCCGCCGTCCCGCAGGTCGACTTCGCCAAGTTCGGCCCGATCGAGACGGTCCCGCTCTCGCGCATCAAGAAGATCTCCGGCCCGCGGCTGCACGCCTCCTGGGTCAACATTCCGCATGTCACGCATACGGACGAAGCCGACATCACCGATCTCGACGCCTTCCGAAAGGCGCTCGACGAGGACGCGAAGAAAGACAAGTCAAAGCCTTACCGCGTATCGCTGCTGCCGCTTCTCATGCGGGCCGCGGTCGCGACGCTGAAAGCCTTCCCGACTTTCAACGCCGCTCTCAGTCCGGGCGGCGACTCTCTGATTTTGCGACGCTATTGGCACATCGGCGTCGCCGTCGACACGCCCGACGGCCTCGTGGTCGCGGTCATCAAGGACGTCGACCAGAAAGGCGTCATCGATCTCGCCCGCGAACTTGGCGCGCTCTCGGAAAAGGCGCGCGCCGGCAAGCTCGCGCCGGCCGAAATGCAGGGCGCGACCTTCACCATCTCTTCGCTGGGCGGCATCGGCGGGACCGCGTTCACCCCGATCGTCAACGCGCCCGAGGTGGCGATCCTCGGCGTCGTGCGTTCGAAGATGGCGCCGGTGTGGGACGGGAAGGCGTTCCAGCCTCGTCTCATGCTGCCGCTTTGCCTATCCTACGATCACAGGGTGATCGACGGCGCCGCGGGCGCTCGCTTCATGCGCCATCTCGCGGGCCTCCTGGAGGACATGCGGCGCATTATCTCTGTGACCGCGGTCCGATAGAGAGACAGACGGCCATGGCGAACGAAATCCGGCTCCCCGACATCGGCGACTTCAAGGACGTGCCGGTCATCGAAATCCTCGTCGCGCCCGGACAGAGCGTCCGCAAGGACGAGACGATCCTGACGCTCGAAAGCGACAAGGCGAGCATGGACGTGCCGGCGCCTGAGGATGGCGTGATCGGCGAGATCCGCGTCAAGGTCGGCGACAAGGTCAGCCAGGGCGACCTGCTCGCGACCTATTCAGGCGGAGGGGAGACGAAAGCGGCCCCGGCGTCGCAGACGCCCAAGGCCGCGCCGAGCAGCGACGCCCAAGGCGGCGGCGTCGAAATCCAGGAGCCCGCGCCCAAGGCCGCCGCGCCGGCGGGCCCGCCGCCGAAGCCCGCGGCTGACCCCGGCGGACAGGCCGATTTCGAGGCCGATATTCTGGTTCTGGGCGCGGGTCCCGGCGGCTACACCGCCGCCTTCCGCGCCGCCGATCTCGGGCAGAACGTCGTTCTGGTCGACTCGCGCGCCGACGCTCGGCGGCGTCTGCCTCAACGTCGGCTGCATCCCGTCCAAGGCGCTGCTGCATGTCGCCAAGGTCGATCGACGACGCCAAGGCGATGGGTTCGCACGGCGTGAGCTTTGGCGCGCCGACCTTCGACCCCGCCGCCATTCGCGGCTGGAAGGACGGCGTGGTCAAGCGCCTGACAGGCGGCCTCGTCGGCCTCGCCAAGCAGCGAAGGTGAAGACGGTCGACGGGCGAGGGCAAGTTCACCTCGCCCAACACCCTGCGGGTCGAAACGGCGGAGGGCGCGCGGGTCGTGCGCTTCAACAAGGCGATCATCGCCGCAGGCTCCGAACCGGCCGCGCCGGGCTTCATTCCCGCCGACCCGCGCATCTGGGATTCGACCGGGGCGCTCGAGATCAATTTCATCCCCAAGCGGATGCTGGTGCTCGGCGGGGGCATCATCGGTCTCGAGATGGCGACGGTCTATCATGCGCTCGGCGCCGGCGATCACCGTGATCGAGATGATGGACCAGCTCATGCCGGGCGCCGATCCGGACATCGTCGCCCCGCTCGCCAAGCGCATCGGCAAGCTCTACGAGAAGATCCTGCTCAAGACGAAGGTGACCGCCGTCAAGGCGGAGCCGGACGGACTTAAAGTGACTTACGAAGGTCCCGGACGGCGCGAGCACCCAGACCTTCGACGCGATTCTGGTGTCGGTCGGGCGGCGGCCGAACGGCGCGCGCATCGGCGCGGAGGCGGCGGGCGTCGCCGTCGACGAGCGCGGCTATATCGCGGTCGACCGGCAGATGCGCACCAACGTGCCGCACATCTTCGCCATCGGCGACATCGTCGGCCAGCCGATGCTGGCGCACAAGGCGACGCATGAGGCCAAGGTCGCGGCGGAAGTCGCGAGCGGGCACAAATCCTCTTTTGACGCCAAGGCGATACCCTCGGTCGCTTACACCGATCCGGAAGTCGCCTGGGCGGGCGTGACGGAGACGGAAGCCAAGGCGAAGGGGATCAAATACGGCAAGGCCGTCTTTCCCTGGGCGGCGAGCGGGCGGTCGCTCTCGCTCGGCCGCGACGAGGGCCTGACCAAGACCCTGTGGGACGAAGAGACCCAGCGTCTCATCGGCTGCGGCATCGTCGGGCCGAACGCCGGCGACCTGATCTCGGAGGCTGCGCTGGCGATCGAGATGGGCGCCGAAGCCGAGGACATCGGCCTGACCGTCCATCCGCACCCGACGCTCTCGGAGACCTTCGCCATGTCGGCCGAAGCCTTCGCGGGAACGCTGACCGATCTCTATATGCCGAAGAAGAAGTAGCGCCAGGGCGAGCGGGTGCGCAGGTGAAAGTCTTCTTCTTCGGTCTCGGCTATTGCGCCCGGCGCCTCATTCAGCGCGAGCCCTGGATCGAGGCGAGCGGAACCGCGCGCAACGTGGAGAGCGTCGCGGCCCTGCGTCGCGAGGGCGTCGAGGCCTATCAGTTCGACGGGACCGAGGCAGAGCCTGGGCTCGAGCAGGCGCTCGAGAAAGCCGAGGCGATCGTCGTTTCGATCCCGCCGCGCGATGGGGCAGGGGCGGCGCTCGATCGCTTCGGGCCCGCGATCGCCGCCGCGCCGGCGCTGCAAGCGCATCGTCTATTATTCGACCATCGGGGTTTACGGCGACTACGGCGGCGCGTGGGTCGACGAGACGAGCGCGACGCGGACCCGCACGGAGCGCGGACTGGCGCGGCTCGAGGACGAGGCGCGCTGGACGGCGGCGGCCAGGGCGCGGGGCGCGGAAGCCGATATCCTGCGCCTCGCCGGCATCTATGGGCCGGGGCGCAATGCGCTGGTCAATCTGCGTCGTGGCGAGGCGCGGCGGATCGTCAAGCCGGGCCAGGTGTTCAACCGCGCCCATGTCGATGATATCGCTCAAATATCGAGCCTGGCGCTCACGCGCGGGCTCAAGGGCCAGGTCTGGAACGTCGCCGACGACGAGCCGGCCCCGCCGCAGGACGTCATCGTTTATGCGGCCGCCCTGCTCGGGCTCGAGCCGCCGCCCGAGGAGCCTTTCGAAGGGGCTGCGCTCTCAGCCATGGCGCGGGAGTTCTACGCCGACAACAAGCGGGTTTCGATCGCCAAGGCCAAAGCCGAACTGGGATTTGCCCCCGCCTATCCGACCTATCGCGAGGGGCTCAAGGCGCTGGCGGAAGAGGGCGAGCGGAATCCCTGACCAGGCAATTCCCCCAAAAATAAACGCGCTTAAACGTCAATAAACGCAAATAAACGAAAATAAATTTGCTTTCTTTTACTTACGTTTATTTTTTCTGATCGAGCCTTTTCAATGGGTTACGGCCGTTTGAAGTAAAAAAATCCTGTCCCGTCTCAGGTCCGGCGCGAATGTCTCTGACGGCTCCCCTTCCTCCGCCGCGGCCCTCCGCGGGTTCTCTTATCCGGCCAACGAGAATGTATAACACAATCTTCTGTTTTTGCCAAGTAGCTATCAAAGAGATTCGCAAGCCCCGATGCGATCCGCCGATGAACGGCTTGGGTCAGAGCCCCAGGACGGATGTGAGGGGGCGACTGCATCCAGCAGTCGTCGGGGACCGCCCCAAGTCGAGGGGCGGTCCGCCGCCCGTCCTCAGACGGCCATATTGATCACTTGCAACTGAGTGAATTCCGCCAGGCCCTCTTCGCCTAGCTCCCGGCCAATTCCCGAATTCTTGGCCCCGCCAAAAGGCACGTAGGGCAGAATGTCGAGATGCTTGTTGATCCACACCGTGCCCGCCTCCATTTGCGTAGCGAGGTCGTAAGCGGCTTCCTTGTCTGAGGACCAGACCGAGGCGCCGAGCCCATAAGGCGTGGCGTTGGCGCGGCGGAGCGCGTCGTCCGGATCCGAGAATTTGATCAGCGGGAGAATGGGTCCGAACTGCTCCTCGTCCACGAGCCTCGTTCCTTCCGCGATGTCGCGCACGATGGTCGGCCGGATGAAGTAACCGGGACGATCAGGCGCGTCGCCGCCGGCCACGATTGTGCCGTTGGCGCGGGCGTCGTCGAGGTAGCCCTTGACCTTCTCGTATTGCATCTTGTTCTGCAGCGGCCCGAGCTTCGTGCCCTGCTTCAGCCCATCGTCGACGATCGCCGCATTGGCCAGTTCAGCCAGTTCGTCGCACATCCGGTCGTAGACGCTCTCGTGCACGTAGAGGCGCTTCAACGCGAGACACACCTGACCGCTGTTCTGGAACGCGCCGTCGAAGATCGCCGGGGCGACCTTCTTCGGGTCGACGTCGCCAAGCACGATGCCGGCGTCATTGCCGCCCAATTCCAGCGTGACGCGCTTCAGCGTGGCCGCGGCGCTGGCGATGACCTTTTTCCCGGTCGCAGTGGAGCCGGTGAAGGAAATCTTCGCAACGTCGGGATGGGAGGTGAGGGCGTCGCCGAGATCGTTGACGTCGGTGATGAAATTGACCACGCCCGGCGGCAGCATCTCGGCCACCAGGGCGGCGAACTCGAGCGTCGCCAGGGGCGTGGTCGGCGCGGGCTTGATGACAAGCGTGTTGCCGGCCAACAAGGCTGGCGGCATTTTGAACGCCAACAGGAGGAGCGGAAAGTTCCAGGGAATGATGGCGCCCACGACGCCGAGGGGGCGCCTGTGAAGTTCGACCTTGCGCTCGCCGCTGTCTTCCAGAACCTTCATCGACAGGTCGAGCGTCGCAAAATAGCGGAAGAACGCGGCCATGCCGGCGACTTCGGCGGTCGCGTCCGGGAGCGGCTTTCCCTGCTCTTGGGTCAGCGTACGGGCGAGACTGCCTGCGTTCGCGTCGATCACGTCGGCGATCTGGCCGATGAGCTTGCGGCGCTCGCCGATATCGGTCTTCGACCATTTCGGAAAGGCCGCCTTGGCCGCTGCGACCGCTTCGTCGAGCTGATCGCGCGAAGCGCGGGGACAGTCGGACAGGACCTCCTCTGTGGCGGGATTGATGACCTGCATGATCTGATCGCCGGCGACCAGTTTGCCGTTGATCAAGAGCTTTGGCGCTTCCATTGGAATCCCTTTCGAAAAGCTGGTTCTTGGCGCCCGATAAGGCTGCGGGCCTAGGGCGCATGACGCTTCATGGCGCCGCTTGCCCGACAGTGTAGGCGCGGGCTCAAGCGCCGGCAAGGGATATCTTCGGATGAATATATCGCGTGGGGACGCCGCTGAAAATTCGCCGCAATCCCATGAGCTGTCTAGGTCGGGTTGCGGGGACAATGATCCATGCAGAAAACAGCCGGGGCGCTGCTCGCTTTGCTTCTTGCTGCGACCGAAAGCGCGCATGGGCAATCGCTGCAGGTCGGGCGCTATCAGATGATCGCAGTCCCCGCATCCCAATCGCAAACTTTCCCCGAAACCCTCCTCGTGGACACCGCCACCGGCCAGACTTGGATCCTGTACCACGAGACGGGCCAGTCTATTGAATGGCTTCCGCTTCGCTTTTCGGCGGGAAAGGACCGGCCCGGAACTCCCCTACCGCCATCGCCTGACGCGGTGGGCGTCTCGCGCTGAGGGTGGCATGATAGGTAGTACTACCTATTGCCAAGTTTGTTTCGTGCCTTGATCATGCCCGAACCTGTCGCTTCCTTATCCCACTGTGACCCGCATCACAGCGCAAATCTGTCAAACGGTGTCTAAAACACTGAATGTTTGCCCCTTGACATTGATAGTCTTCTTCGGGGACAAATTTTCACAAAGTTCGCGCTGTTGTAATCGGCGTTCTTCAGGAGGACTCATATGAGCGTCTCGTATTTTGATGAAGACGTCGGCGGCGTTCAGCAGCTGTGGGTCACAAACGGAACAGTCTCGGGCACATACGCCGTCGCCTCGTTTGGCAGCGGGGCGATCTATGATCTCACAACGATCGGCAACCGCGTCTTCTTTTCGCTCAATGACGGCACAAATGGCCAGGAACTTTGGAACTCCAACGGCACCGCCGCTGGAACGGCTATGGTCGACGACATCTATCCTGGCTCGAATGGCTCCTACCCCAGCTTTCTCACGAAGGTCGGCGGCACGCTCTATTTCGAGGCTAACGACGGCGCCGATGGCTACGAACTTTGGAAGTCGGACGGGACCGCCTCTGGGACTGTGATCGTGAGGAACATCGATCCCGGCTCCGCCAGCTCTTCTCCGTATTACCTGACCAACGTCAACGGCGAGCTCTACTTCGAGGCCAACGACGGGACGGACGGTTACGAACTGTGGGAGTCGGATGGCACCACAACGGGTACCCGAATGGTCAAGGATATCTATCCTGGGTCCAGCAGCTCTTTTCCGTCTAACCTGATCAACGTCAACGGCGAGCTCTATTTCGAGGCCAACGACGGATTTGATGGCTACGAGCTATGGAAATCAAACGGGACCGCGGCCGGCACAACGATGGTCAAGGACATCAATCCCGGCTCGGGCGGCTCCTCGCCAACTGACCTGACGAACGTCAACGGCGAACTCTATTTCGAAGCCAACGACGGGCTTGATGGCTACGAGCTATGGAAATCAAACGGGACTGCGTCCGGAACAACGATGGTCAAGGACATCAATCCAGGCTCGGGCAGCTCATACCCGTCTAACCTAACCAACGTCAACGGCGAGCTTTACTTCACTGCGAACGACGGCACCGACGGCACGGAGTTGTGGAAGTCCGATGGGACTGCCTTTGGCACCGTCATGGTCGAGGACATCGACCCCGGAATAAACAGCTCTAGTCCGATCAATATGATCAACGTCAACGGCGAGCATCTACTTTGCTGCCAACGATGGCACGCATGGCTACGAACTATGGAAGTCGGACGGGACCGCGGCGGGAACAGTGATGGTCGAGGACATCGACGCCGGATCCGGAAGTTCCTCTCCTTTCGATCTGGCGGCGGTCAATGGGGCTGTCGAGTTTTACGCCTATGACGGCACTAGCTACGGTCTATTCCGTTCCGACGGCACAGCCGCCGGGACCGTAGAGCTGGCCACGAATGTGGAAACGAGCACGCCGCTCGGCGTGACGACGGCTCCGGCCCCATCCGACTTCAACGGCGACGCCTCGTCCGACATCCTGTGGCATAACGATGACGGTCAGGTTGCGATCTGGGAAATCAATGGAACGAGCCAGATCCCCGGCGGCAGCGTCGTGCTGGCCACCAATCCGGGGCCCAGTTGGAATGAGATCGCATCGGGCGACTTCAACGGCGACGGGCATGCCGACATTCTTTGGCAGAACGCCAACGGCCAAACTGCGGTCTGGGAAATGAACGGGCCCAGTTTGATCGGCGGCGGGTCGGTGAACGTCAATGCCGGGCCGGACTGGAAAGCTGTCGGGACAGGCGACTTCAATGCTGACGGCCTTGCCGACATCCTTTTCCAGAACACCGATGGTCAGGCTGCAATTTGGGAAATGAACGGGACCAATGTGATTGGAGGCGGCGCTGTAGTCCCAATCCCGGGCCGGGTTGGCAGGCGATCGGAACCGGCGACTTCAACGGCGACGGGCATTCCGACATCCTGTGGCAGAACGCCAGCAGCGGCCAAACCGTCATTTGGGAAATGAATGGGACAAACATCATTGGCGGCGGCGCCGTGAGCGTCAATGCCGGGCCGGGCTGGAAAGCTGTCGGGACAGGCGACTTCAATGGCGACGGCAAATCCGACATCCTCTTGCAAAACCCGAGTAACGGCCAGGTGGCGATCTGGGAAATGAACGGGACCAACGTGATCGGCGGCGGGACCGTAAGTTCCATTCCCGGAGCAAGTTGGCACGCCACAGGAACCGGCGACTTCAATGGCGACGGCAAAGCCGACATCCTGTGGCAGAACGACGGCGGCCAAGTCGCGATCTGGGAGATGAACGGGAGCACCCAGATCCCCGGCGGCAGTCAAGTGCTCAGCAGTAATCCAGGCCCCACCTGGCATGAGATCAAAGCCTGATGGCGCCAACGCCGCTCAATGCGCCGCGGGGGCCGGACCCCCGCCGAGCTTGACCTTGCGCAGGCTCATCGCCAGCGGAACGGCGGCGAGCGAGAGCAGCATCAGCACCCAGAACACGTCCACGTAGGACAGAAAGGCGGCTTGGTTCTGCACCTGCTGGCCGATCCAGCCGGTCGCCCGCGCCTGCGCGTCCGCCGGCGAGAAGCCCTGCAGGGCGAAGTAGTGCGTCACCTGCTGCAGCGTGTTCTGATATCCCGGGCTCGACGGGGTGACGTGCTCGATGAGCCGGCTCTGATGGAACTGCTCGCGATGCGTGAGCACGTTCGAGGCGATCGAGACGCCGATCGAGCCGCCCGTGTTGCGCGCCGCGTTGATGAGGGCCGACGCCATGTCCACCCTGTTTGGCGGGATCCCGTCGTAAGAGGCGGCGATGATTGGGATAAAGATGAGCGGCAATCCGACGCCGAGCGCCATGCGGGTTTTCGCGAGCGTCCAGAAGTCGAGATCGCCGTACACGTTGGTGAGCTGATACATCGAGATCGCGGCGAAGACCGCGCCGGTCATGATCAGGTATTTTGGCTGGATCCGGGTGGAAACCTGTCCGACGATGAACATCATCACCATCGTGACGAGGCCGCCCGGCGACAGCACGAGGCCGGCCCAGGTCGCCGTGTAGCCGAACTCGGTCTGGACCATGAGCGGCAGGAACTGGGTCGTCGCGTAGAGGATCGCGCCGGTCGCGCCCATCACCAGAAAGCACGCGCCGAACTGACGCGACCCGACCATGCGCATGTCGATCATCGGATCCTTGCGGCTCAGCTCCCAGGGAATCATGAGCACGAACGCAAGGGCGCAAATCACTGTGAACGTTACGATAAAGTTGGAGCCGAACCAGTCGTCCTCAAGGCCGCGGTCGAGCACGACCTCGAGCGCGCCGAGGAACGTCGCGACCAGCAAAAAGCCGATGACATCGAACCGGGCCTGCTTCTCCGGATTGGGTTTGTCGGCGGGCAGAAGGACGGCGATCAGCGCGATCGTGGCGAGGCCGACCGGGCCGTTGATCAGGAAGCACCAGCGCCAGGTGAAATTGTCGGCAAGCCAGCCGCCGAGCGTCGGACCGACCACCGGCGCGACGACCACCGCGACGCCGAACAAGCGCGAAGGCCTGGCCGCGCTTCTGCGGCGGAAAGGCGTCGGCCAAAATGGATTGCGACACCGGCACCATGCCGCCGCCCGCCAGACCTTGCAGGATGCGGAACAGGAGCAGCGAATTCAGATTCCAGGCCTGCGCGCAGAGGATCGAGCTGACGCTGAAGAGGCCGAGGCACATCAGGAAGAAGGTCTTGCGGCCGAACATGCGCGCCAGGAACGGGCTCGCCGTCAGGCTGATGGCGTTGGAGACCAGATAGCTCGTCACCACCCAGGACGCTTCGTCCGAGCTGACCCCCATGCCGCCCGCGATATAGGGCAGCACCACGTTGGCGATCGTGGTGTCGAGCACCTCCATGAAGGCCGCGAGCGCGACCAGAACGGCGATGATCCAGGGGTTGGTCGGCGCTCTCGCGCCCGCCGTCGGAGCCGCCCCCGCCGGCGCGGCGGCGTCGCTCACACCCGCCCCCGCCACCGCCGCGAAGTCCGCCTTCAACCGCTCATAGAGCGAGGGCTTCGGGTCGACGCGCGCGGTCGGGACGACCGACATGCCCGGGCCGAGCGAGACGTCGGTCGGCGGATTGTCGAGGATCAGCTTGACCGGCACGCGCTGGACGATCTTGACGTAATTGCCGGTGGCGTTTTCGGGCGGCAGCAGCGAGAAGGCCGGGCCGGAGCCGGGCTGGACGCTATCGAGATGGCCATGGAAATGGCGCTCCGGATAGGCGTCGATCTCGAGGTCGACGGGCTGACCCGGCCGCATGCGGTCGAGCTGGGTCTCCTTATAGTTCGCCACCACCCAGATCTCGTCGGGCACCAACATCGCCAGGTTCGTGCCCGCCTGGGCATATTGGCCGACGGCGCCGGAAAGGTTGACGACACGGCCCGGCTGGTCGGCGGTGACGGTCGTGTAGGAGAGGTTCAGCTTGGCCTGGTCGAGTTGGGCCTTCGCCTGCGCAAGCGTCGCCTCCTGCGACGTGCGCTGCGCCCTGAGCGTGTCGATCTGTCGCTGCGCCACTTTGAGCGCCGCTTGCGCGCTATCGACGGCGGATTGCTGGGCTTTGAGGTTCTGGACGTCAGTCGTGCCCTGCTGGGCCGTCGCCCAGCCCTGCTTGACGAGCGGCTGGTCGCGTCCCCAGGTGACGCGCGCGAGGTCCGCATTGGCCTGCGCCTGCGCGACCTGCGCCTGGGCCGATGAAATCTGCGCGTCCTGGGTCGCGATCTGCGTGTCGACATTGTGGATGCCGGCTTCCGCCCCCGCCACCTGCGCCTGGGCTTGCGCGAGCGCGGTCAGGTAATCGCGCTGGTCGATCTTGGCGATCACATCGCCTTTGTTGACGTGCTGGTTGTCGGTGACCGGAACGGCGGTGACGTAGCCCGCGACCTTGGGCGCGATCGCGAACTGGCGAGCCGCGATAAAGGCGTCATCGGTCGATTCGAAATGCGAGGAATGGTCCCAGTAGACGTAAGCCGCCGCCCCTGCGATCAGGAGGGCGATCAGGCCCGCGCCCGCCATGAGGGGATGCCGGCGGAGGAAGTTTTTGCGCGGCTTTTCGGGGGGCTTTTCGTCTTTCGCGGCGGGCTTTTCCTCTTTCGAGGCCGGCTGGTCGCCGGGTTCGCCCTCTTTTTCGGCAGGCTTCGCCGGGCGCTCGGTCTTCTCGGCCGGGTCCGCCGGGCGGTCGGGCGTTTCGACGGGGCGTTCCGCCGCCGGCCGCTCGGCCTCGGGGCGTCTCGGGCCGGCGGAGCGCGCAAGGAAATGATGTCCCGCTTGGGGCTGGCGGAGCCTCCGGAACGCGGCGGCGAGACCTTGTCCCAATCCACCTCGGACGCGGGCGCGTCCTTGTACATTTTCTGGCCGCTGTCCTGAATCCTGCGCGCCATGGCCGGAACTCCCGAGAGAACTCGCCCTCTAAACGCCCACGAAACGAAACTGTTCCGTTCAGTTTACTTTGATGAGGCGCGGACCTAAATCAAGGGCGCAAAATCCCGGAGTTCGCGGTTTTATTTGAGGAGGTCGCGGATGGAAGGCGAAGGAGCGATGGAAGCGGACGCTGTCGAGGACAAGACGTGAGGCTCAGCGGGGCGCGGTTCGTTATGGCCGCCCGCCGCGTGAACATGCCGGCCAGGTCGAGGAGAGAATTCTCGATGCGGCCGGCCGCGTTTTTCTCGAACATGGCTTTCAGGGCGCGAGCGTCGATGAGATCGCCGAGGCCGCCTCAGCCGGAAAGCCGACGATCTACGCCCGTTTTCCCAACAAGCAGGCGTTGTTCACCGCCGTCGTCGAGCGGCTCGTGCAGCCGGAACACGAGCCATTACGCGCCTGTCTTGCGCTGGAGACTCGATCGAGGAGCGGCTCGACGCCCTCGCCGCCATCATTCTGACCCGGGTTCTGGCCCCGGAGACCATCGGATTGATCCGGGTCGCGGTCGCCGAAGCGCGGCGCTTTCCCGATCTTGCGACAAGCGTCAGCTGCATGGGGCGCCAGCGCCAGATCGAAGCGGTGGCGGGCGTGTTTGGCGAATTGGCCGCGACCGACGCGATCGGCGCTTCGCCCGCATTCGCGCCGGACCGGCTCATGGAGACGGCGCGCCGGTTTCTCGACCTGGTCGTCTTGCCGATGCTGATGAGAGCGCTGTTCGGCGAGGATCTGGCGGTCCTGCGAGCCGAGATCGAGCCGCATTCCGCGCGGTCGGTCGCCTTCTTTCTCGCCGCCTGCGGGGCAGGTCAGCGTAGGCGCGCGCGTTTTCACGCCTTCGGGTCATCTCCCTCCGAGGGAATGACGACGCCCGAATTGGGCTCGATCCAGGCCATGTGGTCATGGACGGCGACGCAGCCTGGCGTGTTCTCGGCGATGACCTTGAGCGCCCCGCGCAGCCTCTCGTCGATGATCGAGCCCGTGAAGGTGACGATGCCGTTCTGAACCTCGACGCCGACGCTCGCGCGCGGCGCCCATTCGAGCTTGTCGAGCTCCGCCAGGATCGCCGCCTTGATTTCGGCGTCGGAATGCGGGCCGTTCGTTGAGGGCGTCGCGGCCAACAGGCCTTTCAGGACATCGGAGCGCGAGACGATTCCGACGAGGGTCTCGCCCCGCAGCACCGGCAGCCGCTTGACGCGGTGGCGGATCATCCGGTCGACCGCCTCGCTGAGGTCCGAGTCTTCCCCGATCGTCTGGACATCGCGCGTCATCACCTCGCCGGCCTTGCGCGCCGTGCTCATGCGCGTAAGCGTCGGCGAGCCGGCCGCTGCCGATCAGAAGCTCGAGCCAGTAAGGGCGCTTGGTGCTCGCTTCCAAGCTCGCTGCGGCGAAGCAGGTCGCCCTCGCTCAAGATCCCGCTCAGCGCGTGGTCGGCGTCGAACACGACCAGCGCGCTCACCCGCGACCGCAACATCGTCTCGATCGCTTCGGCGATGCTCGCGCTTTCTGGCACGCTGATCACGCCATAGGTCATAACGTCGCGAACCTTCATGTCTCTTTGTCCTCGTATGGGGTTGTCCCTTCGTAAGCGAAGCGAAGGGAGCGGGGAAGCCGCGAGGTGACCTAGCAGTCGGCGCGCAAGCGGGAATCCAAAGCCGCGACGGCGCCTTGCGCGATGCCCGCTTTCGCATGCGCGGTGGCGGCGTTATGGCTCATTTTCGCCATAGCCCGGAGAGCAAACCATGGCGAATCCCGTGGTCGTCGAGGTCACGCGCGGCGACCTTGTCGAATCGGCCCATCGCGGGGCCGGCGCGGTCGTCGATGCGGACGGGCAGGTGGTGATGGCCTTTGGCGACGCCGAGCGAGCCGTCTATCCGCGCTCCGCCGTCAAGGCGCTGCAGGCCTTGCCGCTCGTCGAAAGCGGCGCGGCGGACCGCTTGGGCCTGAGCGACAAGGAGATTGCGCTCGCCTGCGCGTCGCACTCGGGAAGCGAGGACCATGTCGCGACCGCGCGCGCGATGCTCGCCAAGGCTGGATGCGACGAACGGGCGCTCGAATGCGGCGCGCACTGGCCGCTCGGCGAGGACGAAGCGCGCGCGCTCGCGCGTTCAGGCCGAACGCCGACCGCGCTGCACAACAATTGCTCGGGCAAGCACGCGGGCTTCGTCTGTCTCTCCTGCGCAATGGGCGTCGGATCCGAAGGGCTATGTCGCGCCGGATCATGCCGTGCAGCGCGAGGTCGCGGCGGCGATCGAAGCGATGACCGGCGCGCGCTTGAGCGAGGACGATGCGCGGCGTCGACGGCTGCGCCATTCCGACTTACGCCGTGCCGCTGGTTGCGCTCGCGCGCGGTTTCGCGCGCCTCGGGACCGGCCAAGGGCTGTCGCCGGAGCGACGCGAAAGCCGCGACGCGCATTCGCGCCGCCGTCGCCGCGCATCCCATGATGGTCGCCGGAGAGGGCCGGTTCGACACCGAAGTTATGAGTCTGCTTGGGCCGCGCGCCTTCACCAAAACGGGCGCCGAGGGCGTCTTCTGCGCCGCGCTGCCCGAATCTGGGCTTGGTCTGGCGGTCAAGGCCGACGATGGGGCAGGGCGCGCCGCCCAAGTGATGATTGCGGCGCTCATCCGCCGCTTTGGCGATTTCGACGAGGAGACGGTCGCGCGCCTTGCGCGCTTTGTCTCGCCGCGCCTCTTCAACTGGAACGGCGCCGAAGTCGGGTTTTTGCGTCCCGCGGGACCGCTGGCGTCACGCGACCTCTCAGTGAGAAAAGCGCTCATGCGGCACGCTTCAAAAATGCGCTCGTTCGTCGCCAGCGCGGCGAGCGTCTCTGCGCCTCGCGGCGCTGGCGAGCCTCGCCTTCATTTCGGCCGCAAGCTTGTCGCTCGCCGAGGACCGCTGCGCCGACAACCGCTCACGCCGTCGACGCGCTACAGGAGGGCGATCAATATCAGGCGACGACGCTCTTGTTCGCCGCCGCGCGGCTCGGCTGCGAGCCGCAGGCGCGCGCGCTCCTCGATCGCGGCGCGGCGATCGACGCAAAGGACCGTGAGGGCAAGACGGCGCTCGCCAAAGCGGCCGAGGCGGACAAGCTGCCGCTGATCAGGCTGCTTCTCGAGCGCGGCGCCAATGTCAACGCGCGCGCCGTCGATGGCTCGACGCCGCTCTTCTACGCCGCCGGAGCAGGACCGGGGCGCGGCGATCGCGTTGCTGCTCGAGCGCGGCGCCGATCCCAACCTTCCGGGCCGGAAGGGCGTGCGCCCGCTCGCCGCCGCGGCCTACAACGGCTCGACGGAGAGCGTCGAAGCGCTGCTGAAGTTTGGCGCGGATCCGAATGCGCTCGATGACGACGGCTCGGGCGCGATCGTCTATGCCGCGGGCCACGGCTATGCCCCGGTCGTCGTGCTCCTGCTTCAGGCGGGCGTCGACGTCAACCGCCGCTACGCCCATGGCCTTACCGCGTTGATGTGGGCGGCGGGCTATGACGCGTCCGCGGGCGTCGACGACGTCGACGCGACGATCAAGACGCTCATCGAGCACGGCGCCGCGCTCGACCTCAAGGACGATCGCGGCAAGACCGCCGCCGACATCGCCCGCGACCTCGGGCGGGATCGAGCGGCGAAGCTTCTGGAGCGTTAGGACCGGCTGCCCTCTCCTGTGGGAGAGGGGTTGGGGGTGAGGGTTCGCGCGCGGGCGCCATCGCCCATCCTTTCCCGGCGGGAGAAGGGAAGAGCGACAACTCTTCAGGCCAAGCGAACGGTCAGCCTCAAAGCCCCGCCAAATAGGCGGCGATCGCGGTAACCTGCTCTGGCGTCACCGTGTTCATCAAATCCGACATGCCGGGATTGTTGGCGCGGGCGCGCGTGCGGAAATCGGTCATCGTCTTGGCGAGATAGTCATGGCTCTGCCCGGCGAGGCGCGGAACGGACGAATCGCCCTGAAACTGCTCCAGGTGGCAGCTCGAGCACACCACCGACTTGATCGCCGTCATCGCGGCCGCCTCGTCCGCCTTGGAGGCGGCTGGGCTGCTCCGGTCTTCGGCCAAGGCTTGGCGGCGAAATAGGCGGCGAGCGCCAGCGCGTCCTCTTTTGAGAGGCTCTGCGCGATCGGCGTCATCTGTTCGTTTTTGCGCGCGCCCTTCTGGAAGTCGCGGAGCTCCAGATACAGATAGCCTTCGTTCTGCCCCCAGATGATCGGGATCGCGGGGTCCGATGGCAGCCCTTTTTCGCCATGGCACGCGCTGCAGACCGCCGCCTTGTCCTCAATCGAATCCGCCCAAGCGGCGGTCGCCGCCGAGAGGAGCGCGGCCACGACAACGCTACGCAACATGAGAGGGAGTTCCTTCGCGCGCTAAGATCGCGCTCATTTGGCGCGGGCCACGCTTCAAGGTCAAATAAAAAGGCCGCTCCGCCCGATTGAGCGGAGCGGCCGATGACGCGCGAGAGGTTTACTCGATCGTGAAGGCGATGATGTTGTTGCCGCGCTTGGAGTCGATCTGGGCGTTGCCGCCTGAACCGACGACGACATATTGCTTGCCGTCGACCACGTAGGAGGACGGGGGCGCATTGACGCCCGCGCCGGTCTGGAACTGCCAGAGCACTTTGCCGGTCGCGTCGTCGTAGGCCTTGAACCAGCCGTTGGCTTCGCCGGTGAAGACGAGGCCGCCGGCGGTGGCGAGAATGCCGCCGATCATCGGCTCGCGGCGTCTTGACCTGCCAGGCGATCTTGCCGGTGTTGTAGTTGACCGCGGTGACGTTGCCGAAGCTCGGCTCGCCCGGAATGATCGTGAACGCGCCGCCGAGCCACAGTTTGCCGTCCGGGTAGGCGGCGTTGGCGACCGTGTAGGTCATCGGCTGATGCAGGTTGATCGCATAGGCCATGCCGTGGTTCGGATCGGTCGCGATCGGCGACCATTCGACGCCGCCGTTCGCGCCTGGGAACATCTTGGCGGAGTTCGGATCGAGCGGCTTGGTCGGGGTCGGCAGCGTCCACCGGCCCTTCTGATCCACCATCGGGTCGGAGTAGCGGATGAGGCTGCAGTCCTTGCGGTCGTGCACGTAGACGTAGCCGGTCTTGCCGGCGTGCATGACCGCCGGAACCATCTTTCCGGACTTGTCCGCCGCGTTGACCAGCACGGTCGGGCTCACGGCGTCGAGATCCCAGACGTCATGGGCGATATACTGGAAGTGGCAGACGTACTTGCCGGTGTCGAGATCGAGCGAGACGAGCGAGTCGGTATAGAGATTGTCGCCGGGCCGGACCGAGCCGTCGAGGTCGGGCGAGGGATTGCCGACGACGAAATAGATGCGCTTCGCCGCGAGGTCGATCGACGGGTTCTGCCAGACGCCGCCGCCGAGCGTCTTGTAGGGGTCGCCGTTCTTGGCCAGCGCCGCCTTCTCGGCCTCGATGTCGCGATGCATCGTCGCGGCCGGTGGCGTCCTTCGTCGCCCAGACGCCGACGGAGTTCTCCGGGATCGTGTCGAAGCTCCAGAGGAGCTTGCCGTCCTTGGCGTCGTAGGCTTTGACGAAGCCGCGGATGCCGTACTCGCCGCCGTTGGTGCCGATGAGGATTTTGCCATCCGCGGCGGTCGGGGCCATCGTCTCGCTGTAGCCCTTCTCGGGATCGCCGACCTGTTGCTCCCAGACGACGGAGCCGGTCTTGGCGTCGAGCGCGACGAGCTTGGCGTCGAGCGTGCCGACATACACCTTGTCGTCATAGACGGCGACGCCGCGATTGTTCGGGCCGCAGCAGAATGTCGTGACCGGGCCGAGCTTGGGCTTGAAGTGCCAGATTTCCGCGCCGGTCTTGGCGTCGAGCGCGTAGACGTGGCTGTATGACGTGGTGACGTACATGACGCCGTTCACAATGATCGGCGATGTCTCGAGCGACTCCTTGACCTCGGTGGAGAAGATCCACGCCGGATGCAGATGCGCGACGTTGCCGCGGTTGATCTGGGCGTTCGGATAGAAGCGGGTCTGCTCGTAATTGCCGTTGGTGTGAAGGAAGTTCGTTCCGTCCTTGGCGGCTTTTGTGAGCTGCTGCCTGCGAGACCGGCGTCACCGTTGCGGTCGGGGCCATGGCGGCCGACGCGTTTTTGACTTCCTGCGCTTGTCCTATCCCAGCCGCAACGAATGTCGCTATGCAAACCGAACCGAGCAACGTGGAACAATTGACCATTTTAGCCATCGGGCGTTCCCTCCTTGACCGGCGCATACTGCCTTCAAATGTCGGGATTGTCACCCGCTAGGGCGGGAAACCCTCCCTTTTTCGCGTGTCCGAACTTTGAGTTTTTCGCGAGACAAAAGTTCGAAGACGCCGACCCATACAGACCGCTTTCCTATATCGATCCGCCGAACCGGGCGCGCATCGGACTCGTCAAGATCGATGGTTCGCGCACAGGAGCCAGGGCGCCGGAGGGTTGTCAGCGGCAGGTCGGCGGGACCGGGAATTGGGGTAACGGACCCGCCATTGCGAGCGAAACAATGAAATTGAAGGGCGGAGGTTTGGCGATGGTCTTGTTCGGGCTTCTTAATCGACTATTTCATGGACCGCCATGGCTGACGTTCCTCGTGATGGGCATGGCGGCGGGCGGGCTCGCGCTTTGCTCCTTCAATCTGCTGTTTCTGTTTCAGGCCAATTACAATTTGTTATTCACTTATGGCGCGATGGCCGCGTTCGACGGAGGGATTCTCCAATTCGTCGAACTGGCCGCTTGGGGCTATGTCGCGCTCGCCTGCTACATCGTTGTCGAGGGCTGCCTTGAGGGCCTGTTAGGCCGGGTGCGCAGGGCGCGGCTTTGACGCCAGTCGTCGCAAGCCTTCGAGGGGCGCCGACATCACGCGCTGGTTGAGAGGGTGATCGACTGAACCTTCGACAAAAAAACGGTGTTCACTTCGTTCGACGCTGCCAGGCCGTGGGATCGCGGCTCATGGGAAAAAGCGCGATGACATAACAGGCTTCCTGCGCTTCGCGGAAGACTATGAGATAAGGAAAGCGCGGAAGCAAAGCCCGGCGGGTCCGATGCGGCCCGGCTGGAAATTGCTTTGGGTTGGCCCCGATCCGCGCGACTGCGGAGCGCAGCGACTCCCGAAGCAACGGGACCACGTGCGCTGATGCGCGTCATACCAATCGATCGCCTCAGCGAGGTCGGCGCGGGCAGCCTCGGTAGAGAAGACGCGCGGCATTCATCGTGGCTGCTTGGGCAACTCGGCGTCAATGCGCTCCCACGGGATGGCGGTTTTCGCGTCGTCGTCAAAGGTGGCGACGCGGCGATCAAGCTCGCGCGCCTGTCCGGGAGTCAGCTCAACCACCTCGACGGTAAGGCTGTCCCAGAGCTCGCCAATGAGGTCGAGCCGCTCTTTCGGGCTTAGACGAGAAATGTCGAGTGTAGCCATCGCCTCAGAATATCCTGCTTGCAGCGGGAGGGCGAGGGCGTCCTTCGCCTGAACCGCACAATTACAGCCGAGAAAACCTTCTCGACTTCAGTCCATCCGTCAGCCTGCGCGCCGTCACCGAGTCGGTCACGAGCGTGGTCGGCTTGAGCAGCTTGAGCGCGCCGCGGATCGCCGCGAGCTTGTGCGCGCCGCCTGCGGCCAATACGCGAACCGGGGCGGCGCGCACGACCTCGAGCGGGACCGACATCACGCGCTGGTTGAGAGGGTGATCGACGATGCGGCCCTGGTCGTCGTAGACGTTGCACAGCATCTCGCCGACAGCGCCGTATTCGCCCAAAGTTTTCCTGTCGGCTTCGCCGATGACCGCGTATCGCGCGATCGAGGCTTCAGGCCCGAGAGAACCGACGCTGACCACAACCGCATCGAGCGTCTGAGCGAAATCATAGACGGACTTGAGCCCGCACCGCTCGATCAAGGCCGTCTTGGTGGCTGGGCTGTCGACGAGCGCAGGCGAGGGAATGAGATAGCAATCCGCGTTGAAGGCGCGCGCGAAGCCGGAGGGAAATTCAGCCGGGTTGTCGGCCACGAAATGGGTGACGCCGCCGACCAGAGACACGACGCTCAGACCTTTCAGCGAGCGCTCGCTCAAATATTCGAGCGAGGAGTTCAGCGTGCGGCCCCACCCGAGCCCGATCTTCATATCGTTGCGCAGCAGTGCCGAAACATGGTCGCCGAGCGCCGCGGCGATCGGCGCCGTCGGGATCGGCGGCGTCGGAGGACAGCGGCGCAACGATCGCCTCGGACAATCCGAAGTGTCTTGCACAAGCGCCGCTTCCAGACCGCCAAGCTCGGCGTCGCCGCGCGAAAGCGCAATGCGCACTTCGCCCAGCGCCTTCGCTTCCGCCAGCATCCGAACCACCGTGACCCGCCCGACGCCGAGCGCGTCGGCGATGGCGCTCTGAGTCATTTCCTCGACGAAATACATCCACGCCGCACGCTGCCTCAGGCGCTCGCTGCGCTTGGGCGGCCGCAGGATCTCGTTGCTTGAAAGGTCGTCAGTCATGGGCTTGGGGTTTGGTCCGCCAACAGTTGTCTCTCGTCGGATATCGCCGCGAACGATTGGCGACGCAATTCACTTCTCCGACAAGCGGTCGCCTATCAGTCCTGTCCAACCGCCAAACTTTCTTCAAGCATCATCCGGGCGCGGGCGCGCAGTTTCTCGCTCTCGCTCTTGAGCTGGCCGCAGGCGGCGAGAATGTCGCGACCGCGCGGCGTGCGCACCGGGCTTGCGTAGCCCGCGTTGAAGACGACTTCCGAGAAGCGCTCGATCGTCTCCCAGTCGGAGCATTCGAACGTGCTTCCGGGCCACGGATTGAACGGGATGAGGTTGATCTTGGCCGGCAGGCCTTTCAAGAGGCGCACGAGCGCCTTGGCCTCGGCGACCGAATCGTTGACGCCCTTCAGCATCACATATTCGAAAGTGATGCGCCGCGCGTTGGAGGCGCCGGGATAGTCGCGGCACGCCTTGATGAGCGCCTCGATCGGATATTTGCGATTTAGCGGCACGAGCTGTGTCGCGCAGCGCATTGTTCGTCGCATGCAGCGAGATGGCGAGCATGGTCCCGCATTCGGCCCCGAGCCGCGTGCATTTCGGGAACGACGCCGGAGGTCGAGACGGTGATGCGCCGCTTCGATAGCGACAGGCCGTCGCCGTCGGTCAGAATGGCGATCGCGTCACGCACCGCTTCGAAATTGTAGAGCGGCTCGCCCATGCCCATGAAGACGATGTTCGACACCGCGCGCACGCCTTCGCCCTTGGGCGTGAGCCCGTCGGCCGGAGCAATTCCGCCGGGAAAATCGCCGAGCCGGTCGCGCGCCACCATGACCTGGCCGACGATCTCGGCCGCGGTCAGGTTGCGCACCAGCGGCATCGTGCCGGTGTGACAGAACGAGCAATTGAGGGTGCAGCCGACCTGGCTCGACACGCAGAGCGTGCCCCGGTCGGATTCGGGGATGTAGACGCATTCGATCTCGGCGCCCTTGTCGAAGCGGTGAGCGGGGGCCAAGCGCAGGAGCCACTTGCGGGTGCCGTCGGCGGAAACCTGTTCGGCGACGATTTCGGGCCGCGCGAGCGTGCAGCGTTCGGCGAGCCGGTCGAGCACCGGCCGGGCGATATTGCGCATCGCCGAGAAGTCGCGCGCGCCGCGATGGTAGATCCAGTGCCAGAGCTGCGCGGCGCGCATGTTGAGCTCGCGCTCGGGCGTGCCGATCTCGGCGAGCGCGCGCGAGATCTGGGCGCGCGTCGCGCCGGCGAGGCGCACGGGCGCGCGATCCTCGGCTTTCAGGTGCGGCGGCGGTCATGAGCGGCCTTCTAGCACGCGCGGACGCGGCGGACCAACGCCCTCCGGGACTGAGAGGCGGGGCAAAGCCTCGCGGCAAGCCACGCGCGGTCGAAATGCACGGTCCAATCTCCAGTTTGCCGCCTATGTCCGGTAGTAATCTATGTCTGGGATTCGGTATTGGACAGGTTACAGTGTCGGCCGTTCTTCGCCAGCTCCAGGAGCAAAAGGGGCCGAGCGCGTGGCTGAGGCCCTTGTCGGTGGCCATGATCGGCGCCGTCAACTATTCGGCGGTGTTGTGGGTTCCTCCAAGGGGAGTCAGTATCTTCGGATGTCTCAGGTCTCCTATTCATCGCCCGGCGCTTCCACAGAGCCTTTGACCTTCCGTGAGGCGCGCGACCGTCTGCTCGAGCTCAGCGACGATTATCACGGCGCACGCGCCGCCTTCTCCTGGCCGCGGCCGCACGAGTTCAACTGGGCGCTCGAATGGTTCGACATGGAACTGGCTGCCGGAGGGCATGGGGGCGAGACGGCGCTCAAAGTGATCGGCGAGCGCGTGGAGACGCGGACCTTCGCCGAACTCAGCCGAGAATCGTCGCGGCTCGCCAACGGATTGCGCGCGCTCGGCGCCAAGCGCGGCGATCGTCTCTTGATGATGCTTGGCGTTGTTCCCGAATTGTGGGCGACGATGCTGGCGTCGATGAAGCTCGGCCTCGTGCTGATCCCGGCCATGCCGACGTTGGGCCAAGCCGACATCGCCGACCGCATCGAGCGCGGCCAGGCGAAATACCTGGTCGCGCATGGCGCACGACGCGGAGAAATTCGCCGGGCTCGCGGACAATGTCGAGCGCATCGCGATCGGCGAGGCGCCGTCGGGCTGGCGCTCCTACGGCTCGCTTGCTCGGGAGCGAAGTCTTCACGCCCGACGGGCCCACCAAAGCCGACGACCCGATGCTCCTCTATTTCACCTCGGGCACGACGGCGCGCTCGAAGCTCGTGGTGCACACCCACGCAAGCTATCCGATCGGCCATCTCTCGACGATGTATGGGCTCGGGATCAGGCCGGGCGACGTTCATCTCAACATTTCCTCGCCCGGCTGGGCGAAGCACGCCTGGTCGAGTTTCTTCGCGCCCTGGAACGCCGGCGCGACCATCATCGCGCTCGCGCTGCGCTTCGAGCCGCGCGCGGCGCTCGATGCTTTGGTCGAGCATCAGGTCACGGTGTTCTGCGCGCCCCCGACCGTATGGCGCATGCTGATCCAGCACGATCTCAAGCAATGGAAGGTCGTCCTGCGCGAGGTCAATGCGGCGGGCGAGCCGGTCAATCCGGAGATCATCGAGCAGGTGGGACGGGCGTGGGGTCTGCCGCTGCGCGATTCCTACGGGCAGACCGAGACCACGATGATGATCGGCAACTCGCCCGGACAGCCGGTCGTTCCCGGTTCGATGGGGAGGCCCTTGCCGGGCTATCGCGTCGTGCTCATCGACGCCGACGGGCTCGAGAGCGACACCGGCGAGATCGCGATTCCGTTGCGTCCGCGCACGGTCGGGTCTCATGTCCGGCTACCAGAATGAACACGGTGCGCTCATGCCGATCGAGGGCGAGTATTACAAGACCGGCGACGTCGCTTCGCGCGACGCCGACGGCTATATCACGTTCATCGGCCGGGCCGACGACGTGTTCAAATCGAGCGACTATCGCCTGAGCCCGTTCGAACTCGAGAGCGTGCTGATCGAACATCCAGCGATCGCCGAGGCCGCCGTCGTGCCGGCGCCCGATTCCGATGCGCCACACGATCGCCAAAGGCTATGTCGCGCTCGCCCAGGGCCACGCCGCAGACCGCGAGACGGCGGCGGCGATCTTCAGGCACATGCGCGGGCGCCTCTCATCCTACAAGCTCGTGCGTCGGATCGAGTTCTTCGAGCTGCCGAAGACGATATCGGGCAAGATCCGCCGGGTCGAACTGCGCATGCGGGAAAGCGCGCTCGCTGAGCGCGGCGAACGCGCGGAGGCCGAATTCAGGATCGAGGATTTCCCGGAAGGGTAAAACGAAAAACGGCCCCGCCGGGAGAAGCGGGGCCGCAAGCCAAGAAAGAGAAGGACGCGTAACTTACATCGCGGTGAGCGAGCCGTGGCCCTTGGGGGTCGTCATGCCTTCGCAGGTGCCCTTGGCGACATATTTCCAGTGTCCCGGATCGTAGTCGACGGTCGAGGTGCCGGCGCAGCTCGTGCCGGCGCCGGCGGCGCAATCGTTCTTGCCGGCAAGCGCGATCGCCGTAGCACTTGTCGGCGCCGGGCTGAGCCGGGGCGGGGCCGGCGTTGGCGGCGGTGGCGAGCGCGGCGGCGAGCGAGCAGGCGAGGGTGGCGGCGGTGATCGTGGTTCTGGCGTTCATCCGAAAATCTCCGAAAAAGCAATGAGATTGGAGTCGGGCGGGCGGCGCGCCAGCCTGACCGATCGGAGCCCTCCGGGCTCCTGCAGCCATTACGTCCCTCCGCGATCGGCGGTTACCGCATAGCCTGATCACGAATTCGTGATCAGGCGCGCGGACGCGCAGCCTTCGACCGCTTGAAACGGCGCCGATTGGGGCCAAATATTGGCAAGCGTCACAGAGAGGGCGCAGCCATGACCAAATCCACGCACGCCGTCTGTCCTCATTGCTCCGCGGTCAACCGCGATCCCGGCCGACCGTCCTGCCTCCGAGGCCACTTGCGGCTCCTGCAAGGCGAAGTCTGTTCACCGGCGAGCCGATCGCGCTGACCGCGAAGACCTTCGACAAGCATGTCGAGCGCAACGACATGCCGCTGATCGTCGACTTCTGGGCGCCCTGGTGCGGGCCGTGCCGCACGATGGCGCCGATCTTCGACAAGGCGGCGAAGGAGCTTGAGCCGCGCGCCCGCTTCGCCAAGGTCAATGTCGACGAGGAGCCGGCGATCGCGGCGCGCTTCGGCATTCGCGGCATTCCGACCTTGATCGCGTTCGAAAAGGGCAAGGTCGCCAAGCAGCAGGCTGGGCTGGTCGACCTTGAGTTTCTTCGACGCCTGGCGCGAACCGCATGAAGGCTGAGCGCCTGTCAGCTCTGGAGTTGCGCCAGATAAGCCTCCAGTTTCGTAAACACGCCGGAGAAGCCACCCGCCATGCTCGGCCGCCCAGCGTCGAACGCCCTGATGCCCGCCTCGTCGGAATTGTACGGCCGCCACGAAATGGTGAGGCGCGTCATGCCCGGACCTAGATCCTCGAAGGTCGTCGTCGCCAGCATTTCCAACGGCCATTCCGGCGACAGCGGATGCCGCGCCAGCCCGCCATCCTTGTCGGAGAAGGATTGGATGAGCACGATCTTTTCGTTCGGCACGATCTCACGAAATCTTTGCAGGCCCCACATTTTCGCGCCGTCCGGACCTTCGAGGCCATAGTGGTATTTGCCGCCGACGCGGAAATCCATGTCGGCGTGGATGGTCTTGAAGCCTTCCGGGCTTAGCCAGTTCGCCAGGTGTTTGGCGTCGGTCTGAACTTCATAGACCAGCGCGCGCGGCGCTTTGAGGTCCCGCGAAATCGAGAAGGCTTCGGTTTCCAACACGCTATTCTTCTCCATCAATTGCGTCTCCTTCCACTTCGGCTGGGCCTTCAGGCGACTGGAGGCTCTGCAGATAGGCGTCCAAGCGATCCAGACTGCGTTCGGTCGAGGCCTTGAGCTCGTCGATCCAACTGGTGACGTTCTCAATCGGCGCGGCTTCGAGCTTGCATGGCCGCCACTGCGCGTCGCGGCTCCGGCTGATGAGGCCGCCACGCTCCAGGCTCTTGAGGTGCTTCGTCATTGCCGGCCCGCTCAATTTGAGCGGCTTCGCCAGCTCCTGAACGGATGTCTGTCCAAGGCTTAAGCGAGCCAGAATCGCGCGGCGCGCGGGATGTGCGAGGGCGGCGAAGGTCAAGCTGAGTGGATCGGCGAGCACTATTTCACCAAAAGGTAAATTAACTGAGAGGTGTAATAAGAGGCGGATCCGGCGCTGTCAAGTCCGTCGATGCGTCGTCCATTCGCGGGCTTGGGGGCGAGCCAGCCCCGCGAAAACTTGTCAAGGGGACCCGTACGCGCCAAGAGGGGCGCCCGGACCGCCCGCTCGAATCGAGACCCCAGGAAGCCGATGCGTCTTTCCCGCTATTTCCTGCCCATTCTGAAGGAGACGCCGAAAGAGGCGGAGATCGTCTCGCACCGGCTGATGCTGCGCGCCGGCATGATCCGGCAGGAGGCGGCGGGCAGTTACGCCTGGCTGCCGCTTGGCGTCCGGGTGCTGCACAAGATCTGCGCCATCGTGCGCGAGGAGCAGGACCGCGCCGGCGCGATCGAGGTCCTGATGCCGACCATCCAGTCGGCCGATCTTTGGCGCGAATCCGGACGCTACGACGATTACGGCAAGGAGATGCTGCGCATTCGCGACCGGCACGATCGGGACATGCTCTACGGGCCGACCAACGAGGAGATGATCACCGAAATCTTCCGCGCGCTCGGTGCGCTCGTACAAGGATCTGCCGCTCAACCTCTATCACATCCAGTGGAAGTTCCGCGACGAGGTGAGGCCGCGCTTCGGCGTGATGCGCTCGCGCGAATTCCTGATGAAGGACGCCTATTCCTTCGACCTCGATCAGGCGGGCGCGCGCCATTCCTACAACAAGGAGTTCACCGCTTATCTGCGCACGTTCGCGCGACTCGGCCTGACCGCCATTCCGATGCGCGCCGAATCCGGCCCGATCGGCGGCGACCTCAGCCACGAGTTCGTCATTCTGGCGTCGACCGGCGAGAGCGAGGTGTTCTGTCATCGCGACTATCTCGTCGTTCAAGACCCCGCCCGAGGACATCGATTTCGACAGCGCCGAGACGATGCAGGGGGTCGTCGACAAGTGGACCTCGCTCTACGCCGCCACGTCCGACAAACACGATGCGGCCGCCTTCGAGAGGCTGGATCCGAAGGACCGGATTTCCGCCCGCGGGATCGAAGTCGGCCATATTTTCTACTTCGGAACCAAGTATTCGGCTCCCATGAAGGCGGTCGTCAACGGACCGGACGGCAAGGAGCATGCCGTGCACATGGGCTCGTACGGCATCGGCCCGACCCGGCTCGCCGCCGCGCTGATCGAGGCCAACCACGACGACAACGGCCCGATCTGGCCCGAGGCGGTCGCGCCTTTCCGTGTCGGGCTCATCAATCTGAAAATCGGCGACGCCGCCTGCGACGGGGCTTGCGCGCGCATCTATTCGTCGCTGAGAAGGCCGGCGTTGACGTCCTCTATGACGACCGCGACGAGCGGCCGGGAGCGAAATTCGCCGCCATGGATCTCGTCGGCGCGCCGCATCAGGCGATCGTCGGTCCGAAGAGCCTTGCCGAGGGCAAGGTCGAGCTGAAAGCCCGCCGCGGCGGCGAGCGCGAGCTGATCAGCGTCGATGCGGCGATCGCCCGCCTTGGCGGGCAGGCGTGATGAGAGCGCGGCCTTCGGCGCCGTCGCCCGTCATTGCCGGGCTCGGCACGGCCATCGACGCGATCGCCCGGGCTGCAGGGACGGGCTACGTCGCAGCCCTCCACGGGAGAGCGTTAGGGGGCGGCTTCTGCCCTCGCGACGCTTCGGCCCAGTCCCGTCATCCGACCGACTTCGTCGGACGCCTTGCTCCTCGACGGAGACGGAAGTCGCTGAGCCCCGAGGCGCGCTTTGACCGCCGTCGCGCTGGAGGCGCCCGCTGTCCAGACGGCCCCGGCCAGCAAGGCCTTCTCGGCTTTCGAGTGGATGGTCGCGTTTCGCTATCTTCGCGCGCGCAACGCCCAGCGCTCGATCTCGGTCATCGCCGGCTTCTCGTTCCTTGGCATCGTGCTCGGCGTCGCGGCGCTGATCGTCGTCATGTCGGTGATGAACGGCTTTCGCCACGATCTCATGGACAAGATGATCGGCCTCAACGGCCACATGTTCCTGCAAGGGGTCGAGACGCCGCTCACCGACTACGACGCGGTGACGGCGAGGGTCAGCAAGGTTCCCGGCGTCACTTTGGCGCTGCCGCTGGTCGAGGGCCAGGCGTTCGCGAGCTCTCCCTATGGCTCGTCCGGCGCGCTGGTGCGCGGCATTCGCGGAAGCGATCTCGAGCGGCTGCCGGGGGTCGGCGGCCATATCATTCAGGGTTCGCTCGACGGCTTCGATGCCGGGCAGGGCGTGGCGGTCGGCTCCAAGCTTGCGGAGCATCTGAGCCTGAGGGCCGGCGACAAGATCACCATCATCGCGCCCCATGGCGCGGAGACGCCGTTCGGCGTCACGCCGCGCATGAAGTCCTATACGGTCGCCGCCATTTTCCAGATCGGCATGACGACCTTCGACAACACCTTCATCTTCATGCCGCTCGCCGAGGCGCAGACCTTCTTCAACCAGGACGGGCAGGCGAGCGTCATCGAGGTCTATGTCGCCGATCCCGACGATATGGACGCGATGCGGCGCCAAGATCGAGCCGGCGCAGGGGCGGCCGATGATCGACACCGACTGGCGCCAGCTCAACCGCAGCTTCTTCGACGTGCTCGCGGTCGAGAGCAACGTGATGTTCGCCATCCTGACGCTGATCATGCTGGTGGCCGCGCTCAACATCATCTCCGGCCTCATCATGCTGGTGCAGGACAAGGCGCGCGCGATCGCCGTCCTGCGCACGATGGGCGCGACGCGCGGCGCGATCATGCGCATCTTTCTCATCACCGGCGCGACCATCGGCTTCGTCGGCACCGCCGTCGGCCTCGCGCTTGGCCTGCTCGTCGCCTACAACGTCGAGCCGATCCGCAAGGGCTTGAGCTGGATCACCGGCGCCAATCTCTTTCCTTCCGAATTCTATTTCCTGTCGCAACTGCCCTCGCGGGTCGAAACGACACGACGTGCTCGTCCGTCGTCGCGCATGGCGCTGATCCTGTCGCTGGCGGCGACGATCTATCCGTCCTGGCGCGCGGCCAAGCTCGATCCGGTCGAGGCGCTGCGCTATGAATGACAGCCGCGCGGTCGCGGCGCTGACGCTCGACGCGGTCGAGCGTCGCTACGGGCGCGGGCGACACGACGGTCGAGGTCCTGAACGGGGCGTCGCTCGAGCTCTTGCCGGGCCAATCGGTCGCGCTGATCGCGCCCGTCGGGCGCGGGAAAGTCGACGCTTCTGCATCTGGCGGGCCTGTTGGAGCGGCCCGACGCCGGCGAAGTGAGGATCGGCGGCGCCGCGACCTCGACCATGAGCGACGACAAGCGGACGGCGCTGAGGCGCACGGAGATCGGCTTCGTCTACCAGTTCCATCATCTGCTGCCGGAGTTCTCGGCGCTCGAGAACCTCGTCCTGCCGCAGATGATCGCCGGCCTCCCGCGCGCTCAGGCCGCGGCCCGCGCGCGCGAGCTTCTCGGCTATCTCGGCCTCGCCGAGCGCGAGAGCCATCGCCCGGCCGAATTGTCCGGCGGCGAACAGCAGCGCGTCGCCATCGCCCGCGCGGTCGCCAACGGCCCGCGGGTGCTGCTGGCCGACGAGCCGACCGGCAATCTCGACCCGAAGACCGCCGACCACGTGTTCGGCGACGCTCGCCGCGCTGGTCAAGGCGAGCGGCCTCGCCGCCCTCGTCGCCACCCACAACCTCGACCTCGCCGCCCGCATGGACCGCCGGGTCACCATCCGCGACGGGCGGGTGAGCGAGATGGCGTAGAGCGCCGCCCGGCCGGCGGGGACCTGGATGGGACAGGACAGCCGTTGACCGCCTTTTCTCTGGCATGTTAGCTCTCGTCGGCAGAGCGGCGGTCTACCCGCCCGACGCTACACCAACGACAAGCGCAGAGATTCGAGCGCGCTATGCTTGCGTCCGAGGGAGGAATTCCATGAATCGCAACGTCTCGACTGCTCGCGCTGGCCGCCGCAGCCGGCCTTTTCGCCGCGCCGGCGCTCGCCGACACCAGCAAGAAGAAAATCGCCTTCTCCAACAACTACGCCGGCAATTCCTGGCGCCAGGCGATGCTGAAGAGCTACGACATCGTCACCAAGAAGGCGGTCGCCGACAAGGTCGTCGCCGCGGCGGACGTCTTCACCACCGCCGACAAGGAAGTGCCGACCCAGGCGGCGCAGATCCAGAACCTGATCCTGCAGGGCTATAACGCGATCGTCATCAACGCGGCTTCGCCCGACGCGCTGAACGGCGCGGTCAAGCAGGCCTGCGACGCCGGCATCGTCGTCGTCTCCTTCGACGGCGTCGTCACCGAGCCCTGCGCTTACCGCGTCGTCGTCGACTTCAAGGACTACGGCCGGAAGGAAGTCGAGCACATGGCCAAGTTCGTGCCCAAGGGCGGCAATCTGCTCGAAATCCGCGGCCTCGCCGGCACCGGAATCGACGACGCCGTCCACGACGGCATCGTCGAGGGCGTGAAGGCGCATCCGGAGTTCAAGATCGTCTCCTCGGTCACCGGCGACTGGGATCAGACGACGGCGCAGAAGGCGGTCGCGACCGTGCTGCCCTCGCTGCCGCCGATCGTCGGCGTCGTCGACCAGGGCGGCGACGCCTACGGCGCGGCGCAGGCCTTCGCCGCGGCCGGCAAGCCGCGCCCGACGATCATGATGGGCAATCGCCAGGACGAGTTCGTCTGGTGGAAGGAGCAGAAGGACAAGGACGGCTACAAGACCTGGTCCGGCTCGATCGCGCCCGGCGTCTCGACGCTCGCCTTCTGGGTCGCGCAGCAGGTTCTCGACGGCAACAAGAACATCCCGCACGATCTGCTCGTGCCCTACCTCGCGTTCACGCAGGACGACGTTCGAGAAGGAATTGCCGAACATTCCGAAGGGCGGCGTCGCCAGCCACGAATACACGCAAGCCGACGCTATCGCCGCCATCAAGGCGAACATGAAGTAAGCCCGCCATCAGACGAGCGCCCGCGCAGCAAGCAGACAAGATCATGGCAGCACGCGGGCGCTTCTCTCGTCGATTTCATCGGCGTCGAAAAATCCTACGGCGCCGTCCGGGCTCTGGACGGCGCCGATTTTTCGCTTTCGGCCGGCGAGTGCGTCGGCGTCGTCGGCCACAACGGCGCCGGCAAGTCGACGCTGATGCATGTCCTCAACGGCGGCGTCGCGCCGGATCGCGGCAGACTCGTCGTCGCCGGCGAGGAGCAGCCGCATTGGACTTCGGCGCGCGCAAGAGCGCTCGGCCTCCGCTGCGTCTTTCAGGAACTGTCGCTCTGCCCGAACCTGACCGTGGCCGAGAACGCCCGCGTCGTTCATCCGGCGATCCGCGGCTTCGGCTGGCGGCGCCGGGCGGGCGGCTCATCCTCGACAAGCTCGACGAGATCTTTCCCGGCCACGGCGTGAGGCCGGGCGATCTGGTTCAGGATCTGACGCATCGGCCGCAAGCAGATGGTCGAGATCGCGCGCGCCTTCTCGGTCTCGGACGCGCCCGCGCGCGCTCGTCATTCTCGACGAGCCGACCTCCTCGCTCGACGCGCATACGGCCGGGCAGCTCCTGGCGCATGTCCGCCGCTCGGTCGCGTCCGGCGTGAGCTGCGTGCTGATCTCGCATATCCTGGGCGAAGTGCTGTCGACCTGCGACCGCATCGTCGTCATGCGCGACGGCAAGGTGGTCGTCGGCCGACGCCGCGCGAAAGTTTCGACCGCGCGAAGCTCGTCGGCGCGATGGGCGGGGTCGAGACCGAAGCGCCGCGCGCTCAAGCCGCGAGCGGCGACGGCGACGCGCGGCGAGACTCCGGTCGTCGTGCGCGTGCGCCCCGAACGGCAGACGGACGATGCGGATCTTGTCGCGCAGCGAAGGCGAGATCATCGGGCTCGCCGGCCTCGCCGGCCACGGCCAGACCGATCTTCTGCTCGCGACCTTCGCCGCCGCCTCGCATCCGCGCAGCGGGCGCAACGGTCAAGGCGCCGGTCGCGCTCGTCGCCGGGCGACCGGCAATCGGACGGCGTCTTTCCGCAATGGTCGATCGCCCACAACATCGGCGTGCGCTCGCTGAAGAAATTGCGCGCCGGACCGCTGCTCTCGCCGCGACTCGAGGACGCGCTCGCCAACGCCTGGCGCGAGCGCATCAAGATCCGCACGCCCGACATCCACAACAACATTCTCTCGCTCTCGGGCGGCAATCAGCAGAAGGCGCTGTTCGCGCGCGCGCTCGCCTCCGACGCGCGCATCATGCTGATGGACGATCCGATGCGCGGCGTCGATTACGGCACCAAGCTCGAAGTCTACGAGCTGATCCGCGCGGAGGCGCAGCGCGGGCGCACCTTCCTCTGGTACACGACCGAGACCGAGGAACTGAAGAACTGCGACCGCGCCTACGTGTTCCGCAACGGCGCGATCGTCGCCGAACTGGCGCGCGACGAGCTGAGCGAGGAGCAGGTGATCCACTCCTCGTTCGCGGGCGCGCCTGACATGAGCCAGCGAGCGTCGCCTGACATGAGCGCGGCGACGGCGGAGCCCTCTGCGGGCGCGGGCGGCGCAGAGCTCAGACGGCGGCTGCGGGCGGCGCTTCCGGCCCTGTCGCTGGCTCTGGTCGTCGCCGCGATCGCCTGGCTCAATCCGCGCGCGATCAGCTATTTCGGCTTCACGCTGATGCTGAACCTCGCGATTCCGATCGCGCTCGCCACGATGGCGCAGATGTTCGTCATCGCCGGCAACGACCTCGATCTGTCGATCGGCACTTTCGTCGGCTTCGTCTGCTGCGTGTCCGCGACCTGGCTGCGCGACGAACCCTGGCTCGGCGTGCTGACGCTGATCGGCTGCGTCGCGCTCTACGCCGCGCTCGGCGCGCTCATCTATCTGCGCAACCTGCCCTCGATCGTCGTCACGCTCGGCATGAGCTTCGTCTGGCAGGGCCTGGCGATCCTCCTCCTGCCCAAGCCCGGCGGCAAGGCGCCCGGCTGGCTGCAGGCGATCATGGGCGTGAAGCCGCCGTTCGTGCCGCTTCCCGATCGTCGCCGCGGTGGTCATCGCGGCGGTCGGCTTATTTCGGGCTGATGCGCACGTCCTATGGCGCGATCCTGCGCGGCTTCCGGCGGCAATGCGGTGGCGATTCGGCGCGCCGGCTGGTCGCTGCTCCGAGCCAAGATGACGCTGTTCGCGCTGGCCGGCGTCTTCGGCGTGCTGTCGGGCATGGCGCTGGTCGGCATCACCACCTCGGCCGACGCCAATATCGGCAACGGCTATACGCTGCTCTCGATCGCAGGCGTGATCCTCGGCGGCGGCGAGTTCGTCGGCGGCTCCGTATCGCCGGTCGGCGCGGTGATCGGCGCCCTGACCATGGCGATGGCGGCCTCGCCGCTTCTGACCTTCATGCATATTCCGCCCGACTGGCAGGTCGCGGCCAACGGCGCGATCCTCATCATCGTTCTCGCCGCCCGCGTCGTCATCACCCGCAAGGGATCGCGAGCGATGACCGGCGCCTTCCAGACGCTTCTCAAGCGGCCATGGATCTGGTCGTTCGTCGGCGCCGGCGTGGTGTGGCTCGCGGCGATCGCGTTCACCGGCGGTTACGGCGCCGGCGGGATGCTGACGGCGGCGCTGTCGTTGTCGGTGTTCACGGTCATCGTCGGCGTCGGGCAGATGTTCGTCATCACGCTCGGGCCGGGCAACGTCGACTTGTCGCTGCCAGCCAATATCGGGCTCGCCAGCGCGGTGGCGATGAAGACGATGGGAGGCGACGACAGGTTGGTCGCGGTCGGCCTCGCCGCCGCGCTCGCCTGCGGACTTGCGGTCGGCCTCGTCAACTACCTCCTGATCCGGGCGCTTGCGCATCCCGCCGATCATCGCGACGCTGTCGGCGAGCTTCATCATCCAGTCGATCGACATCAGCTACGGACGCGGGCTGCAGATCAAGCCGCCGCCGGGTTTCGCCGATTTCACCAACATTGTGATTGCGGGCGTGCCGCTGCTGGCGATCCTGACGGTTCTGTTCACGATCGGCGCGAGTGTCGCGCTCCACCGTACGATCTGGGGGCGATCGGTGGTGGCGATCGGTCAGAACCAGCGCGCGGCGCGGTTGGCGGGCCTGAAAGTCGAGCCGGTCCGGTGCGCCACTTACGCCTTATGCGGAGCGCTCGGCGGGCTCGCCGGCGCGCTGCTCGCCGGCTATTTCCGCGGGGCCAATGTCGACATCGGCAACGAGTATCTGCTGGCCTCGATCGCCGTGGTCGTCATCGGCGGCACGTCGGTCTCCGGGGGCAGGGCGAATATCCCCGGCGTCTGGGGCGGCGCGCTGTTCCTCGTGCTGCTGCTTGACGATGCTCAACACGTTCGGCGTCAGCGCCGGGCGTGCGCCTGCTGCTGACGGGACTGATCATCGTCGCCGTCATAACCGCGGCGGGCGGGGAGAAGGCGGCGCGGTGAGGCGGGCCGCTCAGCCCACGAACGGGATGAGCGGCGGGACGCGCGCAGCGTATCGGGCGTAGGCCTCGCCGAACTGGCGGCGCATGAGCGCCTCCTCGCGGCGCAGCTTGAGCCAAAACGCCGCCGCCGCGACGGCGACGGCGAGCGCGGCGCGCCATTCGCCGACCGCGAGCGCCGTTCCGGCGAACATCATGAGAAGGCCGGTGTAGATCGGATGGCGGACGTGAGCGTAGGGGCCCGCGACGATCAGCTCATGCCCGCGCTTCAGCTGGACGTCGCTGCTCCAGTTGGCGGCGATGGTCACGCGCGCCCAGATGGCAGAAGGCGAGGCCGGCGAAGCCAAGCGCCGCGCCGAGCGCGGGCGGCCAGATGGCGAGGGGAACGAAACCGGCCGTGCAGCGCGGGCGACGGGCAGGGGCGCCGGCGCGGCAAGCAGATAGGCGGCGATGAGCAGCGGCCCGACATGCGAGAGCCGCGAAACGCCGCTCTCGCGACTGCGACGGGCTGCTTCGCCCCGCGCGCCATGGCGATCCAGATGGCGGCCCAGCCGGCCCACATCGCCACGAAGAGCGAAGTAAAGAGCCAGCGGTAGAACATTTAGCAGCCCTCAGGAGGGCCGCGGAGGCTTTAGCCCTCGAACGCTTCCACGGCTTGGACGTCCGGCAGGAAGTGCTTGAGCAAGGTTCTCAATTCCGTTTCTCAAGCGTCGCTGTCGAGGAGGGGCAGCCGGAGCACGCGCCCTTCATCTTGAGATAGACGACGCCGTCGCGGAAACCCTTGAAGATGATGTCGCCGCCGTCGCCCGCGACCGCCGGACGGACCCGCGTCTCGATCAATTCCTTGATCGCCTCGACCGACTCGGCGTCCTTCGGGTCGAAGAACTCGCCGGTCGTGATGGAGTCGGCGCCGCCCGTTTCGATCAAGGGCTCGCCGGAGAGATAGAATTCGGTCACGACGCCGAGCACCGCTGGGCGCAGATGCTGCCATTCGCCCTCGGTCTTGGTGACCGAAATGAAGTCATTGGCGAAGAACACGCCGCCCACGCCGGGCAACTGCATCAGCGCTTTGGCGAGCGGGGAGCGCTCGGCTTCAACCGGGTCGCGCGCCTCGAACGTGCCGTCCTCCATGACTGGCCGGCCGGGAAGGAATTTGAGGGTCGCGGGATTGGGGGTGGCTTCGGTCTGGATGAACATGGGTCTGGGCTCCTGCGCCCTAGATAGGCTCCCCGGCGTTCGCGCGCAAGAAAACCTCATCAGGGTTTCGGTCGGCCTGCGGGGCGGCGGCGGTTCCGTCCGATCGGGTTCCGCTCTAGGATCGAGAGCGCCCGGCTTGCTTCAAGAGCGCGCCGACCGAGGCTGAAAAACGATGATCAGTGTTTTCGAACTGTTCAAGATCGGGATCGGCCCCTCGTCGTCGCATACGGTCGGGCCGATGAAAGCCGCCGCCGCGTTCGCCAAAGGGCTGGTCGAGACGGGCGCGATCGACCGGGTCGCCGCGCTCGAGGTGGCGCTGCTTGGCTCGCTCGCCTTCACTGGCAAAGGCCACGCCACCGACAAGGCGGTGATTCTGGGCCTCAGCGGCGAGGCGCCGGAGACCGTCGATCTCGACGCTGGCGAAGCGCTGGTCGCGCGGGTGCGCGAGACGAAGACGCTCGACCTCGTGGGTCGTCGCGCGATTCCTTTCGACCCCGAGCGCGGCATCGTGTTCGACACCGTGACGCCCGCGCCGCGCCATCCCAACACCATGCGTTTCGTCGCGCGCGACGGGGAGGGCGGGGCGCTGGCCGACGAGACCTGGCTCTCGGTCGGCGGCGGCTTCATCATCCGGGACGGCGGCGGCGACAACGCCCCGGCTGCGGAGGCGCGGCTTCCCTATCCCTTTCGCTCAGGGGCCGAGCTTCTGGCGCGCGGGCGAGAAGCCAAGCTTTCGATCGCCGAGCTCATGCGGGCCAACGAGGCCGCGCTGCGGTCCGAGGGCGAAGCGGACGCCCATGCCGAGCGGGTCCTCGACGTGATGTTCGCAAGCGTCGACCGCGGGCTCACGCAATCCGGCCCGCTGCCGGGCGGCCTCAAGGTCATGCGCCGCGCCAGGGCGATCCACGACCGCCTGACCGAAGCGGCGCATCGCAATTTCCACCCCGCGCACGAGATCATGGATTTCGTCAGCGTCTACGCGATGGCGGTCAACGAGGAGAACGCGGCCGGCGGGCGCGTCGTGACCGCGCCGACCAATGGCGCGGCGGGCGTCATCCCGGCGGTGCTGCGCTACTACCGCGATCATTGCGAAGGCGCGACCGAGGCGGGCATGAGAGATTTCCTCATGACGGCGACCGCGATCGGCGCCCTGTTCAAGATGAATGCGTCGATTTCGGGCGCCGAGGTCGGCTGCCAGGGGGAGGTCGGCGTCGCCTCGTCGATGGCGGCGGCGGGCCTCTGCGCCGCGCTCGGCGGGTACGAACGAGCAGGTCGAGAACGCCGCCGAGATCGCGATGGAGCATCACCTCGGCATGACCTGCGATCCGATCGGCGGGCTCGTGCAGATCCCCTGCATCGAGCGCAACGCCTTCGGCGCGGTCAAGGCGATCGCCGCGGCGTCGCTCGCGCTGCATGGCGACGGGACGCATCGCGTCTCGCTCGACAGCGTCGTCGCCACCATGCGCCAGACCGGCGCCGACATGCAGTCGAAATACAAGGAGACGTCGCTTGGCGGCCTTGCGGTGAACTTCGTGGAGTGCTGAGGGGCGGGCCGCTGGATTTGGCGGGATTTGGATTGTCTTGGCGACCCCGCCTCTGGCGGCGAAACGGAGCCAAATCAGGGGTTGGAAAAGCTTGGATTTCCTTGGATTCTCTCGTCCGAATCGAGACTTTTCAATGGGTTAACGGGAGATTTTCGGCGGAGATTTTTCATGCCCGGTTTCTGGTCGTCAGAGCGGCGCTGGCCATCCTGTCGAGCGGTTTGCTTCGCTGTCCATGCCGTCTTTCCCCGACGTGACCCAAAGATTATTTCCTCAATCGCGCGCGGTCGTTCACCAGTTTCAAAACCCTTGGATCATGGGGCCGGCGCGGGCTTTTGGCAAGAAAATGTCGGTAATTCTGATGCACGGATTGAGCATAATGCGTGAGCCGATGGATGGATTGCTTCGTCGCTTCGCTCCTCGCAATGACGAGGAAAAACTGTCATTGCGAGCTGGAGGCGAAGCAATCCATCCCCGGCCCTAGGCGAGGCTCAGATAGAGATCCCTCCGGCCCGGGTTCATCGCCTCGACGAGCGCCAGCAGCAACGGTGCGTTAAATGAATTTCGTCTTCATTTTATTTTCTTCGGTGATTTCTTCAGGTGTCATTGCAGCACTGATAAGTGCCGAATTGTCTCAATCAAAAGAGCGATGGTCACTACGTCGGACCAAAATTTAGGAAATATACCTAAGTAGTTATCCCTGGCTCACCTATTTTGGTAGTGACCTTTTGTTATACCTGCGAGTTTACAAAGGAGATCTGACTTATGATCAACTTCTAAGACATGGTGCTAAAAAAAGCAGCCATGGACAAAGATATCGGCGAACTTAAGTTAAAAATGGAAATGAATATAAGAATGTATGAACCGAAATTCCTTAATTCAATATTTAGAAAATCTTGAGGTAGAAATTAAAAATTCAAATAAGATCAGGTTTGCGATCGAGCGCCGATGGAAAAACAGACTGGCCAAGCGTCTGATTTGTTTCAACCTCTCAATAAGCAGCTTGTACAACTTGACGCCGCGAGTGACGCTTGTTTTATTGCCGCGATTGTAGAACGTGGAGCATCCAATCGGAAGTGAGAAAAGCCCTCTCATTAGATTAGGGGAACGCGTAAAAGGCGCATTCTTCCCTTTCGTTCAAATACCGAGGAACCGCAGTCCTGATGGTACCCGTGAGTGAGGCGAGGTTGCGTGTTTGCTGTAGCCCGTCGAAGGACGGGCGTCTTTCGACGCCCTACGGCTCCTCGCAATGACGAGGTGAGGGAGACGAAAACTGTCATTGCGAGCCGGAGGCGAAGCAATCCATCTCCGGCCCTAGGCGGAGACTCAGGTAGAGATCCCTCCAGTCCGGGTTCATCGCCTCGATCAGCGCGATCTTCCTCGCGCGCGACGCCGCCCTTGATCTGCTTCTCGCGGGCGATGGCTTCGTCCATGCGTTCATATCGCTCGTAGAAGACCAGCCGATTGCAGCCGTAGCGGCTCGTGAAATCCGGGCGTCCGGCCCTCGCGGTGCTGGAGGATGCGCTCCGCCAGGTTCGAGGTGACGCCGGTGTAGAGCGTTCCGTGTCGGCGGTTGGCGAGGATGTAGACGCACGGTTCGCGTGGCAAATGGCGCTTCTCCTTCTCGGCGAAGTCGCTGGATGGATTGCTTCGTCGCTGCGCTCCTCGCAATGACGGCAGTTCGAGCCGAAGGCGAAGCAATCCATCCCCGACCCTAAGCGAGGCTCACAATCACGGTCGGCGCACGTCCAGTACGTTCCCTACCGCTCGACCCGCGCCCAGCCGTGCAGGCCCAGGCGCTCCTGGGGAAGATAGGCCGCCTTGTAGCCCATCTTTTTCGACCCCTCGACCCAATAGCCGAGGTAGACATGGGGCAGGCCGAGCCGGCGCGCCTTCTCGATGTGGTCGAGAATGACATAGCTGCCCAGCGACCGGCGCGCCTCGTCGGGAGTGTAGAAGGAATAGACGAGCGAGAGACCGTCGGCGAGGCGGTCGGTCAGGCAAACCGCGAGCAGGGAACCCGCGCCCGGGTCGCCGGTTCCGCTCCGGACGCGATATTCGGTCAGCACCGTGTCGATGTGTGTGTCCTCGACCATCATGGCGAAGTCGAGCGACGACATGTCGGCCATGCCGCCCTCGGGATGGCGGGCGTCGAGATAGGAGCGGAAGAGGACGTAGTGCTCGTTGGTCGGTTTCGGCGCGGTGAAGGCGCCGACAACGTCGGCGTTCGCCCGGATGGCGCGGCGCTGACTGGTCGACGGACGAAAATCGTCCACCAGCACCCGCACGGACACGCAGGCGCGGCAACTCTCGCAGGCCGGCCGATAGGCGATGGTCTGCGATCGACGGAAGCCTGTCTGAGTGAGGAGGTCGTTAAGGCCGGCGGCGCGTTTGCCGACCAGATGGGTGAAAATTTTCCGCTCTTGCTGTCCGGGCAGGTAAGGGCATGCCGAGGGAGCGGTGAGATAGAATTGCGGGGCGTCGCGCGCTTCCCTGGTCACACCGTCTCCAACTCTCCACCAAAATTCGCCGATTGACGCCGAACAATTCACACCCATCGCGCACTCACCGACAAACTACAGCCTCCGAACAACCACGACGCCGGCGATGATGTCATGCAGGCATCGTTTTTCCCCGTCGACCAGCGACACCAGCAAGATCGGCGGGAAGAACCAGCTCACGTAGAACAGCACCGCCTGAACGGCCGCATTGACGAACGGGACGCGCGCGCCGGTGTCGTGCATGCGCATTTCGAGATCCATCGCCCGCATGCCCGGCGTCGCCATCTTCGAGCCCGATACGGTCAGCCCATTGTAGAAGAAAGCGACGAACGGATAGAGCGGCGGCAGGAAGAAGAGCGCAAGACCGAAGGTCAGCACGATCGAGATGATCCAGAGCGCCGCCACCAGCAGGCTGACCAGAAACAGATCGATGCAGACGGCCAGGACGCGCCGCGTGCGGACGCCGGCCAGCGCGTCGGCGCGCATCAGCATGCGTCGGCGTTGCGGCATAGACATTAGACATTGGAGCCTCCTCACGCGGGCTCAGCCGGCGCGCTGAGGATGTGGGAGACGCCGGGGCCAAGTCAAGACCGGCGCGGGAAAGAGGTTGTGCGTGACGGCTTCGCGTTGGCCGAGGAGACCGGAAGGGCGTAAGGCGATAAACACCGTTAACAGCGCATAGACGGCGATGTCGCGGTAATCGATCGGGAACAAAGCCGACCAGCCGGTTTCGACCGCGCCGACGATCAGGCCGCCGAGGAACGCGCCGGGCAGGGAGCCGATGCCGCCGATGATGGCTGCGGTGAGCGCCTTCAAGGTCAGCGTCGCCGAGAGGCCGTAGCCGACCGCGCCAAAGGCCGCCGTCATCGTTGCGCCGGCAAGGCCAGCCAGCGCGCCCGACAGGGCGAAGGCGCGTGCGGTAATCACGGCCGGACTGACCCCCATCAACTCGGCGGCGAGCGGATCGTCGGCGTAGGCGCGCCATTCGCGGCCAACCCGGCTCAAGCGAAAGATGACGACAAGGGTTAAGCCCGCGGCGAGCGTGACCGCGCTGACGACAAACGCCATCGGCGTAGCGACGGCCACAAAGTCGTCTGCTCGCGCGAGCGCGAACGGCTGGTTGAGCTGCGGGCTCATCCAGCTCGACCGGTCGCCCTGCGTCAGACGCAACAGCTCCCGGAGGAACAGCGCAAGGCCTACGGTCGCCACCAGCGCCTGCTGGCCGCGCGCCTGGCGCAATGGGATGAACACCGCGTGCGCCGAGGCGAACCCCCAGGCGGAGGCGACGGCGGCCCCGAGCACGAAGGCGGCGGCAAGCAGCGGGACGGGCGGCCAGCCGACCATGGCGAGCCCCGCCATCGCCGCAGCGTACCCGCCTGCCGCGGCGATCTCGCCGAAGGCGAAATTGATGCGTCCGATCAGGCGCGTAGATCAGCGAATAGGCCGCGGCCAGGAGCGCGTAGATCGACGCCAGCGGCAGCCCGTCCAGCGCCATTTGCAAGCCATAGGCGATGGCGTGCGGCGCCCTGGGGAGGGCGCTGACGTCGCCAATCGGCGCCGGGTCAGCGGCGCGGCCCTCCGGGGTCGCCAGCCAATAACGGATCAAAAACACGAGGCGCGCTTCCGAGATAGGCTCGCCGTCGAGCGTCAGAGACGTCAAATCGCGGGATTCGCGCGGCCGTCCGGGCTCGCGAAAGCGGCAGGAGGCGAGATGGGTTTGAGGCTCTTCGCCGGGCGTCTGTGAGGTGAACGCGACGCTGAGGCCGCGCCCGTCCGTGTCAGGTTGTTGCGCCAGCACGGCAATCCGCGCCTCGTCCGGGGTCAGAGCCGGCAGGGCCATGCGGCAAAGGCGCGCCTGATCGGTCTCCAGGGTCGGCGCGCAGCCCGGGAGCGTCGCGGCGGCCATGAGAGCGATCAGGCGAATGGCCAGGCGGCCGTTCAAGCCTCGCGTCTCCGGGCCGCCAGTCGCCGCTGCTTGGCGCGATTGCCGCAAACCTCCATTTCGCACCACCGCCGCCGGTTGTTCTTGCTGCGATCATAGAACAGCCAGCCGCAGGCGTGACCGCCGCATTCTCGGATCCGGTGAAAATCGCCTTCGGTGAACAGGCGGACCGCCGAGAGCGCGATCGGACCCAGCGCGGCTTCCACCGGTGAAGTCGCGCACGTTCCAGCGCCAGCGGCACGACAAGACGCCTGGCGCAAGCTCGGCCTTGGCGACACATCGGGCATGAAGGGCGGAAAGACTGGCGAGCGCCAGCTCGGGCGGCTTGGCGCGATGGCCGAGCGCCGCGCCGATATCGTGTACGGCTTCCCGCAGCTCGGTCGCTCGCGCGAGCAACTCCGCCCCGACGTCGGCATGCTCGGACACGCGCGCCCGCAGCCAGTCCGCCTCTTCGACGGGCAGAGCCTTTGCGTGCCTCAGCCACTCGACGACGTTCCCGGCCTCGAGGAAGTGGTTCTGATGCGAGGGAAAGCCGCGGCCGGATTCCGTGTTGGCGAAGTCGAGCGCGAGATCGTCGGCGATCAAGGGGAGCGATCCGGCGCGCGAAGGGGAAGAGGGAATAACCGTCATTTGCTTCTTTACAAGTTATGTCGTGCTGGCTAGTGTCTGCAAGCTAACCTGTCAAACTGCCGTAAGAGGTTAATATGCGGACAGCCATCCTGAAGTCCATGTCCATCGCCTTGTCGCTTTGGTTCGCCGGAGCGGCGCAGGCGCAGGTCAAGATCGGCGTCGCCGGACCGGTCACTGGGGCCAACGCCGCCTTCGGCGCTCAGTTGAGCCAAGGCGTCCAACAGGCCGCCGAAGACATCAACAAGGCCGGGGGAATCTTAGGGCAAAAGATCGAAGTCGAGCCAGGCGACGACGTGTCCGATCCCAAACAGGGCGTGTCGGTCGCCAACAAGTTCGTCGGCGACGGAGTCAAGTTCGTGGTCGGCCACTTCAACTCCGGCGTGACGATTCCCGCGTCCGACGTCTATGCGGAGAACGGCATCCTGTTCATCACGCCGTCAGCAACCAACCCGAAGGTCACCGACCGCAAGCTGTGGGACGCCTTCCGCACCTGCGGGCGCGACGACCAGCAGGGCATGGTCTGGGCCGAACTCGCCCGCGACAAGCTCAAGGGCAAGAAGATCGCGGTCATTCACGACAAGACGACCTACGGCAAAGGCCTCGCCGACGCGGCGCTCGACAACATGCATAAGCTTGGCCTCAAGGAAGTGCTGTACGAGGGCGTCAACACTGGCGAGAAGGACTATTCGGCGATCGTCTCGAAGATCAAGGAATCGGGCGCCGACTATCTGATGTGGGGCGGACTCCACACCGAAGGCGGCCTCATCGTGCGGCAGATGCGCGACCAGGGCATGAACACGGTCATGATCTCCGGCGACGGCATCACCGACAGCGAGTTCGCGGCGATCGGCGGTCCGGGCGTGGAGGGAACGCTGATGACTTTCGGTCCCGAGCCGCGCAAGAACCCGAACGCGCAAGCCGCCGTCGCTTCGTTCAAGGCCAAGGGGTTCGATCCGCAAGGCTACACCCTCTACTCCTATGCCGCGGTTCAGATCATCAAGCAGGCGGCGGAGAAGGCGAACTCGCTCGATCCGAAGAAGGTCGCGGAAGTGATGCATTCCGGCATGCCGTTCCACACCGTCATCGGCGATATTTCCTACGACAAGAAGGGCGACCGCACGACCGTCGATTATGTTTGGTACGTGTGGAAGAAGGGCGAGGACGGCAAGATCGGGTTCGAGCAGCTCTGAAGGCTCGACTTCCCGAGCGCGCTGTATTTCGATCGCGTGGAGGCTCCGCGCCCTTGCGACGTCAAGTTACCGCCGGCGAAGGCGCCGTTCTAGGACGGGGATAGCGCCTTCGTGACGGCGACAACCCCGGGGCGAGCTACGCCCCGGGTCGCGCCGCAGACGTCCGACCGAGGCCTATCTTTTTCGCCATCGCCGAGCGCTGCGCCGCGTAGTTCGGCGCGACCATGGGGTAGTCAGACGGCAGTTTCCATTTCTCGCGGTATTGGTGCGGCGTCAGGCCGAGGGCCGACAAGTGGCGTCGCAACGACTTGAAGCGTTTGCCGTCCTCCAGACAAATCAAATAATCCGGCGTGATCGACTTTCGAATCGGCACTGCGGGCGCTTTCGCCTCGATTTGAGCCGGCGCGGTCTCCGGCTCAGTTGACAGCGACGCCACGGCCGCATGCACCGCGTGAATCAGGGCGGGCAGATCGCTCTTCGGCAAAGGGTTATTCGAAACGAACGCAGCCACTATTTCCGCCGCCAGTTCGATCGCGCCTGATGTGCCCATGCTTGGGATTCCCTCGGCAATCAATTTGCCGTCCACATTCTTACGCCCGGTGTTTTGATTCGTCGATCCGCGGTTATCAAATAAAACGCCGCAAAATTCGGCTTATGCGCCTCCCGTTCCGCCAGGGTGCTCATAGCCTAAGTTTCACGACCGAATAACAGCACAGCAGTCAAGCGCGCGGCATTGAGCCGCGTTGCTTTGGCCGCTCGATATTGCGGAGAATTATACCACCTGCGCGCCTCTTCCGGGCTTTCAAATTCGAGGATGCTTATCCGGCGACCGGCGAGATCGCCTTCGAGCACTTCGGGATCGCCAACCTCCACAACAGAGCGCGCGCCAAAGTCCGCAAGGCTGGCCTGAGCCAGCGGGACATATGTCCGCCATGCGACGGCGTCGGTCACCTCGAACTCCGCGTAGATATAGGCCTTGGGCATTCACAGTCCTTCATAAGTTTCCGGCGCGCGCCGCGCGCCTGGACGCCTTGCGCGCCGCCAGTCAGGCTCGCTTTGTCGCGAGGTTCAAATCGACAGGCGCAGCCCGCCGTCACAGATCAGCATGTGGCCGGTCATGAAGCTGTCGCCGATCAGGAAGGCGATCGCCTGGGCGACGTCGTCGGGCCGCCCGACGCGGCCGACCGGGGTCTTGGCGGCGTAGGTTTCGAACATCGCCTGCTTCTGGTCCTCAGGAAACGCGTCCCACCAGGGCGTGTCGATGACGCCCGGGGAGACCCCGTTTACGCGCAGCGGCTTGAGCTCGACGGCGAGGATCGGGACGAGCCCCGCCACCGCGGCGTTGGCGGCGCCGATCCCAGCCGTGCCCGGCGCGGCGGCGTGGGCGGAGACGGCCGAGACGAAGGTGAGGCTGCCCGTCGGATCGAGGAACGGCAGCGCCGCCTGAGCCGTCGCGAAATGCGCGTAGACCTTCTCCTCGAACCCGAGCTTCACGTCAGCGAGGCTCACGCTGGCGAAAGGGCCTATTCCCTTGCCGCTGCCGAGCGCCAAAACCAGGTGATCGAACCTGCCGATTTGCGCGAATTGGGCGGGAAGCGCCTCCGTCGCGGCCGCGTCCATCTTCATGACCTGCGCTTCGGGGCCGAGTTGTCGCGCTGGCCTCGGCGAGGCGCGTTTCGTCGCGCCCCGCAATGGTGACCCGGGCGCCCGAGGCGAGCAGATGACGGGCGGTCGCAAGACCGATCCCCGATGAGCCGCCGACGATGACCGTATGCTGAGACATGAGTTTCTCCAGGGTTTCGAGCGCGCGCTCCGCGGGCCGTGGGGCCTCGTTCGCGACGCGGGCGGAGCTTGGCCGGAGCGCAAACCCGCAAACAGTCTTCGTGTGATCCTAGTATTGATCGTGCTATGGTGGCTTTATGAGCAACTCAGCCACCGCCGATCCCGCCGCCCGCCGCCGTGAGGCGGGTGACTTCCTGCGCTCGCGCCGGGAGCGCCTGACCCCGTCCGACGTCGGCCTGTCCAACGGCTTCCGGCGACGGACGCCAGGCCTTCGCCGCGAGGAGGTGGCGATGCTCGCGGGCGTCGGAGCCACTTGGTACACTTGGCTGGAACAAGGACGCGACGTGCGGCCTTCGAACGAGGTTCTCTCCGCGCTCGCCGGAGCCCTGCGGCTTGATCCGACCGAACGGCGCCACCTCTTCGTCCTGCACGACCGGCGGCCGCCGGAGCGGCCGCCCGTAGGCCCGGAGAAGGTCGACGAACCGCTTCGCCGAATGCTGGACAGCCTGACTGGGCAGCCCGCCTTCGTGCTCGGCCGGCGCTGGGACGTATTGGCGTGGAACAGGGCGGCCGACGTGGTCTATGGCCCTTACGGGCGCCTCGAGGGCGACGAGCGCAACATGCTGCATCTCGTGTTCGTCGATCCGGACCACCGTCGCTTGGTCGTCGATTGGGAAGCGGTGGCGCGCTCCTCGCTCGCCATGTTCCGCGCCGATTGCGCGCGCTACGCCGGCGACCCGGATTTCGAGCGCCTCGTCGCCCGGCTGACGCGGTTGAGCCCGGAGTTTGCCCAATGGTGGCCGCAGCGCGAGGTGGCGCGTCCGTTGGCGGGCGAAAAGCGCATCGACCACCCGATCGCTGGGCGGATGGTTTTCGAATATTCGAGCTTCGGCGTGGGCGACCCGCCGGACCTGAAGCTGATCGTCTTCACGCCCCTTGAGGCCGAGGGCACGGCCCGAAAGCTGGATCGGCTTCTCCGGGATCGACCGGCTGCGCGCCGGCAGGAAGCCCGAGTGTCTGCATGACCGTGCTCGTGACCGGCAGTTCGGGGCATCTGGGCGAAGCGCTCATGCGCACCCTGCGCGGTTCGGGACGCGCCGCCGTCGGTCTTGATGTCGATCCCTGGACCGTTCACCGACGCGGTTGCGTCGATCGTCGACCGCGACTATGGTCGCGCGCATCATGCGGCGGGATGTTGATGCGGTGCTCCACGTCGCGACGCTGCACAAGCCGCATGTCGCCACCCATGCGCGCGAGGCCTTCGTCGACACCAACATTCGCGGCACGCTGATCCTGCTCGAGGAGGCGGCGCGCGCCGGCGTTCGCGCCTTCGTCATGACCTCGACGACAAGCGCATTCGGCGATGCGCTGAAACCGCCGGCCGGGCGAGCCCGCGGCCTGGATCGACGAGCGCGTCGCGCCGGTCCCGAAGAACATTTACGGCGTGACCAAGGCCGCGGCCGAGGACCTCTGCCAGTTGTTCCATCGCAACGAGGGCCTGGCGGCGATCGTGCTCAGGACCTCGCGCTTCTTTCCCGAGGCGGACGACGATCCGGCGGCGCGGGAGGCCTACCCCGACGACAACGCGAAGGCGAACGAATATCTGTTTCGCCGCGTCGCCATCGAGGACGTGGTCGAGGCGCATCTCCTTGCGGCCGAGCGCGCGCCCGCAATCGGCTTCGGCAAGTACATCATCAGCGCCACGACGCCGTTCCTGCCTGAGGATTGCGCGCGCCTGCGCGCCGATGCGCCGGCGACGTTGAGCCTACGCGCGCCGGGATGGGAGGACGAATACGCGCGGCGCGGCTGGCGCATGTTCCCAAGCATCGACCGCGTCTACGACAATGCGCTGGCGCGCCGAGATCTCGGGTGGCGGCCGAAATGGGATTTCGCTGCGATTGTCGAACGCGTGCGCGAGACCGGCGACATTCGCGGTCCGCTCGCGAAAGAAGTCGGCGTGAAGGGCTACCATGCTGAGCGGTTCGAGGGCGCGCCCTATCCGGTGACGGGCAAGCGAGGTTGAGCGCGTTCGCCGCATGGATACGGCTCGATCAGCCCGGCTGCGACGCCGCATCGTTGCATCCTCGCGACGGCGGCTGGCTGCTTCGAGGCGCAGCCGCATTCGATCACGAGGCGGGCTCAGCGGCGGTCGCCTATCAGGTCGAGATCGCGCCCAATGGCTTCGTTCAGTCCTACCCGGGTTTGTGGCGGCTTGTGGCGTGATCGCTGCTCACGCCAGCGCCGCCAGCCGCTCGATGAGAAAAGCGCGCGACGCAGGGTCGGTCTGCAGGCCGATCGCCAGACCGTAGGCGCGACGCGCCGCCTCGACCTCGCCCAGTTTCGCGCAAAGATCGGCGCGCGCGACCCAATAGGGCTCGAACCCGGTCGAGGCCGCCCTTCGCTTCCACCTCGTCCAGCAATTTCAATCCGGCCGCGGCGCCACGCGCACGCGCGACCGCCGCCGCGCGATTGACGGCGACGACTGGAGACGCGGTCAAGGCGAAGAGGGCGTCGTAGAGAACGGCGATCGCCTCCCAGTCCGTCGTTCCAGTCAGGCGGCGGGCGGCGTGGGCCGACTGAACCGCCGCCTCGAGCTGGAAGCGTCCAGGCGCGCGCAAGGCGCCTCGCAGCCTGCAACAGCCCTTCGGCCTCCTCGATCGCCGCCTGGTCCCAGCGCGCGACCTGCTTGCTCGCTCAGCGGAACATAGCGGCCCAGGGCGTCGCGGCGCGCCTCGCGCCGCGCATGGGCGTAGAGCATCAGCGCCAAGAGCCCCATCGCCTCGGGCTCGTTCGGAATGAGGGAGACGACGACGCGGCCGAGCCAGATCGCTTCTTCGGCGAGGTTGCGCCCGCGCGGATCGTCGGAGAACGCTTCCGCCCAGCCGTGGGAAAACGCGGCGTAAATCGCCTCGAGCGCCACGCCGAGCCGATCGGGCAGATCCTCCCGCTCGGGAATTTTGAACGGCACGCCGGCCAGGCGGATTTTCGCCTTCGCGCGCGAGAGGCGCTGGCCCATCGTCGGCGGGCGAAACCAGGAAAGCCGAAGCGATCGCCGCAGCGTCCAGCCCCAAGATCGTCTGCAGCATCAAGGGCGCGCGAATGGATTCCTCGATCGCCGGATGGGCGCAGGCGAACATGAGCGCGAGGCGCCGGTCGGGGATCCCGTTCGGCGCGTCGGCGGCTTCCTTCAGTTCGGCGTCGATCAACGCGAGCGCTTCCGAAGCTTGGTCGGCGGTGCGCCGCCTGCGCGCAGCGTCGATCAGGCGCCGCCGCGCCGCCGTCGCGAGCCACCCTTCCGGGTTCGAGGGAACGCCCTGGTCGGGCCAGACAGCAAGCGCCGAGGCGAAGGCCTCGGCGAGCGCGTCTTCGGCTCCCGGCACGTCGCGCGACGCCGCCGCGAGATAGGCGACAAGCTTGCCGTAGCTCTCGCGCGCCACCCGCGCCGCGACCGCGCGGGCTTCGGCGTCGTGGGCCGCCGGCATTTGTGGAGGGTCCGGCGGCCTGTTTCGTTTCGTCTTCAGCTCGGTCATTTCCAATCGCATGTCGAGATCAGGCGCTTTCCAAGTTCGGTTGCGCCTGTCTCGTGGGCAGGGCTCGCGCGCCTTAGCGGCGAGCTCCCACCGCAGCCTCGGTCTTCGGCGCGTGAGCGGGCATATAGTCCGTCATCGGCCAGATCGGCCGCACTTCCATGGCGCCATATTGCGCGCCGGGGCAGCGGGCCGCCCATTCGATCGCCCCGTCGAGATCGGGCGCCTCGATGAGGTAATAGCCGCCGAGCTGTTCCTTGATTTCGGCATAGGGGCCGTTCAGCACCGAAGTCTTGCCGTTGTTCGTGCGCACCACGGTCGCCGTCGAGCTCGGCCGCAGGCGCTCGCCGCCGACATGGACGCCCGCCTTCATCATCGCCTCGGTATAGGCGCCGTAGGCGGCGGACATGTTCGCGATGGCGTCCTTCGGCGCCGACTGCATCGCTTTCTCGTCCGTATGGATCATCAACAGGTATTGCATGGCTTTCTCCTTGAAGTCCCGCGCAGCTCTTCGCGCCGCGCTCAGTGCAAAGACGCTCCGATCTTGCCGCGTTTCGACAGCGAGGGGAAGAAAACTGCGCAATGGGGTCGAAATCACAACTCGATCGTGCCCAGGCGTTCGAGGTAGCTGCGCCGCAGGATTGTCAACACGGATAATTGCCGGCGTACAATCTCCGTTGCGACCGAAAGATCCGATAATACGAGGTATCTCGGCTTGAAACATCAGGGAAGCGACGGCATGAGCGGGACAACCGCCACCGAATCGCCAAAACATCGCCGTCATCCGGCGCGGCTTCGAAGCCTTCGCAAAAGGCGACATCGCGACGCTGAAGACGCTCTTCGCGCCGAACACGAACTGGCATGCGATCGGAACCGGCATATTGCCGGGAAACTACCGAGGTGCTCAAGCCATCCTGGAGTTCTTTGGCAAGATCGCTCACGAGAGCCAAGGCACGATGCGCGTCGAGCCCCAGACAATGGCGGCGTCCGGAGATCTCGTATTCGTCTTGGAACGGATCACCGGCACGCGGAAGGGCAAGACGCAGGACACCAAGACGGTGCTGGTTTTCAAACTGGACAACGGTCTTGTGACCGAAGTGACCGAGTTCCAGCAGACCATCCGGCAGATGTCCAGTTCTGGTCTAACTGACCGGCTCTATCCAGTCTATGAACGTTTAGCAGCGCGCTAGGCCGGGTCCACTCCGAAAGTCGGCGCGCCAGCCGAGCGCGGCAGTCGCCTTGTCGGTCGACAGCCTCGTCGTTGGGATCGGCGATGTTGAAGACGCCCGGCTCGCCGTGGTCGATCGCGAGCAGCGCGGCATAGGCCGCGGCGTCGACATGCACCGCCGGCGGGCTGGGAGGCGCATCCGCGCCGCTGCCGGGGCCATACAGCCGGCCGTAGCGCAGCACGACGCCTTCCATCGGCGATGCGGCGAGAACCTGTCGCTCGAGGGCCTCGACGCCCCGCACGCTCACGCGCCGGTCGCCCTCCGCGTTCAGGTCCAGCGGATGGTCTTCGCGATAAGGGTCGGCGGTCCGGGCGCGTAGGCCCAGGCGATGCTCTGCGCGATCAGCCGGCGCGCGCCAGCCTTTCGCGCCGCGGCGACAAGGTTGCGGGTTCCCTCGTCGCGGATGCGCGCGTTGCGGGCGAGGGCGCTGGATCGCTTCGCCGGATCGTGAAGCGCCGAGCCAAATCCGTCAGCTGGTGGATGACGATCTCCGGCTTCGGCCTCGAGAACCGCTGCCGCCAGCGCCTCGGCGTCGAACACGTCGACCACACCGGGCGCGCGCCGAGCTCGCGAAGGACTTCGCTATTGTCCGGCGAACGCGTCGCGCCCCAGACCGAATGGCCATGCGCGACGAGAAGCGGCGTGAGCCGGCGGCCAATCACGCCGGCCGCGCCCGCCAAGAAGATCCGGCTCATGAAACGCTCGTCAGCTCCGGTCAGCATGCGGGCGCTCAAGCCCGCAGATACTTGTTGAGCCAATCGAGCGTCCTTTGCCACGCCTCTTTCGCCGCCGCCTCGTCGTAGCGGGGCGTCGTGTCGTTGTGAAAGCCGTGGTTCGCGCCCTTGTAGATGTGCCCCTCGTGGGTGACGCCAGCCGCGCTGAGCGCGGCGTCGAACGCGGGCCAGCCGCTGGTGATGCGCGTGTCGAGCTCCGCATATTGGGCGTTGATCGGCGCCTTGATCTTCGCGGCGTCGGCGGCGTTCGGCTGAAGGCCGTAGAAGGGAACCGCGGCGTCGAGGCCTGAGCCCATGCTCACGGCAAGCTTGTTGACGACGCCGCCGCCGAAACAGAAGCCGATCGCGCCGAGCTTGCCGGTCGAATCGGGCAGGGACTTCAGCCACTCCGCTGCGGCCGCGAAATCCGCCTGCATCTTGGCCCCGTCGACCTGTTTTGAAGAGGTCCGCGCCCTTCTCGTCGTCGCCCGGATAGCCGCCGACCGAAGTGAGGCCGTCCGGCGCGAAGGCGATGAAATTGGCGATCGCCAGGCGCCGCGCCACATCCTCGATATACGGGTTCAGGCCTCGGTTCTCATGCACGACGAGGACCGCGGGCAGTTTCTCCGTTCCGGCCGGGCGGACGAGATAGCCCTTGATCGAGCCGTTGCCTTGCGGCGAGGGCACGTCGACCCGCTTCGCCACGATGCGGCTGTCGTCGGGCGGGCACCTGAATCGCCCAGGCGTAATTGGGCTTCAGCATCTCCAAAAGCGCGCCGGCGCTGACGCCGCCGACCGCGAACTTCTGCGCGCCGTCGAGGAACGCGCGGCGGCTCATGTCGCCATGCACATAGAGGTCGAACAGGTTCAGAAGCTCCTGGGGGAAGTCGGATGCTTTCTTGCGGTCCATAAGGCGTTTCCTCGGTTGATTTCTCTGCGCGCGCGCGCGGGTCTTCATTACACCGCCGGGCCCTCTGGCGAGGCTTCAACAAAGCGCGAGGCGATCGTCACGCGTCGCCGCTCGGCTGACAGGAGACAGACGAATAGCGGCGGGGAGGCCTACGGGTAAGCTGGAAATCAGCCGTCCATCTTGAGCACGACGCGGAAGCGGGCCTTGCCGCTCATCATGCGGTCATAGGCTTCCTGCGCTTTCTCGAGCGGGTAGATTTCGTTCATCGAGGCGACGTTGTTGCGCTGGCTGAAAATTCCAGCGTATCCTCCGAATCCCGCGCGATCCCCGAATACCAGCCCTTGACCGAGGCGCGCTTGCCGAGAAGATCGAACGAATTGACGGTCAGAGGGCCGACGGCGCCGATCACCATCATGACGCCGTTCGGTCCGAGGCCGCCGGCGATCGCCTGCATCGCCTTGCCGTTGGTGACGGTGGCGAGGATCGCTTTCGCGCCGCCCATCGCCGGTCAGCGCCTTGGCCGGGTCCTCCGCCGCGCTGTCGATGTAGTCGCTGGCGCCGAGCTGTCTCGCGAGCTCCTCCTTGTCGCGGCCGCGGTTGACCGCGACCGTGCGAAAGCCCTGCCGCGCCGCATATTGGATGCCGAGATGCCCGAGGCCGCCGACGCCGTGAACGGCGACGATGTCGCCGGGGCCGGCGCCGGTATGACGAAGCGCGTTGAAGGTGGTGACGCCGGCGCACAGCAGCGGCGCGGATTCGACCACGTCGAGATCGTCCGGCACATGCGCGACCGACGAGGCACGAGCGATCATATGGGTGGCGTAGCCGCCGTCGCGCGTCACGCCGCTGATTTCGTGCACGTTCTCGCAGACGAACGCGTTGTCGCGCCGGCATTGGCGGCAATAGCCGCACGAGCCGCCGAACCAGCCGACGCCCGCGCGCGCGCCGACGCTCCAGCCCTGGACGTTCTCGCCGATCGCGTCGACGATGCCGATCACCTCGTGGCCGGGAACGCGCGGGTACTGGACGATTGGGAACAGGCCCTGGACCGTCACCACATCGCTGTGACAGACGCCGCAGGCCTGGACGCGAATGCGCATTTCCTCCGGGCCCGGCGTCTGGAATGTCGCGCTCTTCCGCGACGAACGGCCCGCCGCGTTCCTTGACGACCATCGCGCGCATTTTTGCCATGGGAAGCCTCCATCATTCGGGACAGTCTACCTTGGCGCACGCGCTCGAGGCAAAGACGCCGAACGCTGAACGCCCCGGATCATCCGGCCGCCGGCGCGACCACGGTCTCGGTGTCGTCGGCCAGATCGACCGCGATCTGGCCGGAGAGGACCTCCTTCGCGAGCGCGAGGTCCAGCTCGCCTTCCCACGCCGCGATGACGATCGTCGCCACGCAATTGCCGACGAGATTGCCGAGCGCGCGCGCCATGCCGACGAACCAGTCGATCGACAACACGAGCACAAGCCCGATCGCGGGGATCGCGGGAACCGCGTTCAGGGTCGCTGCGAGAATCACGATCGCCGAGCCGGGCACGCCGTGCGCGCCCTTCGAGGTGATCAGCGAAATCCCGAGGATCAGGAGAAGGTCTCCGAAAGACAGCGGCGTGTTGGTCGCCTGCGCGATGAACACGGTCGCGAGCGTGAGATAGATCGAGAAGGCGTCGAGGTTGAACGAATAGCCGGTCGGCACGACGAGCCCGACGACGGACGGGTCGACGCCCATGCGCTCGAGCTTGCGCATGATCTGCGGCAGAACCGCGTCGGACGACGCCGTCGCCAGCACGATCGTCAGCTCCTCGCGGAAGTAGTTGAGAAACCGCAGGATGCTCAAGCCCGTGAAGAAGCGCATGACGGCGCCGAGCACGACGAGCACGAAGAAGGCGATCGCGAGCCAGAATACGACGACGAGCGAGGCGAGCTGCTTGAGCGAACCGACGCCATATTCGCCGACCGTGTAGGCGACCGCGCCCAGAACCCCCAACGGCGCCAGCCGGACGATGAGCCCCATGGCGCGAAACAGCACCGTGGACACGATCTCGATCAGGTTCGCGAGGGGCTTCGCGGGCTCGCCGACGAGCGCCAGACTGACGCCGAAGATGATGGCGAAGAACAGCACCTGCAACACGTCATTGCGCGCCAAGGCGTCGAAGCGGTGCTCGGAATGATGTTGAGGATGAAGCCGCTGAAACCGCTGCTATGCAGCTTATGAGCATTGTCGACATAGGCGCTTAGCGCATGCGCGTCGAGCTTTGTCGCGTCGATGTTCATGCCCTCGCCAGGGCGGACGAGATAGGCGATGATGAGGCCGACGGCGAGCGCGACGGTGGTCATCGCTTCGAAGTAGACGAGCGCCTTGACGCCCGACCCGGCCGACCTTCTTCAGGTCGCCTGCGCCGGCGATGCCATGCACGACGACGCAGAAGACGATCGGCGCCACGATCATCGAGATGAGCTTGAGGAACGCGTCCGAGAGGAATTTGAGAGAAATGGCGAAGTCCGGCGCGGCCATGCCGATCGCGACGCCAAGGATGAGGCCGGCGACGACCTGCACGAAGAGCGACTTGTAGAGAGGGCGCCGGGCGGCGGGGGCCGCGGCGAGGCGTCATCCTTTGCCCGCCGCGCTGGACTGGCGAATTCGGAGGCGGCTTACGGGTGAGCGCGCGTGCTGGTTTTCCATCGCGGGCGCTATGCAAGCGGCTTGCCGCGGAACTGGCTGAGAGCTTCGCGTGGGGCTAGGGGACGAAGTTGCTCTGGCGCGGGCCGGTCAAATGATACAGATTGCCTTTGTCGTCCTGCACGACGCCGGCAAAACCGGCCTTGGGCTCCAGGATCAGCTCCTTGGTGAGCACAGAGGTGCGGAATTTCCAACCTTGCGGCAGCTTGAGACCGTCGCCGAGGGCGTTCAGTTTGTCGATCGTCAGGTCCGGCGCGTCCTTGTACGAGACCATCACCCAGGTCTGACCCTTGGGGTCGTCGAGCAGGTAAATTTCAGACCCTTTCTTGAAGCCCGCGACGGCGGTTCTCGCGGTGGATGAAGGATGATAGGCGAGGTGGGGATCCGGTTTGGGTGAGAGTCGCGGCGCTGGGCGCCAGGCTGTTCCCCATCCACGCCGCGTGAAGACCGTCGAAGTCCCTGACTGTGCCAACGCGATCAGCAAGCCAGTCAATCGTCCAGCGGTAGGGGGGATCGATCCGCGCCGAGAGCGCCTGGTATTGTTTGGCGATCTTCTTTGGATCCAGATTTTGTGTAAGCGACGCCGGCGCCGAGTCGCGCGAATCGTCCCCGCCATTCAGACCCGTCGTATCGTAGACGGTGACGTAGAGAACCTTCTTCAGCGGATCCTTGGCGAAGAGTTTGATTTCCTGATAGCGATAGCCGCGCAAGCCATCGAATTTTCGCAGCCCCGCGGGGGCGCAATCGTCCGGTAGCGCGCTGAAATATTTGCAGTCTTCCGCGGAAGACGGCGCAGCGCCCTGGGCGATCAACGACAGCAGCCCCAACGCCAGACCAGACACCATCCGTCCGCCGCGGCGATTGCCGACCGTCGGCATGGCGACCTCCACTTCAGCCCGGCGTTCTCCCGCCGCCCCCCAATCCGGAATGGTAGTGCTGAATACGGCGCTCCTGCAACTCGGCTGATCAGGCGAGCCTATCCGTCGCCCTGTCGACCTGCTTGTCGCAGTGTGTGTATTTCGCCCGGGTAGAGGCTGGCGCCTATCGCAAATCGGCCTTGAGCCGCTCAAAGATCTCGCGCCCCTCGAGATCGAGAAGCCGGAGGCCGGTGGCGCGCGCGGGCCAGTCCGCTTCGACGGCCGCGCGAATCGCGCCGGAGGCGTTAGGAGCTTGAATCTCGGTTTCAGCCAGGAGGGTTGGGCCGAGGTCGGCGCCCACGCCGAAGAACTGAAGCCGAAAGCATTGCCGATTGGGGCCAAGCGCGCGTTCGAGCTCCTCGACCGGGTCGGCCTCGAAAAAGCGGACGGCTGGGCGGGGGGACAGGACCTCGCTGCGGGATGTGTGTTCGACGTCCAACTCCGAGCGTGTCGAGGGTTCATCCTCGCGCCGCTCGCCTGTGCGTCGCGCGATGACGTTCGACACCTGGCTCCAATGGGAGGCGGCTTCCGGGGATTCCGCCTGCCGCTGGCGGTGTCGCGCTTCCGAATAGGCGCGGACACGGAAAGAAGCGATCAATCGGTCGGCGTCGATTTCTGGCGTTTCGGCGCGCGCGACGTCAATTCCGAACGGGCGCGCCTGGGGACGCGGGGTCATCTGGCGGCGGAGGTGGGCATAGGACCGTCTTCCGCGGATGGGCAAGATGAGTCCCTTCAAACCTACCGGTTGACGATGACCCGCGGTTCCGGGTCTTGACGTTCTGGTTACAACCCAAACAGACGGGGGATTCGGTTTCTAGCGACGAGTTGTGTTTAAAAGCCCAGCAAGCTCAAGAGTCAAGCGCTACAACCGGCTGGTTCAAAATTGCATTAATTTTCCTCTCCGCAGCCCTTTTTGGGGCGCGCTCGACGCGACCACCGCCGGTTGTACGGCGGCGCCAGAGCGTTAAAATGTCTGCCGTTTTAGCCGAGGGCAGGCGCCAGACGGTCGGTGCGGCGACGGCGGCGGCCCACGAGGCCCAACGCCGCGAAGCCCAGTGCGAGCATCGCCCAAGTCGACGGCTCCGGGGCCGCGGCGATGCTGAGAGTCCCGCTCTCCTGGATCGGGTAATTGTAGCTGCCGGCCGATTCCCACAGCGAATAATTGCCCGGCGAAGTCCCCCAGAGGTTCCAATAGCCGCCAGGATTCTGCGCGGTGACGAACAAGAGGCCGTTGATGTCGAACGGCATTCCCGAAGGATGATACACATTGTTGTAGATGAAGGATCCGTCCGGGCTATAGGAAGGGCTTGAGACGTTCGGGTTCGGAGTGACGGCGCTGATGATCTGATTCGTCAGACCATCGATTGCGCCCGAGACCCCGGTCACGTCGCCCGCGGGGTTGACCGCGATGTGGCCCGTGGCGGTCAACTGAGCGTCGTTCAACTCGAAGGTGAATTGGTAGACTGTCGCGCTCGCCGCCGAGACGTTAAGCATAATTGAAGTCGCCAGAGCGGCAATCGTGGTAAAGAAATTCTTACGCATCACGCATCTCCTGTCCCGCCGCCGGGTTGATCACGTTGTTGCCGGCTCAGAGACTTTCCAACACTTTGTATGGGTGGCTCGATTTTTATTAAATACGATAGGTGTGGGTGCAATGCAAGCCAGGGTTGTTGAATTAGTTACGGACAATTAAATCGAGGTTGTGGTAAAGTGTAATCAAATTGGTATCAGCGCCGAAACTCCGCCCCGTTCCAGCGGCCTTGAGGCCAAGCCTCCGCCCGCCGAGAAGCGATTGCTCGCGCGCGCTCGGCGTGATGTAAGCGTCTCCGATTTCCAACATCGGAGGACGCTGAGATGCCCAATCATCCCGCGCTGGCCGCGAACCGGGTCGCGGTCGTCACCGGAGCGGCCAGCGGCATCGGCTTGGCGGCTTGCGTCAAATTCGCCGCGCTTGGGCTGAAAGTGTGCATGGCGGACTTGAGCGGCGATGCGCTCGAGGCGGGCGCCGCAAAGGTCCGCGCGGCGGCTGCGAATCCGGATCACGTCCGATCCTTCCCCGTCGACGTCAGCAGCCTCGACGACGTTCGGCGCCTCAAGACCTCAGTCGTTCGACGCGTTTGGCGAGGTCGCCGTGCTGATGAACAATGCGGGAATTGGCGGAGGGGGCGAATTGTTCGGCGACCCCGCCCGCTGGCGGCGCATGATCGACGTCAATCTCTGGGGCGTCATCAACGGCGTGCAGGCTTTCGCGCCCGACATGATCAAGCAGGGGACGCCAGCGGCGATCGTCAACACTGGCTCCAAACAGGGCATCACCTGTCCGCCCGGCGACACCGCCTACAATGTCTCGAAGGCGGGCGTGAAGGTCGTGACCGAGGCGCTGGCGCATGAATTGCGCAACATCGAAGGCTGCCGCGTGAGCGCGCATCTGCTCATTCCGGGCTTCGCGTTCACGTCCATGACCAAGGGCTCAAGGACTGAGAAGCCGGCCGCCGCGTGGACGCCGGAACAGGTCGTCGACTTCATGCTGCCGGCGATGGGGCGGGGCGACTTCTACATCCTTTGCCCCGACAACGACGTGCCGCGCGAGATGGACGAGCGCCGCATTCTTTGGGCCGCGGGCGACATCGTCGAGAACCGGCCGCCGCTCTCGCGCTGGCATCCCGACTACAAGGACGCCTTCGCCAAATTCGCGAAGGCCTGAGGCCTGCTTTCCGCGAACGCGGGCGTAGCTGAGGAGGCGAGAAGATGACGACATCCGACGCTGAACGGGTCCGCGTGATCGCGCCGGGCCAGACCTACGTTGGCAAGCAGGGGTTCACCTATCGCGCCGGCGCCTCGGCTGAGACGGTGGGAGCCCAGCAGATCTGCATGAACGTGCTGCCCGTGCCAGTCGGGGGACGCGCGAAGGTCCACTATCATCGCGGCATCGAGACAATCGCCTATCTGCTCGAGGGAGAGTGCGCCGTTTATTACGGCGACCGTGTGGAGCGGCGGGTCCTCGTGCGCGCCGGAGAGCAGATTTACATTCCCGAGGACGTGCCGCACGCGCCGTGCAACGAAAGCGCCGCGCCTTGCGCGTGGATCGTCGTACACGCTTCCGGCAGCGATCAGGACGGAATCGTTCTTCTGCCCGATTTCGACGCGCTTCTCGCCTCGAAGGCCGGGCGCTCCTGAGCCTATACGGCGCAGGCGCTTCCCCCCGCTGGACGCGTGCGGTAGTTTGCGGGGTCTCCTATCGAGGAGCGTCGCCATGTTCTCTTGCTCACCGGACCATCCGGCGGGCGCCGCCGCTTTCAGGGCTGCTCCTGTTGCGACGGCGAGCTCCAGTCCCTGACGCGCCGCATCAACGCCGACCTTTCGCGCCGCCAATTCGTGGCTGGGATCGGGGCTTCGCTCGCGGCGCTGGGTCTTCCTCGCGCCGCGCGCGCGCAGAGTGCGTCAACTCCGACGCCGCCGACCGTCTTCACGAATGTTCTCTGTTCGACGGGAAATCCAACGCCTTGCGGGGAGGGCTTGCTCTCATTGTCGAGGGCGGACGGATCAAGGCGGTTGCGACCGGGGACCCTGCCGGTCCGGAGGGGTCGCGCACGATCGACTGCGGCGGTCGGGTCGTGATGCCCGGATTGATCGACGCCCATTGG
>CAVWPU010000014.1:0-215927 GCA_963756955.1 uncultured Alphaproteobacteria bacterium
CTCCGGCAATTGATTGCCGAATATCAGAATTGGCGTTAAGCTCCGCCCCATGAGCAGTCCATCCCTTCGCCATGCCAAATCGTCGGCTCGCCGTTCGATGGCGCTTTTGCGACGACAAACGCGCGAGGAAAAATGGGCTCGTGAGAATCTCGTGTAACCCATTGATAAGTCTCGATTCGGACGAGAGAATCCAAGGAAATCCAAGCTTTTCCAACCCTCATGATCGGGGGTGTTCGCAGCGAAAAGGGGACGATTCAAGAAAACCCAAATCGGGGGCGATCGAACGGAACGCCGCACTCAATACCACATCGCTAATGTTATATGAAAGAGCGATCTCGAGGACGCCGGCGCCTTTACGGGGCTGCCGCCTTCTCCAGCGCCTGCTTCCGAATGGCCGATAAAGTTGTCGTCGGCGTGATCGCGTCGGGATCGACTTTGACATGGAGGATCGAGGGCAGACCCGACGTCAACGCGCGTTCGTAGGCCGGCAGGAACTCGGCCGTCTCCTCCACCGTTTCGCCGTGGCCACCGAAGGCGCGCGCATAAAGTGCGAAATCGGGATTGCGCAGCGCGGTCGCGATGACGCGCCCGGGATACATGCGCTCCTGATGCATGCGGATCGTGCCGTACATGCCGTTGTCGATCAGCACCACGATGATCGGCAGGCCGTATTGAACAGCGGTTGCGAACTCCTGCCCGTTCATCAGGAAGTCGCCATCACCGGCGAAGCAGACGACCGTCCGTTCCGGGAACAGGCGCTGGGCGCTGATCGCCGCCGGCAAGCCGAAGCCCATCGATCCCGACGTCGGGCCCAATTGCTGCTCGACGGCGCGAAAGCGTAAGAACCGGCCGACCCAGATCGAGAAATTGCCGGCGCCGTTGGTGAAGATGCCGTCAGGCGAGCGCCTGCGGATCGCGAACATGATTTCGCTCAACTGCACCCGGCCCGGATTTGGCGGCGCCTGTTCGCTCCACGCCAGATAATCCTCGCGCGCTTTTCGCGTCTCGGCCGACCAGCGGATCTTCAACGGCGGCTGAACGCCTTCCAACGCGGCGCAGAACTCGGCCGTCGTCGCGACGATACCGAGGGTTGGATGATAGTTGCGACCGATCTCCGCGGCGTCGGCATGGACGTGCACCAGCCGCTGGCGAGGGGCGGGAATGCTGAACAGCGTATAGCTTTGCGCGGCTGCCTCCGACATCCGGCCGCCGACCAGAAGAACAAGATCGGCCGCCTCCACCCGCGCCTTCAGCTTGGGATTGATCGAGAGGCCGACTTCGCCAGCAAAGTTGTCGTGCTCGCCGTCGAACGCGCTCGAGCGGCGAAACGAGCCGGTGACCGGCAGTTCGAAACGTTCGGCGAACCGGGCGAACGCGGCGCTCGCGCGCTTCGTCCATCCGCTTCCACCGAGAATGGCGATCGGCCGCTCCGCCGCCCATAGCATCTTCTGCAATTCGGCCATTTGCGTTTGGCCAGGCCAGATCGGGACCGGCTCCGCGCGCGGAGCGTCCACGACGACAGCCATTTCCGTCAGCATGTCCTCGGGCAGCGCGATCACCACCGGACCCGGCCGCCCCTGCATGGCGGCATGAAACGCACGCTGGACAATTTCAGGAATTTGCGCCGCGGATTCGATCTGCGTCGCGAGTTTCGCGGTCGAGCCGAAAAACGCGCGATAGTCCATCTCCTGGAACGCGCCCCGCCCCATCATTGCCCGCTCGACCTGGCCGATGAACAGAATCATCGGCGCCGAATCGTGCTCGGCGATATGCAGCCCATGCGCTGCGTTCGTTGCGCCGGGGCCGCGGGTGACGAAGCAGATTCCCGGCCGTCCCGTCAGGCGCCCTTCGGTCAGCGCCATCATGGCGGCGCCCGCTTCCTGCCGGCAGATGGTGAGTTCGATCGGCGCGTTGTTCAAGGCGTCCAGGGCGGCAAGGTAGGATTTGCCGGGAACGCAGTAGACGCGCTCAACCCCCTGGGCGACGAGCTGGTCGATGAGAATTTGTCCGCCCGATCGCAAAACCTCGCCCAACGTCGCTTGCTCCTCATCGATCGCGGCATGTTTGGCAGTTCACGGCGTTCTTTTCAATCATCGGCCGAAAACCGGGGTCGCCTTGCGCGTGAGCGGACTTCCGGCCATTCTTGTTGGATGTCGGCCCCCACGGAACGTCCCGCTGAATCGAGCGCGCTGACGACGCTCAACGCTCGTTCGCGTGAGATATTCCGCAACATCGTCGACTCGTATCTCGCCACCGGGGAACCCGTTGGCTCTCGGCATCTGTCGCGCCTATTGCCGATGTCCTTATCGCCGGCCTCGGTTCGCAACGTGATGCAGGACCTCGAGGAGCTCGGGCTCATCTACGCCCCGCACGCGAGCGCTGGGCGGATGCCAACCCAGCAGGGCTTGAGGCTGTTCGTCGACGCGCTGCTCGAGTTCGGAGATTTGGGACGCGAGGAGCGCGCGCGCATCGACAGTCAGGTGCGTGCGGCCGCGGAGGGAGGCGGGTTCGAAGGCGCGCTCGCCGAAACGACGAGCCTGTTGTCTGAATTGACTCGCGGCGCGGGCGTCGTGCTGACGAATAAAATCGACGCGCGGCTCAAGCATGTCGAATTCGTGCGTCTCGAGGCCGCCCGGGCGCTGGCGATCCTGGTCTCCGAGGATGGTTCGATCGAAAACCGCGTGGTTGCAACGCCACCCGGAATGACCACTTCGACATTGGTTGAGGCAAGTAACTTTCTCAACGCTCGCATTCGAGGCCGAACGCTGGCCGAGGTGACGGCGGAGATCGAAGCCGCGCGCCGTGATGCGCGCCAGGAGCTCGACGACATCGCCGCCCGCCTCGTGGAGGCTGGCCTTGCCTCATGGTCCGGGGGCGCGGAATCGCGCGACCAATTGATCGTTCGCGGGCAGGCCAACCTGATCGGCGACGTGCACGCCTCGGAGGACCTCGAGCGCATTCGCACGTTGTTCGCCGACCTCGAGACCAAGACCGACGTGATCGAGCTTCTGCATCGCGCCGAAACGGGCGAAGGCGTCAAGATTTTCATTGGCTCGGAAAATAAGCTGTTCTCGCTTTCCGGATCGTCGATGATCGCCGCGCCGCTGAGGGGCGCAGACCACCATATCGCCGGCGTGCTAGGCGTCATCGGGCCGACCCGCCTCAACTATGGCCGCATCGTGCCGATGGTCGAATATGCGGCGCACGTGCTTGGCGAACTCAAGCGCCCGCGCTAGGCCTCATTTTCTCGCTGCCGGAGAAGCGCCTTGTCGAACGCGTCGAACGTTGGGGCTTCCGCGCACAGTCTCGGCGGAGCGATCGAGCGCTTGAGAGGGAGGTGGGCGGCGATCACCGCCTTCGGAGTGCTTCTGGTCGTCTTGGGCGTCGCGGCGCTGGTCTTTTCCCTCATTGCGACCATCGTAACGGTCACGCTCAACGGGGTCTTGTTCCTGATCGCCGGCGTGGCCGAGATCGGCATAGGCGTGCATTCGCGCGACTGGGGCCGCTTTTTCCTCTGGGTCTTGGGCGGCCTTGTCTATATCGCCGCCGGGGTGTTGTGCATCATCAATCCCGTTCTCGCATCGGTCGTCTTGACGCTGTTCCTCGGCGCCGGCCTCATTGCCGCCGGCGCGGTTCGGGCTTATTTGGCGATGCAGCTTCCGGCCGACCATCCGCGCCTCCTGGTCTTTCTCGCCGCCGCCGTCACAATCCTGCTTGGTTTGGTCATCGTGAGCCATTGGCCGATCGACAGCGTTTATGTCCTCGGCACGCTGCTGGGCGTCGACCTCCTCTTTCATGGAGTGGGATGGGTGAGCTTCGGCACTGGGTTGTACGCGCGGATGTAGCGCGCGGTCTTGCGCGAGAAATTGGGGAGCAAGAATGACGAAGTGGGTCTATTCCTTCAGCGCCGAACACGCCGAAGGCCGGGGCGACATGAAGAACCTGCTCGGCGGCAAGGGCGCGAACCTGCACGAGATGGCTTCGCTCGGCCTGCCCGTGCCCCCCGGGCTTCACCATCACCACCGAAGTCTGCACTCACTTCTACGCCAATGGCAAAACCTATCCGCCCGACCTCGCCGCGCAAGTTGATGCGGCGGTCGCCGAGATTGGCCGCCAGACCAACCGCGTTTTCGGCGACGCATCCAATCCGCTGCTGCGTCTCGGTGCGGTCAGGGGCCCGCGCCTCGATGCCTGGCATGATGGACACTGTCCTCAATCTCGGGCTGAACGACGCCTCGGTTGAAACTCTGGCGAAGACATCGAACGACGAGCGTTTCGCCTATGACTCCTATCGTCGCTTCATTCAGATGTATTCCAACGTCGTGCTCGACCTGGACGTCCACAATTTCGAGGACATCCTCGAAGCACTACAAGGACAGCAAGGGCTACGCGCTCGACACCGACCTGACCGCCGAAGACTGGCGAGCCGTCATTGCAGACTACAAAGCGAAAGTTGTCGAAGAGACCGGCAAGCCGTTTCCTCAAGCTCCGCGCGATCAGCTCTGGGGCGCGATTGGCGCGGTGTTCTCATCCTGGATGAACCAGCGCGCCATCACCTATCGCCGCCTTAACGCCATCCCCGCCGACTGGGGCACCGCGGTCAATGTGCAGGCTATGGTCTTTGGCAACATGGGCGAGACATCGGCGACAGGCGTGGCCTTCACCCGCAATCCCTCAACCGGCGCGAAAGAGCTCTACGGCGAGTTTCTCGTCAACGCTCAAGGCGAGGACGTTGTCGCTGGCATCCGCACGCCCCAGAACATCACCGAAGCGGCCCGCAAAGCAGCCAATTCCGACCGGCCCTCGCTCGAAACGCTGATGCCCGAAGTGTTTGGCCAGTTCGTCGCCACCACCCAGCTTCTGGAAAAACACTACCGCGACATGCAGGACCTCGAGTTCACAGTCGAGCGCGGCAAGCTATGGATGCTGCAGACCCGTAACGGCAAGCGCACGGCGAGAGCGGCGCTGCGCTGCGCGGTCGACATGGCGAACGAAGGCCTCATTTCGCGCGAGGACGCGGTGAGCAGGATCGAGCCCAGCGCGCTCGATCAGCTTCTTCACCCGATGCTCGACCCGAAGAACAAGCCGGCCGCGCTCGCGACTGGTCTGCCCGCTTCGCCCGGCGCGGCGAGCGGGGAGATCGTGTTTTCCGCCGACGAAGCGCAGGCTCTTCGTCAGGCAGGACGAAAATCGATCCTGGTCCGGGTCGAGACGAGCCCCGAGGACATCCACGGCATGCACGCCGCCGAAGGCGTTGTTACGACGCGCGGCGGCATGACCTCCCACGCTGCAGTCGTTGCGCGCGGCATGGGCAAGCCCTGCGTCAGCGGCGTGAGCGCCATTCGCATCGATTACGCCAAACAAACCATGAGCGCGGGCGGAATGACGCTGAAAAAGGGCGACGTCCTCACCATCGACGGCGGCTCCGGTGAAGTGATGGCCGGCGCCGCGCCCATGGTGAAGCCCGAGATGACCGGGGACTTCGCCACCCTCATGACCTGGGCCGATGCGGTCCGGCGCATGAAGGTGCGCGCCAACGCCGAAACCGCGGCCGACGCGCGCGCCGCCCGCTCGTTCGGCGCCGAGGGCATCGGCCTCTGCCGCACCGAGCACATGTTCTTCGAAGGCGAGCGGATCGTTGCGGTGCGCGAGATGATCCTTGCCGATACCGAAGAGGGACGACGGGCCGCGCTCGCCAAGCTGCTCCCGATGCAGCGCAAGGACTTCGCCGAATTGTTCGAGATCATGAGCGGTCTCCCGGTCACGATCCGCCTGCTCGACCCGCCGCTGCATGAATTCCTGCCGCATACGGACGCAGAGATCGACGAGGTCGCCAAGGCGATGAACGTGAGCGCCGACAAACTGCGGGCGCGCGCGGCCGAGTTGCACGAATTCAATCCCATGCTCGGATTCCGAGGCGTGCGCCTCGCCGTCCGCTACCCCGAGATCGCTGAAATGCAGGCCCGCGCGATCTTCGAGGGGGCGGTCGAGGCGGGACGCAAGACGGGTAAGCCGGTGGCCGCCGAGATCATGGTCCCTCTGGTGTTCGGGCGCCCCGAACTCGACTTGGTCAAGGCGATCGTCGACGTCATGGCGGACGCCGTCGCCAAAGAAACGGGCGTCAAAACACCCTATCAGGTCGGCACCATGATCGAACTGCCGCGCGCTGCGCTGAGAGCCGCCGAAATCGCGGAGAGCGCCGAATTCTTCTCGTTCGGCACCAACGACCTGACCCAGACGACGCTTGGCGTGTCGCGCGACGACGCAGCCTCATTCCTCGGCTTCTACACCGTCAAGGGGCTCTTGAAGGCCGATCCGTTTGTGACCCTGGACACCGAAGGCGTCGGCGAACTCGTGACGATCGCCGCAGAACGCGGTCGCGCGACCCGCCCCGACATCAAGCTCGGCGTCTGCGGCGAGCACGGCGGCGATCCGGCCTCGATCGCCTTCTGCGAGCAGGCGGGTCTCGACTACGTCTCGTGCTCCCCGTTCCGCATCCCGATCGCCCGCCTCGCGGCGGCGCAGGCGGCGCTCGGCAGGAAGGCGGCGAGCACGGCGTGAGGCGGGGCGGCGGTCGTTCGGCGATCGCCGAGTTTCCAAAGCGTCGCGTCGCAAGAGGAGGACTCGCCTATGACCGCTTCATTGCCCGCCTATGACCTCATCCCTTTGCCCGGCGAGGGGCCGGAGGATGTCGTGGTTAGCTCCGACGGTCTCATCTACACGGGGCTTCTCGACGGGCGTATTCTTTCCGTCGCCCCACAGGACGGCGCGGTGCGCGAGGTCGCCAAGACTGGCGGCCGGCCTCTGGGTCTCGAAGCGACGACGGACGGGCGGCTCCTGATCTGCGACAGTCCGAACGGTCTCTTGGAGCTGAACATCAAGACCGGCGCGCTTAAAACGCTCGTCACTCACGACGGCGCGGAGCCGCTTATCTTTTGCAGCAATGTCGTCGCTGCGCCCGACGGCGATCTGTTCTTCACCATCTCGTCAATGCGCTACAACTTCCATGGCTGGAGAATAGACTTCATCGAGAACGTGCCGACGGGGCGTATTTATCGCCGAGCGGACGACGGCGCCTTGACACGGTTGATTGATGGGCTGCGTTTCGCCAACGGTCTCGTCCGGTCGCGCGACGGAAAAAGCCTCATCGTCGCGGAGACGGCAGGGCGCCGTTTGCTTCGTTTATGGCTTGCTGGCGATCGCGCCGGGACAAGCGAGGTGGTCGCGGAGCTTCCCGGTTTTCCCGACAATCTCTGCACCGATGGCGACGGCGTTGTCTGGGTCGCCTTCGCGTCGGAACCGAACCCGATGCTCGAAAAGGTGTACAAGCTGCCGCTCTTTCTGCGTCGGCTCGCGGCGCGCCTACCGGAGAGCCTGCAGCCCAAACCTTCGCGCGTCGCGTGGGTCGCGGGTTATGATGAGAGCGGCGCGTGCGTGCACGACTTCAAATGGACGGATGGCGGCTTCGCCACGGTGACGGGCGTCTGCCGTGTCGGGCAGAGCGTCTGGTGCGGCGGCCTGCATGAACGTGCGCTGATGCGCTTCGACTTGCCGGGCTGAAAAGGCGCAAGCTTGCTGCGGGAACGGTGTTCTTCCTTTTAGATGAGAACAGCCGACATATCATGGTGAGGATCGCGGAGGGTCGCTGTCATTCCGGGACACCGGCCTTGCGCAGGCCGTCGAGAACGGGGTCAAGCTGGGCTTGATACGTCGGGTCGTCGCTCATCGCGGTCCAGACCGCGCGGACGCGGGAGACGGTAAAGGCCGGATTGAGCGCAAGGCCGGCCCTGACTGCGGAACGCGCCTCGTCAATTCGACCAAGCAGCGCCAGAGTGGCGCCCAACATAAAATGTGGCTGCGGCTGATTTCGATTGGCATCGATCGCCCGTCGAAACCAAGCGAGCGCTTGCTCGTAACTGCCAAGGCCGTTCTTCGCGAGGCCGACCGTCGTCATCCAACTGTGTGCGAACGTATCGCGCGGACTGAGTCGCAAAGCCTCGCTGATGTGAGCCTCTGTTTCTTCGGCGCGACCGATAAATATCTTGCCAAATCCGATATTGGAATGGGCGGCCGCAAGATTTCGATCCAGCGCCAATGCATGCTCACATTGGGCGATGCCCGGCGCAGCACGCTTGGTGAAAATGTAGAAAATTCCCAATGACATATGAGCCCGCGCATGGTCTGGGACCAAAGATAAGGCTTTGGTCAACTTCGACTCGGCCGCGGCGAGGACCGCGACGAGGTCGGGGGCAACGAAAAATGCACCCGCGAACAGCCCCGCGCGCGCCAATTCAACGAGCGCGTCGACGTTGTCGGGATCGACAGCCAGCGCGCGATCGAAAAAACTGCTCGCTCGCGCCAGATTGTCGGGGGTCACGCCTTTGTTAAACCAAGACAGACCCTGAAAATAGAGCTCCATTGAGTCGGGGCTCGGCGCCTGTTCCGAGCGTCGCGCCTCGGCGGCGACAAGCTGGGCGTTCAGCGCATTCGCCAGACGCGCGACGATTTCGTCCTGCATGTCGAAGAGATCGGCGAGCGGCTTGTCGAACCGCTCAGCCCAAAGATGGCTGCCGGTGTCGGCGTCGATGAGCTGCACGTTGACGCGCATCCGGTTTCCGCCGCGCTGAACGCTGCCCTCAAGGACGTAGCGCACGTTCAACTCGCGGCCGATCTGCTTTAGGTCAACCGCCTTGCCCTTATAGGTGAACGCGGTGTTGCGCCCAATGACAAACGAGCCTCGAATGCGCGACAGATCGGTCGTCAGGCTCTCGGTGACTCCGTCGACGAAATGTTCCTGGTCCGGGTCGCCGCCGATATTGGCGAACGGCAGGACGACGATCGAAAGACGCGGCGGCCCTAACTTTTCCGCAGCAGCGGCTGGCGTGGGTTTGGCGACTGGCGGTGCGCCAAGTTCGAGCGAATAAACCCGGATCGGCTCGGCGATGTTCTTGAGACGCGTCGGGCCGAGATCGGTCACCGCGAGATCAAGCCTCCCCTTGACCTGCCAATAGGCTTGCTCGGAGAGGCAGATCGCGCCGGGCTTGGCAATGCCCTCAATCCGCGCCGCGATATTGACCCCGTCGCCCATCAGATCGCCGTCAGCCTCCTCGACCACGTCGCCCAGATGAACGCCGACACGGAATTCGATGCGGCGCTCGGGGGCTAAGCCCGCGTTGCGCTCGACCATGCCGTTCTGCACTTCGATCGCGCAACGCACCGCGTCGACGACGCTGCGAAACTCGATAAGGCTGCCGTCCCCGGTACGCTTGACGACCCGCCCGCGGTGCACAGAGATGGTCGGATCGATCAGATCGCTGCGAAGCGCGCGCAGCCGCGCCAGCGTTCCTTCCTCGTCGGCGCCGGCGAGGCGGCTGTAGCCGACGACGTCGGCGACCAGGATCGCAGCAATCTTCCGCGTTTCCGCCATGGCGTGCCTCGGAGACGCGGCGATGCTATCATGAACGACGCGTCTGCGCTCCTGCGACGGGGGCTCAGGTCAATCCGAGCGCGCTCCAACTCGTGCCAGCATTGAGGTTAACGGACCCGCCACCGATCACATTGGTCCCGCTCATGTCCCAGATCGCGGTCTGGCCGCTCGCGTTCTGAAAAAGAATGTCTGCCCCGCCGCCGTTCGTTCCGACGGCGTGCCAACTCGGCCCGGGATTGAGGCTCACCACGCCTCCTCCGATAATGTTCGTCCCATTCATCTCCCAGATCGCGATTTGCCCGCTGCTTGCGTTCTGAAAAACGATGTCGGAGTCACCGTCGCCATTGAAATCACCGGTTCCGATCGCCTGCCAACCTGGCCCGGGATTGGCGCTAACCGTCCCGCCGCCCGTGATATGTGTGTCGCCCATGTCCCAGATCGCGACCTGCCCCGTGCTCGCATTTTGAAACAGAATGTCGGATCGAACGCCGCCATTGAAATTGCCGACCCCGATCGCCTGCCAACTTGGCCCCGGGTTGGCGTCGACAGTCCCGCCGCCGATGACATTGGCTCCGCTCATCATCCACATCGCGACTTGGCCGGTGCTCCCGTCCTGAAACAAGATGTCGGGATCCCCAGCGGGCGGCCCCCCGACGAGGGAGCGGATGGGTTCGAAGAAGTCGCCGGTTCCAATCGCTCGCCAGGCCGGCCCGGGATTCAAACTGAGCGTCCCGCCGCCCGTCACATTGGTGCGATCCATATCCCAAATTGCGAGTTGACCGTTCGTGTTTTGGAGCAGGAGCTGGGTCACGGCGCCGGCAATGAAGGCGCCCGTTGCGAACACTTGCCAACTCGGTCCAGGATTGAGGTTGACGACACCGCCGCCGAACACGCTCGTGCCGCTCATCTCCCAGATGGCGATTTGCCCGCTCGTGTTCTGAAAAAGAATATCCGACGCGCTTCCCGGCGAGGTATTCGCGTGGTGAAGCCCGATGGGGCCGGTCCCACCCGTGCCTCCGGTCCCACCCGTGCCACCAGTCCCGCCCGTCCCGCCCGTGCCGCCAGTCCCGCCCGTGCCGCCAGTCCCACCCGTGCCGCCAGTCCCACCCGTGCCGCCAGTCCCGTCCGTGCCGCCAGTTCCACCCGTGCCGCCAGTTCCACCCGTGCCGCCAGTCCCCATTGAAGATATATCGAGCTCTCCATTCGTGGTCGCATCGATCGCATTGAACGAAATGGTATTCTCAGAATTATCATAGGTGACGAGGGTGTAGCCGCTCACTGTAAGCGTGGAACCGCCGGGCTGAACCTCCCAAGTCGACGGAGCGCCATTGACGGACAGCAGATTTATGCCGTCGGCGATTGCCGCTTCCGAGACTTGCTGCCATGCCCCCCCATTGATCGCCAAAAAATAGGCCGGTGTGCCCCATTCATTGGCGACGTTTATAAGTTGCCCCAGGTCACTAGCGAGTTGTCCGTAGCCATCCTGATCAAGTTGTGTCTGATAGCCGGTCAGGTTTTCCGCGACGCTTGGGCCCGCCGCGGCGCCGCCATCGGGGGCTGCAAAAATATTATAAAGGATTGAAAAAATCTCGGAGACCGTTCCCGCAACAAACTCCTGCAGTGAGGGATCAAGAGCGGAGAAATCATCACTAAACTGAACCGCTGCATTGCTGTACTGTTGCGCATAGGCAAATTCCCCGACCTCCTCCCCAACTTGGACAGCAGACGTCCCAACGCCGGGCGTGGTAAACGAGTAAGAAAGAACGGTTTCAACACCGTTTATGCCGCCCTGATTGAATTCATATGAAACATCTGGGTCAGGCTCTAGTATTACGCCATTGATTGCCGATGATGAAGCCGGAATCGAATAAGTTTCGGGCGGCTGAACGGGATCCGAAGCGCCTAGCTGTGAGGTGCCAGAGCCTATTGGGGTAGAGGTGCCAGTAAATGACTGGTAAGGCCCATCGAGTACAAAGAGCGCCATTCGCTGCCCCCACCCCAGCGTCATCCGCCTGCGCTGACTGCAGTTTCGATGCTGACGCATTTCGGACAGCTGATCGGTTGCAACAACATCACCCTGCGTAATCAATGTCAACTATCGTGGGGCCAGAATCGCCTCGGGCTTCGAAGCCGCTGACGGAGTTGCAGAAAAATGAGCTTAAGCCACTGAAAAGCTTGGGTCGCGCGCAGAATCACACACCTCACGTCGCGCCGTCGGCGGGGCCTCGTTCCACGTGATAGGCTGACCTCCCGCGCCGCGGCGCATGGAGGGAGACAATGGAGGCGTTGTCCGCCGTCGAACGGATAATCCGCGACTTGCTTGTCTTCGTCGTCGCGATGAGCGTGGTGCTCGCCGCGCTCATGGTGATCATCTCACGCATGCCGAACGACAATCCGCTGAAGCGGATCCTGGTCGCGCTGAGTTATCGCGTCGGCGCCACGGCGGCGGCCGGGATGCTGATTATTCCAGCGACCCCTATCCCCGGCCTCGACGCCGTCGTTGATTTCGGCGCGCCGCTCGCCCTCCTCTGGTATTGGTGGACCTTCTTTCGCGACGCGCGTCGCAGCCCATCCGAGAAACCCGCGCCATGAGATTTGTGAAGGCCAATGGCCTCGTCGCCCATTATGCCGATCAGGGCCGGCGCGACGGGCCGCCGCTTGTCTTCATCAATTCGCTCGGGACCGATTTCCGCATCTGGAATGAGGTCGGCGAGATCCTCGCGCCCGATTTCCGCATCGTCACTTACGACAAGCGCGGCCACGGCCTTTCGGAAGCGGGACCCGATACGAACGACATCGCCGATTACGCACGCGACCTCGCGGCGCTTCTCGACATTCTCGGCGCCGGGCGAGCCACAATTGTCGGGCTGTCCATCGGCGGCTTGATTGCGCAGGAGCTTTATCGTCAGAATCCGGAGCGCGTCGCGGCGCTCGTCCTCTGCGACACTGCAGCGAAGATCGGAACCGACGAAGTCTGGGACCAGCGCGTCGCTGAGGTCGAACGCGGCGGCATTGAAGCGCTCGCCGACGCCGTCATGCAACGATGGTTCACGGCCCATTTCCGCAGCCAACGGTCTACGGAGCTTGCCGGCATGCGCGCGATGCTGACTCGGACGCCGAGACAGGGCTATCTCGCGGCTTGCGGCGCCTTGAAGCGCGCCGACCTCCGACCCTATGCCGGAGAGATCCAGGCGCCCACCCTCTGCCTGGTCGGCGACGAGGATGGCTCCACGCCCGTCGCGCTGGTTAAGGAAACGGCCGCCCTCATCCCCGGCTCGCGCTTTGAGATCGTTGAGGGCGCGGGTCATTTGCCGAATGTGGAGAAGCCAAAAATCGTGGCGAGATTGGTGGCCGAACACGCAAGGCAGGCCACCTCTTGAGGCGCTGCGTCGCCCGCTAGCCCGACGCTGGCGCCAAAAATGCGTCGGCGAGGCTAACGGGACGTCAAACTCCAGCCCTTCCCGTTCCTGGTATGAGAGAGTATAGACACCGCCGTTTCGACGGCCCGGCGGGCAACCGGCGACCGCGAGGTCCGTTTTTCGCATGTCCCAACCCATTTCGAAGGACGCGGTCCCGACGCCAGTTTACGGCGCCGAGGGCGAGCTGACGCATTCGTCAGGGCGTTTCTGGGTTCTCATGCTTGGCTCGATTGGCGTCGTGTTCGGCGACATCGGCACAAGCCCCCTCTATGCGCTGCAGACCGCGCTCGGTCAGTTCAAAGGCGCCGCGCTCCGACCGACCGATGTCATCGGCGTCGTGTCCCTCATCATCTGGGCGTTGCTGATCGTCGTCACCGCGAAATACGTGCTGTACCTGATGCAGGCCGACAACAAGGGCGAGGGCGGCATCCTGTCCCTCAAGGCGCTGGCTCAGCGCGCCCTTGGGCAGAAAACGCCGATTGCGTTTCTGCTCGGCGTCGCCGGGGCCGCCCTGTTCTCGGGCGACGCCGTCATCACGCCGGCTATTTCGGTTCTCTCCGCTCTCGAAGGCTTGAAGCAGGTCGACTCCAACCTGACGCCCTACATCTTACCGGCGACCATCGTCATTCTCGTTATGCTGTTCGCCGCCCAAAGCCGTGGGACGGCAAGAGTCGCAGCTTTCTTCAGCCCGATCATGGTGGCGTTTTTCGCTGTCAACGCCGTGCTCGGGATTGTGCATATCGCCTCGGCATGGAGCATTTTGCAGGCCTTGAGCCCGATCCCGGGGATTGAGTTTATTTATGCCCGCGGGACAATCGGGTTCGTCGTCCTTGGCAGCGTCTTCCTGGCAGTGACGGGAGCGGAAGCCCTGTACGCTGATATGGGCCATTTCGGACGACGGCCAATACAGGCCGCCTGGCTTTTTATCGTTCTGCCGGCGCTCGTCTGCAATTATCTGGGCCAAGGCGCACTGATTCTAAGCGACCCCAAGGCGGTGGAGAACCCCTTCTATCTGATGGCCCCGGGTTGGGGTTTGGCGCCGCTCGTTCTCCTCTCGACCGCCGCAACCGTGATCGCCAGTCAAGCCGTCATCACCGGCGCCTATTCACTCGCCAGCCAGGCAATTCAGCTTGGATTGCTGCCGCGGCTCGAAATCGTACACACCTCCTCCACCCAGGAAGGGCAGATTTTCATCCCCCGCGTCACCCGCATCCTCCTATTCGAAGTCTTGGGACTGGTGCTGCTCTTCCGTTCGTCCAACTCTTTGGCCAACGCTTACGGCATCGCGGTTTCCGGTACGATGGTGGCGACAACCTCCCTCGCCTTCTTTGTCGTCTGGAAGCTGTGGCGATGGCCGCTCTGGGCGGCGTTGGTCCTGACAGGCGCTTTTCTTTCCATTGACGTCGCTTTTTTCATCGCCAACCTCTACAAGGTCGTGGACGGCGGATGGGTGCCGCTCACGCTCGGCCTGGCGATGTTCGTCCTGATGTGGACCTGGTCGCGCGGCAGCGTCATCTTGCAGGCTCGGACGCATCGGGACTCGATCCCGATGCTGGATTTGATCAAGATGCTCGAGAGGTCGAAGCCGGTCCGGGTCCAGGGGACGGCGGTTTTCCTCACCAACGATCCGACCTCGGCCCCGTCGTCGCTGATGCACAATCTCAAACATAACAAAGTGCTGCACGAGCGCGTCGTCCTTTTGAACGTACGCAACGAGACGACCCCGCGCGTAGCCGCCGCCAATCGATACGAAATGACAAGTCTGTCGCCCGATTTCATGTTGGTCACACTGCATTTCGGTTATATGGAGCAACCGCATATCCCGCGCGCATTGGCGGCGATGCGAAAGGCCGGCCTCAAGTTCGACATCATGACGACGTCGTTTTTTCTGGGGCGGCGCACCCTGAAGACAGCCGCCAACTCGGGCATGCCGCAGTGGCAGGACAAACTCTTCATCGCCATGACGAAACAGGCCGCCAGCGCCCCGGACTTCTTCAACTTGCCGTCCGATCGCGTCGTCGAGCTCGGAGCGCAGATGAAAGTCTGAGCGCACCATGCGCTCGCTTCTGTGCGAACAGGGATAAGGCGCTGGCGGAAGCGCATGAAGATCTATCTTATTAACCTCGATCGCCACCCGGATCGCCTCGCGCACATGCGCAAGCAGCTGAGCGGCGCCGCGTTTGAGCGCATTTCCGCTGTTGACGGGTCGAACGATCCGCCGACCACGAAAGGCCTCAGCCGTTTTGAACTGGCCTGTCTGGAGAGCCATAAGCTCGCTTGGCGTCAATTCCTGAATAGCGCCGAGGATCAGGCCTGCTTTATCGAGGACGACCTGCACGTCTGGCCGGGCTTCGCGGCGGTCACGGGAAGCAGCTCCTGGATCCCCTCAGACGCTCATTCGGTTAAGCTCGACACCTATCTGCAAAAGGTCGAGCTCGGAGAGAAACGAGCGGCGATCGAGGGACGCCAGATCGCACGGCTTTATTCGCGGCACCATAGCAGCGCCGCCTACGTTCTCACCCGCGCGGGCGCGACGCGTTATCTTGAATTGACGGCCGTCCCCACACTGCCGGCGGACTATGCGCTGTTCCCCAATCACCCTCGCCGCTTCGGCTTGCGCATTTATCAGCTCTGTCCCGCCGTCGCGATGCAGGATCACCTTCTCGAGCCGGACCGGGGCGGCCAAGCCTTCGCAACGACGATGGCTGCGGCAGACAGACGTGCGAAGCTGCAGCAATCTTCGATGCTGGACAAGCTTGGACGGGAGGGCGTCCGTCTCGCCGGCCAAGTCGTGACCTTCGCGGAGCGCAGCTACGAGAAGGCGTTTCTGCGCGTGGAATCCACGATGGTGGATGTGGGGTGAACGGTCGACGCGGACGTTCGCCCTGAACGCTCGAAACGTCATCCTCCGATGTTGAAGCTCGCCATCGCGGCCATATTGACGATGTCCGAAATCTTTGGCTCCGAGAGAGACGATCTGCACCGGCTTTTCAAGCCCCACGATCAACGGCCCAATCACTGTCGCGCCCCCAAGTTCCTGCAACATGCGGGTCGAGATCGCGGCGGAGTGAAAGGCCGGCATGATGAGCACATTGGCCGTGTCTTTCAGCCGGCAGAACGGATAGGCCGCCATCAGCTCTTTGTTCAGCGCGACGTCGGCGCCCATTTCACCGTCGTACTCAAAATCCACCCGCTTGGCGTCGAGAATCCGCACCGCCTCCTGCACCCGCTGCGCGCGTTCGCCAGGCGGATGGCCGAAATTCGAGAAGGCGAGCATCGCCACGCGCGGTTCGTAGCCCAGTCGGCGGGCGACGCCCGCCGCTTCGATCGCAATCTCGGCGAGATCTTCGGCGGTTGGCGTCTCGGCGATCGCAGTGTCAGCGACCAAAATCGGGCGCCCTCGCGACAGGATGATCGAGACGCCGACAACCCGGTGACCCCGCCTGTCGTCAATCACGCGCCGCACTTCCTCCAAGGCGATCGAGAAATTGCGGGTGACCCCGGTCACGATCGCGTCGGCATCTCCGCGCGCGACCATCGCAGCGGCGAAGTAATTGCGATCCTGATTGATCATCCGCTGACAATCGCGGAACAAATAGCCCTTCCGCTGCAGCCGCTCGTAGAGGAACTGAGCGTAGATCGAATTGCGCTGCGACAGGCGCGCGTTGTGAATCTCAATGCCCTTGTCCGAGAGATCGAGACCAGTCGCCTTGGCGACGCTGCGCACGCGCTCTTCCCTCCCAACCAGGATCGCCTCGCCAAGACCCTGATTGACGAATGAATACGCGGCTCGGATCACCTGCTCTTCTTCGCCTTCTGCGAACACCACGCGTTTGGGAGTGCGGCGGACGCGCTCGATAATGAGCTGCATCGCGCCTGCGATTGGGTCGCGACGCGCGGACAATTGCGCCTTGTAAGCCTCGAGATCGACGATCGGCCGCCGGGCCACCGCGGAGGCCATTGCCGCCTTGGCCACTGCGATCGGCACGACGTGAATGAGGCGCGGATCGAAGGGAACCGGAATGATGTACTCCCGGCCGAAGCGAGGCCTCGCGCCACGATAGGCGGCGGCCACCTCGTCGGGAACGTCCTCGCGCGCAAGGTCAGCGAGAGCCTGAGCCGCAGCGATCTTCATCTCCATGTTGATGGTCTTGGCGCGCACGTCGAGCGCGCCCCGAAAAATATAGGGAAAACCGAGGACGTTGTTCACCTGGTTCGGGTAGTCGGAACGCCCGGTGGCGATGATCACGTCGTCGCGGGTTTTCTTCGCCTCTTCGGGCGTGATTTCCGGGTCCGGATTCGCCATTGCGAAGATGATTGGATTGGGCGCCATGCTCAGGACCATTTCGGGAGTGAGCGCGCCCTTGACCGAAAGGCCAAAGAAGATATCCGCGTTTTTGAGCGCGTCTTCGAGCGTCCGCAGCGGTGTGTCGATCGCATGCGCGGATTTCCACTGATTCATGCCGTCTTGACGACCGCGATAGACGACGCCTTTCGTGTCACACAGAATGACGTTGGACGGTTCGAATCCCATCGCCTTGATGAGGTCCAGACAGGCGATGCCGGCGGCGCCCGCGCCGTTGCAAACGAGCCGCGTCGTCTTGATGTCACGCTCGGTCATATGCATGGCGTTGATCATGCCAGCCGCCGCGATGATCGCGGTGCCGTGCTGATCGTCATGAAAGACGGGAATGTCCATCATCTCACGCAGGCGCTCTTCGATGTAGAAGCACTCCGGCGCCTTGATGTCCTCGAGATTGATCCCGCCGAACGAGGGGCCAAGATATTTCACCGCATTGACGAATTCGTCCGGATCCTCCGTCCCGACTTCTAAGTCGATCGAATCGACGTCGGCGAACCGCTTGAACAATACCGCCTTGCCTTCCATCACGGGCTTCGAAGCGAGCGCGCCGAGATTGCCAAGGCCAAGGATCGCCGTGCCGTTGGAAATGACCGCGACCATGTTGCCGCGCGTTGTGTAATCGTAGGCGGTCGACGGATCCGCTGCGATCGCCAAGACCGGAACGGCAACGCCTGGCGAATAGGCGAGCGACAGGTCGCGCTGGGTCGCCATCGGCTTGGTCGGCACGATCTCGAGCTTGCCCGGGCGCCCGCGCGAATGAAACTGGAGCGCCTCTTGATCGGTGATCGAAAAGCGCGTGTTCGGTCCATCGGCCTTGTCATTCATAACTGAAACCCTGCCTGGATCCTGAACGGGAAACCGTATTGCCGGTAGGAAGCGCGACGCGGTCGAGAATCGCCCGCGGGAAAGGCAAAGTCCGCCGTTCGATCAGCTTTTCTCCGCGCCCTTGTCCGGATTCGGCTGGCTGTTTTTAACCAGCCGCATACCGAGAGGGCTTCATGCTTTTGGCAGATCGCTGTGCGGCCGCAAAGGCTTTTGCTGACCAACGCGAAGAAGGCTCCGCTTGCTATCATATAAAGACATGTTTATATGGTTATGTCAGCGAATGTTTTGAGATTGATGCAAAATGAATTGGTCCTCCAATCCAACCCCCGACACGGATCTCACGCGCCGCGAGGATGCGCTGACGGCGCTAAGACGCGCAGCGGCTGAGCGCATTCTGATCATTGATGGCGCGATGGGCACCCAGATCCAGTGCCTCAATCTCGGTGAAACCCACTTTCGCGGCGATCGTTTTCATTCCTGCGACCGCGCCTTGCAGGGCAACAATGATCTTCTGACGCTCACGCAACCGCAGGCGATCGAAGACATTCATCTGGCTTACGCGCTCGCCGGCGCGGATATTCTCGAGACGAACACCTTCTCCTCGACCTCGATCGCGCAAGCCGACTACGGGATGGAGGACCAGGTCTACGAGCTCAATCGGGACGGGGCGCGATTGGCGCGTCGGGCGGCGATCAAGGCGGAAAAGGCGGACGGGCGGCGCCGTTTCGTCGCCGGGGCCCTGGGGCCGACGAACCGAACGGCGTCCCTGTCGCCGGACGTCAACAATCCAGGCTTCCGTGCGGTCAGCTTCGACGAGCTTCGGGTCGCCTATGGCGAGCAGATCCGCGGCCTCATCGACGGCGGCGCCGAGCTGCTGTTGATCGAAACCATCTTCGATACGCTGAACGCCAAGGCCGCAATCTTCGCCTGCTTCGAGGCCTTCACTGAGCGCGGCTTTCAGATGCCGTTGATGATCTCGGGCACCATCACCGACCGCTCGGGGCGCACCCTTTCCGGCCAAACGCCGACCGCCTTCTGGCATTCGGTGCGCCATTCACGCCCGTTCTCCATCGGCCTCAATTGCGCGCTTGGCGCGAGTGCGATGCGCGAGCATCTGGCGGAGATTTCCGCCGCGGCCGACACGCTCGTCTGCGCCTATCCGAACGCCGGCCTGCCCAACGCCTTCGGCCAGTATGATGAGAGCCCGGAGGCGATGGCCGCGCAGATCGGCGAATTCGCGGCGGACGGTATCGTCAACATTGTCGGGGGATGCTGCGGCTCGACGCCGGAGCACATTCGCGCCATCGCCGAGACGGTCGGCAAGTCCAAGCCGCGCGCGATCCCGACAATCGCGCCGCTGATGCGGCTTTCGGGCCTCGAGCCGTTCACGCTCACCGCCGACATTCCGTTCGTCAACATCGGCGAGCGCACCAACGTCACCGGCTCGGCCAAGTTCCGCAAGCTTATCACCGCCGGCGACTATTCCGGCGCCCTCGTCGTAGCGCGCGACCAGGTTGCGAACGGGGCACAGGTCATCGACATCAACATGGACGAGGGCCTCATCGACTCGAAAGCGGTGATGGTCGAGTTCCTCCACCTCGTCGCCTCCGAGCCCGATATCGCGCGCGTGCCGGTGATGGTCGATTCGTCGAAGTTCTCGGTGATCGAGGCTGGCCTCAAATGCGTCCAGGGCAAGCCGATCGTCAACTCGATCTCGATGAAGGAAGGCGAGGAAGAGTTTCTGCGTCAGGCCAGACTTGTGCGCGCTTATGGCGCAGCTGTCGTCGTGATGGCGTTCGACGAACAGGGCCAGGCCGATACGTATGAGCGCAAAGTCACGATCTGCGCCCGCGCCTACAAGCTTTTGACGGAACAGGCTGACTTTCCGCCCGAGGATATCATCTTCGACCCGAACATCTTCGCTGTCGCAACCGGCATCGAAGAGCACAACGGCTATGGAGTCGCCTTCATCGAGGCGACGCGGCAGATCCGCCAGACCCTGCCCCACGCGCACATTTCCGGCGGCGTCTCCAACCTTTCGTTCTCGTTCCGCGGCAACGAACCGGTGCGCGAAGCGATGCACGCCGTGTTCCTTTACCACGCCATCCAGGCCGGCATGGACATGGGGATCGTCAACGCGGGCCAGCTCGCGGTCTACGAGACGATCGAGCCTGAGCTGCGCGAGGCCTGCGAGGACGTCGTCCTCAACCGCCGCCCGGACGGAACCGAGCGCCTTCTCACGATCGCCGAGCGGTTCCGCGGCAAGGGCGGAATGGAGGCGAAAGCGCAGGACCTCGAATGGCGCACGTGGCCGGTGGACAAGCGCATCGCCCATGCGCTCGTCAACGGAATAACCGAGTTCATCGAAGCCGACACCGAGGAGTCGCGGCTTCAGGCCAAGCGCCCGCTCGATGTCATCGAGGGTCCGCTCATGGCCGGCATGAACGTGGTCGGCGATCTGTTCGGCGCAGGAAAAATGTTCCTGCCGCAGGTCGTGAAGTCCGCACGCGTGATGAAGCAGGCGGTGGCGATCCTCCTGCCCTATATGGAAGCGGAAAAAGCCGCCGGCGGCGACGAGCGGCAGACCGCCGGCACGATCGTGCTCGCAACCGTCAAAGGCGATGTGCACGACATCGGCAAGAACATCGTCGGCGTCGTGCTCGCCTGCAACAATTACGAGATCATCGATCTCGGCGTGATGACGCCGGCCTCGAAGATCCTCGCGGTCGCGAAAGAGAAAAAAGCCCACGCGATCGGTCTTTCCGGCCTCATTACCCCCTCGCTCGACGAGATGGTTCACGTCGCCTCGGAGATGGAGCGCGAGGGCTTCGACATTCCCCTCCTCATCGGCGGCGCGACGACCAGTCGCGTCCATACCGCGGTCAAGATTCACCCGCGCTATTCCCGCTGTCAGACAGTGCACGTCAACGACGCCAGCCGGGCGGTCGGCGTCGTCGCGTCGCTGCTCTCGCCCGAAACGCGCGCCGCGACCATCCAGTCGGTGCGGGCCGAATACCGGAAGGTAACGGAGGCGCACGAGCGCAGCGAAGCGGACAAGGTCCGCGTACCGCTCGCCAAGGCGCGCGCCAACGCGCTGAAGGCGGACTGGAGCGCCTATCGCCCCACGACGCCAAGCTACTTTGGCCCGCGCGCATACGAGTGGACCGATCTTGCCGATCTTGCGCGCTACATCGACTGGACGCCGTTCTTCCAGACCTGGGAGCTCAAGGGCCGCTATCCCGCGATCCTCGATGACCCCGAGCAGGGAGCCGCGGCGCGCTCTCTGTTCGACGACGCGCAGGCCATGCTGAAGCGCATCATCGACGAGCGTTGGTTCACCCCGAAAGCGGTGGTCGGCTTCTGGCCGGCGGGAAGGAGTGGCGACGACATCCAGCTGTTCGCCGACGATTCCCGCGCAAGGGCCGATCGCGACGCTGTTCACGCTTCGCCAGCAACTCTCCCGCCGTGACGGAAAGCCCAACGTCGCGCTCGCCGATTTCGTCGCGCCCGCTTCGAGCGGCGCGCACGATTATGTCGGCGCCTTCGTTGTCACGGCCGGCCTCGCCGATGACGCCATCGCCAAGCGCTTCGAGCACGCCAACGACGACTATTCGTCGATCATGGTCAAGGCGCTCGCCGACCGGTTCGCGGAAGCCTTTGCGGAAGCGATGCACGCCCGCGTGCGCCGCGAGCTCTGGGGTTACGCGCCTGAGGAGGCGTTCACGCCCGAGGAACTGATCGCCGAGCCCTACAAGGGCATTCGCCCGGCGCCCGGCTATCCCGCGCAGCCCGACCACACCGAGAAGGCGACCCTGTTCCGCCTGCTCGACGCCGAGCGCGCGACCGGCGTCCAGCTCACCGAGAGCTACGCCATGTGGCCCGCCTCGTCGGTGAGCGGCATCTATATCGCCCACCCCGAGGCGCATTACTTCGGCGTCGCCAAGGTCGAGCGCGACCAGGTCGAGGACTATGCGGCGCGCAAGGCCATGGACGTCGGTGAAGTCGAGCGCTGGCTCGCGCCAGTTTTGAACTACGTGCCGGTGACGGCGGTGGCGGCGGAGTAAGCGGATTCGCCTGACGGGTTCGCCGTCATCGCGAGCCCTGCGGGGGCTTGGTGATCCAGGGCCAACGCGAGAGCGGCCGGGACTCTGGATCGCCGCGTCGGCCTTCGGCCTCCTCGCGATGACGGTTGACCCTCAGGCAAATCCCGGACGCCCCGCCTTCAAAACGGCCGCGCCGGGCGTAGCGGTAATTTTACCGGCACGGTGTAACGGAATCAGAGGCTTACGACCCCTTTTAGTTCCGCTGTTAAAAATGGGGCCCGGCAGGTCCGCGACCGCGACCAATCTAATTGGGCTTTAAGTCAACCGTCACCGTAATCCCCGTAATCCTGTCACCGTAATCCCCCGCGTAATCCCCCGTAATCCCCAAAGAAAAAACAACGTAAGATTGCCCCGCTCCTTCGAAGTCGGACTGTCGGCGCGCCCGTCCAACTTCAATGCGCTGACGCGCCTCACATGGCAGTCCGCCGGAACAATTACTGAGGCGAGTGACTAGCACCAGCGCGAAATCACTGACACCGCTCCAGAGAAAGCGGCCCAAATGCCGCAGGGCAGTTGTTAGAAGGGGGGCCGCTCCACAGCTGTATATGAAAGTAGCACCTTTATGAACCCACCATTGATGGTGGTCGCCCGGACGCAATGTGTTATTTGTGAATCCAGCGTCACAGATGTGTATGTATAGTAAAGCCCCACCGCAGGTAGAATTACTTATAACTGTCGTTATGCCCGAGCAGTCCGCAGAAGACAACGCTAGTGCCGTATCATCGAAGGCAGGGACTAAGAGTGCGGCCGTTATGAAAAAAGGAAGTGTCGTATCTTCATGCCCTCTCCCCATCTTTGCTTCGTTGCAAACCGGGTCGCTACGACAATCCGTTTGTTACCGTTAGCGAGATGACACTATTACTATCGTATTCAAATAAGCACAAGATTGCTGCAAGTGCACCCCAGTATATCAGGATCGTATTTACACTTACTGGCAGCGCCATGAGCTTGCGTCTTGCTTAGAAAGCGCGACTGCATGAGTATTTTGTCCAAATTGCTCGTGACATAAGGCTTCCATATCTACCCCAGTGACGCATCGCCAGCTGGCGGCGTCGTTGGTATTAGGAGCCAATGCGGAAGCCGTAGTGCCTTGTTGTGTTGCCTGTTGCCCGTAATGTGACTTACAATACGCGTCAACATTTTGTGCAGAGGCAGGAAATACAATAAGCGACGCAAATAAAGCCCCATAGCCAACTCGCATGGATGTCCCCTATGATTGCGGATCAAATATTGGATCACAAAATTGTTACCACTCCGACCCTTGCACAATTGAACGTTGCTGTCCACGGCGATTTGTAAGTGGGGTCTGGCGCCATTGGCTTGACCTTCGGTCGGTCATCGAGTTCACGGGAAGCGCTTTCAGTCCTCGGCTGGGATGTCGTCCCTCGGCGCGCCGTCGCCACAGGCCGCGCTCTCATCCCGATCCATCGCCGGCTCCGCCGCAAAGGGCCGAGCGGCGAGAGGCGGCGGGCGGGCCGGCGCGTCAGCTAGGCGCTGCGGAATCAGCGGGGCGAAACCATGATAGCGGTCGAGCTCGCGCGCAACCTTGATCACCTTGTCGACCGCCTTCAGATCGCCATTGCTCATGGCGCTGTAGGAGACGAGCATCGCCTCGCTCAGGCGGCGGATCTGGAGCTTTAGGAACTCGTGCGGCGTGTCGATGACGCGGCTCGCCAGAACCACCGCCTTGCGCTCCTGCGCCCATTTCCGCGAGATCCCTTCGCTGGCGGCGATTTCCTCGATGGTCACGCCGGCGGCCAACTCTCAACGATCCTAAAGTCGCGCTTCGCCATTCGCGCTTCGTCACGCGCTGGCGCGTCGATCCGGTTTCCGCTCGCTCTGTGTCCGCATCTCTCGCCAACGCCGCATCCCTTCTTTCGACCAGAATCAGCCATAGCATATATTCTGTTTTCCTGCAATAAGTTTCGTATTTTGGACTTGTCGCCGTCGCCAGTCGTCCCATCGTGACTTCGGCTTTTGCCAAACCGGCCCTGGACAGGATCGTTGGGATATGCCAGGAATATCCCACAGCGGAGAGAGATTATGGCCGAAGCCATCATCGGACGTTGGGGAAAAAATCTGGCGATCCGCCTTCCTGCTCACGTGGTCAAGAAAGCCGGTCTTGGCGATGGCGAGAGAGTCGAAATCCTATCGACGGACAATGAGGTGATCGTTCGCAAGCTTCCCGCGAAATTGACTGTGGAATCGATGTTTTCCGGCAAATCTTCCGGAGACTGGCGCGCACTTTACGGGGCTGCCTTTGATTGGGGCGAAGATCAGGGCCGCGAGCGCATCGAGGAATGAGCGGGACCGAGTTCCTGCCGGAAGCGGGGGATCTCATCTGGACGGATTTCGATCCCCCTTTCGGTCGCGCGCAGGCCGGTCGGCGTCCGGCGCTCGCGATCTCGCCGCGGCTGTTTGTCTGAACACGGGTTTTGTCTTTGTCTGCCCGATTACGTCCCGTATTCGACCCTTTCCCACGAGCGTCATTCTGCCCGAGGGACTGCCGATCTCGGGAGAAATCCTGCTCAGCCATCTGCGCAGCCTAGACACGCGCGCCCGCCCCATCCGTCCGGTCGGAGCCGCTGTCCCGGCGGAGACGGTCCGGCAAATTCGGGCCAAGCTGGCCGCGCTGATCGCGATCTGATGCGAAGCACGCGAGACCTCGGCGCCAACACAGCCCGATCGCCTGTCCTCAGCCCGCCGGGGACCGGGGGATCGAACGCCGCCAGGACGCGAGGATCAAAGCCGGCGCCGATAGAACCCAAGCGCCGTAGCGCGGCGTGGCGGCGCCCGAGAGCAGGGCGCCCACCAGGAAGCCGAGCCAGAGTCGGGCGAGCATGAGCGCGCGGCGCAGATGGGTGTCCCACGGCCCCTGCGCGTCTCGAAGCGGCGCGCGCCTCACGGCAAGCGCGAGACTCGATCCGACGCGGCTCAGGCTCCCGGTGACGAAGGTCAGGCTTACCGCTTGCGCGCCGACGCGTGAGAGCGCGTTGTTCATCACGCCCATCGCGGGGCTGATGGCTGCGATCGCGATGGCTCCGGACAGCACGCCGTATTGCGTCAGGCCGACGATCGCCGCGAGCGCGGCTGCGACCGCGCAGTACAGGACCCGTCGCGCATAGCGGCCCGCAAATTCGATCATGAGGGTCCCGGCGAACGAGCCGATGACGAAGAACAGGATCGCCAGCGCCGATAGCGAAGCGGGGCCGAACGCGCCCTCCGCGGTCTGATAGCCGGTCTGAGTGGTGTTGCCGCTCATGAACGACACGAAGACGCCATAGGTGATCATGCCATAGGCGTCGACGAAGCCCGCGATCAGGGCGAGCGCGGCGGCGAGACGCTCGGCGCTTCGAAACTCGTCGCGCGGCGGATCGCGCCGCGGGTTCGGAGCGATCGGTCGCCAAGGTCGCATTCCTGAATTCGTCAGCCATGATCGCGCTTCAAGTGGTTCGCAAGATTCCAATAAGCGAAATCATAGCCGATGCGGCCTTTCAAAATGCAGCGGCATGGCCGGGCTTGTCATGGCCATGAAGAAGAGTGCGCATCGAAAGCGCCATAAGCGCGCTCGGCTCGGCGCTTGGCGTCCTGAATCTGCCGCTTGTCATCGGCCTCAGCGTTACGATCGGCTGCGTCATTCTCGCAGCCCTCGGGCTCAAGATCGCGCGGGGCGCTCCGCCGTCGTGCTATGACCGGAGGGTCGCCGCGATAATGGCGCCGGGAAGTCACGCCATTTGATCAAGGTCCATCACCTCAACAATTCGCGCTCGCAGCGCGTCCTGTGGCTCCTCGAAGAAATCGGGCTCGATTATGAAGTTGTGCGCTATCAGCGGGACGCGAAGACGATGCTCGCGCCCGCGAGCCTGCGACACATCCACCCCTTGGGAAAGTCGCCGATCATCGAGGATGGTCCACTGCGCCTCGCTGAAACCGGCGTGATCGTCGACTATCTCGTCGATCACTATGGCAAGGAACTGGAGCCGACGCAGGCAGGCGAAGCGCATTGGCGTTATCGTTACTGGCTGCACTACGCCGAAGGCTCGCTCATGCCTCCCCTGCTGCTCAAGCTCGTCGTCAGCAAGCTTGGCCTGTTCGGCTGGGCGGCGCGAGGATTCGTCGACAGCCAGATCAAGCTGCATCTCGATTATCTGGAGAAAGAGCTCGGTAACTGCCAATGGTTCGCTGGAGACGCGTTCTCCGCCGCGGACATCATGATGAGCTTCCCGCTTGAAGCTGCAAGTTCTCTCGGAAGCTTGAACGCGTCGCGACCGAAGCTCATGGGGTTCCTTGCCCGCATTCACGCGCGGCCCGCTTATCAAAGGGCGCTCAGCCGCGGCGGCCCGTATGCCTTCGCGCGTTGAGCCTTGAGGCCCATGCGGGCGAAGAAGAAGGTTGACTATCACCACGGCGACCTGCGTCGCGCGCTGATCGAGACGGCGGTGAAAACGATCGCCCAGCACGGGTTCGACGCCCTGAGCCTGCGCGAATTGGCCGCACGGGCCGGCGTCAGTCCGGGCGCCCCCTACCACCATTTCTCCAACCGCACTGAGCTCCTAGCGTCAATTGCCGAGGAAGGGTTTAGGCGGCTCGAAGCTCAGATGATAGCGGCGCGCGACGCGGCGGCGGACGATGCCAGCGCGCGCCTTGAGGCGCTGGGCTTGGCCTATGTGACGTTTGCGGTCTCATCCTTGGGCTACTTCCGCGTCATGTTTCATGGCGATTCGAAATCCTCCGGCCCGACAGAGGCGGGGTTGCGCACGTTCAATATCCTGCGCGACGCGGTCGTCGCCTGCCAGGAGGCGGGCGACGCGCCAAAGGGCGACGTCACGAGTCTCGTCCTTGTCGCCTGGTCGGCCGCGCACGGCTTCGCGACGCTGCGGGCCGACCGCGCCCTGCCCTTTGAAGGCTTGGAGCCTAACCTGCTGGCGCCCGAGATCGGACGCCTCGTCACTCGCATGTTCGCTGCGCTTGCCCGCTCGGCTTGACCTGGCGGGCGTTCGGGCCGCAAGCTGTCGGCGTCGCGCGCCCGAAATGTCCGTGCAATTGAAGCGGCCTCGCCCGTCGAGCCGCGGGCGCAACGCGGGCGGCGAGGGAGGATCCGATGGCCGAGAGCGTTTACAAGGTAATCGAGCTTGTGGGCACGAGCACAAACTCCTGGGAGAAGGCCGCCGCGGCCGCCATCGCGCTCGCCTCGAAGAGCCTGCGAGACCTACGTGTAGCCGAGGTCGTCGAGCAGGACCTGGTGATCGAAAAAGGCAAGGTCGAAGCCTATCGCACCAAGCTCAAAGTGTCCTTCAAGTACGAAGGCAAAGACTGACCGGCTCCGGCTAGCCTTCGTTGCTGTCAATTCTGCTTGCGGGGCGCCTGGACGTTCGTCAAACTTGCTGTCCCGCGGCTTCGAGGATCAGCCGCGTGATTTCGTCGGGATGGGAGATCAGCGACAGATGGCTGGCCTTCACCTCGATGGTCTTGGCGCCCATGCGCTTGGCCATAAAGCGTTCGAGATCGGGATTGATCGTCCGGTCTTCGGTCGAAACAGCATAGAAACTCGGCTTCGATCGCCAGGCCGCATGGGTGGTCTTGCCCGTGAGCAGAGCCTTTTGGAACGGCTCCTGAACCGCATAGAGGACCTTCGCCTTCGCTTCCGGCAGGTCGCCCGCGAAATCGCGCAAGAACGACGCTTCGCTCAGACGCCCTTCATCGCCGTCGAAGACGATCCCGGCGGAGGCGGGCGGCGTCGGAAATGTCTTGGCCAAAGCCGCGTAATCCTCGCCCGCATCCGGCGCCCGCGCCGCTACATAGACAAGGGCCGACACGTTCGGATGCATGCCGGCCTCGGTCACAATCATGCCGGAGAAGGAATGTCCGACCAGAACCGTCGGACCATCCTGGCGCGCCGAGCACGCGCTGGGCCGAGGCGACCGATTCAGGCAGCGTCGTCAGGGGGTTTTGCACGGCGGTGGCATTGAGCCCCGCCGCCTGCAGTCGTGCAATCACTTCCGACCAGCAGGAGCCGTCCGCGAACAGCCCGTGCACCAGGACGACGTTGCGCGCCTTAGGCGCGGACTGCGCAGCGGCGGCGTCGCCCTGAAAAAGGGCTTTTGCCGCCCCCGCAGCAGCCATGCCCACGAAGGTGCGTCGATCCATTCGATGGCTCCCCCTAAGATCGTCCTGGCGATCCATGGAAGTCCTTCTTTGCGTGAGGTTGGACTTGGGCGACTAGGAGAGCTCGAGCTGGCTGCCGGAGGCCGACTAAAACTCGGCCTCGAGCTCCTCGATCTCCTCGTGCTCGGCCAGCGCCGCCTCCCGCCATTCCTGCATCGCCGGCAGGTCCCAAATACGCTCAGCGTAGGTTTTCAATTCCCCGTCGAGCTTGATTCCGTAGGTTCGAAACCGGCTCACCACTGGCGCGTACATCGCGTCGGCGATGCTGATCTTGCCGAACAGGAACGGTCCGCCATAGGCCTGGAGGCACTCGCTCCAAATGATGACAATACGGTCGATGTCGGCGCGCGCCTTCGACCAGATCTTGAAGCTGGGAAATTGCGCCTTAATGTTCATCGGCAGCGCCTGCCTGAGCGCGACGAAGCCAGAATGCATCTCGCCACAAACTGAGCGGCAATGGGCGCGAACTGCCTGATCCTTAGGCAGAAGTCCGGCTTTTGGCGCGATTTCGTTCAGGAATTCCCCGATTGCGAGAGTGTCCCAAACCCGAATTCCGTTGTAGGTAAGGCAAGGAACCAATATCGACGGCGACAGCAGCAGGATCTCGGCGCGGGCGTCGGCGTCGCCGGGAGCAACGACGACCTCGTCAAAATCGATACGGGCGAGTTTGGCCATCAGCCAGCCTCGCAGCGACCAAGACGAATAGTTCTTGCTGCTGATCGTCAAGGTTGTTCGCGACATGAGGGTGCCCGCATCCTTCGCTTGCGGATGAGCAAAGGACGTGCCAGTCGCAAATGGCATACGCATTGCTATCTTAAGCTTTCAAGAGTTCGGACGCCTTCATGATGTACGACGCCTACCAAGGGATGGCCGACGTTGGCGATCGCGTGCGTCTCCTGGCGCAGAACGCTCATGCGATCCTGGCCGGCTGGTCAGCGCATCCGACCGCATCGCCATGGGCGCGGATGAGCGCCTATTACGAACTGGTCGCCCTCGCCGGCTTTACCCACGCGCGGCCCGACTATGACATCGACAGCGTTGAGATCGATGGCGCGCCGGTTCCGGTCGAAGAACGCGGCGTCATGTGGACTCCCTTCTGCCAGTTGCTTCGCTTCCGCAAGGAGGGGGGCGAGCACGATCCCAAGGTCCTGTTGGTCGCGCCCATGTCGGGCCATTTCGCCACGCTTTTGCGCGGCACGATCCGCACACTGCTGCGCGACCACCAAGTCTTCATCACCGACTGGGTCAATCCGCGCAACGTCGCACTTGAGGATGGCGATTTCGCGCTGGAGGACTACACTCAGCATCTCATCGACTTCGTGCGCTTCTTAGGCGACGACTGCCATATTGTCGCAGTCTGCCAGCCAACCGTCTCCGCGCTTGCGGCGACAGCGGTCATGGCGCGCGACAGCGACAGCGTACAGCCGGCCAGCCTCACGCTGATGGCCGGTCCGATCGACGCGCGGGTCGCGCCGACCAAAGTCAACGAACTCGCCCAGGAGAAACCGATCGAGTGGTTCCGCTCCAACATGATCGGAACCGTGCCGGCGAAGTTTGAGGGGCGCGGCAGACGCGTCTACCCGGGATTTCTCCAGCTTTGCGCCTTCATGAGCATGAATGCCGAGCGGCACTCGAAATCCTTCATCGACCTCTTCCACCATCGCGTCGCCGGCGACATCGAGAAAGCGGATGCGATCCGCGACTTTTACAAGGAATATTTCGCGATCATGGACATGAGCGCGGATTTCTATCTGGAAACCGTCGATCAGGTGTTTCAGCGCTATCTGCTGCCGCTCGGAAAAATGCAGCACAAGGGCGAGCCGATCGACCTGCGCGCAATCAAGAAAACATTTCTCCTGACGATCGAGGGCGAGAGGGACGACATCTGCGCGGCCGGCCAGACCCTCGCCGCGCAGGAGCTGTGTTCGGGCTTAAGGCCCTATATGAAGACCCATCATTTGCAGGCGGGCGTCGGCCACTACGGCGTCTTCAATGGCAAGCGCTGGGAGGGGCAAGTCTATCCGGTGCTGCGCAATCACATCCAGTCGAGCCGGTAGGCTACTGCCGCGCCATCGCCATCTTCGCGACCGCGTGTTTCTGTTCCTCGCTGTCCTCGATCAGCTTGCCGGAGACGTCCACCGTCACCTGATGGATCACGCCGGTAAACTCGAACGGCGGCCCGTAGAGCGCGCTGACCGGCGAACCGGAATTGCGGCCGATGAAGACGCCGCTGCCGATGCCTAGCGCGAGCGGCACCGTGTAGGGCAGCGTCGTCTCGCCGACGAGCTTCTTGTTGATGTAGAGTTGGGCCTTGCCCGCGGCGCCCTTGCCGGTCTTGAAGTCGGGCTCGCCGGTCTTCTCGAACTCGTAGGTCAGCGAAACTTTGCCTTCGGGCACGTCCGCATTCGACACGACGTGAAATTCCTCCGCGCCGACATAATTGTGGACGTAGTGGAGCTTCTTGTCCTTCACGAACAGCGTGTAGCCGCCGACATTGCCGCCGTGACAGATCAGCACGCCCTCGGCGCCGCCCTTCGGAATCTCGACCTCTGCCGTCAGACTATGCGACTTGTTCAAAAGCTTCGCCGCGACATTCTCCGGGACCATCTGCGTCCCCGGATAATAGGTGTAGGTCTGGCGGGCCTTGGTCAATTCCGGACGCTCGTCGGCGAAGCGCATCGTGCCGCGACTGTCGAGCGGGAAGACGTTGTACTTGCCCGCCTCCGTGTACCAGAGCGCGATCATCTCGATCAGCTTCGGCCGGTTCGAGGCGGCGAGATCCGTCGTCTCGGTCGGGTCTTTCGAGAGGTCATAAAGCTCCCAGGCCTTGGCGTCGAGTTCGCGCAGCATGTCCTCAGTCAACGTGAGTGAACCGAAGGCCGGGCCTTCCTTGAACGACGTTCCGGGGAACGGACACACCGCCCGCCAGCCGTCATGATAGAGCGACCGGTGCGCGAACATCTCGAAATATTGGGTCTTGTGACGGCTCTCCGCCTTCAAGTCCTGGAAGACATGGGCGAAGCTGACGCCTTCGATCGGCGACTGGGTAACGCCGCGAACTTGCGTCGGCGCTTCGACGCCGAACGCCTCGAGCACGGTCGGAACCATGTCGATGGCGTGCGCGAATTGCGGACAGACCTTGCCCGTATTCTTGATGCCTTTCGGCCAGTGAACGATGAAGGGATCCGAGACGCCGCCGCGATAGGTCTCGCGCTTCCACCGCTTGAACGGCGTGTTGCCAGCGTGCGTCCATCCCCAGGCGTAGTGATTGAAATATTTCGGGCCGCCGAGGTCATCGATCGCCGCGAGATTCTGCTTCAGATCGTCTGGCACGTTGTTGAAGAACTTGTTCTCGTTCACCGATCCGTTCGGTCCGCCTTCGGAACTCGCGCCGTTGTCGGAGATGAACATGATCAGCGTATTGTCGAGTTCGCCCATCTGTTCGAGGAAATCGACCAGCCGCCCGACGTGATGATCCATGTGCTCGCAGAAGCCCGCGAACACTTCCATCATGCGCGCATAGAGCTTGCGCTCGTCGGCGGGCAGCTTGGCCCATTCCTGCACGTCAGGGTCGTGACGCGAGAGTTTCGCGTCCTTGGGCATGATTCCAAGCTCTTTCTGCCGCGCGAATATCTTCTCGCGATAGACGTCCCAGCCCTCGTCGAACTTGCCCTTGTACTTGTCCGACCATTCCTTGCCGACGTGATGGGGCGCATGGTTCGCGCCCGGCGCGAAATAGAGGAAGAACGGCTTGTCGGGCGCGACCTGCTTTAAGTCCGCGACAAACTCGATCGCCTTGTCGGCAAGGTCGGCCGTGAGGTGATAGCCTTCCTCGGGTGTTTTGGGCGGCTCGACCTGATGATTGTCATAAACGAGGTCGGGATAATATTGATGGGTGTCGCCACCGAGAAAGCCGTAATAGCGCTCGAAGCCGCGCCCGAGCGGCCAGCGGTCGTAAGGCCCCGCCGCGCTGATCTGCTCGGACGGCGTCAGGTGCCACTTGCCGATGGCGTAGGTCGCGTAGCCCTGCTGCAGGAGCATCTCCGACAGGAATCCGTTCTCGAACGGTATCGCCCCATTGCCGCCCGGGAAACCCGTCGAACCCTCGGTGATGCAGGACATGGCGTTCGAATGATGGTTGCGCCCCGTCAGGATGCAGGAGCGCGACGGCGAGCAGAGCGCCGTCGTGTGCATGTTGTTGAACAGGAGTCCGTTCTTGGCGAGCTTGTCGATGTTCGGCGTCGCGATCGGCGAGCCGTAGCAGCCGAGCTGGCCAAATCCGGTGTCGTCAATGACGATGAAGAGGACATTCGGCGCCCCCGCTTTGGCGCGACGCGGCGAGGGCCATGCGGGCTCGGATTCGCCGATCGTGCGGCCCATGCGGCCGGGAAATGTCGTGCCGGGCTTATATTCCTTGAGCGCCATCTTGCTTGTCCCTCACCCATATGATTTCGGCGCTGTTGCCATTGGGAGAGCGCCTATGCAAGCCAATGCTGTCGAATGCGTGCGGCTTAGCCGCCCCCAAAACCGTGATAGGGATGCAGGGCGAAGACGTCGATTTCGAGGTAGCCGACCTTGAAAAGCGGCCATTCAGCGAAGAGAACGCGGACGTCTTCCGCTGACCCCGCCTCGACGATCGCGACTGGGCCGTTGCCCGCATCGCGGACCCACATCTGACGAAGCGCGCCGCTCATGTAAGCCTTCTGAGCATGAGCGGAGTCTTGGGCGGCAACTTGAGCAAAGTCGGCAGGCGGCCCGTTCTTGAACGCCTCGGCCCGTCCTTTGGCGAGAACCAAGAACTGCATCGCTTTGCTCCCTGAACGGCAATCGTAGCGATCCATAGCAGATCGCAGTTCAATGTCCGCTTTGGATGAGCGCGCGGCCGAGCGGGAAGGGACCGTTTGCGACAACAGCCGACCCCGTTCAAGGGTCGGGCTCGCCCACGTCCGCATCGACATTTGCGGACCCGAGGTCGATATCGACCTCGGCGATCCGGCCGGCATAAGCGAAGGGCATCCGGTCGGCGTAGTCTTCCAGGATCGGCGTACCGCGATCCTCTCCGACATCGAGCGTCTCGTCGACCGAGTAGATGTAGGGCACCGTGCGATTAATCCGGGTCCGCGCGACCTCGGCGCCGTCAACCTTCATCACATATTCGCCGCCCTTGCCAACCTCGCCTGTCTTGCCGTCGTAAGCGAAACTCAACGTGATGACGTGGTCGCCGGGCGCCAGCTTCTGAAGCCCGGCCATGCGGATGCCGTCGTTCGGCTGCTGGGTGTTCTTGTATGCCCAGACCGGCCTGCCATCGAGCACCACGAGGCCCCAACCCGCGAACCGGCCCCCCTGCGTGACGATGACCCCGTCCGCGCCTTCCGCGGGTACGTTGAGCTTCGCTGTGATCGTGTACGACGTGTTCTTGACAGTCGGCGCTGTGCCCTCGGGATTCGCACCGTGCCCTGCCGATAGACGAAATGATTGCGCCCGCGCGTGAGGCTCGGCCGCTGGAAGATGGCTTCTACCGTCGCCTGCGGGCTGAAGTTCAAGGGCAGTGCGTTGTTGCGTCCAGCCTCCGCCCACCACAGCTCCTCCATTGCCTTGAGCTTCGCCGGCTCCGTTTTGGCAAGGTCATGGCCTTGCGAGAAATCTTTCGTCAGGTCGTAGAGCTCCCAGTTGAAGCTCTCGGGGGTAATTCCTTTGGGCTCCGGCTCCCACGCGAAGACGAGCGGCGTAGTCGAGGCCATCCAGCCGTCGTGATAGACGCCGCGATTGCCAAACATCTCGAACAATTGCGTCGTTCGCTCTGACGGCGCGTCGGCGTGATCCCACGTGTAGGCCATCGAAGTTCCATCGATCGGCGATTGCTGCACCCCGTTGATCGATTCCGGCGCCTGGATTCCAGCCGCGTCCAGGATCGTCGGCATGATGTCGGTCACGTAGTGGAACTGCTGACGGACTTCGCTGTCGGTCTTGATGCGCTTCGGCCAACTCATCACCATGCCGTTGCGGGTGCCGCCAAAATGGCTGGCGTAACGCTTCGTCCATTGGAACGGCGTGTTGAAGGCCCATGACCAGGGCACCGGCATGTGGTTGTAATATAGGGGGCCGCCGAGTTCGTCCTTGATCGAATAGAGATAGTCGAAAGTCTCCGGCGAGCGGTTGCCAATCGTCGCGATTTCATTCGCGGTCCCTTGCAGCGTTCCCTCGGCGCTGCCGCCATTGTCCCCCTCGATGAAGATGATCAGCGTATTGTCGCCGAGGCCTTCGTGCGTGACGGCATCGATCACCCGGCCGATGTTGTGATCGTCATAAGCGAGAAAGGCCGCGTAGACCTCCGCCATATGAGCGAACAGTTCCTTGTGCTTCGCATCGAGCGAATCCCACGCGGGCAGGTTCGCCGGGCGCGGCGTTAGGATCGCATCCTGTGGGATAATTCCGAGAGCCTTCTGGCGCGCGAACGTCTCTTCGCGCAGCTTGTCCCATCCTTGATCGAACTGGCCCTTGAATTTCGCGATCCATTCCTTGGGGACGTGATGGGGCGCGTGCGTAGCGCCGGGCGCGTAATAGGCGAAGAACGGCTTGTTCGGCGCCAGCGAATGCTGCTGTTGGATCCAGTGTATCGCCTGATCCGCCAGATCCGAATCCAGATTGTAGGCGGCCTTCGCCGCGCCGGTCAGCTTTTCCTTAGGCTCGATCGGCGCCGTGTTCTCGAACAGCGTCGGGTCCCATTGGTCGGTGTCGCCGCCGATGAAACCGTAGAAGTAGTCGAAGCCGAGTCCGGTCGGCCACAAATCGAATGGGCCGGCCGCGCTGCTCTGCCAGCCCGGCACATTATGATTCTTGCCGAACCATGCCGTGCTGTAGCCATTGCCGCGGAGGATTTCAGCGATCGTTCCCGTGGTCTTCGGCATCAACGAATCGTAACCCGGATAGCCGAGGCTTCGCTCCATGATGATGCCTTGATGGGCTTTGTGCTGATCCCGCCCGGTCAAGAGCGCAGCGCGCGTCGGCGAGCAGAGCGCGGTCGTGTTGAATTCGTTGTACTTGATTCCCTTCGCTGCGAGAGCTTCCAGAGTCGGCGTTGGAATCGGGCCGCCGAAGGCGCTCGACGCGCCGAAGCCCACGTCGTCGGTGAGGATAAGCAGGATGTTCGGCGCGCCGACGGGTGGGCTGACAGGCTGCGGAAAATCGGGCTTCGAGTCGGCGGTCGTTCGCCCGATCTTGCCTTTGAAAACCGGGTCCGGGAACGGCAGGACGGAGATGCTCGGCGGCCCACTCGGCTTGTCCTCCGCCCAGGCGAGTTGCATTGGACCAGCAGCCAGGATGCTCGCGAGGCAAAAAAAGACCGAGGCCCTCGACGCCGCGCGGCTCTCCCGAAACATGTTGGGTCCTTGTTCCAGCTCCCGTTGTCTAACATTTTCAGAGGTCGACAGGCCAGCCCGACCGGGCCGGGCGCCTACGCGCCGCTTACCCCTTCAAAAAAGGAGCATGCAACGCGAGGTCGGCGTGTCCGAGGCGATCCTTCGCCGTCCAGGACTGATGCCAGTAGGGATAGATGAGCGGCGGCTGGCTCGCCTTGTCGAGGCGCGCGCGCTCGTCGTCCGTGAGCTTCACGTTAACGGAGGCAAGATTGTCGCGGAACTGCGCCTCGGTGCGCCCGCCGATGATCAGCGACGTCACCCCGGGCCGGCCGAGCAGCCACGCGAGCGCGATCTGCGCTCCGGAGACACGATGGGCCTCGCCAATCGCGACCAGTTCGTCGACGATCGTCCACAGCGCGTTCTCGTCGCGAACCGGCGGCTCCTTCCAGCCCGCCATCTGACGGCTGCCTTCCGGCGCCGCCTTGTTGCGGCGATGCTTGCCCGACAAGAGCCCGCCGGCGATCGGGCTCCACACGAGGATTGCGAGCTTCTGATCGAGGGCAATGGGAATGAGTTCGTATTCGGCTTCGCGCGCCTGGAGCGTGTAGTGAATCTGTTCGGACACGAACGGGATGCGGCCGTCGCGACGCGCCACCTCCATCGCCTTCATCATGTGCCAGCCGGACCAGTTCGAACAGCCGATGTACCTCACCTTGCCCGAGCGTACGAGACTGTCGAGCGCCTCCATCGTCTCCTCAAGCGGCGTCAGGCCGTCCCACTGATGCACCTGATAGAGGTCGATAACGTCGGTGCGCAGCCGCCTGAGGCTCGCCTCGCATTCGCGGATGAGGTGCCAGCGCGAGAGGCCACGATCGTTTGGCCCCTCGCCCATCGGAAAGCGCGCCTTGGTCGCGATCAGCATGCCGGGCTTCCGCCTGTGCCCCATCGCTTCGCCAATCAATTCCTCTGAGCCGCCGCTGGAATACACATTCGCGGTGTCGATCAGATTGACGCCGGCGTCGGCCACGATGTCGATCAGCTTGCGCACCTCGTCGAGTTGGACATTGCCGACCTTGGCGAAGTTTCCTTTGCCGCCGAAGGTCATCGTGCCCATCGTCAGAACCGAGACTTTGAGGCCCGAATTGCCAAGCTGCCGGTATTCCATCGCGCCCTCGTCGTTCGATCGTCGAAATTCGGGCGAGGGCCTAACATGCGAGACTGAATGGGCCAAGGTTGGCGGCCAAGCCGATGACGCGCTTGTGACCCGGCAGCGCCGAAAGCCCCAAAGTTTCCGGCGTCTTGGACCGCGCACTTGCCGCGTGCAACCCTTTGTGCGCATCTGTCCGCCGTCGCGAACCGCCCTCACTCAGGAGCTTGATTTTGGCCCTCGCCTCGCTTCGCCGGCTTGCCTTCGCCACTATCCTTTCCGCCGCGGCGCTCGCCGCGAACGGCGCTCTAGCCGCAGGCGCGGCGCCCGAGCCCGATCGAACGGTGGATATGGCGACAGTCCTCAAGCCCGGCCCGTTGCCGGAGCTGACGGTAGGCGACGCCTCCGGCGTGCCGGTCGTCGAATATGGCTCGCTGACCTGCCCCCATTGCGCGACTTTCAGCCGCGAGATCTTTCCCGAGCTGAAGAAGGACTACATCGACACCGGCAAGGTGAAATTCATCTTCCGCGAGTTTTCGCGCAATGCGCTGGACGTCGCCGCCTTCGTGCTCGCGCGCTGCATCGGCGACGACAAGGCGTTCGCGGCAATCGAGCTTCTGTTCAGTCAGCAGGACAAGTGGGCGTTCGTCGACAAGCCGCTCGAGCCGCTGATCGCCGCCATGCGCCCAGCCGGCCTTAGCCATGACCAGGCGATGGCGTGCCTCAAGGATCAAAAGAAGGCCGACGCCATGGTGGCGATCGGCAAGCGGGCGACCGACGAGATCAAGATGACCGGCACCCCGACCTTCGTCATCGACGGCAAGGTCTATGGCGGAGAGCTCAGCATCGATCAGCTGAAAGCGATCCTCGATCCGATCGTCAAGAAGTAGCCCTCCCGCACGCCTCACCAGGCGAGAAAGCGCCGTCCAGCCAGCGCGCCTGCGCCCATGCAGATGAGGGTGGCGAGCGGATACCAGGTGGCCACGAACAAAGGCGAATCGCCAGGGCAGGACGAGGCGTAGACCAGGGCCCCGACCCCTGCCGCAGCCGCCCCGGCGAGCGCGCCAGTCAGGCCCGGGTGGAGCGGCGCGCCAGCGCGCAGCGCGACGATGAGCGCCGCGAGGACCGGAGCGGCCAGAACCGGAATCGTGATCGTGCAGTGCATCGCGGTGGAACCCATCAGCCGGGACAGCCACTCGCCTCGCGGCACGATCAACAATTCCACGACCACTCCGGCTGCGAGCAAAACGAACGGCGCGATCAGCCAGAGCGCGAGCGCCCTCGGCTTGGCGTCCGGGCGCGCCAGCCGCAGCGTCAGCAGAAGCGACGGCAAGGCGAAGGCGAAGGAATCGACGAACTTCAGCCAAAAGCGCATCGTCATGCAGGCCGCGGCGACATCCGGCCTTGGGCCAAGCAACAGACCATAGAGCGCCACGCTGCCGACAAGGCCGATAACGACGGCCGCTGCGACCCGCCGGTCAAGCCGGATCGGCTCCGGGATCGGGTCGGCGGACAATGCGGCGATAAGTTCGCAGGTTTTCACTCGACCGACCTCCGCCGAGCCGCGCCGAGCCGCGCTCTATTGAGCGCCACCCTGACCGCGACTTCGGAAGCGCTGGGGGCGATCGGCCAATCAAGGGAAATCGAGGTCACCATGCCACGCTGGCGCGGCCCAAGCGTCACCAGGAGCTTCCTCCCGTCACAGTAGCGTTCGCAGCCTTCACCAGGCGAGAAAGCGCCGGCCGGCCAGCGCGCCGACGCCCACGCAGATGAGGGTGGCGAGCGGATACCAGGTCGCCACAAAAAGCGGCGAATCGTCGGGGCAATGCGTGGCGTAAATCAGCGCCGCAATGCCCGCGGATGCGGCGCCCGCGAGCGCGCCGTTCCAGCCGGGATGGGTGGACGCGCCGGCGCGTAGCGCGACGATGAGGCCCGCGAGGATGGGAGCGGCCAGGATCGGTATCATCCGCATGCAGAACATCGAGTTATGGCCAACGAGCCGGGACATCCATTCATTCGGCGGCACAACGACGAGTTCAATGACCACGCCCGCGACCAGAAGACCGAACGGCGCCAGCAGCCAGAGCGCAAGCTTCCGCGGCTCGGCGTCGGGGCGGGCGAGCCTGAGCGTCAGGAGGAGGGCCGGCAAGGCCAGCGCAAAGGAGTCGACGAACTTCAGGTCGAGCCGCGCCGTCCGCGCCGCGAGAGCGAAATCCGGTCTCGGCCCCATACGCAGCGCGTAAATCGAAAGGCTCACAATGAGTCCAAGCGCGATGGCCGCCACGACCCGTCGTCCGAGCCGGATCGGCTCCGGGATCGGGTCGGCGGACAAGCGCGGCGATAAGTTCGGACGTTTTCACTCGACCGACCTCCGCCAGGCCGCGCCAAGCGACTTCAGCGCGCGATGGAGCGCCACCCTGACCGCGACCTCTGACATCGACAGGCGCTTTGCGGTCGCCGCGATCGATTGGCCGTCGAGCGAGATCGAGGTCACGATGTCGCGCTGGCGCGGCGCCAGCGTCTCCAGAAGCTTCCGCGCGTCGCTGAGCGCGTGCGGGTCCTCAGCCTCGGGCGCCGCCAGGAACTCCTCAAAATTCTCTATCGGCTCGGCCTTGCGCCGACCGCGGCGACGGAGCGCGTCGACGACCTTGTGCCGCGCGATCGCGTACACCCAAGGGGCGAGCGGCTGCTCGGGGTCCCAGGTGTGGCGCTTGAGATGGATCGCCAACAAGGTCTCTTGCACTGCATCCTCGACATCCGCGTCGCCCACACCCGCACGCGAAAAAGCGCCGCGCGCCATCGCTCGCACCGAACGACCGATGTCCTCAAGCAGGCGCCGATATGCGCCTTCATCGCCCCTGATCGACGCGGTCATCATCTGGGACCAAGGATCGTCCCGCGGATCCTTGATGAACTGGGGGGTCATACGAGCTTCGTTTCGTTTCGTCTGCCGTTACAGATTTGGGGAAATATTTTGCTCGAAGCACGAATTGACGTCGATGTAACATGCCTCAGCGCGCGAGCGAAGTCGCCAATGCCTCCCAACGCAACCGGGGCCCCGGAGCAATTCATGACCGTCGCGGATCATCGTTCCTTCAGAGGACTGAGCGCACCGAGCGTCGGCGTCGGCTTCAAGCCCGAGCATTTCGAGGCGATTGTCGAGACCCGTCCCGAGCTTGGGTTTTTCGAAGTCCACGCGGAAAACTACATGGGCGCCGGCGGCGCGCCCCACCGCCGCCTCGACGCGATCCGAGAGCTTTACCCGCTCTCGCTCCACGGCGTCGGGCTGTCGATCGGGTCTCCCCGGCCGCTCGACCGCGCCCATCTTCAACGCCTCGCCGCGGTCGCCAGGCGCTTCGAGCCGACGCTTGTTTCCGAGCATCTTGCGTGGTCGACGCACGAGGGCGCCTTCCTTAACGACCTCCTGCCCCTGCCCTATACCGACGAGACGGTCGCGCGCGTGTCGGAACATATCGACGAAGTGCAGAACGCTCTTGGCCGCCCCATCCTTCTCGAAAATCCCTCTACCTACATTGTGTTCGCAGAAAGTACGTGGGCGGAGACGGATTTCCTGCGCGAGATCGCGCGCCGCACCGGCTGCGGCCTCTTGCTCGACGTCAACAACGTGTTCGTCAGCGCCGTCAATCACGGCTTCGATCCCGACCGCTATCTCGCCGACTTTCCGCTTTCAGCGGTCGGCGAAATTCATCTCGCAGGCTGCGCCGACGACACCGATGACGCCGGCCTGCCGCTGCTCATCGACGCCCACAATTCGCCGGTTCGCGACCCTGTGTGGTCCTTATACGCCGCGACGATCCGCCGGCTTGGGGCCACGCCGACGCTGATCGAGTGGGACAATGACGTGCCCGCCTGGCCGACGCTTCTTGGCGAAGCGCGCCGTGCCGAGCGCGTCATCGAGGCGGCGAGAGCGCCGGAGCCCGCCGATGTCGTTTGAGACGACGGTCCACGCCTTCGCGGCGGCGCTTGGCGAGCCTTCCGCGCCGCCACCACCGACGACCCATGGGCGCCTCGGCGCGCCCGACGCTCGCCGCTTTTCCGTCTATCGCAACAATGTCGCAGTCGGGCTGATTGGCGCCATCGAAGCGCGCTACCCCGTCGCGCGCCGGATCGTTGGCGACGAAGTGTTTCGCGCGATGGCGCGGGCGTTCGTGCGCGCCCACAAGCCGTGCTCGCCTGTGATGATCGCCTATGGCGAGGCGTTTCCAGAGTTCATCGCGGGGTGTGACGGAGTCGAGCGTTCCCTCGTCGACGTTGCGAGGCTCGAGAACGCCTGGGTCGAAGCCTATCATTCCGAAGACGCGGGCGTGGCGACGGTCGCCGAGCTCGCGGCGTTGGACTCCGATTGCCTGCCCGATACGCGGATCGTCTTTCACCCCGCCGCGCGGCTCCTGCGCTTCGCCACGCCAGCCGCTTCGGTCTGGGCCTCGGCGCAAGACTGCGGCGGCCCGGCCGCGCTTGCCGAAGGGGCCGCCGAAGACGCCATGATCACGCGCCCCGACCTCGATGTCCGCGTGCGCGTCCTTCCGCCGCTCGGTTACGATTTCGCTCTGCGGCTGCTGGAAGGCGCGACCTTGATCGAGGCCCTCGCCGCTCTCGATGAGCCTGCCTTCGACCTCGGCGCGCATCTGGTCGGCTTGGTCGAGTCCGGCGCTGTCGCCTCCATCATCCCGGGACAAATGTCATGATCGCCGACACCGCACACGCCGACGCGCTCAGCGCGCCGAATCCGGTCGCGCGCCTCACGAGCCTCGTGTTTGGGCTTGTGCCGGCTTGGCTCCCCCTGCTCGTTCTGAGGCTCGCGCTGGCGCGGCCTTTCTTCGCCTCGGGGCTCACGCGCTGGGACGGCTGGTTCACGCTATCGTTCGGAACGAAGATCCTGTTTTCGCAGGACTACAAGCTGCACATCTTCGGCGCCGAGATCCCGTTTCCGATGCCGGACCTCGTCGCGGCGATGGCGAGCACTGGCGAAATCGTGCTGCCGATCCTGCTCGCGTTCGGGCTTCTCACCCGCTGGGCGGCGCTCGGCCTTCTGGGCATGACCGCAATCATCCAGCTCACCTATCCGGACGGCTGGGCGAACTTTCATCTCTACTGGGCGGCGATGGCGCTCGCGATCCTCACCTTCGGCCCCGGCGCGGTTTCGCTGGACCGGCTGCTCGGCCTCGACGGCTGGAGCGCAAGGCGCAGGGCTAACTAACGCGCGCGCCTCACCGCTCCGGATAGGCCGTGAAAACGTAATCCTTGGCCGCCGCGATCGTGTGGCAGGCGAACCCGCATTTGGCGTCGTGCTCCTGCGGCGGCATATCCGATGTGTCGCCGGGCCTGAACGTCCGGGACGCGGGGTCATATTCGAACTCGGCGTATCCCCACCCGCCGCTGTCGGCGAACCTCTTGCTGTCTTTCACCATGAAACCCGTGTCGTGCAACGCGCCCGGCACGATCGGCGCGTTGGGCTCGTCTTCGGCCTTCTTGGCCATCCAATGAATCTTCGCGATCATGGCGCCGTCGGGAACAGGCTTGCCGCTGCCCGGAACGCCAGCCTTGTAGGCCTCGATCATCACCGGATTGCCAAACACCGCGTCAAGCTTCTCGCCGTTGTGAGCGACAGCGACGAGCTGCCAGTTTTCGTAGCCCCTGAACTCCGAGAACGCGAGACCTCCGGGCACTTGCACGGTGTATCTGTCCTGCGCCGCCAACGCCAAGCCGCCGAGCGCGGCCGGACCCGCCGCCAGCAACATCATCAGCAAGGATTGCTTTTTCATCATGATGTTGCTCTTCCGTCCGGAAGCGACGTTCGCTTACGCTTCATCGTTTCGGATAGGCCGTGAACACGTAATCCTTGTCCGCCACGATCGTGTGGCAGGCGAAGCCGCATTTGGCGTCATGCTCCTGCGGCGGGGTGCTGTTTTCGTCGCCGGGCCTGAACGCTTCAGTCGCGGAATCATAGTCGAACTGCGCGTATCCCCAGCCGCCGCTGTCGGCGAATTTCTTGCTGTCCTTCACCATGAAGTCCACGTCATGCAGCGGGCCAGGCACGAGCGGCTCGCCGGGTTGGCCCTCATCCTTCTTGGCGGTCCAATGGATTTTCGCGAATCTCGCGCCGTCGGGGAACGGCTTGCCATTGCCGGGAATGCCGGCCCTATAAGCCTCGATCAGTATGGGATTGCCGAGGATTGTCGCGAGTTTGTCGCCGTTGTGACTGACAGCGACCACCTGCCAGTCTTCGTATCCCCGGAAGTCCGCAAAGGCGAGACCGCCTGGCACCTGCAACGAATATCGGTCCTGCGCCGCGAGCGCCATCCCGGCCAACAGCGAAGGCAGGACAATAAAGGCGATTGCCGTCTTGACGTTCAACATGGCGCGCTCCTCCATTCATGGCGATTGTTGACGCACTCGCTCTCCGCCTGAGAAGCCGTCGCGAACACGATCTGAACCACAGCTGGAGAGGCGCGACGGGTCGCTGCAAAAACAGGCGCCCGTCAATTCAAGGTCCAATGCCGCGAGCGCTCACCCCTCATGGGCCACCCGCAGCGTCTTGACGTTGGGCCAAACGTGCGCCGAAAGTGTACAGGCGTCAAGCGGCCGCTCATGCGACAGTTTTGCGACAGAAACCGGGCCTCTGGCGCTATTGACATGGCCCAAAACGCCGTGGCTTTAAGCCCCTTCGAAGACGCTCGTCCTTGAAGGAGACTTGACGCCATGACCCATTGGCCGCGGCACGGGCGTATCGACGGTCCGATCGTGATGATCGGCTTTGGATCGATCGGCAAAGGCACTCTGCCGCTGATCGAGCGCCACTTCGAGTTCGACCAGGACCGCTTCGTCGTTATCGATCCGGACGATTCCGATCGGAAGCTCCTGGATGATCGCGGCGTGCGCTTCGTCCATCTCGGCCTCACGCGCGACAATTATCGCGACGTGTTGACCAAATATCTGACCGCAGGGTCAGGCCAGGGCTTCTGCGTCAACCTGTCGGTCGACACCTCCTCCCTCGACCTCATGCGCCATTGCCGCGAGATCGGGGCGCTCTACATCGACACCGTCGTCGAGCCTTGGCCTGGCTTCTATTACGACAAGTCGCTCGGCAATGACGCCCGCACCAACTACGCGTTGCGCGAAACCGTGCTCGCCGAACGGCGCAAGAATCCGGGCGGCACGACCGCCGTCTCGTGCTGCGGCGCTAATCCCGGCATGGTCTCCTGGTTCGTCAAGCAGGGGCTCGTCAATCTCGCCAAGGATCTCGGCGACAAGGGCGCAGAGCCGAAAACCAAAGAGGAATGGGCGCGTCTCGCTCAGCGCCTCGGCGTCAAGGGCGTGCATATCGCCGAACGCGACACCCAGCGCGCCAAGACCCCGAAGCCGCGCAACGTGTTCGTCAACACCTGGTCGGTCGAGGGGTTTTTGTCGGAAGGCATGCAGCCGGCTGAACTCGGCTGGGGCACGCACGAGAAATGGGCGCCGGCCAATGCGGGCTACCACAAGGCCGGTTGCGGCGCGGCGATCTACATCAATCAGCCAGGCGCCAATACGCGCGTTCGCTCATGGACGCCGACCGCGCGGGGCCAGTACGGCTTCCTCGTCACCCACAACGAGGCGATCTCGATCGCCGACTATTACAGCGTGCGCGACGACAAGGGCGCGGCCGTCTACCGGCCGACCTGCCACTACGCCTATCATCCCTGCGACGACGCGGTGCTCAGTCTGCACGAGTTGTTCGGTCGCTCGGGCGAAATTCAGAGCGCGCGCCACATTCTGGGCGAAGGCGAGATTCTCGACGGGATCGACGAACTCGGCGTGCTTCTCTACGGCCACGCTCGCAACGCCTATTGGTACGGCTCGCAGCTTTCGGTCGAGGAGACGCGCGCGCTCGCGCCCTATCAGAACGCGACGGGCATGCAGGTCACTTCAGCGGTTTTGTCGGGCATGGTCTGGGCGCTCGAGAACCCGAAGGCCGGAATTGTCGAGGCGGACGAATTGGATTTCCGCCGCTGCCTCGAGGTTCAGACGCCCTATCTCGGGCCGGTCATCGGCGTCTACACAGACTGGACGCCGCTCGCCAACCGCCCTGGCCTTTTCCCCGAGGATATAGACCAGGGCGATCCTTGGCAGTTCAAGAACGTGCTGGTGCGATAGGGGCCAGCACGTCAGCCTTAGGCGGCGAGTTCGTCGGACGACTCGGAGCGCGTCAGGGCCGCGCCGACCGCCTTGCGCGATGCGCCAATGAGCACGATCAAGCCGTCGACGGCCGCCGCGCCGAGATTGGGAAAGCCATAGCGATTGAGCGGCGCAAGCTGAGCGCAGAGGTCCTTGACGATGAGTGGGGAGGAATACGCGTCCCCGGCGCGATGGGAATTCGGTGAGCAAGGCATCTTGGTTCTCTGGTGTTTTCTTATTTTGATGTTCATCCAGCGAAAATGCTGAACAAATGTACAAATGGGGCGCAGGCGCCTAATTTCAATGCTCTTTAGTTATGTAATTGAACATTTTCGATAAGACGGGGCGAGCCATCGCTAAAGGGCGATTGCGCCGGCGCGCCAACTCACGGACCGACAATGATTTTCAGCTCGATCAGCCGCTGCTCGACTTCGCGCCCGAGATCGTCTTCGGTCCGACCCGCGGCCTTGATGCGGCCAACATACGGAAAGTTGATCGTGCCGTCAGGTTCGATGCGCGTCGTCGTGTCCAGCTCGGGATGAGCGGCGATTCGGATAGCGACCACGTCCGAACTCGTTAAAACCCGCCCGCCGCCCCGCGCCGGAGCGCCCGCTGTCGCCGCGAGAAGCGCAAAGCTCACCGCAATCGCAGGGCGACCCGTTCGCATCGTACAGCCTGACCAATTTGACCACGGCGCGCCCCGCAACTAAATCACCCTCATGCCTCGCGTGGTCAATCTTTACGAAGCTAAGACGCAACTCTCGAGCTTGGTCGAGGCCGCCGAGCGCGGTCACGAAACCATCATCGCTAAAAACGGCGTCGCCAAGGCCCGCCTCGCGCCGATCGGTCCGCTGAAGCGGGCGCGCAAGCCATCCGGGCTCCTGCGCATCACCTATCTCGCCGACGATTTTGATGCGCCCGATCCCGAATTGGATCGCCTGTATGAGGGCGAGGCTTGAGCCTCCTCCTCGACACACAGGTGTTTCTTTGGTTTGAGGCCGGGTCCACGAAACTCGGCGATTTCTTGCGCAAAGCAATTGGCAGAGAACAGGACGTCTACGTCAGCGCGGCGTCGTTCTTGGAGATCGGGCTCAAGCAGCGGGCCGGCAAGCTCGCCCTCGAGGGATCGCCGCGCGCCGCAGCGCTCGCGGCCGGTTTTTCCGAGCTCGCGATCGGCGGCGCGGACGCGGAGACGGCGAGCGCGCTCGACTGGGATAATCGCGACCCATTCGACCGCATGCTGGTCGCCCATTGCCTCAACCGCGATCTTGCGCTCGTCACCGCTGACGCCCGCTTCAAGGCGCGCAACGACATCGCCGTCATGTGGGCGGCATAGGCGTCGACCCAAGCCCGTCTCGGCCGGCTCCCGCGGAAAATACGCGCAGCCGCAATCGAAGCCTTCCGGCCCCAATTCCGACAGGCGAACTCGCCGGCAACGGTAGGTCCCACGCGGACGGGCGACGGCCGACCCCTCGCGTTCGTCGGACGGCGAGGAGCGCTCATCAGGCGGCGTAGCGATACACGTCAGCGCCGCAAGCTCGGGCTTTTTCCGCACGGCCGACGCAACCGCCCGTCAACAGGCGAGCCCCTTCCCTTGACATTAAGCGCATATACTCCTATTCACGGGTATATGCTCGTATCTTCAAGGGGAGACCGTGAGGGGCCGGTGACAACTCGGGGCCCTCTCTGGTCGCCGGCGCTTCGTCCCGGGCCGCTCATGCCGACCCGATATGCCGGCGTCACAGCGGCCTTCGGCGCTGAGCTCATGAACACGGCGCGGAGATGAGGATCTTTGCGTCGCTGAGCATGGACGCGTTATTCTCGATCCGCTATAACGAAGGCGTTCAAACAATCACTGGGTCAAATGGAGGGAACAAAACATGCGTCTTTCAAAATTTAGTCGTGCTTTCGGACTGCTGGCCTTCGCCAGCGCGATCGCCATTGCCGCTGGCGGAGCGGCGCGGGCCGACGTTGTGGTGCCGGGTTCGACCGATTTTCCTGAAAGCATGAGCGCGTCATCCGACGGCACGCTTTACTTCTCGAGTTTCGCCGGCGCGCGGGTCTGGCGCGCGAAGCCAGGCGAGACCACGGCAAGCGAGTTCGTCAAGCAGGGCTCGAACGGCCTGTCCTCGGCGCTCGGCGTGCTGGCGGACGACAAGTCGAACACCCTTTACGTGTGCTCCGACGACACGTCCGCGTTCGGACTTGTTCTTCCGACCGGCGACACCCCCACCGCGCTCAAGCTCTATGATCTCAAGACCGGCGAGCCCAAGGGCAGCGTCCCGCTCCCGGGCAAGGGGCCCTTGTGCAACGACATCGCGGTCGGAAGCGACGGGGCCGCTTACGTCACGGATTCGTTCGGCGCCCAGATCCTGCGCCTCAAGCCCGGCGCCAAGGAATTCGAGGTCTGGGCTCACGATCCGCGATGGGACGTCGCAGGCAAGCCGCAGCTTGACGGCATCGCCATCCTTCCCGACGGCTCTGTCTTCGCGAACCTCTTCGAAGGCGACGGGCTTTATCGCGTCTCCGTCAATGCCGACGGCAGCGCGGGCAAGATCACCAAGCTGGAAACCTCGCGCCCGCTCTACCACTCCGATGGGCTCAGGGCGTTTGGCCCCAACAAGCTCATTCAGGTCGAGGGCGAAACCAAAGGCTACCTGGACCTCATCACCGTTGACGGAGACAACGCCAAGGTCGAGACCGTCAAGGATGGTTTCGACGGGCCGGTGTCGCTCGCGCAAGTCGGCGACCAGATCTATGTGCTCGACGTTCCCCTAAGGTACCTGCTCGGCCCGGAGGCGAAGGCGAAGAAAGCTCCCCCGCCATTCAAAGCGACGGCTGTCCCAGCGCCAAAGTCATAATCGCCTTCTGATTTAAACTGAGGCCGCCTTCGCTCACAGGCAGCGACGGCGGCTTCAACCCTCTCAGCGGAACCGAGCCAAGGAAGCGCGAGCAATGCGGGCTCGCGCGACCGGGCGGTCGCGTCGGTGATCTGTCGGAAGCATCGGCGCGCCTCCGAACAATCCGCGAGCCGCGCCTGCTCCTGTCCATTGCTGTCCAATCGCGGTTGGACGAGCCTCGCGATTAAGAATGCCAATCGATTTGTAACAAGCGCCTCGGTTCCCACGAATTGCTCTCATGAAGCGCCAAGAGCGTCTCGCGGCCGGCGAACGCTGCTGCAATTTGCGGTGATCGCCGCAATCCAAGGACGCACCCAATCCCGGGCTCCGCGTTCTCAATCGAGGGGAGTGTGCACCATGACGACTAGACTGAAGTTCCTTGTTCCCGCAGCGGCGGGCGTCGCCCTCTGCGCCGTCGCCTTCGCCAATGTCGCGCGGGCCGAAGACGCTCCCAAACCGGACGCCATGACCGCGGACCACATGTCGGGGGACCATATGGGTCACATGAAGAAGCCCCACATGAAAAAGCATATGATGAAGGGCGACCACATGATGGCGCCAGAAGCGCCGAAGTAATCGAGCCTTCCCGAACCGCGAGGCCGCCTTCGCCACACTTGGCGGAGGCGGCGTCAACGAGCGTGAGCGGCAATCGAGCCGCCGTTGCGACTGACCGACGACATGCCGCGGTCGACGGTCGCGTGAGCGATCGCGCTTCACAGAGGCGCAAAGCTCGCCATTCGATTTAGGCGGCCCGCTCGCCGCTTCGCGCCGTGCGCAACCGCTCCGCATAGACATTGATGATGAGCGCAACGAGAAGAATGATGCCGCGAATGAGGATCTTGAGGAAGCTGTCGATCTTCACGTAGTCGAGGCCGTTGTTGAGCACGCCGAGCACGAACAGGCCAACGATCGTGTTGCCGATGCCGCCGCGTCCGCCGAAGAGGCTCGTGCCGCCGACGACAACTGCGGCGATGGCGTCGAGCAGGAAGGTGTCGAACTCGTTCTGCTGGGCGCTGCCGAAATAGGCGACGCCGACCATGCCGGCGAAGCCTGAGCACATGGCCGAGATCACCATCACCGCGCCGACGATGAAGCGGACATTGACGCCCGAATATTCCGCCGCCTCGCGGTTTCCCCCGACCATGTACACGTAGCGGCCGAAGCGCGTGTAGGTCAGCACGAGATGGGCGACGAGCAGGAAAGTCGCCGCGACGACGATGATCCAGGGCAGGCCGAAAATCGTCTTGGATCCGAGCGTCAGAATGAGCGGCGGAACTGAATAGGCGATCTGCCCGCGCACCAGAACCGCCGATATGCCGGCGCCGATCTGCATCATGGCGAGCGTCATGATGAAAGAGGGGATGCCGATTTTGGTCACGCCGAAGGCGGTCAGGAGGCCAAGCGCGCCGCACGCCAGAAGGGCCAGAATGATGGCGATCGCGCCGGGCATCGGCAGATTGGCGATGTTCACATAGTCCGGCTGCAGCGTGAAGAAGGTGAGGACGATCGCGGTCGCATTGGCGATCGCGCCGACGGACAAGTCGATCTCGGCCGTCAGGATGACGAAGGTGAGGCCGACCGCCATGATCGCCGTGATGGACACCTGCTGGAGGATATTCTCCAGATTGCCAAGCGTGGCGAAAGTCGGGCTCGCGATGCTGAAGAAGGCGACGAGCACGATCAGGGTGATGAAGGGCGCGATGTTGCGCAATTGATCGCGCAGGAAATCGCCCAGCCGAAAGGCGCGTGTGGATCCGACCTCGGCGCTCTGCATATCCATCTTGAGATTGATTCCTATCGTCAGGCGGCGGCGAGCAGCTGATCCTTGCTGATCGCTTCGCCGGCGAATTCATGGGCGATCTCGCCCTTGCGCATCACGAGGACCCGGTCGGCAAGCGAGAGCACGGTTTCGGGCTCAGTCGAGAAGACGATGATGGCGATGCCTGAATCGCGCAAGCGCCGCACGATGCGCACGACGTCCTCCTTGGCGCCGACATCCATGCCCCGCGTCGGCTCGGCCAGGAGGAGAATGCGCGGCGGATGGGTCAGCCATTTCGCGAGCGCCACCTTCTGCTGATTTCCGCCCGACAAGCCCCCTAAGCGCAACTCGATGTTGGGGGGACGGACGTCGAGATCCTTGACCTGGACCTTGGCGATCTCCCGCTCGCGCTCCGGCTTCAAGAGCCATTTCGACATGCGTTCGAGGATTGCGATCGACATGTTCTTGTAAACCGGCTCGTCGCTGAACAGCATCGTGCGGCGGCTCTCGGCGACATAGGCGACGCCGGCCTGCTTGGCCGCCGTCGTGCTCTTGAGCGTCGTCGGCTTGCCCTCAATCTCGAGCGATCCGCCGTCAGGGCGATATTTGCCGAACAGGGTCCGCGCCAATTCGAGCTGCCCGCAGCCCATGAAACCATAGACGCCGAGGACTTCGCCGGCCCGCGCTTCGAACTTGAGATTGCGATAGGAAGACCCGAGCGTGAGGTCGTTCGCGCGCAGCACGACCGGCGCTTCCGGGCGGCTGTCGAGCTTGATCGCGCCGAGGTAGCTCTCCTCGAGCTCCTCGCGACCTGCGCCGATCATCCGCTCGATGATCCAGGCCTTGTCGATCTTCGGCGTGACCGCGGCCGTCTCGACCTTGCGCCCATTGCGGAAGATCGTGATCCCGTTGGAGATCTTGAGAATGTCGTCGAGGAAATGCGAGATGAAGATCATGCTTCGGCCTTCCTCGCGCAGCCTTGCGAGGACGCCAAACAGCCGATCGATCTCAGGGGGCGACAAAGCCGAAGTCGGCTCGTCGAGGATGATGATGCGGGCGCCAGAGAACAGCACGCGAGAAAGCTCGACCAACTGCTGCACGCCGATCGGGAAATCGCCGAGCCGGGCGCGCGGGTTGATGGCGAGCCCGAGGTTCTTGAGTTCTTCCGCCGCGCGCTCCGCCATGCGTCGCCAGGCGATGACGCCCATCCCGTTCACAGGCTGAGCGCCGAGAAAGACATTCTCGGCGACGCTCAATTCCGGCGCGACGCTGAGCTCCTGATGCACCATGCCGATGCTGGCGGCCAACGCGTCGCGCGACGAGCGGAAATGCACGTCCTTGCCCTCGACGCGCATGGTCCCGGAATCGGCCGAATGGACGCCGGCGATGATCTTCATCATCGTGCTTTTGCCGGCGCCGTTTTCGCCGGCGAGGCCATGGATCTCGCCGGCGTTCAGGGTGAAGTCGACATTCCGAAGCGCCTGGACGCCGCCAAACGACTTCGAAATGTCAGTCAGTTCAAGCAGCGCCATCGGGCTTCGGCAATCGTCAGATGAGGAACTGCTCCTCCATCCACAGCATGCCGTCGGCGTTCATCTTGGTGACGACCGGCCCGTCGGTGACGATATTCTTCGGAATGTCCTTGCCGGTCTTGGCGCCTTGAACCACGGCCTGCACGCCAGCGACGATCGCCCCGCCATGAATGCGGCACGACGGATTGCGGACAGTGGCGTACATCTGGCCCGCCTGCACAGCCTTGATCGCGGGCGGCATCGCGTCGACGCCGCCGATCTTGGTTTCCGTGCGACCCTTCGCCTGCATCACCTTATAGGCGGCGAGCGCCATGTCGTCGTTGTGGAAAAACGCCGCGTCGATCTTCGGGTACTTGGTCAGCAGCGTTTCCCAGATCCGCGCGACCTTGGTGACGTCCCAGTCGCCCGGCTGCTCGTCGAGCACCTGAATCTTCGGGAATTTCGAGACGACCGAGTGGAAGCCTTTCGCGCGTCCCTGAGCGCCGGTGTGGCCGAGCGCGCCCTGGGTCATCACGATCGTGCCTTCGCCATTGATGGCGTCGACGAGCGCCTGCGTCACCGACGCGCCCATGAATTCGTTGTTCGGCGCGAGGAACGAAAGGACATTGATCGTGTCGAGCGGCGCGATCAGCGTATCCATGTCGACGACCGGAATTCCGGCGTCGATCATCTTGTTGACCGGCGCGGTCAGCGTGCCGATGCCGAACGCCTGAATGGCGACGAAATCCCACTTCTGGGACGCCATGTTGTCGATCGCCGCGCGCTGCTTGACCGCGTCGAGCTGGCCATCGAACCAGGTCACGTCGACGTTGAACAGCTTGCCCCAATATTCGGCCGCCTGCTTGCCCTGCGCGCACCAGGTCGCCTGCAATCCGGCGTTGGAGAACGCGGCTTTCAGCGGCTTTGAAGATTGTCCGGCCGCCTCGGCCAGCGCCGCGGAAACCAATGGATTGACGCCCAATCCGCCGAACAGGGCGGCGGCCCCCGCGCCCGCGGCCGCAGCCTGAATCAGCTTGCGGCGATCACCTGAAACGAGTTTCTTATCCGTCATAACTTCCTCCCTGCGACCCGGCGTTCCTCGCCAGTCGTCGCACACGGGCGGACCATGCCATAGAACATGATGAGGATTCAATACCCGAAAGCACACGGGAAATTGCCCGCGCGCGCCTCCTGAGCGGCGCGCGCCGCTTTTTTCAGCGCCGTCGCGGCGATGTGGGGCTACGAATCTACCGTGCGAGTCTTGGCCGCGGCGGCCGCGTCAATCGCATGGCGAGCGCGAGGCCGATCACGACGCCGATGGCGAGCGACGTGAGGGTGGGTTGCGGCGTCTTTTGGAAGCGCACGCCATGCCGATCGATCACGATGAAACCGAGCGGCTTCGCGATCATGCCCCCGCCCACGCCCTTGGCGATGAAACCGTCACCCCCGCCCAAAGCGAAGCGCGCTTGCGCGACCGGAATGACCGTTCTGTCTCCATCGACGATCGGCGACCCGAAGACGGCGGTGGCGTTCGCCTTCTTGCCGATGGTCTCCGCAAGCTCAGCAAGCTGCGGCGGAATGTCCTTTTGCAACGCTTCGGCGTCGGCATCCATCAAACGCCCCATAAGTCCATCTCCTCAATTCGCTTAACTGACTGAAACGCGCCAGGACCGTTTTTGATCCATTTCAATTTTCCCTTGTCCCACGCTCTCGGGAAGAGGCCGTATCTGCTAGTGTCATGGTCGGGCGGAACGGCGGCGAGGACCCATGGCGACCCATGTTGCAGCGATCAAATGGGCGGCCAAGGAGACCGGCGAAGAGTTCCTCAAAGGCCGCTTCAGCCGCGCTCATACGGTAAGCTTCGACGGCGGGACGGAGGTTCCGGCGTCAGCCTCGCCGCATGTCGTCGGCAAATGGGCGGTCGCGTCTGCTGTCGACCCGGAGGAAATGCTGGTCGCCTCGCTCTCGAGCTGCCACATGCTTTCGTTCCTGCATCTGGCGCGGATGGCCGGCTTTACTGTGACGGCCTACGAGGATCACGCGGAAGGGGCGACCGAAGAAATCGCCCCGGGACGGCTGGCGGTGACCAAGGTCAAGCTTCGTCCAAAAATCGAGTGGGCGGGCGCTGCTCCCGAGAAGCAGGCGCTCGATCGCCTGCACCACGAGGCCCATGAAATTTGCTTCATAGCCAATTCGGTGAAGACGGAGGTGAGCGTGGAATAAGGCCTCGCCGGCCGCGCCCACTTACGATCTGAGCCGCCTAGCACCCCTTGCAGATGCTGTTATCGATCTGGTTGTTTTCCTGCTGAATCTTGCGATCGAGCGCCGTCGGCCCCGACCCCTGAGGAACGCCTGGACGCGGGACGGTTGCGCCGGTCGATGTCGTGTAGTCCTGATCCAGAAGATGCCCCGGCTCAGGCTTGCTCAGCTCCGGAGCCACAAGGCCTTTGTCCTGCCCGTAGGCCGCAAATCCCGCGGTAGCCGCAAAAAGCAAGGCGGCGATGACGATCGATTTTGCCATGGTCCGTCCTTCGCCAATGAGAATTCCAACACAATTGAGATCGCCCTCCTCTGCCTTGGTTTCAAGCGTCCGACAAGGTCAAATGTCCTTGAGGCGCGCTGACCCTTTCCAGCAAATAAGACAGGTTGGCTTCGAACATTCTTGGCTTCCCGACCGTTGACAAGCCCGAACCGGGCGACGAAACGTCCCGCGCTTCAATTCAGGATGGCCAATGACCGACGCCCGCCTTCAGACCCTCATCGAAAAGGCCTTCGAGGATCGCGCCAAGATCACGCCGGCGACCCAAGGCGATGCGCGCGAGGCGGTCGAGGAGGCGCTCGAACTGCTCGACCGCGGCAAGGCGCGGGTGGCGGAGAAGCTTCCCGGCGCGACCGGGCCGAATTCCTGGAAGGTCAACCAGTGGCTGAAGAAGGCGGTGCTGCTCAGCTTCCGCCTTAACGACAACGCGCTCATCGAGGGCGGCCCCGGCCAGGCGACCTGGTGGGACAAGGTGCCCTCGAAAATGGAAGGCTGGGGCGAGAACCGCTTCAAGGACGCGGGCTTCCGCGCCGTTCCGGGCGCGATCGTGCGCCGCTCGGCCTTCATCGCCCGCGACGTGGTGCTGATGCCAAGCTTCGTCAATCTCGGCGCCTATGTCGACGAAAAGACCATGGTCGACACCTGGGTCACGGTCGGCTCGTGCGCGCAGATCGGCAAGAACGTGCATCTCTCCGGCGGCGTCGGCATCGGCGGGGTGCTCGAGCCGCTGCAGGCCAATCCGACCATCATCGAGGACGATTGCTTCATCGGCGCCCGCTCGGAGGTGGTGGAAGGCGTCATCGTCGGCCAGGGCTCGGTTCTGTCGATGGGGGTGTTCATCTCGGCCTCGACCAAGGTGATCGACCGCGCGTCCGGCAAGGTCCACGTTGGCCACGTGCCGCCCTATTCGGTGGTGGTGCCGGGCGCCCTCCCCGGCAAGCCTCTGCCCGACGGCTCGCCCGGCCCCTCGCTCTATTGCGCGGTGATCGTGAAGACGGTGGACGCGCAGACGCGGGCGAAGACGGGGATCAACGAGCTGCTTAGGGAGTGAGGGCTGCCGGTGGTTCATATCGCCGAGCGCCGCAAAATGCGCCCACATCCGAGATGAAGTTTCCTCACTCTAAAACTGGACAATCGCTGCAGGCTCGCGTCATATACCCCACAGAGATGTTCGTTGGGGGGACCTTTATGCCTGGAATGTCGCGTTTGCCGGCGAGCGCCACGTTCGGTGGCCTTCTGCTTCTGGCGGCCTTGGCCGCGCCTGGCTCAGCTCGGGCGGACGTGACCGAGGTCTTCAACCTGTTCGGCGAATTCGACAACGGTTCGACGCTCTCGGGCACGCTGACGGTCGACACAACGGCGGGAAGCGCGACGGCGATCGACGCCTTCGCGGACGGCTTTGAGTTCAAGACCATCACGGGTCAAAGTTCAGGCTTGGAATATACGGTCAACGCAGACACGGCCGGCAATGCCGCGCAATTGTCCCTCGTTTTCGGCGTTCACAGCCTCGTCGGCTATGGCGGCAGTTCCCTCTCCCCTGACACCCATCTCGGCGCCAGCAACCTTTTGCAGGGCGGCGGCGCAAACCCAATTGAAGTCCTCGCCTGTTCCCGAGCCCTCGACCTGGGCGTTGTTGATCGTTGGCTTCGCTGGCGTTGGATTGTTCGGCGCTCGCCGCGCCCGGAGATCGACAGCCGGCCGCTCGCCGCCTTATTCGGTGGTGGCGCCCGTCGCCCTGCCCGGCAAAACCGCCGCCTGACGGGTCGCCCGGGCCCGCTTTCTTGCGCGAGGAATTGTGAACTGTGGAAAGTAGGCGAGCATCGTCACGCTGCGAAAAATCTCGCGCCTTGCCTTTACGAAAAACAGAATCGATGCTATATGTGTTTGAATTGATAAATTCTATCAGGCGTTCTTTTGGGGCGAGGAGCCATGCGTTTGCCGCATTCCTGATCGAGGGCAGTTTTGGACAGGAATTTTTTTGTTTGAATCGGCCGTAACCCATTGGAAAGGCTCGATCCCAAAAAATAAACGATAGTAAAAGAAAGCATTTTTACTTTCTTTTATTTGCGTTTAAGCGCGTTTATTTGCTTTTATTTGAGTAGGCCTATGCAAAATTCGCAAGGCCCATCCATCCCCGGCGCCCGTCACGAACCCATCGCCGCCGCGATCTCCTCCCTTAAGCCCCCCGCGGTCTGAGGCTGAAGGCCGACCGCTTCGAGCGCGGTCGCCGCGGCGGCGACCAGGTCCGCGTTCGAGGCGGCGCGGGTCCCGTCGGGCAAGGCGACATTGTTCTCGAAACCGACCCGCGCATGGCCCCCGAGCAGGGCGGCGGCGGTGACGCAGGCGGTCTCGCGACGGCCGAAGGCGCATACGCTCCACGAGGCGAAGCGGGGCATGTCAGGCGCGAGGAACGGCAGGAGGTCGCGCGGCAGCGCGGTGCGGGTGAGCGAGAACCGCCCGAGCGCATAGAGGACGGCGAGCTTGTCGAACGGGATCAGCCCCTGTTTCACCATCGCGCCCAGGCGCTCCGCCTCGGCCGGCGTGTAAAGAATGATCTGCGGCCAGATGCGCATTGTCTTGAGCTTGCCGAGGAAGTCGCAGAAGTCGCGCTCGTCGGGGGCTTCGGGAGCGAGCTCTCTGAGCGCCAGCGACACGGCTTCGGGGTTGGTCTTCAGCACGGCCGACCTTTGCTCGGCCGGCGAATAGCGGCCGATCAACTCGCTGGTGATCTGCAGCACCAGCCGATCCCCGACTTCGTGACAGATGCTGGCGATCGTCGCGCGATAGACCTCGGGGTCGAGGCAATGCTGGCCCTCCGCGTCGCGCACGTGCAGGTGGATCATCGAGGCCCCGCGCTCGAGGCATTCGGCGGCGGTCCGGGCGAGTTCGTCCGCGTTCAGCGGCAGCGCCGGATGGTCGGCCTTGGTCTTGCGCCCGCCATTGGGCGCGACCGTCACCACGACCCGTCCCCGCCCTTCAGCCACCGCCTTCCGCCTTTCCGCCGATCGCCTTGAACGCGTAGACTGGGCCGAACCCGTTCTCCATTCAACCCGCCATTGTTGTCGGTCATGACCCATATTCTGCATCGCTCGCCGAACGCCGTGATGCCCGTGGCGGTTTCCGGTTCCGGCGTCGAGATCGTCGACGCCGACGGCCGGCGCTACCTCGACGCATCGGGCGGCGCCGCTGTCTCATGCCTCGGCCATGGGCATGCCGGAGGTGCTGGCCGCGATGCGCCGGCAGCTCGACGCGATCGCCTACGCGCACACGTCCTTTTTCACGACCGAAGTCGCCGAGCGCCTGGCCGACCGGCTGATCGAGGACGCGCCGCCCGGGCTCGCCCATGTCTATCTGGTCAGCGGCGGTTCGGAGGCGATCGAGGCGGCGCTCAAGATGGCGCGCCAGTATTTCGTCGAGATCGGCGAGCCGCAGCGCGGCCCATGTCATCGCGCGGCGCCAGAGTTATCACGGCAATACGCTGGGGGCTCTCGCGGTCGGCGGCAACGCCTGGCGGCGCGCCCAGTTCGAGCCCCTGCTCATCCAGACCCATCACATCGACCCCTGCTACGCCTATCGGATGCAGCGGGAAGGCGAGAGCGACGCGGATTACGCGGCGAGGGCCGCGCAGGCGCTTGAGGATAAGATCCTCGAACTTGGCGCAGACCAGGTCATCGCTTTCGTAGCCGAAACCGTGGTCGGCGCGACCGCCGGCGCTGTCCCGCCCGTTGGCGACTATTTCAAGCGAATCCGGGCGATCTGCGACCGCTATGGGGTGCTGCTCATTCTCGACGAGGTGATGTGCGGCATGGGCCGCACCGGCACGCTGCACGCTTGCGAACAGGAGGCAATTGCGCCGGACCTTATGGCCGTCGCCAAGGGACTCGGCGGCGGCTACCAGCCGATCGGCGCGGTGTTCTTATCGAAACGCATCTACGAGGCGTTCGCGAACGGCTCAGGCGCCTTTCAACATGGCCACACCTATATGGGCCATCCCGTCGCCGCGGCTGCGGCGCTGGCCGTGCAGGATGTCATCCGCCGGGATGGGCTGCTTCCCAACGTGGTCGAGATGGGCGCAAGACTTGAGCGCGGTCTCAAGGACCGTTTCGGCCAGCACCCGTTTGTCGGCGATATTCGGGGGCGTGGGCTCTTTTGGGCGCTCGAACTGGTCAGCGACCGCGCGAGCAAACGGCCGTTCGATCCCACGGCGAAGCTGCATGCGCGCGTCAAGCGGGAGGCGATGGCGTTGGGTCTGATGGTCTATCCCATGGGCGGCACGGTCGACGGCGTCCACGGAGATCACATCCTTTTGGCCCCTCCCTTCATCGTCGAGGGAAGCCAAGTGGATGAAATCGTCGACCGCCTCGGCCGGGCGCTGGACGCTGCGCTCGCCGACATCCGATAGTCCCGTGAGGGTCGCGAGCCCGCCATACAAAGAGCGCAGTGCTTGCGGAAAGGCGAGGCTTTCCCAATATCCGGGCGCTTCAACCGCCGATTCGGCGCCTCAACCGACAGTCGAAAGGACGTGATTTCTTGGCGAGACGCTTCCGCCGCCCCGCGCTTGGACTTTTAGCCGTCACGGTCGCCGCCGCCGCCTTCGCGCAGCAAGCGCCGCTCGATCTGACCGCGCCAGCCGCCGCGGCGCAAAAAGCGGCCAAATCGTCGAAGGGCGCCCCTGCCCCCATTTCGGCGGACGAAGCCGTTCAGCGAGCCAACGCCTGGCTCGACGCGGCCCGCGTCATGAGCGCCGATTTTGTGCAGATCGGGCCGAACGGGCGGCGTTCCGAAGGAACGCTGAGCCTGGCGCGTCCAGGGCGCTTGCGATTTGAATTCACCGATCCGCCGCGGTTCGAGATCATCGCCGACGGCCGCAGCGTCGCCATTGTCGACAAAAAGCTCAACACGCAGGACGAATATTTCATCGGCCAGACGCCGCTCAAGTTTCTGCTGTCCGATCACATCGACCTGGCCCACGACACGCACCTCCTGAACGTCTCCCAAGAGGGCAAGTCGATCACCATCGAGCTCGAGGATCGGGCCGCGCTCGGTGGCACAGCGCATCTTTCGCTCGTCTTCGACGCGTCGACCTTCGCACTGAAGCAGTGGACCGTCATCGACGCTCAGGGCTTCCAGACGGTCGTCACCCTCTTCAATGTCGATCTGACGACGAACCCGGACCCTGCGCTATTCCACATCGACGAGAACCTGCCGGCCAATCAGCTGGGAAACAAAAGACGCTGACATCGGGCCTGTGGGCAAGAGGCAAGATGCCTTGCGCTCCCCGCTCCGGCCGGGCAAGTGGCTGTTCCTCCCCGGAGCCGCGGATGACGTTTTCCATCACCACGTGGAACATCAATTCGGTGCGTCTGCGCATCGATCTTGTGGTGAGATATCTGCGCGAGCACCAGCCCGACGTTTTGTGCCTGCAGGAGACGAAATGTCCTGACGGCAATTTCCCCTTCGGGGCGTTCCGGGACGCGGGCTATCCTCATATCGCGATCAACGGGCAGAAGGGCTACCACGGGGTTGCGGTTATATCCCGCATACCGCTCGCCGCCTCCTCCAAGCGGGACTTCTGCGCCAAAGGGGACGCCCGTCATCTTCATGTCGTCTTGGGCGGGGAGGCGCAGGGGCTCGAGCTTCACAATTTCTACGTCCCGGCAGGCGGCGACGAGCCGGATCCCGAGATCAATGTGAAGTTCGCCCACAAGCTCGCCTTTGTCGAAGAAATGGTCGATTGGGCGACGCACGAGAGGCCGGCGGCGCAGCGGTCGATCCTGGTCGGCGATCTCAACATCGCGCCGCTCGAGCACGACGTCTGGAGCCATAAGTCTCTCCTCAGCGTTGTGAGCCACACGCCCATCGAGGTCGACAAATTGAACCGGGCTCAAGCGGCGGGCCCGTGGGTCGACGCGCTGCGCAAATTCGTGCCGGACGACCAGAAGCTCTACACTTGGTGGAGTTATCGCTCTCCCGATTGGCAAAAGGCCAACAAAGGACGGCGGTTGGACCATATTTGGGTCAGCCCGGCGCTCGGCGATTCCGTGAAAGGGATGCGCGTTCTGCGCGACGCTCGTGGGTGGGAGCGCCCCTCCGACCACGCGCCGGTCATGGCGCGATTGGAGTTGTAGCGCGCTTCACGAATTCGGCGCGGCGGTCAGGCGGCCGGCCGACATGTCTGACGCCGTCGAATGCGCGGTACCGAATTTGCATTGATTGGCGCCAAGCGTAGTCCGCCAGTAACGCCGCGCCGCCTCTGGAAATTTCGTTAAAAACCGAGACTTGAGAGTGGCCGGGCCAGGGATCGTGGAATAACGGGCCGCAATCTGCTTACGCGGAAGCCGTCGTAATTTTGGGGTTAGCCTTCGGTTGACGCAGGGGGACATAAGTGTGACGCAGAACTCCTCCACAAGGCGCCGGAGCAAAACTCCGGGAGAAAGGTCGAGCGGATGACGGCGCGCATCGATGAATCTAAATTCCTAGTGGGGGCTGGGGTACGCCAATGCAACATCGCCGTCCTTGTGCCCTGCTTCAATGAAGAGTTGACGGTCGGAAAAACGGTCGCGGATTTCCGCGAAGCTTTGCCGTTCGCTACGGTCTTCGTCTACGATAATAATTCCACCGATCGAACCATCGAAATCGCCAAGGCCGCAGGCGCGGTCGTGCGCAACAAGTCGCGGCAAGGCAAGGGAAACGTCGTCCGGCGCATGTTCGCCGACATTGACGCGGACATCTACGTGCTGGTCGATGGGGACGCCACTTACGAAGCCCAGGCGGCTCCGCCGATGGTTCGTCGAGCAATCGAGGAAAATCTGGACTTCATCAATGGCGCACGCGTGTCCAAGAAGATGGAAGCCTATCGAAGGGGCCATCGTTTCGGCAATTATGTCTTGACGGCGTTGGTGCGCAATATATTCGGCAGACAATTCACCGACATGTTGTCGGGCTACAAGGTTTTCTCCCGCCGCTACGTCAAATCTTTTCCGGCGACGTCGAGAGGCTTTGAAATCGAAACAGAATTGACGGTGCATGCGCTCGAACTGCGGATGCCCTCCGCAGAAGAGTTCACCGCCTATGGCGAACGCCCATCGGGCTCCGTGAGCAAGCTCAGCACCTTTCGGGACGGGGCCAGAATTTTGCGCCTGATCTTTGATCTCGTGCGCAACGAGCGTCCGTTGCAGTTTTTCGGCCTCGTCGGCGTGGTTCTCATCCTTATCGCAATGGCGCTCGCGATTCCCCTCGCGGAGACCTATTTCGAAACGGGGTTGGTGCCGCGACTGCCAACGGCCATCCTGGCGGTGGGGCTGATCATTATCGGCTTCTTGAGCTGCCTCGCCGGACTGATCCTCGATGTCGTCGCGACGATGCGCAGCGAGATGAAGAGGCTGGCGTACCTATCGTATCCGCCAGTCTCTGTCGGGCGGGAGTTGAGGGGCGGCGACGTCCGCTGTTGAGCTCTCCCTTGACGCGCGACCTGGACGTTTGACACCGCCATATGGGCGACACAGAATTTCGCGCAAGGAGGATCGCCCGGATAACGTCAGGTGACGAATGTCAACGAACGAATTTGACGGCCAGTATTATGAAGTCGCGACACCAGGCTCCCTATCCGAAAAGCTTGTGGCGACGGCTCGCGACCGGATCTACGCAGATTTTTTGCGGCTTTGCGAGCCCAGCGCTTCGGACACCATTCTCGACGTCGGCGTTTCGGATGTTGTCGGCGACGCGGCCAACGTAATTGAGCGCCGCTACTCCGTGCAGAACAAAATCACGGCTGTCGGCTTAGGACAAGGGGACGCCTTCAGAGTTTCGTTCCCGGAGATCCAGTACCGACAGATCGCCGCCAACCAGGCATTGCCGTTCGGCGATGGGTCGTTCGACATTGTCACCGCTAATGCTGTTCTCGAGCACGTCGGCAGCGCCCAGAACCAGCATTTCTTCCTCTCTGAATTGATGCGTGTCGGCAGGCTTTCGGCGACGTCACGCAAAACGCTCCCACGAAAGCCAATAGGCTTTGCGTTGCCAAAACGAAGCCTGTCTTAGCGCCTTAAGCCTGGAGGGTGTGCGATGACGTTTTCCGGCGCCGGACAGCGACTGACCGAGACGCCAGAAGGCCGCTTCCTGTCGAGCGATTGGCTCGCATTGCTGGCGATCTGCCTCCTGGCGGTGGCGATACGCGCCAGCGTCATGGCGTTGCTGCCAAGCATACTCCATCCCGACGAGGTCATGTGGCTCGAACAGGCGAACCGCCTCGTCAATCACCAGGGACTGGAGCCGTGGGACTTCCAGACTGGGCGAACGGAGCTGGCTGTGGCCCGGAATGATCGCCGGGTTCATGGCGCTGGGACAGCTGTTCGGGTCGCCGCCCTCGGCCGGCCTCGCCGGCGTCTCTGTCCTCTTCTGCATCGTGTCGCTGCCGCCGGTGGTCTGCGGCTTCCTCTGGGGCCGCAATGTCGCGGGCTTCCCGGGCGCGGTCATAACAGGGCTCCTGAACGCCGTTTGGTTCGAACTGGTCTACTTCTACGCCCATCCTCTCTCTGAAAGTTTCGCCGGCGCAGCCCTCATCACTGGTCTTTTTCTGATCTACCCGGTCGTGGCTCTCCGTCCGAACGAAAGATATTCGTCGGCGCCGCAATGTTGGGCCTCGCGGCGGTTCTGCGCCCGCAGCTCATCCCCGCCATCGCCGTCGCCGTGATCGCCATCGGCGGTGTCCGGCACGCGGGCGCACTACCCGGCCTTGCTGGCGGGGCTTGCGCTCCCGATCGTGTCGAGCGGCCTGCTGGACTGGGTCACTTGGGGATGGCCATTTCACTCTCAATTAGTTATGTTTACTACGCGTCCAAGGTCGCCTCGGTGGCCGGGCTCAACCCGGTTTATTCTTACATCGGCTGGGAAGCGGTCGCTTGGGGTCTGTTCGGAGTCGTGGTCGTGCTTTCCGCACTCTATGGCGCCTTGAGGCTGCCTCTTCTGCTTTGGGTGGCTGCAACCATTTTCGTGGTCCATTCCCTCGTCAGCCACAAGGAATATCGCTATTTCTCACCGGCCCTGCCGCTCATCATGACCTTGGCCGGCGTCGGATCGACCATGGCCGCCAACTGGCTGGGAGACAGGCTTGGCCAACCCCAACTCCGGCGCGTGCTGATGGTCGCCGTGCCGCTGGTCTGGACCATCACATCTCTCGCGCTGGCAACTTCGCACAACCGTAGCTGGTTTTGGGTTCGCTCCCGCGGCTCGATCCTGGCCATGCGCGCCGTGAACGCCGATGGCCAAGCTTGTGGCGTCGGCATCTATCCCGGCAAGCTCTGGTGGCGCTCGGCAAGCTACGTGAATCTCCGTCCCGGAATTCCGCTCTACGACGCCGGTGACGCCGGAAAAACCAACGCGCCCAACGCCTATAATTACGTCATCAGCTTGCAGGAGCGGAGCAAGGAACTCGGACGCGCGGTCGATCTGTCGGTTGACTTCACGAGCCTCGGCTACCAGCAAGTCGAATGCTGGACAGACCCCTACGATCGAACGATGATCTTGGAGCACATTTGCCTTTGGCGGCGCGCGGGCGCTTGCGATCCCCAATCGGCGAAGCTGCTCACTCCCGAGGTCGGAGACGCGTTTGAGGCGCTCATCCGTTAGAATCCCAATGCGCAGCGTTCCTGGTCTGAGGAAAGGCTCGGGGGATCGCATGGGCAGCGGCGCCGACTTTCGGCATTTTAAGAAGCGAGGAAGACACGGCGCGCCGTTGTCGAAGTGTGATCCGCGTCACACCCATTTATGGTGAGTTATGGTCTAATGCCTTCATGAGATGAGGCGCTGCCGGAGGAAGAAACAGCAGCGGACATGGAGAGGCGGCAATGTCACGAAGTTTAGGAAACCCGGGCCTGTACGACGAGGGCATGATCGACGAAAGGAACGCGCGTCCCTTGACGATTGCCTTCACGACGATCTTGATGGTTTGGATGCTCGCGTTTGGGATGGTGTCCGTGTCCGGTCGGTTTGGCGCGCATTCCCATCACACGGGGGAAAGCGCGGCGGCCACTCAGAGATAAGACGCGACGACGCTCAATTCAGGGTTCTGCGATGGGTCTTGCTTGAAGCCTGTTGCTGCTTTCCCGCTTGTTCAGGTGCGGACATCCGTACTTGGGCGCCGACGGAGGGAACCGCCCGATCCTCGAGTTGACGTCGCGCGTGGCTCAGGCGCGATTTGGATCTGACATTAAGATATTTACGTAATGATCTGATATAACGGTAGAAACGTCAATTAAGACTTGCTGAGCGGCAGATTCCTGTCGAGTTGCAGAAAAATGAGCCTAAGGCTTTGAAATCGCTTCGTCGCGCGCAAAACGGTACACCGGCTCCTCACGCACAATAAATCCCCCGCAGCGACAATCCGCCCTTGCAACGCTGTCCCCATTCGCGTATGAGCGCGCCATTGAAAACCGCCCGGCCGAAAGGGCTGCCGTGGCGGTTTTTTCGCTCGTTCCGATGCGAACGGGGCTTTGCGGCCCCGCCAAATTCAAAAGGGCGTCAAGCCTTAAGGAGAGCCAAATGCCCAAGTTGAAGACCAAATCAGGCGCAAAGAAGCGCTTCAAACTCACCGGGACCGGCAAGGTCGTTTACGCCCAGCGCGGCAAGCGGCACGGCATGATCAAGCGCACGCCCAAGCAGATCCGCGATCTGCGCGGCACGTCGGTTCTGTTCAAGACCGACGGCGACAAGGTCAAGAAATTCTACCTGCCGAACGGCTGAACTTTTTTCCCGGAGATTTGAACGATGGCACGCGTAAAAAGGGGCGTAACCGCCCACGCCAAGCACAAGAAAGTGCTGAAAGCCGCCAAGGGCTTCTTTGGCCGGCGTAAGAACACGATCCGCGCCGCCAAGGCCGCGGTCGACAAGTCGATGCAATACGCCTACCGCGACCGCAAGAATCGCAAGCGTGAGTTCCGCGCTTTGTGGATTCAGCGCATCAATGCGGCGGCGCGCGAGCACGGCGCTGACATATAGCCGGTTGATCTCGGGCCTCGCCGCGGCGGGGATCGAAGTCGATCGCAAGGTGCTGTCCGACCTCGCCATTACCGAACCCGCAGCCTTCGCCGCGATCGTCGAGCAGGCGAAGGGCGCGCTGCCGAAGGCCGCCTGAGGCGGCTTTCCCGCCCCTCCCCGCGTCCGATCGCGAGGGAGGGCTTAGGCGAGGCCCCGTATCCTTCCCGTCGGCGCGGGAAGGAGCAGTAATCGCCTCGTCGGGAGTCCATGAGGAATGTCGGACCTTTCCGCCCTTGAACTGGAAACCCTGGCCGCGATCGAAGGCGCGTCGGACGAAAGCGCGCTTGAGGCGGCGCGGGTCGCGGCGCTCGGCAAGAAGGGATCCATCTCCGCGCTGCTCGCGACGCTCGGCAAGCTCGCGCCGGAGGAGCGCAAGACACGGGGCGCGGCCATCAATGCGCTGAAGGATCAGGTCACCGAAGCGCTCGGCGCACGCCGCGCATTGCTCAGGCGCGCGGCCCTCGAAACGCAGCTCAAGCGAGAAGCGCTCGACGTCACCCTGCCCGTGCCGCTGCCCGGCGTCGAAACCGGCCGCATTCATCCGATCAGCCAGGTGATGGACGAGATCACCGCGATTTTCGCCGAGATGGGCTTTTCCGTCGCCGAAGGGCCGGACATCGAGAGCGACGACTACAATTTCACCAAGCTCAACTTCCCGCCCGGCCATCCGGCGCGCGAGATGCACGATACGTTCTTCCTCGAGCCGGACGAGAAGGGCGAGCGGAAGGTTTTGCGCACCCATACGAGCCCGGTGCAGGTGCGCACGATGCTGAGCCAGAAGCCGCCGATCCGCGTCATCTGCCCCGGACGCACCTATCGGCGCGACGCCGACCAGACCCATACGCCGATGTTCCACCAGATCGAAGGCCTGGTGATCGATCAGAGCGCGACGCTCGCCAATCTCAAGTGGGTGCTCGAGGAGTTCTGCAAGGCGTTCTTCGAAGTGCCCCATGTCGGCATGCGCTTCCGCCCGAGCTTCTTCCCCTTCACTTCGCCCTCGCTCGAGGTCGACATCCAGTGCCGCCGATCGGGCGGCGAGATCCGCTTCGGCGAGGGCGACGATTGGCTCGAGATCCTCGGCTGCGGCATGGTGCATCCGAATGTGCTCACCAATTGCGGACTCAACCCGGAGGTCTATCAGGGCTTCGCCTGGGGCATCGGCCTCGACCGACTGGCGATGCTCAAATACGGCCTGCCGGACCTGCGCGACTTCTTCGACGCAGACCTGCGCTGGATCAACCACTACGGCTTCAAGCCGCTCGACGTTCCGACGCTTGCGGGAGGATTGAGCGGGTGAACAGGCGCCGACCGCTCGCTAATGATCCGCGATGAAATTCACCCTCTCCTGGCTGAAAGACCACCTCGACACCTCGGCGTCACTCGCCGAGATCGTCGACGCTCTGACCCGCGTCGGGCTTGAGGTCGAGTCTGTCGAGGACCCCGCCCGCAAGTACGAAGGCTTCGTCGTCGGCTGCCGTCATCGAGGCGAAGCAGCATCCGAACGCCGACCGGCTGAAGGTCTGCATCGTCGACGCCGGCGCCGGCCCGGTCCAGGTCGTCTGCGGCGCGCCGAACGCGCGCGCCGGCATGAAGAGCGTCTTCTCGCCGGTCGGGACCTATATTCCCGGCAAGAAGCTGACCCTCGCCAAGGGCGTCATCCGCGGCGTCGAGTCGAACGGCATGCTGTGCTCGGCGGCGGAACTCGAGCTCAGCGAGGATCACGACGGCATCATCGAATTGCCCGACGACGCGCCGGTCGGCGTGGCTTACGCGAAATATGCGGGGCTTGACGATCCCGTCATCGACGTCGCCGTGACGCCGAACCGCCCCGACGCCACGGGCGTCGCCGGCATCGCCCGCGATCTCGCTGCAGCGGGGCTCGGAACCGCGAAGACGCCGGCGCCCAAGACCTACGCCGGCGCGTTCGACTGCCCGACCGGCGTGCATCTCGATTTCGCCCCCGCCGACAAGCATCTCTGCCCGGCCTTCGCGCTGCGGCTTGTCCGCGGCGTAAACAACGGCCCTTCGCCCGAATGGATGCAGAAGCGGCTGAGGGCGATCGGCTTGAGACCGATCAGCGCGCTTGTCGACATCACCAATTACATCACCTTCGATCGCGGCCGGCCGCTGCACGTGTTCGACTTCGCCAAGGTCGCCGGCGATCTCACGGTCCGCCGCGCGCGCACGGGCGAAAGCGTGCTTGCGCTCGACGGCAAGACCTACACGCTAGACGAGACCATGGTGGTCATCGCCGACGCGAACGGCGTCGAGTCGATCGCTGGCATCATGGGCGGCGAGCATTCGGGCTGCGACGAGACGACGCGCGATGTGCTCATCGAAAGCGCGCTATGGGACCCGACGACCACCGCTCAGACCGGCCGGAAGCTCGGCATCGCCACCGACGCGCGCTATCGCTTCGAGCGCGGTGTCGACCCCGACTTCTGCGTCCCCGGCCTCGATCTTGCGACGGAATTCGTGCTCTCGATTTGCGGCGGCGAGCCCTCGCGCATGATCGTCGCGGGCGATCCCTCGACGCCGCGTCGATCCGTCCCGTTCCAATATAGCGAAGTGAAGCGGCTGCTTGGCGTCGACATTCCTCGCGAGGAAGGCGAGGCGATCCTGCGCCGGCTGGGCTTCGGGCTCGAGGACGGGCGCGTGCTCGTTCCCTCCTGGCGCCCCGACATTCAGGTGAAAGCGGACGTCGTCGAGCAGATCCTGCGCATCGCCGGCGTCGACCGCGCGCCGCCCGCGCCCCTGCCCCGCCTCGAGGACGGCGTGCCGAAGCCCGTGCTGACGCTTCTGCAGAAACGCACGCGCCTCGCCAAGCGCACGCTCGCCGCGCTGTCATTGCGTGAAGCCGTGACCTGGTCCTTCGTCCCCAAAGCCTCGGCGGAGCTGTTCGGCGGCGGCTCGCAGGCGCTCGCGCTCGCCAACCCGATCGCGGCCGATCTTTCCGATATGCGCCCGAGCCTAATACCGGGGCTTGTCGCAGCTGCCGAACGCAACGCCCGCCGGGGCGGGAGCGACGTCGCTCTGTTCGAGGTCGGGCAAGTGTTTCTGGGCCCGGGCGAAAATGACCAGCGCATCGCGGCTGCTTCTGCGCGGCGCGGCCGCGCCAAGGCTGGCGAGGAGGGTCGGAATTGGAGCGGCGGCGGCCTTGTCGACATCTTCGACGCCAAGCGGGACGCGATGGCGCTCCTGTCGGCGCTCGGCGTCAACGCGAACGCCGTTCAGGTCGTCCCCGGCGGCCCGTCATTTCTGCATCCAGGGCGGTCAGCGACCCTCCAGTTCGGGCCAAAGACGGTCGTGGGATGGTTCGGCCAATTGCACCCGAGCGCATGCGAAGCGCTCGACGCCGAGGGGCCGATCGTCGCTTTCGAGATCACACTCGACGCCATCCCCGCGCCGAAAACGAAGCCGACCAAGGCCAAGCCGAAGCTCGATCCGCTCGGACTTCATGCCGGTCGAGCGGGACCTTGCCTTCATCGTCGGCGAACCGGTCAGCGCCGGCGACATCCTCAGGGCGGCGGAGGGCGCCGAACGCGGGCTCGTCGCCAAGGTTGGCGTGTTCGACGTCTATCGCGGCGAGGGCGTGGCCGAGGGCGCGAAGTCGATCGCTATCCACGTCACTCTGCAGCCGCGCGAACACACGCTGACCGATGTCGAAATTGACGCTGCGATATCGAAGATCGTGGCCGAGGTGTCGAAGAAGACCGGAGCCACGCTCAGGAGCTGAAGTCATGGGCGCTCGCGCCGCAATCGGGCTTTGTCTTTGCGCTCTCGCCTTTGGCCGAGAGCGCGCGGGCGGACGACAATCCGGCATGCGCGCAATATCGCGAGCCAATGGCGTACAACGCCTGTCTCGCCCGGCATGGGCCCAAGGCCAACGCCGTTGGGAAGTTCTCTGGACATTACGTCCCGAACCGCGGCGGGACCTCCGGAGCTTTGACTCGTAGGCTCGCGCCTCGCGTCCGCGGCGCCGAGGGCGCGCAGCGAATCCACGGGCGTATGCACATGGAGTTTCGTGTCCAGTAGCAGCATTTGGTTTGTGAGCGCGGCGCCCGAGCTCGCGGAATAGCAGAGGCGCCGCGCTCTTACCCGCGCAGTGGGAGATCAACGCGGGGTCCGCGCTTTACGCCAAGCCCCTCGGCGCTATCGCGGCATCCTGTTCGGGTTACCGAAGTCGCGCCTTCGCGGACGCGACCCCTCTTCCCCGAGTGCTGGAAGAAACCCTCTCGGTAGAATCCAGGTTTATACGAAAGCATCAGGTCGCGCTGTGATGGCCGTCACACCTCAGACTTGGAGCGCACTCATACATCGCGATGGGCTTACGAGGCGGTTCATATTTGTAGCCTCCGCCTCCCCATTTATGTCTGCCCAACACGGTGGAGACCGCCGGAAAGCCGCTTGACGTAGCCGCCGACGTCCGCCACACAACGAGGTTCCCGGCGAGCACGAAATGGCCATAAACTCGCTTTCGGCACATCCCTGCTTCAAAACGCTCGATCCCGTCTCCTGTGGGGTTCTCGATCGCGATTGCGTCTGGCTCAAGGCGGCGGCGGGCGCCTGGGTCGTGGATCAGATGGCTGACGACCGCGACGTCTATTTTCTGCTGACCGGCCGACTAAGGGCGGCGCTCCACGGATCTCGACACGACCTTGTTTTCACCGACATTGAAGCCGGCTCGTTCTTCGGCGAACTGAGCGCTCTCGAAGGCGCGCCACGCTCGCCTAGCGTCTTTGCGGTCGCGGATTCGACTGTCGCAAGAATGCCGAGCGCGGTCTTCGTCGAAACAATGTTCACGCACCGGCCGCTCGGCGAGGCGGTGGTTGCGACGCTGGTCGCGCGCAATCGCACAATGACCCGAAAGGTCGGCGAGGCCGCCAATATGTATCCAAGCCGCCATGTCCCGGCGCAGTCGCGACCGCTGGAAAGCCTCTTGGACGCGCGGGCTGACATCCGCCACACCGGGGGGAATCATCGGCGAGCGCGACAATGGTCGTAAGCTCGCTGTCGGCGCATCCCTGCTTCAAAACGCTTGATCCCGAATCCTGTCGGGTTCTTGATCGTCATTGCATCTGGCTGAAGACGGCGGCGGGCCAATGGGTCGTGGGGCAGACCGCCAACGACCGGGATGTCTATTTCGTCATGACCGGGCGGCTACGGGCCGTGCTCCATGGGGTGCGGCAGGATCTTATTTTCACTGACATGGAGGCGGGTTCGTTCTTCGGCGAACTGAGCGCGCTCGACGGCGCTCCGCGCTCCCTCAGCGTCTTCGCGGTCAACGACTCGATGGTTGCGAAAATGCCGAGCGCGGTCTTCGTCGAAACGATGTACACGCACCGCCCGCTCGGCGAAGCGGTCGTCGCGACACTGGTCGCGCGTAATCGCGCCATGACCCGCCGCGTGGGGGAGCTTGGCGCGCTCGATGTTCGCAGTCGTGTCCACGCGGAATTGCTTCGCCTCGCTCGGCCGGATCGCGAAGACCCCAAGCGCGCCATCATCCTCTCGCCGCCGAACCAGTCGGAGCTCGCCTCGCGCATCAACACCCGGCGGGAAACTGTTTCGCGCGAGATCAACGCCATGGAGCGCGAAGGCCTCATCGAGCGCCGGCGGGGCGCGATCGTCATCAACGACGCGCTGAGGCTCAGCGCCAGGCTCGAGGCGACCGCCATCGGCGCCTAGTCTAGGTTGAGGTCTCGAGCTTCAAGTCAGGCCGACGGCTCGCCAACTGGATCCGGGATTGGGGCTGACGGGTCCGCCGCCGACGATGGTCGTCCCGCTCATGTCCCAGATGACGGTTTGGCCGTTCGTGTTTTGAAAAAGGATGTCCGAGGACCCTTCGCCGCCGGTTCCGATCGCATGCCAGCTCGGCCCTGGATTGGAGCTGACGGTTCCGCCGCCGATCAAGGTGTTCCCGTTCATCTCCCAGATCGCGACTTGGCCGCTGCTCGCGTTCTGCCACACGATGTCGGAATGGCCATCGTCATTGAAGTCGCCCGATCCGATCGCCTTCCAACCCGGGCCGGGATTGGGCGTCACGGTTCCGCCGCCGATCAAGGTATTTCCGTTCATCTCCCAGATGGCGGCTTGCCCGTCGGCGTTCTGCCACAGGATATCGGCCGAACCGTCGGCGTTGAAGTCGCCCGTCCCGACCGCCTTCCAGCCCGGCCCGGGATTGGGGGTCACCGCCCCGCCGCCGATCACGGTGTTTCCGTTCATCTCCCAGACCGCGGCCTGCCCGTCGCTGTTCTGCCACAGGATGTCGGAATGACCGTCATGGTTGAAGTCGCCCGTTCCGATCGCCGTCCAGCCCGCTCCGGGATTGGGCGTCACCGACCCGCCGCCGATCAACGTGGTCCCGTTCATCTCCCAGATGGCGGCTTGCCCGTTCGCGTTCTGCCACAGGATATCGGCCGAGCCGTCGGCGTTGAAGTCGCCCGATCCGATGGTCTTCCAACCCGGCCCGGGATTGGGGCTCACGGGCCCGCCGCCAACGACGGTGCTTCCACTCATGCTCCAGAGGGCGGCTTGCCCATTGGCGTTCTGCCAGAGGATGCCGCTGCTGCTCGTCGCCGGGTCGCTGTCGATCACGCTGGTCATGGCGTCGACAGCGGGCGCGCCGCCGGCGCTGCTCTGATCGCTCAGCGTGAACGTGGTCGTCGAGCTTGTGTTCGGCGATCCCGCGGTCGGCGTGAAGAGGAGCGCGTCGAGTTCGCTGGTGATCGCGGCCGCCGCTCCGGACAGGGTGTAGACGCCGCCCGAGCCGCTCAGGCCGCTGAAGCCCAGGCCGTCGGCGAGCGTTCCGCCGCCGCCCGAAAGCGTGATCGTCAGCGTGTCGGTCGCGCCGACGTTGGCGTCGCCGATCGTCACCCCAGTGAACGGGGCGATCGGCGTCTCCGACGTGGTCGACGTGGCGCGCGGCGTGCCGCTGATCGTGGGCGCAACCGCCGGATCGGTGTCGATCACGCTGGTCATGGCGTCGACAGCGGGCGCGCCGCCGGCGCTGCTCTGATCGCTCAGCGTGAACGTGGTCGTCGAGCTTGTGTTCGGCGATCCCGCCGTCGGCGTGAAGAGGAGCGCGTCGAGTTCGCTGGTGATCGCGGCCGCCGCTCCGGACAGGGTGTAGACGCCCGCGCTCACGCTCGTCAGCCCACTGAAGCCCAGGCCGTCGGCGAGCGTTCCGCCGCCGCCCGAAAGCGTGATCGTCAGCGTGTCGGTCGCGCCGACGTTGGCGTCGCCGATCGTCACCCCGGTGAACGGGGCGACCGGCGTCTCCGACGTGGTCGACGTGGCGCGCGGCGTGCCGCTGATCGTGGGCGCAACCGCCGGATCGCTGTCGATCACGCTGGTCGTGGCGTCGACAGCGGGCGCGCCGCCGGCGCTGCTCTGATCGCTCAGCGTGAACGTGGTCGTCGAGCTTGTGTTCGGCGATCCCGCCGTCGGCGTGAAGAGGAGCGCGTCGAGTTCGCTGGTGATCGCGGCCGCCGCTCCGGACAGGGTGTAGACGCCCGCGCTCACGCTCGTCAGCCCACTGAAGCCCAGGCCGTCGGCGAGCGTTCCGCCGCCGCCCGAAAGCGTGATCGTCAGCGTGTCGGTCGCGCCGACGTTGAGGTCGCCGATCGTCACCCCGGTGAAGGGGGCGACCGGCGTCTCCGACGTGGTCGACGTGGCGCGCGGCGTGCCGCTGATCGTGGGCCCAACCGCCGGGTCGCTGTCGATCACGCTGGTCATGGCGTCGACAGCGGGCGCGCCGCCGGCGCTGCTCTATATCGCTCAGCGTGAACGTGGTCGTCGAGCTTGTGTTCGGCGATCCCGCCGTCGGCGTGAAGAGGAGCGCGTCGAGTTCGCTGGTGATCGCGGCCGCCGCTCCGGATAGGGTGTAGACGCCGCCCGAGCCGCTCAGGCCGCTGAAGCCCAGGCCGTCGGCGAGCGTTCCGCCGCCGCCCGAAAGCGTGATCGTCAGCGTGTCGGTCGCGCCGCCATTGGGGTCGCCGATCGTCGCATGCGCGAACGGCTGAACACGCGACTCCGACGTCGTCGTCTGCCCGGAAACCGTCCCGGCAATCGTCGGCGGCTCGGTTGCGGGTGCTCCAATCGCCGTCAGATCGACCGGCGCCAATCCATAAGTCAACCGCGAGTTGGCAATCGGGGTGATTTCGTGCGTCCCGTTCGCCGTGCCATCCGTTGTCCACAAGCCGACCAATCCTGTGTGATCCTGGCCAGAGAACAGCACCTGTCCGTCATAGACCTCCATATTGGAGGGGTTGAGGCCAGCGTATGTCGCGGCGGTTGGCACAGTCAGAACTTGTGTGCCGCCCACCGTTCCGTTCGTCACCCACAATTGCGGACGGCCATTTTGGTCGACGCCGTTGAACAACACTTCACTGCCGAAAACGGTCAGGTCTGTCGGGTTTAGTCCGAGCGGGTCCTTCGCGCCTCCCGCCCCCGCGACCAGTTCGTACGTGCCCCCGGCGGTCCCGTCGGTCACCCACAGCCCCGAAAGGCCGTTGGCGTCGACGCCGTTGAACAACACTTCGCTGCCGAAAACGGTCAGGTCTGTCGGGTTTAGTCCGAGCGGGTCGTTCGCGCCTCCCGCCCCAGCGACCAGTTCGTGCGTGCCGCCTACTGTCCCGTTGGTCGCCCACAACCCAGCCAGGCCGTTGGCGTCGAGGCCGTTGAAGAGCGCCTCGCCGTTGTCAACCGCCATGTTGGTTGGATCGACGCCGGTTGCCGCCGCCCCATTGACGGCGATCTCGGCGGTGGCGGCGGTCGTCCCATTTGTCGTCCAGAGACCCAAATGGCCCGCGGTGTCCGTCCCATTGAACAGGGCGGCGCCATCGAAGACGGTGATGTCGCTTGGGTTGACCCCGGTCGACGCCGCCCCGTTGACGGTCACCTCCGCGGTGCCAGCCACGGTTCCGTCTGTCGCCCACAGGCCATGGGCGCCAGCCCCAACGTTGTTCAGGCCATTGAACAGCACCTCATTGTTGAAGACGGTGAGGTCCGGAAAGGGAGTCCAAGCGGAAAGTGTCGAAGTGAAAAGTCCCTTCGGATTGGCCCCTGCGATGCCGGTCAGATCGATGGTGCCGGCCGCCGTCCCGTCGGTCGACCACAGCGAGTAAGTGGTTTGAGTGCCGTAGCTGTCACGGCCGACGAAGAGCACCTGATTGTTGAAGACCGTCAGGTCCATTGACACCTGCGGGACAGGCGCAAATCCGTAACCGAATGTACCCTTGGTTAAAAAAAACGTTCCGGCCGTCGTACCGTCCGTCTCCCAAAGACCTTGCGTATTGCTGGCGTCTGAACCTTGAAAAAGAACAATGTTAGGCAGCATTTCTGACCCTTGTCACGGATGCGACCGGCGCGTTTGACTTCCGCCGCCGATGCGGGGTCTTGGGCGCTGCCATCGGAGGCGCCGGTGACGCGACGTGTAGACATACCTGAGGCGCGAGGTTATCAGGGATCACACAATCACATCATGTTTTTTGCTACCAGATGCATCCGCAATAGGCAAGCGCCAAGCAACGACCTGAGCCTTCCGCGTCGCGCGCCGCGGGCTGTCCGCGCGGCGCTCGGCTTAGGCATCGGCGCTTAGCGCCGCGTTGCGGCGGTCCGCGGACAGAGGCCTCTTTCCACCTTGGCCGTCAGGTCAGTCCGACCGCGCTCCAAGTCGGCCCGGCGTTCTCGCCCACGGTCGTGCCGCCAACGATATTGGTCCCGTTCATGGTCCAGATCGCGGTCTGCCCGCTCGTGTTTTGCAAAAGGATGTCGGAAGCCCCTTGGCCTCCCGTTCCAATCGCATGCCAGCTCGCCCCGGGGATGGCGCTGACGGCTCCTCCGCCAATCAAGTTGGCGCCGTTCATTTCCCAGATCGTGAGTTGGCCGCTGCTCGCGTTTTGAAAAAGAATGTCGGAATGACCGTCATGATTGAAGTCTCCCGTGCCGATGGCTTGCCAGCCCGGCCCCGGGTTCAGGCTGAGGGGCCCCCCGCCGATCACAGTGTTACCGTTCATTTCCCAGATCGCGACTTGCCCATCGCTGTTCTGCCAGAGAATGTCGGAATGGCCATCGTGATCGAAGTCGCCGGTCCCCACGGCCTTCCAACCCGCTCCGGGATTGGGGGTCACCACCCCACCGCCGATCAAGGCGGTTCCGTTCATCTCCCAGACCGCGGCCTGCCCGTCGCTGTTCTGCCAGAGAATGTCGGAATGGCCATCGTGATTGAAGTCGCCGGTCCCCACGGCCTTCCAACCCGCTCCGGGATTGGGGGTCACGGTCCCGCCGCCGATCAAGGTGGTTCCATTCATCTCCCAGATCGCGGCCTGCCCGTCCGCGTTCTGCCAGAGAATGTCGGTCAGCCCGTTGTCGTAGAAATCGCCGCTCCCGATCACTTTCCAGTTCGTGCCCGGATTGGGGCTCACCGGGCCGCCGCTGATCACGTTGGCGCCGTCCAACCCCCAGATGACGGCCGACCCGGCTCGGGTGTCTTGAAACAGAATGCCAAGGGTCGGCAACGTCGCCGCAGTCAGATCGAGGGGCGCCAGGCCCGACGCCGACGCGCCGGACACGCTCAGCTGCTTCGTTCCAGCCGTCGTGCCGTCCGTCTCCCACAGTTGGTTGTGGCCGCTCGCGTCTTTGCCGCTGAACAGCACTTCGTTGTTGAAGACTTCGAGCCCGACCGGGTTCAACCCGAGCCCCCCGCCGGAGAGAGCGGCGGTCAGCTCGTGCGTGTTGCCGACCGTGCCGTCCGTCTCCCACAATTCCGATTTCCCGCTCGCGTCTTTGCCGTTGAACAGCACTTCGCTGCCGAAGGCGGTGAGGTTGGTCGGATTGAACGAGGCGGCCGCCCCGCTGATCCCCGTGAGTTCGTGCGTCCCGCCGCCGCTCCCGTCGCTGACCCAAAGCCCCGTATTTCCGCTCGCGTCGACGCCGCTGAACAGCGCTTTCGCGCCAAGAACGGCGATGTCGGCGGGATGAAGCCCCGAAGCGCTGGCGCCGGCGATGCCGGTAATCTCATGGGTGTTCGTCGTGCCGTCGCTTGTCCACAGCCCGATTTGATTGCTGACATTGGTCCCGCCGAACAGGACGTCGTTGCCGAACAGGGTCAGATCATAGGGATTGAGGCCCAGTCCAGTGGTCGCCGCGCCGACGAGCGGGGTCAGTTCCTGCGTCGCCTGAGGGTCGCCGTTCGTCACCCACAGGCCGTGAAGGCCCGCCGCATTCACGCCATTGAACAGCGCCTCATTCTTGAGAACGACGAAGCTCGACGGATTCAACCCCGTCGGCGCCGCGCCGCTGACGCCGGTGAGCTCGCGCGTGTCGGCGCTCGTCCCGTCCGTCACCCACAGGCCATGAACGCCTGCCGCATTCACGCCATTGAACAGAATCTCGTCATTGAAGACCGTCAGGCCGTTGGGACTGAGGCCGGAGGAACTGGCTCCGGCTATGCCGGTCAACTCCGTCGTGCCGGCGGCGGATCCGGTCGTCAGCCACAATCCGAAATGACCGCTCGCGTCTTTGCCTTCGAAGAAAAACTCGCCTTTCAGCACCGTCAGATTGGTCGGCGCAAGACCGGAAGCATAGGCCCCGGCGATCGAGGTCAGCTCGAAGGTCCCGGCTGCAGTCCCGTTTGTCCTCCACAGACCGGTCTTGCCGGCTGCACTGACGCCCTGAAAGAGAACGACATTCTGAACCATCCACACCACCCCATCCCGTGAGCTGCGCTGCCCTGGCGCGCTGAGCGACTTCACTAAAATGCGATCAGCGGCGTGAACGCAAGGGCCTCCACCGCGCGGTCCGATCCGCCCGCCCGGGGAACGCGGTCGCCGTTTTCAAACGGCCCGGAGAGACGCTTCGGGCAAGCATTTTGGCGCTTATAGCGTTAGCCGTTGGTGGCTCTTAGAAACTGTCTTTCCGTCCTGGCCGGGCTTGACCCGGCCATCTACGAGAACATCGTAAGCCTCTGAACTGACAGAAGTCTAAGCGGCCGGGAGGCTTTGGCGGCGCTTGAGAAGGCGAGACATGGTTGGCGGCGACGGCGTGCAGCATTCTGCGAAGACGTGGCGGCATAAGCGCAGCCGCCAGAAGGACGCGCTCGGAACGACCGGCGTCGATCGCGTCGCGGCTCAGGGCTGTCCCCATTGCGCGGGCCGCGAGGTGGTCGGCTGGGGCCGCTCGGATGGGCTTTTGCGGTTTCGCTGCAAGAGCTGCGGGCGCACCTTCAATGCGCTGACCAAGACGCCGATGGCGCATCTGCGCAAGAAGGAAAAATGGCTTGATCACGCGCGCGCGATGATCGAGGGCCAAAGCCTGGCGAAGACCGCGGCGCTGTGCGGAATCCATCCGACGACGGCCTTCCGCTGGCGTCATCGGTTTCTGCGCGCCCCTGCAAGCGACAAGCCCCGGGGCTTGAGAGGAATCGTCGAAGCGGACGAAACCTTCATCCTCGAATCCTTCAAGGGCCGCTGGTCCGACCTGCCGAGAAAGGCGCGCAAACGCGGCGGAACGGCCAGGCATCCGGGCCTTTATCAGGACAACATTCCCATCCTCGTCGCCCGCGACCGGAACGGCGCCACCTTCGACGCGATCTTGGCCCAGGTCGACGGCGCTTCGGTGAGCCTCGCTCTCGCCGGCATCGTCACGCCGAGCAATCATCTCATCGGCGATGGCGGCAAGGCGATCGCCACTTTCGCCCGCCGAGCCGGGATCCCCTTCCACACCGTGCCGGCGCCGGGAAAGCCGACACCCGCAGCGCCGCACCTGCACATCAACAACGTCAACGCTTACCACGGCCGTCTCAAGCAGTGGCTCCACCGCTTCAACGGCGTCGCCACCAAGAACCTGCCAAACTATCTCGGTTGGCGGCGCGCGCTCGAAGCCTGGGGCGACAAACTCGAACCGCCTAGCTGGATCAAAGGCGCTATCGGAAACGGACCATACCAACAGATACCGCTATAAGAGCCAGCATTTTCTTTTCTGGATTCAGAATTCGTGGTACATTGTTTTTGGTCGGCGAATAAGTCGCCGCCAGGCGAACCCGAGCGCCGAAAATATTTGAGCAAAGGAATTTTTTTGTTTGAATCGGTCGTAACCCATTGAAAAGTCTCGTTTCGAAAAAATAAACGCAAGTAAAAGAAAGCAATTTTATTTGCGTTTATTTGCGTTTATTGACGTTTATTGGCGCTTATTTCAACGGGCTGCAGCCCGAATAGAGACGCTTGGCGCTCGGCTTAGACCGAGGCTGCGGACGGCTCCCCGACCCTCGCCTCCGCCGCGAGCCCTCGCCACCAGCGCGTGTTGCGCTCCCAGTTCCAACCCGCGGCCGGCGAGGGAGAAGGCAGGAGCCAGAGGCGCGTTCGGCCGATGCGCTCGGGCTGCTCGCCGAAGCCCGCGGCGCGGCCGAGATAGCGGCGCCCGGCATTGAGGCTCGTGAACGCCAGCCACTCCGGCTCGGCGGCCGTGATCTTCGCCTCGAGCGCCGCGCAAGCCTCGCGGCCAAGCGCGCCGGCCGGCAACTCGCGATCCATGCCGCTCACGTGCTTGGCGATGTCGGTGAGGCCCAGGCCCCATTGCGGCAGTTCGGGGTACTCTTCCGGCTTGAGCTGTCGCGGCGTCAGCCCGAAGGCGTGGAGCGCCGACCAGAACCGGTTCTGCGGATGGGCGTAATAGGCGCCGCGCGCCGCCGATACGTTTCCCGCGGCCGTGCCGCAGAAGACGATCTTCGAGCCCCGGCTCGAAGCAGGTCGGGCAGCACATGCGCACGACCGGTAGCCGGGCCGTCCATCAGATCGTCTGGTTGTAGGCGCCGACTTCGGGGTTCTCGCGCAAGATCCGGTCGACCGCCTCGAACATCGCGCGCATGCGCGCCTCCGACGCCGGGCTCTCGACGACGACCACCAGTTCCGGCTTGTTCGACGAGGCGCGGACCAGGCCCCACGTGCCATCCTCGACCGTGACCCTGACGCCGTTGACGGTGACGAGGTCGCGTATCGGCTGCCCGGTGAGCGGCTCGCCCCGCGCCTGCATCGCCTTGAGACGCGCGACGACACGGTCCGCGACCTCGTATTTGACCTCGTCGGCGCAATGGGGCGACATGGTCGGCGAGCCCCAGGTCTTCGGCAGATCGCGATAGAGATCGGCCATGGACTTGCCCGGATTGCGGTCGAGCATGTCGAGGATGGCGATCGCGGTGACGAAGCCGTCGTCGTAACCCCGCCCGACCGGCGCGTTGAAGAAGAAATGCCCCGACTTCTCGAAGCCGGCGAGCGCGTTCAGGTCCCTCACCCGCCGCTTGATGTGCGAATGGCCGGTCTTCCAGAAGTCGACCTTGACGCCATTGGCGCGAAGCTCGGGATCGGTCGCGAACAGCCCGGTCGACTTGACGTCGACCACGAAGGTCGCGCCCTTGGGTTGAGCGTAGACAGATCGCGCGCCAGCATGACCCCGATCTTGTCGGCGAAAATCTCCTTGCCCTCGTTGTCGACGACGCCGCAGCGGTCGCCGTCGCCGTCGAAGCCGAGCGCGAGGTCGGCGCCGCTCTCCTTCACCGCCGCCGCCATCGCGTGCAGCATCTGCATATCCTCGGGGTTCGGATTGTAGCGCGGGAAGGTGAAGTCGAGCTCGCAGTCGAGCGGAACGACCTCGACGCCGAGCGCGCTCAGGAGCTTCGGCGCGAACGCGCCGGCCGTGCCGTTGCCGCAGGCGGCGACGACCTTGAGACGGCGGTTCAGTTTCGGCCGGCTGGTCAGATCGGCGATGTAGCGGGCCGGGAAGTCGGGCACGAATTCATAGCCGCCTCCGGCCTCTGGACCGTAATCGCCGGCGATGACGATGTCGCGCAGACGCGCCATCTCCTCCGGCCCGAAGGTCACCGGCCTCGCGGCGCCCATCTTGACCCCGGTCCAGCCGTTGTCGTTGTGCGAGGCGGTCACCATCGCGACCGCCGGCGCATCGAGCGCGAACTGGGCGAAATAGGCCATCGGCGTGATGCGCGAGCCCGATGTCGCGCACGTGCGCGCCGCCGGCCATCAGCCCGGCGGTCAGCGCGAGCTTGATCGAAGCCGAATAGCTGCGGAAGTCGTGGCCGACGACGATCTTGCGCTGGACGCCAAGCTCCTTGAGGAGGCGCGCGAGGCCGAGCCCGAGCGCCTGCGCGCCCATCAGGTTGATCTCTTCCTCGAACAGCCAGCGCGCGTCATATTCGCGAAAGCCGGTCGGCTTGACCATCGGCTGCGATTCAAAGGCGTAGGTGTTGGGAGAGAGTTTGGGCTCGGGTTTGGGGAACAAGCGGACCTCGGCCATGGGCATACGGGGCGCGGCGCTCGGCGACAGGCCTGGACGGGCTTAGAGGACGCAAGCAGCCGAAGCAACCATGGTGTACGGGCCAGAGCACCCTAGCGAAGGCGCAGTCAGCTTAGGATGCGGCTTTGAGCCTGCGATGACGCTTGACCCTCGGAATGCGCGAACTGTTAACAACCTCTAGCGTGTAGTCCTGCTGCAAGCGCGGAGCGAAGCGATGGTCTATCGCCGCCGCGTCGAGGCCAAAACGTCATACTTTCAATGGTGTCGGGGCGAAACGAACGGGATGGTCACCGAGCGCGGACGCGGGTTCGGCGCGCTTTTGCTGATGGAGTTCGACCGTGAATTTATCCGACCTGCGCTCGACCGGCTTCCTGGCGGTCGTGCGCCGCGAGCTTCGGCCCGTTGTTTTCGGAGTTGCGCCGCCTTTATTTCAATAAGGTATGGGGAATGGATATTCGGCCTGGTTGCCGGATTTCTTTTTCGGCCAAATTGGACAAGAGCTATCCGCGCGGCATCCATATCGGCGAAGGAACCGCGATCAATTTCGGCGCCTGCGTTCTCGCCCACGACACCGCGCGCGCGGCTGCACGTCGATACGTGGATTGGCAAAGAATGTAACATCGGCGCGCACAGCATCATCATGCCAGGGGTCAGGATCGGCGACAATTGCGTGGTCGCGGCGGCGAGCGTGGTGATGAAGGACGTGCCGTCGAATTGCCTCGTCGCGGGCAACCCCGCGCGCATCATGGAGAAGGGCATTCAAGACCGGCCGATTGGGCATCATCGATCGCACGGTCCGCGCCGACTTCGGAGCGGCTTCGTCCGTATCCGACGAAACGGCTCCCGAAAAAGCGGCTTCGTGAAGCCGACCGCCGGTTGACTTGCAGGCGCGAATCCATGACCGTCATCGATCTCAGCGGCCGCGTGGCCATCGTGACCGGCGCGTCGCGCGGCATCGGACGAGCCGCCGCCGAAACCCTGCTCAAGGCGGGCGCGACCGTCGTGCTCAACGCGCGCGCCTCCGAACGAAGCGTCGGCGAGCTTCGCGGAACTGGAGAAGGCCTATCCCGATCGCGTGACCGCGGTTTACGGGTCCGTCGCGGACAGCGCGACCGCGACCGCGCTCATCCAGAGCGCGATGAAACACAAGCGCCTCGACATCCTGGTCAACAACGCCGGCATCCTTCGCGACAAGCTCATCGGCATGATTTCGGACGCCGAGATCAACGAACTGTTCGACGTCAACATCATCGGATTGATCAAGATCACCCAGCTCGCCGCGCGCCTGATGTCGCGGCGCAAGAGCGGATCGATCATCAACATCTCGTCGATCGTCGGGAGACGAGGAAACAGCGGCCAGACCGTCTATTCCGCGACCAAGGCCGCCGTCATTGGCGCGACGTTTTCCGCCGCTAAGGAGCTGGGGCCGATGAACATTCGCGTCAACGCGGTTGCGCCGGGCCTGATCCAAACCTCGATGATCGAAGCCATCCCCGAGGACAAACGCAAGAGCCTGGAATTGCAAATCGCCATGGGCCGGGTCGGCGCCGCGCAAGATGTCGCCAACACGATCCTGTTTCTCGCCTCTGACCTTTCGTCCTATGTGACTGGGCAGATCATCGGGGTCGACGGCGGCCTCATTGTATGAGGCGCGGTCGACAAGCGCGCCGATGAGATCGATCGCGGTCCAGCAATTGCAATGAACGGATTTGGACCTCTCCTGCGGCGGACTTCTTCCGCTGATTCCGCGCCTTGAGGCGTCGCCGGCGGTCTATGACGACCGCAGCGACAGCTGGCTGACGCGCGAGGAGCTTCGGAACGCGAGCCTTGATCTCGCCGAGAAACATCGCCTCCGAACAGAAGCGCCTGGTTTTTCTGTTCTGCGGCGTCAATTCCGAAACCGTGATCGGTCTTCTTGCCGCGGCGGCGGCGGGTCACGCGACCGCGCTGATCGATCCGTCGCTCTCCGAAGACGTGCTGACGGGTCTGATCGAGGCCTATCAGCCCGAGCTCATCCTGGGAGCGCCGGCTATTGGCGAGAAGCTGCGCGACGTCGCGGGCGCAGTCGGGCGTCGGCGTTCGACTAGCTGTCGCGCGCGGGCGTCGTCGAATGGATCGCGAGGGACAGCCGGCCGTCGCTTCGTCGACCATCGACCCCGCCTTGCAGCTGCTGCTGTCCACCTCGGGGACGACCGGCAGCCAGAAATATGTGCGGCTGTCGCGTGACGCGGTCGTCGCCAACGCGCGTCAGATCGCCGAGGCGCTGGCCATCGACGAAGCAAGCGTCGGCATCGCCCATCTGCCGCTGCACTATTCCTACGGGCTCTCGGTCGTCACCTCGCATCTGGCGGCCGGCGGCCGAATTTGTCTCGTTAACGATTCGATCACCTCGCCGAGCTTCTGGTCGAAGATCGGCAGCGTCGGCGGCTCGCATTTCCCGGGCGTCCCCTTTCACTATGCCGCGCTCGCGCGCCTGGGCTCGAGCCTCGTGCCGGACTGCGTCAAGGTGTTCACCCAGGCCGGCGGAGCGCTCGATCTCCGCATTCAGACGAAGATGCACGACTGGGCGACGCAGCGCGGCGGCCGGTTCTTCGTCATGTACGGACAGACCGAGGCCTCGCCGCGCATGGCGACGCTGCAGCACGCGGATCTTCTCGCGCAAAGGCGGGATCGGTGGGCGTCGCGCTGGCCGGCGGCCAATTCTCGATCGTTGACGATCAGGGCGCGCCGCTGCCGGCCGACGCGGTCGGGACGGTGGTCTACGAAGGCCCCAACGTCATGTTGGGCTACGCCACGTCCAGGGCCGACCTCGGCAAGGGCGACGAGATGAAGCGGCCGCCTCGAAACCGGCGACCTTGGACGACTGGACGCGGACGGGTTTCTTTACCTGACCGGCCGCACCAAGCGTTTCGCCAAGATCGCCGGCTATCGCCTCGGCCTGGACGAGATCGAACAGGAGCTGTTCGCCGTCTGCCCGGTCGCCTGTCTCGATCTTGGAGAGAAAATCGCCGTCGCGCACGAGCAGGAGTCGGAAACCGCGCTCAAGGCGCGCGTTCGCGAGCTCGCCGACACCTACAAGGTGCCCTCCGTCGAGCTTCGCGCTGCGCAAGATCGCGCAAATCCCGCGCGCCGCGAGCGGCAAAATCGACTATGCGCGACTGAAGGATCTCGTGAGTGTTTGAGCGTCTCCTCGACCAGCCGCCCTATTCGCTGAGGCAGGCCGACAAGGAGCCGCTTCTGCTCGAGGGGCTGAACGAGCTCACGCGCTATCATTACGAGAAGAGCCCCGAATATAAGCGGATCCTCGACGCGGCCTGGGGCGGCCTCAAGACCTATCGGCTCGATCGCCGAGGTCCCCTATCTGCCGGTCAGCCTGTTCAAGGAAATGGAGCTGAAGAGCACCGCGCTTCCCGCGATGGTCATGCGCTCGAGCGGCACGACCGGACAGCGGACGAGCCGCATCATCATCGACAACGAGACGGCGCGACGCCAGTCGGAGGCGCTGGTCGCGTCGTTCCGCCCCATTCTCGGCAGCCGCCGCGCTGCCGTTCCTCGCGATCGACACCAAGGACGTCATCAAGCCGACCGACCTCACCGCGCGCGGCGGCGGCGTGTTGGGCATGATGAAGTTTGGCGCCAAGACGGCCTTCGCCCTCAATTCGCAACTGGAGCTGGACAAGGAGCTTGTCGAGAACTTCGTCCGCGCGAACGGCAGCGAGCCGTTTCTCATTTTCGGCTTCACCTTTCTCGTCTGGGACAAGCTCTATCGGAGCTTCGCCGATGGCGAGGTCGATCTTTCCAACGCGATCCTCATCCACTCCGGCGGTTGGAAGAAGCTCGAAGCGCAGAAGGTCTCCAACGCCGAGTTCCGCGCCGCGCTCAAGCGCCGGTTCAATCATGACCAACATCTTCAACTTCTATGGCTTCGTCGAGCAGATCGGCTCGGTCTTCATCGAGGGGCCGGACGGATTGCTTTATCCGCCGAATTTCACCGACGTCATCATCAGGCGGCCGCACAGCTGGGAGCCGGCGGCGGTCGGAGAAGAGGGCGTCATCCAGGTCGTCTCGCTGCTGCCCCGCTCCTATCCCGGCCATAGCGTGCTGACCGAGGATCATGGGCGTCGTCGGCGACGATCGACGCCGGAGCCGGCGGCCGTTTCGGCAAGGCGATCCGCGTTGTCGGCCGCGCCCCGAAGACCGAGCTCCGGGGCTGCAGCGACGTGATCGCCGCGTGAGCGACAGAGCGAGGACGGATCCATGAGCGATGTGCTCGCCTATGGCGCCGGCGCGCGCGAGGCCGCGGTCGACGAGAGCGCGCTGCTGTCGAAGCTCGATGCGGCCCGCCAGCAGCTCGCGCCGCCGTTCGCGCCCGAGCGCGTCGATTTGATCGCGAGCGTCGCCGAGGCCCTTCTCGGCTCGAGCGCGCCGAGGCCTCCGGCCCCGCCGCCCATTTCGCCTTCTGGACCCGGCGCGCCGCGCTCACGAAGCTCGCGGCGAGCTTCGCGGCGCGCGTGCCGCAGCATGCGCTGGCGCGGCCGCGCGGCCTCGTCTTTCATCTGCCGCCGCAGAATGTCGAGACGGTCTTTCTCTATTCCTGGGCGCTCGCCTATCTCGCCGGCAACGCCAATATCGTGCGCCTGCCGCAGGAGATCAGCGCGCGCATGCGCGCCATCGTCGACCTCTTCCTCGACCGCCTGGAGGCTCAGGGCGACGACGTCGCAATTGTTCCTTCACTATCCCTCGCAGGGCGATCTCGGCGCGAAGATCTCCGCGCGGAGCGACGCGCGCGTCGTCTGGGGCGGCGACGCCAAGGTCGCCCTGTTCGCCCCCCTGCCCTTGCGCGACGGCGGAAAGTCGATCTGGTTCGGCGACCGCTTCTCGTTTTCGACGATCAACGGCGCCGCGCTCGACAAGCTGGACGAGCCTGCGCTCCGGGCGCTCGCCAAGAAACTCCACAACGACGTGTTCGTCTTCGACCAGATGGCCTGCTCGTCCCCGCATGCGCTCTATGTCGTCGGCGAAGCCGCGGCGCATTCGGCGGCGGTCCGGCGCCTCCTCGACGCCTCCGCGCTCGAATGGACGATGGACGATCCCGCGGGCCGCGTCGGGCACGCGATCGGCAAGATGACGGCGGCGTTCTACGCCGCGGGCACCGGACGCGCTTCGTCGGTCAACTGGCAAAACACGCAACCTGACGAGCGTCGTCGCGAGCGCGCCGGAGCGTCAGGATATTCGGGTCGGCGGAGGCTTCCTCAGCGTCGTCTTCATCCGCTCGCTCGACGAGGTCGCGGGCTTCATCCGGGAGAGCGACCAGACGATCACCTATTTCGGCTGGGAACGCGGCGAGATCGAAGCGGTCGCCGCCTCGCGCACGGGCCCGGCGTGTCGCGCTGGGCGCCGATCGGCACGGCGCTCGACTTCGATTTCATCTGGGACGGCTACGATATTCCCTTCGAGCTGACGCGGCTCATTCGCGTCTCCTGAGGGAGCCGCCTACTGTCGCAAAATCAGCGTCCCGTTGCGCTGCTCGACGCTGACCAGGCGCTTGAGAAAGCTTTCCCCGAGCAGGTTGACCTCGCCTGCCTCCGGCGCGAGAACCAGGGCCTCGACGTCGTTCATATAAAGGCCGCCAAGGCTGACGCGCCCTCAGAAGCGTCGGCGTAGCGGTCGATTGCCCATTCGCCGTCTGGATCGCGCGCTTGCGGCCTCCCGAAGGCGCTAAGGCCGAGCCGATGGGCGGTCGAAGCGGAGACGAAGACGTCGCTTGCGCCCGTGTCGACAAGCATATGCACGGGCAATCCGTTGATCGAGCGCCTCGCCCGCATATTGCCCGCGCTGGTCCGCTTCCAGCAGCGCCTCCCGGTAGCCGGACGATTCACGCTGAGACGGCTCCGACGGGCCGCCCTCGGCCGCCAAGCCGGCCGGGGCCTCGGCGCCCGGAGCCGGCGCGGCGACGACAGGCGCCGGCGCGGCCAGTCGGTCCAGCAGCGAGAACGAACCCAGCAACGCCGCCGCGACGCCGAGGATCACGGCAAAAATCACGCGCCCGAACATTGCGCCTCCGCTCCGGCGCCATCCTCTCGTGACGCCGGCTCCTAAGCATCGCCGCAAGACGCGAAAATCCGGTGAATCGATTAGGGCAGATTGCATTGGAGTCGCCAGATCAAGCCGCCGCGTTCGGAAGAACGCTGTCTCTCTCCGGTCTGGGGTCTGCCTTTCAGGGCGGGGCGACGATGGTCGCCCGGCTGCGACCGATAAAGCGAATGTCCAGAACCTGGCCCGCGATCGCCGAGCCAAGCCGGGGAGAGAAATGCAATGGCGTGCAGTCGCGGATCGCCGTCACCATGGAATGGGCGAGCGCCGCATCGTCCGCCCGGCCGCCGCTCGATTGCGCAAAAACAATCCTCGGCTCGCCGATGACGGCGCCGTCCCGCGTGAAGCTCACGCGAACCGTGACTTGATCGTCGTCGTGCGGCGGGCGCCAGCAGGCGGCGATCCCCGTCGCGATGCCATGAACGCGGGCGACCAGCCGGGTGCTTCTCAGCCGCCTCGGCCGTCGCGCCGAGACTGAGCGCGATGATCGCAACGCGCGAAACGCCAGGCTGTCCGACGTTCCGCGCATAGCGCTCTTCAGCTTGGCCTCACAGATAGCGGTTCAGCAGGTTCTCGTAATATTCCTGCCGTCCCGACTTCGGCTTCGGGTCGATCTTCTCCTTGGCGACCCGCGCCGCGATCGACTCGAGCGTCGCGCCCTTCGCCAGCATCGCCTTGGCTTCGGGCTTGTCCCAGCCGGCGTAGCGCTCGGCGCGCAGCGCATCGAACTTGCCGTCCTCGATCATGTTCGCGGCTGCGACCAGCGCGGCGGCGCAGACGTCGATGCCGCCGATATGGCCGAGCAGCAGATCGGCCGGATCGATCGACTGACGGCGCACTTTGGCGTCGAAATTGAAGCCGCCCGGCGCAAGGCCGCCCGCCTTCAGGATGAAATAGAGCGCCGGCACGAGCTCGGCGGCGTTGTTGGGGAACTGGTCGGTGTCCCAGCCCGACTGATAGTCGTTGCGGTTGGCGTCGATCGAGCCCAGCATTCCGAGCGCGGTCGCGAGCGCGATCTCATGCTCGAAGGAATGGTGCGCGAGCACGGCATGGCCGACTTCGATGTTGAGCTTGACCTCCCGCTCGAGCCCGAAGCGCTGCAGGAAGCCGAACACGGTCGCGACGTCGAAATCGTATTGATGCTTGGTCGGCTCCTGCGGCTTCGGCTCGACCAGGATCACGCCCTTGTAGCCGATCTTGTGCTTGTGCTCGACGACCAGCGACAGAAAGCGCCCGAGCTGATCCTGCTCGCGGCGGAGATCGGTGTTGAGCAGGGTTTCGTAACCCTCGCGGCCGCCCCACAGCACATAATTGGCGCCGTCGAGCTTGTGCGTCGCCTCGATCACGTTCTTCACCTGCGCCGCGGCGTAGGCGAACACGTCCGGGTCGGGGTTGGTGGCGGCGCCGGCGAGGTAGCGGGGATGGCTGAAGAGATTGGCGGTGCCCCAGAGGAGCTTCACGCCGGTCTTCTGCATTTTCTTGCCGAAAATATCGGTCATCTCGGCGAGATTGCGTCCAAATTCCTTCAGGCTGTCGCCTTCGGGACGACGTCGCGATCGTGGAAGGTGAAGAACGGAAAGCCGAGGGTCGTGAACATCTCGAAGGCCGCGTCGGCTTTGGCCTTCGCGCCCTTCATCGTCTCGCCGTCCCAGGGGCGCTCGAAGGTCGGGGCGCCGAACATGTCGGTCCCCATCCAGGCGAAATTGTGCCAGTAGCAGACGGCGGGGCGAGATGCTCGGCCATCGTCTTGCCCATCACGACGCGCGAGGGATCGTAGTGGCGATAGGCGTAAGGGTTGTCGCTCTTCAGTCCTTCAAAGCGCACGGGGCCGATATCGCCGAAAAAGCGCTTGCTCATGGGTCCGTCTCCTCGAAAGTCCCCGGTCTAAAGCAGAATTGTGCAAGCTGCTCAACAGGCAGTCACGATCATGACGACCGGAGAGCGCGTCGACCCGGCCATAAGGCCGCGAGCGCCTGTCATCATCCTGCAGATCAGAATCATGAGCTATATATTGACTTTTAAAGAAATAACAGCTAAAGTCGTTTATTGCGTCTCGAAGTGACGCCCGCTCGACCAGTTCAAGGAAGCTGGCCCGCCGGAACCGACTCGTTAATCTTGGCGCAAGTGATTGAAAAGGCTCGATTCGGACTCGCTAACAGACGCCTGTTATGCCCATCGGACCCGCGCCGCTTAGGCGACGCTAGGCGGCCCGAAAATCGCGGGTGAAGCGGGTCAGCGCCTTCAGTCCGATCGCGCAATCCTCGACTGTGATCGATTCCAGGGGATTGTGGCTCACGCCGCCCTTGCAGCGAACGAACAGCATGCCGGCGGGACAGAGCTTGCCCATGGCCATGGTGTCGTGACCTGCGCCCGAAGGCAAGAGCCGGGGCGGAACGCCGACGGCTTCGACCGCTGTCTTCAGGCCAGCGATGATGCCCGCGTCGCAGACGAAGGCGTTGGCTTCATGCGTCTTGATGAGGCTCGTGCTGACGCGCCGAGCCGCCGCGATGGCGTTCATCCGGTCCTCGATGTCGGCGATCGCTATGGCTCGGTTCGCGTCCGCCGGGGCTCGTATGTCGATCGAAAACTGCACATGGCCGGGAATGACGTTGGTCGCGCCGGGCCAGGCTTCGAGCCGTCCGACGGTCGCCACGAGATCAGGTTCGCGACGGGCCCGCTCTTCGATCGCGAGCATCATCTCGGCCGCGGCGGCGAGAGCGTCGCGACGCAGGCTCATGGGGGTCGCGCCCGCATGGCCGGCGACGCCGTCCACGCCGACCTCGAACCGCGTTGCGCCATTGATCGCGGTGACGACGCCAAGCGGCAGCCCCTCCGCCTCGAGCCGCGGACCCTGCTCGATATGCGCTTCGACGAAGGCGGCGACGCCCTCGCGCCGAAGAAAGGGCGCCCGTTCGGGATCGCCGCCGAACGCGATCAGCGCCTCGCGCATCGAGACGCCGCTGGCGTCGCGCTGATCGAGCGCATCCTCCGGATAGTCTCCGGCGAGCGCGCGCGAGCCGGTGAGCGTGGTGCGAAAACGGACGCCCTCCTCGTCGCCGAAAGCCACGATTTCGATCGCGTGATCGAGGCGCTCGTCGCGCGCGCTGCAAGCTGCTCGACAACGGCGAGCGCGGCCAGCGCGCCATAATTGCCGTCATACGAGCCCGGCGTCGCGCACCGTGTCGATGTGCGAGCCAAGCATCAGCGCCGGCGCGCCCGCCCGCTTGCCCTCATAGCGCGCGACGACATTGCCGGCTGCGTCGATCTTCGCTTGGAGCCCGGCCTCGCCGCACCAGCCGATGAAGGCGCGCGCGGCGCGTCGATGCGCCTCCGAGAGGAAAAGCCGCGTCAACCGCCGCGGTTCGTCGGTGAAGTCCGCGAACGCCTCGAGCCGGCGCCATCAACCGCCGGCCGGCCGCGAGATCGGCGTCCAAGACGCGAGCGTCCATCAGTTCTGCGCCGTCTCGAGCGCCGAGCCAGCGCGCCAGCGTCTTGCGCTCGTCGTCCGTCATCTGGCTGAAATTGTTCGGGCGGCATGGCGTGGGTCAGCACCGCCTGCTGCCGGATCGCGGGCGCGAAACGCGCGATGTGCTCGGGCGTATCGAGCAGCACGCCCTTCGGCGCTTCGCCGATTCCATCCATCGGCTCCGCCGCGTGGCACATCATGCAGCGCAGTCTGCACGATGTCGACGACCTCCTGCGGCGCCTTCGGCTGATCGAGCCTTGCGGTCTCGGCGGGCAGCGCCGCCAGTCCCATCAGCGAGCGCATGCCGGGCGAAGCGGTCGCGGCGAAGCCAAAGGCGCAAAGGATGGCGACCGCCGCCGCCGCCCAGGCCCACCACGGCGCGCGGTCGTGATCGAGATGCCAGACATTGTAGAAATAGCGCACCATCGCGCCGGCGACGATGATGCAGGTGACGATGGCGGGAATCGCGCGCGGATTGGAAAAGGCGGAGGGCGTGTGATTCGACAGCATCAGGAACACCACCGGCAGGGTGATGTAGTTGTTGTGGGTCGAGCGTATCTTCGAGCTTTGGCCCCATGCCGGATCGGGCTTCTGGCCGGCCATGCAGCGCCGCGACGCTCTTGCGCTGGTTCGGCATGATGATGAAGAACACATTGGCCGTCATGATCGTCGCCATCAGCGCGCCGGTGTGGATGAGCGCGCCGCGGCCGGAAAAGACCAGCGTGAAGACCCAGCTCGTCGCCACGACATAGCCGAAGCCGACCAGCGCCAGCAGCGGCTCGTTGGCGGCGAGCGGCGAACGGCAGAGGAAATCGTAGACGAGCCAGCCGAGCGCGAGCGCGACGATCCCGATCAGCGCCGCCTGCCACGGCTCGAGCGGCATCACCGCGGGATCGATCAGAAAAAGCGACGACTGCCCGTAATAGACCCAGCAGAGCAGCGCAAAGCCGCTCATCCAGGTCCAGTAGGACTGCCATTTGTGCCAGATCAGATGCTCGGGCAGCACGGGAGGCGCGAGCAGGTATTTCTTCATTTCATAGAAGCCGCCGCCGTGCACCTGCCAGGAGGTCCCCTTGATCGCCGGATCGTCGCCCGCCTTTTTGCGCAAGGCTAGCGTCGAGATGCATGAAGAAGAACGATCCGCCGATCCAGGCGATCGCGGCTATCACGTGGAGCCAGCGCAGAAGCGCAGCGCCCCACTCCCAGCCGAAGGTCCAAAGCGCCCCCATCAACCTGCCTCCTCCGGGCGATACGATCGCGCGCGGCCGGATCACGATAAAGGCGGCGGCGCGATTTTGGTAGGGAGCCGCCGTCGCCATCGGCTCTCGCGCTCTCGCGTCGCAAAAACCGCGCCGGAGGCTGTTAACCGCGCGTTGATAACCCAGCGTTAACACTATCAGAGTCTTAAATCACAACGATAAATTCAGGATTTTCCGCGTCTGACAAAAGCCCAAGTTTCGGCCGATTTGCGGCGCAGACCCCGGCCCGATCCCGTTTCCGCCGCCGTCGGCCCGCGGTCCCGCCGCCAACACAAGGTCGCCTCTCCCGATGAATCCTGCCGACGTAGCCGCCGCAGCCGCGACTCCGGAAACCAGCATCTTCGCGATGTTCTGGTCGGCCCACATCGTCGTCAAGGCGGTGATGCTGGGCCTTTTCCTCGCTTCGCTCTGGTGCTGGACGATCATTTTCGACAAGACGCGGCTGTTTCATAAATTCAGGAACGAGATGGAGAATTTCGAGCAGATCTTCTGGTCGGGCCAATCGCTCGAGGAACTCTACACTTCGCTCTCAAACCAGCCGAACAACTCGGGCGCGGCGGCGCTGTTCGTGGCCGCCATGCGGGAGTGGAAGCGCTCGTTCCAGCAGGCGGCCGGCTCATTTCGTGGCCTTCACGCGCGCATCGACAAGGTTCTCGACGTCTCGATCGCCCGCGAGGTCGAACGGCTCGAATTCGAACCTGCTCGTTCTGGCGACCATCGCCTCGGCCGGACCGTTCATCGGCCTGTTCGGCACGGTGTTCGGCATCATGAACTCGTTTCAGTCGATCGCAGCGTCGAAAAACACCTCGCTCGCGGTCGTCGCGCCCGGCATCGCGGAAGCGCTGCTCGCGACAGCCATCGGCCTCTTCGCCGCCATCCCCGCGCTGATCGCCTACAACAAGCTCCAAGGCGACGTCGCCAAGGCTCAGGCCCGGCTCGAAAGCTTCGCCGACGAATTCTCGTCAATCCTGTCCCGGCAGATCGACCATCACCTGTCGGTCGAAAAAGTCTCCTGAGGCGGCGGAGCGACGCGATGGCCATCTCCCCAATCGCTGGCGGGCGAAAAAGCGGTCGAGGGCGGCGCGGCGTGCCGCGGTACGGCGCGATGGCGGACATCAACATGACGCCCTTCATCGACGTTATGCTCGTCCTCTTGATCATCTTCATGGTCGCCGCGCCGCTCCTGACCACTGGCGTCTCGGTCGATCTCCCGCAGGCGAGCGCAACCGCGCTCAATGTCGATCGCAAGCCGATCGCGGTCTCGCTCAACGAGCAGGGTCAGCTTTACGTGATGGACGAGCCGACGGCCGACGCAGACCTGGTCGCCAAGCTCCAGGCTGCCTCGCAAAGCGATGTCGATCAGCGCATCTACCTTCGCGCCTCAAAGGTCGTGCCTTACGGACGCGTGGCGGAGATCATGGCGGCGGTCACCTCCGCCGGGTTCAAGAAGGTGGCCCTGGTCACCGAGCCGATCAAACAATAGCCGGGAGCGGCGTTGGAAGAACGGCGGTCATATTCGAATTTCGCGGGCTCCGCGGCGCTCCACGGAGGGCTGCTCGCGCTGCTCCTGCTCGGCTTCGCCTCTGCGCCGAAATTCGCGGACAACCCTGAAGCCATTGCGATTGAAACTGTCACGCTCAGCGAACTCAACCAGATCGCCAACGGCGAGAAGAACGCCAAACCCACGCCGCAGGCCACGCCCGCGCCCCCTCCGCCGCCCCCGGATCTGCGCGCCTCCGTGGAGCCTACCCCTCCACAGCAGCCCACGCCCACACCACCCGCCAAACCGGAGGCTGCGCCCCCGCCGAAACCAGCGCCCGAGCCCCCCAAAGCCGAGACTCCTCCGCCAAAATCCGCGCCGCCCAAGGCGGAGGCGACGCTTCCGCCGCAGCCTGAGGTGACGCCGCCCGAAAGACCTCAGCCGCCGTCCCCGCCCCCGCCGAAGCTCGCCATCCAAGAGGCGCCGGTTGAGCCGCCCGTGCGGCCCAAATTCGTCGATCCGCCGCCCGAACGACCGAAGGACCCGGCGCCGGAGAAGCCCAAGCCCGCGCACAATTTTGACCCGAACGCGATCGCCAAGCTCATCGGACAGGGAAAGACAGCGACAGCCGCCCCGAGCCAGACGCCGGCTGCAGCGACGCCCCAGGGGCTGCCCCATCACGACGCGCCGCACATGTCGATGTCGATGGCTTCGGCGCTCGACGCGTGGCTGACGGAGAGCTACCTCAACTGCTGGACGCCTCCGCCGGGCATGCCTGAGGGCGACACGTATGTCGCGCAAATCAAGGTGGTCTTCAATGCTGACGGATCGCTCTCGGGGCGCCCGGTTCTGTTGAACCCACCGAGCGACCGGGCCTGGCGCGCACACGCGGAAAGCGCGATGCGCGCGGTGCGGAAATGCGACCCCCTGAAGGTTCCGGCCGAATACATGCCCTTCTTCGACCAATGGAAGGTCGAAACAATCCATTTCGATCCACGAGAGACCCAGGGATGACATCCGTGCAATCGCAGCGCCGCGCGTGCTCCGCGCGCGGCCAACAAAAGAAAACGAGAGTTCAGCGCAATGCGTATTTTACCGAGGCCTATCGGGGCGATCATTCTCATCGCGGTCGCGGCTGCCGCTTACGGTGGTTACGAGCGCTTGTGGCATCGTCATCCGCCCCGCGTTGCGGAGGTTCCCAAACCGGCCGCACAGCTGCCAACGCCCCCCGTCCCGCCGGTCGCCATCGCGGCGGCTCGAGCGTCGACGGAACCAACGACGGTCGAGCCGCCCGCGCGCATGACCTCTGCACAGCAGGCCGGCTTCGACGCCTGGCTGATCAAGACCTATCTCGCATGCTGGAAGCCGGCGCGGCAGCCTGGCGACGCCGATGTCTATGTCGCGCAGATGCGCCTCGCCTACAACCCGGACGGCTCGCTGTCGAAGGCGAAGCTCGTCAACCCTCCGTCAGACCCGGCTCTCAAACCGCAGGCCAAGAGCGTCCTTGCCGCCGTGCAGAATTGCAACCCCTTGCCAGTGCCGGCGCAATATCGCCCGTTTTATGAGCAATGGAAAACCAAGACCATCCATTTCGATCCTCAAGTCGCTGCTCGGTGAGCGCTGGCGGCGAAGGCTGGTTGTTCTCTGCGAGATCGCCCAATGAATCGTTTTTGTTCCGTTTCGCGCCGCCGCGCGCTTGTAGCCCTCGCGTTCAGTCTCTCCGCGCTCGCCGGCGCAACCGCGCGCGCAGACGGCGACATTTACGTGCACGCGGGCGCCAATTTCAAACCCGTGACCATCGCTGTGACTCCATTCGCGGGTGAAGAGGCAGGCGACAAGATCAGCGGCGTCATCACCTCGGATTTCGCTCGCTCGATCTTCCTTCTGCCGCTCAATCCGTCCAGCTTCCCGGAAACGATCGCCAATCCTGACGCGACGCCCAACCTGGACGCCTGGAAGACCGCTGCTGCGCAATTCGTCCTGACCGGACGGGTGCTCCATCAGGACGCGGGGCGCGTCACCGCGCAATTCCGCTTGTGGGACGCCGCGACCGGCGAGCAGATCGCCGGCCAGCAATATTCGACCGACGCCGCGAACGCGCGCCGTGTCGCGCATATGATTGCCGACGCCGTGTTTTCGCGCGTAACCGGCGAGAAGGGATTTTTCGATTCCCGGATCGTCTTCGTGGACGAGACCGGTCCCAAAGAGAAGCGGCATAAGCGACTCGCGGTCATGGACATGGACGGCGCCAACGTCAAATACCTCGATGGCGGCAAAGAGCTGGTCGTCACCCCTCGTTTCTCGCCTTCCGCCCAGCAAGTCGCTTACATGTCGTTCGGCGAGGGCGATCCCAAAGTCACGCTGCTCAATCTCGACACCGGACAACGCGAGTCCGTGGGCAATTTTCCGGGCATGACTTTCGCGCCGCGGTTCTCTCCCGATGGTCAAGAGATCGTGTTGTCCCTTTCCGACGGGGCGAGCACGAATCTTTACTCGATGGACCTGCGCTCACACGCCACAACTCGCCTCACCGAAGGTTCGGCGATCGACACCTCGCCGAGCTATTCGCCTGACGGCTCGCAGCTCGCGTTTGAATCCGACCGCGGCGGCTCGCAGCAGATCTATGTGATGAGCGCGACCGGCGGTCCGGCGAAGCGCATTTCATTTGGCGAAGGCCATTACTCGACACCCGTCTGGTCGCCGCGCGGCGATCTCATCGCCTTCACGCGCATCAAAGGCGGCTCGTTCGGCATCGGCGTGATGAAGCCGGACGGCTCTGGCGAACGGATCCTGGTCGAAGGCTTCCACAACGAAGCGCCAACTTTCTCGCCGAACGGCCTCTATCTCATGTTCTTCCGCGACGCCGGCGGCTCCGGGGGCCCGAAGCTCTACATGACGGATATTTTTGGTCATTCCGAATTCCTGGTGCCGACGCCCAACTACGGCAGCGATCCCTCGTGGGGCCCGCTGATGCAATGACGCGCTCCGCGCGTCCGCGCTCAACCTGCCGTCGCCCCTCGGGCCTTGATGGCCGGCGCGCGGCGCGACCCGACAGTCTTTGTCAGAGCGAAGATCACGGCGAGCGTGACACAATAAGCGACGACCTGAAGCACCGAGGGTTGGTCCGAATAGCCGATCAGGGTGTGGAGCACCCGACCGAACAGGCTCGTATCGGAAAGGATGGCGGACGTGTCCCACGCCGTCTGGCTCAGCATGGTCAAAACGCCGGCCTGCTGTAGGAAAAGCACCGCCTGCGCCGCGAGCCCCGCGGCAAGCAGGCTGATAAGCCCCGTCGTAACAGCAAAGAGTCGCCGCTGCGGGATCGCCACCAAACCCAGATAGGTCAGTGCTGACACGGCGATGCCCGCCGCAAGTCCCAGAACGGAGCCGATGACCAGTTCGGTCGCCGTCGAGCCTCCGGCGGCGACGAGGCCATACATGAAGAGCGCGACCTCCGAGCCTTCGCGCATGACCGCGACCGCGCAGACCACGCCAAGGGCGAAGATCGATTGCGAGCCGGATCGCACTGCTTCGCCGACCCGCTTGACGTCGGCGGCGAGTTCGCGGCCATGGCTCGCCATCCAGACATTATGCCAGGTCAGCATCACGACCGCGATGAGAAGGATCGAAGCGTTGAAGATTTCCTGGCCCACGCCCGCCAGGGCCTCGCCGATCGCCCCCGCAAAGGCCGCCACGAGCGACGCGCCGACCACACCGGACAGCACGCCCATCGCTATGGCGAACCGGCTGCCCGCAAGACCCTTCGTTACCGCCAACACGATGCCGACGATGAGCCCGGCCTCGATGACCTCGCGAAAAACAATAATGAGCGCGCCAAGCATCGTCGTTCTCTATCCGTATTTCGCTGACTGACTGACGCTTACTTGACGATCAGAAAACCCTCGGTCGTGTCCTCGTGGTAGTCGTCAAAGAAACGGTAGCGGCCCGGCCCGAGCGGGCGGATCTGGACAGCGATCTTCCCGCCGCCTGGCACAACCTTTTCGACGCGCAGCGTCTTGCTTTCAAATTCGGAAGGCGTCGCGTCGAGGTTGGACACGTCGATGATAATCGGCTTGCCGGCCGGCGCCGTCGGCTCGGCAGGCGAGAATTTGTGGTCCTTGAGCGTCACGCTGACCCTCGCGGCATCATCCGCGACGGCGAGAGGGGCGCCCACTCCGATGACGAATGCCAAGCCTAGGGCGGATGTTGAAACGATGCGCATGTTTGTCACTCCTGTTCTCGTGTCGCTGCTAGAACTCAACTTCGAATTTCAGATTGCCGCGCTGCTGGGGGAAGTTCGTCAGATCGAGACCGAAGTTTTCGCCCGCTGGCATGGCCGCCGACTTGGGTCGACCACGCGGCTGAAAGCATCACGCGGCCATTGAACTGAATAGTGTAACGTCGGTCCGAGATAGAGAGCCTGCCCCTGGAACGACTGGAACGCGAACCCGCCATAGTCGCGATAGTATTCGGCTTCCGCTCCGACGGTGACCTTTGGGCGCTACTCGATAAGCAAGTCCGCCGGTGACCCCATATTCGCGCCGCACGCTCCCATGACCGATCCGGGCGACTGAGCATAGTCGGGGTTGTAGATAAGGTTCGCGGCCCCATAGAGCCGATTTGGTATGAGTTCCGTGTCAGCGATCGCGCGGAAGGTCACGTTGAAATCAGTGATCGGTTGTCCGCCATCGTCGATACGAGCCCATTCCGGCTCGGCGACCAACGTAACCCCGAATGGCGAGCCTGGCCCTCGGCCGATGAGCAGATACCGAAGCTCGGCCGAAAGTCCGCTGAAGTTGAACCCGTGGGCGTCCGCCATGCCATCGACGTCGTCGGACGGAGAGGCCAAGCCCATGGGCGCTCAGTTCGTAGCCAAAATATTGCGTCGGCACACCCTCGAACTCGACCTCTTGCTCGAGGGTTCCATATGTGCCGGCTCGCGCAGGCCGGATTGCGGTCGTCGTTTCCAACTCGATCGACTTTTCGCCCTCCGCGCCGATGTCCGCGCCCTCGGTAAAGCCGAATAGGTATTTGGTCTCCAGCTCGTGATATGGATCCGGCGTTGACACCTGCCCGACGCTCGGCAGCGTGATCCCGGAGCTGGCGGCGTCGGCCGTTTGCGCACGGCCACTGAAATTCCTACTCCACTTCCTGCCGCGAATACTGAAACAAACACGAACACACCGGCGCCGAAGCGCCGCCCCCATCGAATAGTCATCATGCCCCGCAGCCGATTGAGGATTCTAGGACTGCGGAATGCAGTCCGAGAGCTAACACTCGAACCCCGCTTTCCCAAAGGTACGCGCCGAAGATCGAAATGATTTCAATTTGAAATCATTCCAATTCTATTTGCTGGCCGCCTTCGTTGAGGTCATGCGCAGCGTGTGGGCCGCCGTGTTGCTAAGAGCGAGACTGTCACGATGCTGACAGGCGGCGCAGCATCGGCGCATCGAGCTTATGAGGCCGCGTCATCACCAAACATGGTGCAGTGACTCTCGCTTCACGACACGGAGCGACTCCTCCGCAAAATTGTTCGTCGAACCGGGAAAAATACCTCTTGCGCCGAGGCGCGATTCGCACAAATAGTCATCTTGCCCAATACGCACGTGCCTGTGGTCGTGTGTCGGTCGGCGGGGATCTGGACAAGAGGCCAGTTAACCGTCCTTGGAAGACCGGCAGCCGGAGGCGAACCGGCGAACCCCGCCCAACGGGGGACGCGACTTGAAGCAACGACGGACCGGGCTTTTTTGGTCTCTGTCGGCCCTCCAAAGGTCGACGTCCAAAGAGGCTTGTCTATCTTGCCGGGCGTGCGGACAGGACATTTCCTCGTCCAAACGATGGCTCTGACCGCTCGAGGCTTTCCGGCCCTGAGCGCGTCTTGGCCACGGCGTTGCCGCTGACCGCTCGAGCGGTCCGTCGATGGCTTTTCTCCAAGCCCGTCGCCGGATTCGCGCTGCGCGGTCGCGTCGGCGGGTCAACGACTGCGCACGCGTCTCCAACGCGCGGGCGCAAAGTCGCATCGCCGGCGAATCCTTCATGTTTCCAGGCGCGGAGCCATCCGCGCTCTTGGGGGATGCCGCTCATGACGGACCGCATCAAGGACTTCCTCGCCCGCAATCACGAAGATGGGCCCCGCCTCGTCGTCGATCTCGACGTCGTGCGCGAGAACTATCTGGGCTTCGCCGGCGCGCTGCCGGACACGCGGGTGTTCTACGCCGTCAAGGCAAATCCTGCGCCCGAAATTCTCGATCTGCTTGGCCGGCTCGGCTCGTGCTTCGACACCGCCTCGGTGGGCGAGATCGAGCAGGCGCTGGCCGCCGGCGCGACCGCCGACCGCATCAGCTTCGGCAACACGATCAAGAAGGAGAAGGACATCGCGCGCGCCTATGCGCTCGGGGTCCGCCTGTTCGCCGTGGATTGCGAAGCCGAGGTGGAGAAGATCGCCCGCGCCGCGCCAGGCGCGAAAGTGTTCTGCCGAATCCTGTGCGACGGCGCGGGCGCCGAATGGCCGCTGTCGCGCAAGTTCGGCTGTGCGCCTGAAATGGCGGGCCGTGTGCTCGAGCGCGCGCACGCGCTCGGACTTGTCGCTCATGGCCTCTCGTTCCATGTCGGCTCGCAGCAGCGCAATCCGCGCATGTGGGATCGGGCGCTGAAGGTCTCGGCCGCGATCTTCCGCGATCTTGGCGAGCGCGGAATCCAGCTCTCCATGATCAATCTCGGCGGCGGCTTTCCGACCCGCTATTTGAAAGACGTGCCCGCGATCAGGACCTACGGGCAGACGATCTTCCGCGCTTTGCGACGGCACTTCGGCAACCAGATTCCGGAGACGATCATCGAGCCCGGCCGCGGCATGGTCGGCAACGCCGGGAATCATCGAGGCCGAGGTGGTGCTGATCTCGAAGAAGGCGAACGAGGACAAGCAGCGCTGGGTCTATCTCGACATCGGCAGGTTCAACGGCCTCGCCGAAACCCAGGACGAAATGATCCGCTATCCGATCCGGACGGAATACGACGACGATGCGCTCAGCCCTTGCGTCATCGCGGGGCCGAGTTGCGACTCGGTCGACGTCCTGTACGAGAAGGAGCCCTACCTGCTTGCCGGTTTCGCTCGAGATCGGCGCCAAGGTCATGATCGAGGGAACCGGCGCCTATACGACGACCTATTCCTCGGTCGGCTTCAACGGCTTTCCGCCGCTGAAGTCCTACGTGATCTAGCCTCGTTTCGAGCCGGCGGATGCGCCGGCTCGAACGACGGTGTCGACGAGGCGCGCCTGCCAAGTGTCCCATGCGACGAAGAACTCGTCGCATGGCGTTAGTCCCATAACCTGCAGTTCTGTTCAATCAAATCCGTTTGAGCGGCGGTTATTCGAAGCGACCGGCGCGCTTCGGTCGACTATGAGTCCCAACTCGCTCGTCGCTCAATTCGCTCCCGATAGAGAAGCCTTCGGCGTCCTTCGTCGCAACAACGAGGCTTCTTTGCCAACGGACGCCGACCGCTCGTCTTTCTTCATTGGGCTTGTCATCGTCGACATCTTCGTTGGCCTCGCCGATGCGATCTCGCTTCCCTACATCGTGCTCTTTCTCGTCGACAAGGCGGACTTGAGCCCGCTTTCGCTGGGCGCGATCCTGACCGCGAGAGCGGCCGGCTCCATCGCTTTCAGTGCGGCTTTCGGCGCCTGGATCGACAGGACGACGACGCTCAAACCGCTGGTCCTTGCGCTCGCAGGCTCGTCGATCGGCTATGGCCTGCTCGGGTTCACGACGAATTTTCTGGCCCTCATGATCATCGCCGCGCTCCCGATCGCGATCGGCGCTGCCGCCTTCTCCCAATCCGTCGCCCTCATCAAGCGATGCTTCGATCGGTCGAGCCCGCACACCGTCAATCGCGCCATCGGGGTCATGCGCGCGAGCTGGTCGCTGGCCTGGGCCTTCGGCCCCATGGTGGGGGCCGTGATCGTCGGCGCCGCTGGATTTCGCGGCGCCTTTCTCGCGAGCGGCGCATCGGGATTGGCCGCCCTCGCGGCCCTTGCCTTCGTCCGCTCGAAGGCGCTTTCCCGCGAAGCGGTTCGCCCCTGCCCGCCCGTTCGAGGCCGCTGGCGGCTTGACGATCGGGCTCGCTTTCGCGGCTCTCGTTCTGTTCTACACGGCGATGTTTCTAAGCCAGTTCGCGTTTCCGATCGTGCTCACGACGTCGCTTGGGGGCGTGACGAGCGACGTCGGGATCGCGATGAGCCTATGCGCGGCCATCGAAATCGTCGTCATGGGGGCGATCATCTGGCGGCCGCTGAAGCGTGGCGAGCGCATGGTCATCGCCGCCGGTTTCGCGGCTTTCGTCGTTTACTGTCTTACACTCGCGCTCGCGGGCAGCGTCGGCGCGGTCTTCTGGGCGCAGGTCCCCCGCGCGGTCGCCATCGGTCTCGTCACCTATCTCGGGATCAGCTTCCTTCACTCGTTCATGCCGCACCGCGCGGGCGCCGCGGCGGCGCTATTCTCGAACGCCGGTCAACTCGGTTCGGTGCTGGCCGCGCTCAGCATCGGCGGCTTGGCGAAGGCGTTCGGCTACGCGTCCATCTTTGCCGTCTGCGCGGTTCTCAGCGCCGCAGGTCTGGCTCTCGTTTGCGTGACGCCGCGGGCCGCCGACTAGCTCACGCCGCTCGGCATGGTTGGAGCCCACGATGAAGCGAGCTGGTTGGACGAGCCGGCTGTCGTCCAACGCCTCTGATGCTTCCACGCGGCCCCAACGCGCTGATTGAACAAGGACGTCTGTCGGTCACGCCCAGTCGTGAATAGGGTCGCCGTTTGCGAGTCCGTTTCGAGCAATTCCAATAGGTTGCGGCGCGATTAACGAGTCACTTTCCGAGACATCTCCCTCGCGAATAATATACGCACAGTTTCTGTTTAATATTTTTGAAGGATGGAATCCCCCCAATCTAGTTTTATACGCGCCGCGGGCTATGACGCGAGCTAGCGCCTCAGACCCGGGACGATGACATGCTCAAAGTTAGTGCGGGAATCCTTTTATTCCGCCGCCGTCCCCCAGGCATCGAGGTCATGCTTGTCCATCCTGGCGGCCCGTTCTGGGCGAAGAAGGACGACGGCGCCTGGTCGATCCCGAAGGGGCTCGTCGACGAGGGCGAAGACCTCCTCGCCGCCGCCAAGCGCGAGTTTCTTGAGGAGACCGGCGCGACGGTTGAGGGCGATTTTATCAACCTGGGGGCGCACAAGCAGCGGGGCGGCAAGACGATCGCCGCCTGGGCGTGCGAGGGAGACTTCGATCCCGCATCGCTCAGGAGCAACACGTTTTCGCTTGGATGGCCTCCGCGCTCGGGACGAACGGCGGAATTCCCGGAGGTTGACCGGGCCGCGTGGTATTCGATCGACGAAGCGCTAGAGAAGATAAACAAGGGGCAGAAGCCGATCATCGCGGCGCTAGAGGCATTGGCGATTTGATCGAAATATCCAACACACCGCTAAAACCGAAAAATAGACAAAAACTTCCCCTTTAGAGAAAACTCGCATAAGATGGGAAAGTCTCGTCGAAGCCGAAGCCCCGGGTCAGGCTCTTCCGAAACCGGGAAGCGTGGCGAAGATCATTGGCCCGGTCACAGTCTCGCCTTGCCAGACCCGTCGATGCGCACGCGTCGCCGCGGCGCCTGCCGATGGCGCGGGGTCCGGAAAGAAAATTCGCGCTAAGACTCTGAAATCACTCATTTCGCGGAAGGAAAAAGCAGCCTGGCCCCCTCGTTTTGGGTGTTTGATCGAAGATTTCGGCGCAAAAAGAGCGCGATTTGCCGAACAAAGACGCCGTTTTTCGCCTCAGGCGCGGCGGCGCTTCCAGCATCAGGGCGAACTGTCGTCGGAAGGGGCCGGTTGTCTTTGTTGGATCGAGGCGGCGGCTTGCCATTCGGTCCCTGTCGTGAAACACGCGCCCGAGACTTTTCGTGAACGGACCCGCGCATGGCGTTTTGGCTCGACATCGCCGCCTTCCTCGTCAAGGCCCTGATCATTGTCGCGGCGATCGGTGGCCTGGCTGTCCTGATCGCGCGCCTCGCGCGCTTGGGCGAACCGAAGGACCAGGAGATCAAGGTCCGCTCGCTCGATGAGCGTTACGACGACATGCGCGACGCCTTGAACGGCGCGTTGCTCGACAGAAAGGAACGCAAGGCGCTCGCTAAGACGCGGAAGAAGGAGGCGAAAGCCGCCGCCAAAACGCGCCGCAGCGGCGAGCCGGGCAAACGCATCTATGTGCTCACCTTCAAGGGCGACATGCGCGCGAGCGCGGTCAAGCGGCTTGGAGCGGAGATCGACGCCGTCCTTATCGCCGCGCGGCCCGAAACTGACGAGACCGTGATCCGGATCGAAAGCCCCGGCGGCACGGTGACCGGCTATGGCCTCGCCGCAGCGGAGATTCTGCGCCTGCGCGAACGCAAGATCAAAGTCACCGCCTCGGTCGATCAGGTGGCCGCGAGCGGCGGCTACATGATGGCTTGCGCAGCGGACCGGATTGTCGCCGCGCCCTTTGCGATCGTCGGCTCAATCGGCGTAGTGGCGCCGGTGCCGAACCTGCATCGGCTTTTGAAGAAGAATGAGATCGACTTCGAGGAAATCACGGCGGGCGAGTTCAAGCGCAGCGTCTCCTTGTTGGGCGAGATCACGCCCGCGGGTCGAGAACATTTTCGCGAAAAGCTCGACACGACCCACGAAGCGTTCAAGGCCCATGTCGCGCAGTGCCGCCCGAACCTGGACATCGAACGCGTCGCCAACGGCGACTATTGGCTGGCGCGGGAAGGACTGGCGCTGGCCCTCGTCGACGAGATCATGACTGGAGACGACCTGTTGTTTCGCGCCCGCGACAGCGCGCGTCTCTACGAAGTCTCGACCGAAGCGCGCAAGACTCTCCTGCAGCAGCTCCTGACCGGCATTGGGGGCGCCGCGCAGCAGGCGGCGGATGCCTTAGCGGCGCGTCTCCGTTAGCATTTTTGGGCGCGTGGCGGCCGGTCGTGGACAAGCGCTCACGACTGTTTCCCTCGCCAACTTGACATCGTTGAGCGGCTCAATTCTGATCTGGCGTGAGGAGTTCGTATTACGACCAAATAGCTTTGGGAGGGTGAGATGCTACACCATCTCTCGGCAATCGGCTCGGCGATTGCAATTTCTATGGTCTTCACTGCTTCTGCGTTCCCGACTCCCGTCACGACGGGGGATTTATCCGGCAGGAAAATTTGTTGGGATGATGGATTGGTAGGGACTTTTTCGCCAGGCGGCAAATATCAAAGCAATCGATCGGGGTCGGGGACTTGGCTGGTCAACTCGGTTGGCGTCCAGATTCGCACGGAGCGTTACAGCGGGCTCTACGACGTAGATAAACAGTCGGACGGAACTTTGAAAAGTCTTACTCGGCATTCCAGTGGGCGCTTTTGCAACTAGACGGCGCCGCACTGATCGCGCCCGATCGTGGAGCGATCGCACCTTTGATCACTTGAGCTCGTAGCAATTGACGATCGTGCGCGGATTGCGCGTCACGTCGTAAAGCACGCCGCACTGGACGAGCGCGTTCATTCCCTGATGGCGAAACAGCATGAGCGAAGTGCGGTTGTCGTAGCCGCTCGCGTAGCCTGCAATCTCCCACCCTTGCGCAAGCAACTGGCCGATTGTCAGAGGCGTCTCGTCGGCTGCGGCCAAGCTAGACGAGGCCAGCATCGCTGCGAGGCATAGCCTCGAACGCATACGAAAATCTCCAATTGGGCCCGCCTTTTCAGGCGCTCGGTGCGGCTCGCTCAGAACTCACGCGGCCTGATGGGGTCTGCGCGGCGCGGCCGCGTTACCGCCTTGCCTCCCCTGCTGCGCCCTGTTATGCCGCCCGCAATCTCCGAACAATTCAGGAATTCCGATGGCCACGCGCCAGTTCATCTATCACATGCGAGGTCTCTCCAAGACCTACCCGGCGGGCAAGAAAGTCCTCGACAACGTCAACCTCTCTTTCTACCCGGACGCGAAAATCGGCGTGCTTGGCGTCAACGGCTCGGGCAAGTCGACGCTGATGCGCATCATGGCTGGACTGGACACCGACTTCACCGGCGAGGGCTTCGTGGCCGAGGGCGCGAAGGTCGGGTACCTGCCACAGGAGCCCGATCTCGACCCGGCCCTCGACGTGAAGGGCAACGCCATGCTCGGCGTGAAGGAGAAGCAGGCGATCCTCGACCGCTACAACGAGCTCGCCATGAACTATTCCGACGAGACCGCGGACGAAATGACGCAGCTCCAGGACGAGATCGAGTCCAAGGGCTTGTGGGATCTCGAGAGCCAGGTCGAGCAGGCGATGGACGCGCTCGGCTGCCCGCCGGACGATGCTGACGTGACGACGCTCTCCGGCGGCGAGCGCCGCCGCGTTGCGCTCTGCCGTCTCCTGCTCGAGAAGCCTGACTTGTTGCTGCTCGACGAGCCGACCAACCATCTCGACGCCGAGACGGTCAATTGGCTCGAAGGCCATCTGCGCGCCTATCCCGGCGCGATCCTGATCGTGACCCACGACCGCTATTTCCTCGACAATGTGACGAGCTGGATTCTCGAGCTCGATCGCGGTCGCGGCATTCCTTACGAAGGCAACTATTCCGCCTGGCTCGTACAGAAGCAGAAGCGGCTCGAGCAGGAAGGCCGCGAGGACGCTTCGCGGCAGCGCGCGCTTGCCGAGGAAAGCGAGTGGATCGCCTCATCGCCGCGGGCGCGTCAGACCAAGTCGAAGGCGCGTATCGCTGCTTATGACGAGCTCGTCAGGAAGAGCAACGAGAAGGCGCCGACCGCCGCGCAGATCGTCATCCCCGTGGCCGAGCGGCTGGGTCAGAACGTCGTCGACGTCGTTGATCTCAGCAAGGGCTACGGCGACCGGATGCTCATCGACAAGCTTTCGTTCAAGCTGCCGCCCGGCGGCATTGTCGGCGTCATCGGCGCCAACGGCGCCGGCAAGACGACGCTGTTCCGCATGATCACCGGCCAGGAGAAGCCGGACTCGGGCGCAATCAAGATCGGCGAGAGCGTTCAGCTTGGCTATGTCGATCAGTCGCGGGACGCGCTCGACGGCAAGAAAAACGTATGGGAGGAAATCTCCGGCGGCTACGACATCATCACGCTCGGCAAACGCGAGATGAACAGCCGAGCCTATGTCGGCGCGTTCAACTTCAAGGGCGCTGACCAGCAGAAGAAGGTCGGCCAGCTCTCAGGCGGCGAGCGCAACCGCGTGCATCTCGCCAAGATGCTGAAGAGCGGCGCGAACCTGCTCCTGCTCGACGAGCCGACCAACGACCTCGACGTCGACACGTTGCGCGCCCTCGAGGAGGCGCTGCTCGACTTCGCCGGCTGCGCCGTCATCATCAGCCACGACCGCTTCTTCCTCGACCGCATCGCCACCCACATGCTGGCCTTCGAGGGCGACAGCCATGTCGAATGGTTCGAGGGCAATTTCGCCGATTACGAGGAAGATAAGAAGCGCCGCCTCGGGATCGACAGCATCATCCCGCACCGGTTGAAGTACAAGAAGTTCTCGAGGTGAGGGAGCGGAGGCGACGGAGGCGCTTGAACGCTGCCGTCGCTTTTGACGTTCGCCGGTAGGCAGTCCAGCCTTTGTTAGCGGTAAGCATCGCGATTGCGTGCGTCCTGGGCGGAATGTGTGTTCTGACGCAGATGAAACCCGGGCCGTCACGGAGACCATCTCAATTGCAGTAGCTACCCAGGAACTTATATCCGTTCCGCTCCTGGACGCCCTCCTCGTCCGGTGGAAAGATCCGCCATCTTTAGTAATCGTCTCCACAGAGTTGCCATTGGCCATGATCAGCGTCAGTTGATCTCCAGACAATCTCCAAGTCCCGTGGCCAGACCTGTTTAAGTCAATAGAGCCGTCTTTGCCGAACGTGCTGATTATGCCAGTGTTCCAGCAGATCTTCTTTCCCCGGAGATCCGCATCGGTGACAGCGGCCGCGATCGCGGCGACCGAGCCAATAAGCACGCTTCCGCACATGGCGGCCGTGATGAGTGATATTTTAAGCATGGGCCCCTCCCACGAGAATGTCCCGACAGCCTCTGAGATGATCGGAACCACCAACCTATAAAGCATTGTCAAATGAAAACTGTGATCCAGCTCACACATAAATCGCGGCGTCTTGTTTCTCGCGCGCGAAGGATGATCATGCTGCGCGTTTGCGGCGTCCCGGCAAAGCGCGGCCTCCGCCACCTCTAGGACTGACGGACTGACCGCCCTCGACGGCGCGCCGTCAGCGTCCTAAGCTCGCGGTTTAGAAACGTTCTAAATCAAAGCGCAAACTCCGCATGGCGACCCTCGAAATGGCCGCCGAAAATGGGGCGGCAGGTCAAGGAGGAAACATGTGCCATCTTTTTGCGAGCCAGTGCCCGGACAGCTACGCCTTCGAAACCCGCTCCATACGGCTGAACGGCCAGAGCACGAGCATTCGCCTGGAAAGAGTGTTCTGGGACATCCTCGAGGATATCGCCGCGGCTGAAAGAATGACCGTGCCGCGGTTCATCTCGACGCTTCACCAGGAGATTTTGCTCCTAAGAGGAGAGGTCCCCAATTTCACCTCTCACCTGCGCTGCATCTGCGTCACCGTTCACGCTTCGGCGGAACCCCGCAGACGGGCGCGCGCGGAGGCGGCCTGAAGCCAATCGACGGCGTAGTAAGCCGATAACACCCGTCCGCGCCCAGGCTCGCTAGCGTCACAGGGTTCGTCGCCCGCAGGCGACGCGGCCGCGCGGGGAGACATGGCCAAAGCGATCCATACGATGATCCGCGTGCTCGACGAGCAGCGGTCGCTTGCATTCTATAAAAAGGCCTTCGGGCTCGACATCGCAGACCGACTCGACTTCCCGGACTTCACGCTCGTGTATCTCTCGAACGCCGAGACGCCTTTCGAGCTCGAGTTGACGATCAACAAGGATCGCACCGAGCCTTACAATCTCGGCGACGGCTACGGTCACGTCGCCTTCGTGGTCGAGGATCTCGAGTCGGAACACCGACGGTTCGAGGCCGAAGGGCTCCAGCCGCGAAAGATCGTCGAGTTCAACAACGACGGAAAACGGATCGCGCGCTTTTTCTTTGTCGAAGATCCGGACGGCTACAAAATCGAGGTGCTGCAGAAATTCGGCCGCTTCAAATAGCCGCCTAGCTCAACAAACTGCACAATAAAAAAACAGGAGGAAACAGTCATGACAGCAGCTGAAACGACGCCCGCGGCACCAGCACTCTCCCGGCGCGGATTCCTGCAACGGTCCGCAACCGGTTTTGCAGCCGCGATAGCAATCACTTCAACGGGCGCCTTGCTCAATGTTTCCGAAGCTTGGGCGCTCGACGTTAAAGGTCTGAAGCCCGAAACGATGAAGACCCTCATCCTCGTCGCACGCGACATCTACCCGCATGACAAGGTCGCCGACCGCTACTACGCCATCGCAATGAAAGGCTACGACGATAAGGCCACCGACAATCCTGAGATGAAAGCCCAGATCGAAGGCTTTGTCGCCGCGCTCGACGGCGCTGCAGGAGAGGGAGGCTATGTCGGTCGCCCCTGGGAAGCCGACCGTGTCTCGATCCTTAAGAACCAGAGCGCCGATCCCATGTTCGAGACGATCCGCTCGGGCCTCGTCGTGTCACTCTACAACCAGAAAGAGATCTGGCCGATCTTCGGATACGAGGGCAAGTCCTTCTCGAAGGGCGGCTACATCGAGCGCGGCTTCGACGACATCACATGGCTCTGACGGCGACAAAAAAAAGTCCCATCCACACGAGGAAACGAACATGGCAGCGAAATTCGATCAGAACGACGACAGCGTCGTCGTCATTGTAGGATCGGGCGCGGGCGGCGGAACGCTTGGCAACGAACTGGCGCAAAAGGGCGTCAAGGTCGTCGTGCTGGAAGCGGGCAAGCGCCTGGACTTCTCGGATTTCATCAACGACGAATGGCCGAGCTTCACCCAGCTTGCATGGACGGATATGCGCACGACCTCCGGCAGCTGGCGGGTTCACAAGAACTTCCCCAATCTGCCAGCCTGGATCGTCAAGTCCGTTGGCGGAACAACGACCCATTGGGCCGGCGCCTCCCTTCGCTTTCAGGAGCACGAATTCAAAGAGGCCTCGGTCTACGGCCATGTGCCCGGCGCCAATCTTCTCGATTGGCCGATCACCCTTGCCGATCTCGAGCCCTATTACGCCAAGGCCGAGGACAAGATGCGCGTCACCCGTACGGGCGACCGGCCCGGCTTGCCAGGTAGCAACAACTTTAAGGTCTTCGAATCGGGCGCCAAGAAGCTTGGCTACAAAGAGGTCCACACCGGACGTATGGCGATCAACTCAACTCCCGGAGACGGCCGCGTCGCCTGCCATCAAACCGGTTTCTGCTTCCAGGGCTGCAAGTGGGGGGCGAAATGGTCGACGCTTTACACCGAAATCCCCAAGGGCGAGGCGACCGGCAATATGGAGGTCCGCCCGGATTCGCATGTCGCTCAGATCGAGCACAATGCTTCAGGCAAGGTCACTGGCGTCACCTATTTCGATGTGGACGGCAAGCTTCAGCGGCAGAAGGCGCGCATCATCGCGGTTGCGGGCAATTCACTCGAAAGCCCGCGTCTCCTGCTCAACTCGGCCTCGTCGAAGTATCCGGACGGACTCGCCAATTCCTCGGGCCAGGTCGGCCGCAACTACATGCGCCACACGACAGGGTCGGTCTACGCCGTCTTTGAACAGCCGGTGCATATGTATCGAGGCACGACGATGGCCGGTATCATGCGCGACGAAGCGCGAAACGACCCGAGCCGCGGCTTCGTCGGCGGCTACGAACTGGAGACGCTGTCGCTCGGCCTGCCCTTCATGGCTGCCTTCCTCGATCCCGGCGCCTGGGGCCGCGAATTCACGACCGCGCTGGACGGCTATTCGAATATGGCGGGCATGTGGATCGTCGGCGAGGACATGCCCCAGGAAACAAACCGGATCACCCTCAGCGACCAGAAGGACAAGTGGGGCCTACCCGTCGTCGACGTGCATTTCGACGACCACCCGAACGACATCGCAATGCGCAACCACGCTTTTGGGCAGGGCAAGGCGATGTATGAGGCGGTCGGCGCGACGCGAACCTTCCCGACGCCGCCCTACCCCTCGACGCACAATCTCGGCACGAACCGGATGAGCGCCAACGCGCGCGACGGCGTGGTGAACGGTCACGGCCAGACGCACGACATCAAGAATCTGTTCATCTCGGACGGGAGTCAATTTACGACAGGCGGGGCGGAAAATCCCACGCTGACGATCGTGACGCTGGCGATCCGTCAGGCCGACTATATCGCCGACCAGATGAAGTCGAACACGATTTGAGGCGGCGCGCCGCCTGAAAAGGGGAACTGCGCGGCGAAGGCCGCGCGGGCTTCCTCGGTAGTCGACCGTTCCCCTCACCCGGTAACAATTCGGTTCTTTGATCATCAGGCTGCTCGCTCCCGGCCCGGGCGGACTGTTCGAGCGTCGGAAAGACGCGATTCAGCGAGAGTCGCCAGATAGGCGCTTTAGGACACCGCACGATTGTCAGACGTCTAGCTGGACCCATGCCGCGACGATACCCAATCCACCTGCGATCGGCGCCGGAGCGCGCCTGTGCTAAATCTCGGCTCTCCAATGCGCCACGAGAGACTCCCGGATGATCGTCGTGTTTGACATCGGCAACGTGCTGTTGCGCTGGAATCCGCGCAACCTGTATCGCAAGATTTTCGATGATGAAGAACGCATGGAGCGTTTCCTCACGACCGCGCTCGCCATGGATTTTGTTTCGCATACAGACCTCGCGGAGGATTTCGCCGGCGCTCTTGAGACAAGGGCCGAGGCCTTCCCTGAATTCATTGAGGAACTGAGGATGTTTCGTGAACGCTGGATTGAGACGCTCGGCGGCCCGATCGAGGAAAACGTCGCGTTGCTCCGCCGACTGCGCGCGGCCGGCAAGCCTGTCTATGCTCTGAGCAACTTCGCCCGCGAGACATTCGCACTCGCAGAGGGCGACTACGACTTCCTCAACGAATTCGACCATCGCGTCATCTCAGGCCATGTCGGCGTCGTCAAGCCGGACCCTCGGATCTACGAGATCTTGTTTGAACGCGTTAAACGGCGGCCAACCGAACTGCTGTTCATCGACAACTCGCTCGCCAATGTCCGCGCTTCCGAAGCGCTCGGCATGGCTGCGATTCACTTCCGTCCTGGCGTTGACCTGGAGAGTGAGCTTATCGCCCGCGGCGCCCTACCCTGAAAGGCTCGGAAGCCGTCAGAGGGCGTCCATGCGTCCATGCCGGTGGCGCGCCCTGCCCGCCCGCGGGGCTTCGTAGCCTTCGGCGTCTCGCGACCCGGCTCAAGATCGGCGCTGCGGCTCAGAGTTCACACCCGACATCAGCGCGACCATGGCGCTTCTTGCGCCACCGCGATGCCATAGCGCGCGATAGCGTCAGCGACGATCTCCTGGCCAACGCTCCCTTCTGCGGCAAGGGCGGCTAGCGCCGCGACCGCGATGTGACCGGCGTCGACCTCGAAAAAATTGCGGAGAGTCGCGCGCGTGTCGCTGCGCCCAAATCCGTCGGTCCCAAGTGCGGTGAAGGGAGCATCCACGTAGGCGGCGATCAATTGCGGATAGGCCCGCACGTAATCCGTTGCAGCAATGATCGGATCACGCCCGGACAGGCAGTTCGCAACATGACTCGTCTGGCGCGCCGCGTTTGGGTTCAGCCGGTTGCGCCGCTCGATCTCGCTGGCGTCGCGCGCGAGCTCGGAGAAGCTGGTCGCGCTGAACACTTCCGACGCGACGCCCCAGTCTGTTTCCAGCCGACGCGCGGCTTCCAACACTTGCGGTAGGATCGCGCCGGAGCCGAGAAGCCGAACACGACCAACGGGTTCTGGAGGCAAGTGGCTTTCGACACTGTACAAGCCCTTGATGATGTCGGCTTCGACACCGTCCGGCATCGAGGGTTGCGGATAATTCTCGTTCATGGCGGTGACGTAGTAAAACTCGTCGCGCGCCTCCTCCATCATTGCGCGCGCGCCGTGGTCGAAGATGACGGCCATCTCATAGGCGAAGGCGGGGTCATAAGCGCGGCAGTTCGGGATGGTCGCCGCGATCACATGGCTTGATCCATCCTGATGCTGCAGCCCTTCGCCGCCGAGCGTTGTTCGTCCGGCCGTCGCGCCGATGAGAAAGCCGCGCGCCCGCTGGTCAGCCGCGGCCCAGATCAGATCGCCCACCCGCTGGAAGCCGAACATGGAGTAGAAGATATAAAAGGGCAGCATCGCAACGTTGTGGACACTGTAGGAGGTCGCGGCAGAAACCCAAGAGGAGATGGCGCCCGCTTCGGTGATGCCCTCTTCGAGCAACTGCCCCTCGCGCGCTTCGCGGTAGTAAAGCATGGAGCCAGCATCCTCGGGCTCATAAAGCTGCCCGTGGGGCGAATAGATGCCGACCTGCCGGAACAAAGTCGCCATCCCAAAAGTGCGCGCCTCGTCCGCGACGATGGGCACAATACGCGGTCCAAGCGTCTTGTCCTTGATGAGATTGCTGAACAGGCGGACGGCGGCCATAGTCGTGGACATCTCCTTGCCCTCGGCCCTCAACGCAAACTGTCCATAGGATCCTAGCGCCGGCACGGCCACCCTTTCGCCGGTCCTCCGTCGTTGCGGCAGATAGCCGCCAAGCGCTTCGCGACGCGAGCGGAGATATCGTAGTTCGGGACTGTCTTCCGCGGGCTTATAGAATTCGAGCGTCGCCGCCTGTTCGTTGGTAAGGGGTAACGCGAACCGGTCCCGGAAAGCGATGAGCGCCTCGACGTCCAGTTTCTTGGCCTGATGCGAGGTCATGCGGGATTCGCCCGCTCCACCCATTCCGTAGCCTTTCTTGGTCTTTGCGAGGATGACGGTCGGCCTTTGTTTGGTCGTCCGCGCGGCTTCAAAAGCGGCGAAGAGCTTGCGGAAATCGTGGCCCCCGCGCTTCAGACCGTCGATGTCCCCGTCCGACATGTGCGCGACAAGCTCATGCACTTCCGGGTCTTCGTCAAAAAAATGAACGAGGTTATACCCCCCGTCTCTTGCGCCAAGCGTCTGATATTTGCCATCGACAGTGGCGGCGAAACGGCGAAGCAACGCGTGCTTGGTGTCGCGTGCGAACAGCGCGTCCCATTCGGAGCCCCACAGGACCTTGATGACGTTCCAACCCGCGCCACGGAACAAGCTCTCCAACTCCTGGATGATCTGGCCGTTGCCACGCACCGGCCCATCGAGGCGCTGGAGATTGCAGTTGATGACAAAGGTCAGATTGTCGAGCCCTTCGCGCGCCGCGAGCGACAGGCCGGCAATGGACTCTGGTTCGTCCATTTCGCCGTCGCCGAACACACCCCAGACATGACGCTTTTGGGTGTTGGCGAGGTTACGATGTTGCAGATAGCGGAGAAAGCGAGCCTGATAGACGGCGGTGATCGGTCCGATGCCCATCGACCCGGTTGGCGTCTGCCAGAAATCTGGCATGAGCCAGGGGTGGGGATAAGAGCTTAAGCCCCCGCCGCCAACTTCCTGACGGTAACGCTTCAATTGCTCCTCGGATAATCGCCCCTCAAGAAAAGCACGCGCGTAGACGCCCGGCGCCGAATGCGGTTGGAAGAACACCAGATCTCCGTCGTCCGAGCCGGAGTCGGCATGGAAGAAATGATTGAAGCCTGTCTCGAATATTTCCGCGGCGGAGGCGTAGCTCGCGACATGGCCGCCGAGTTCGCCGTAGGCCTTGTTGGCGCGGACAACCATAGCCAATGCGTTCCAACGAATGATCGCCGTGATCCGTTCCTCCATGGCGATGTCGCCCGGAAAAGGCGGCTGCCGTTCGAGGGGAATTGAATTGCGGTACGGCCAGTAGGGGGAGACGTCGGCTCCGACACCGAGTTCCTTGGCCTTGCGATCGAGCGCCGAAAGGATGAACTCGGCCCGCTCGTATCCCGCAGCCCGGATGACCGAACTCGAGCGCGGCCAGCCACTCCGCCGTCTCGTCCGGGTCGGAGTCCCCGGAGCGGTTTGCTCGAACGACACCTGCTACGTTCATTGCAGATCCAATTCCGATCGGTGAACCCCGCCCAAGTCTACCGCGGGGCGGACGGCAGACGGCGCCAAAGACTGCTTGCTTTGAAGCAACATCAGCTCAAAATGCTGCGACGCGCCAATTCAAGGTATAGTCTGCTGAAAAAATCGCTCGAACTCGACAGACCTTCGGATCCTCTCCGAAATCCAGGAAGACGCAAGCCTCACCAATGTGGCGCTCGCCGAACGGGTCGGTCTATCGCCTTCGCCCTGCCTCGCCCGCGTTCGAGCGCTCGAGGTGGCCGGTGTAATCGCACGCCGCGTGACCCTTCTCGACGCCGCTAAGCTGGGTCCCTGTCTGAGCGTGTTTATCCAGGTGACGCTCGAAAAGCAGACAGAGGACATGCTCGAGAGCTTTGAGCAGTCCGTCGCCCGACTTTCCGAGGTGATGGAATGCTACCTTATGACCGGCGACTCCGACTATCTGCTGCGAGTCGTCGTTCGCGACACCATCGCGCTCCAACATTTCATCATCGAACGGCTGTCGAAAACGCGGGGCGTCGCCAACATCCGTTCGAGCTTCGCCCTCAAGCAGGTCAAGTACAAGACCGCGCTTCCCGAGAACGTACTCATCGGGGCGCGGCCCGCCTGATCCGGCGCTCACCTGAGCCCACCGCGCGTCCCTAGTCAGCTCAGTAAATTTCTGAAGTGAACGATTTCAGCCGGTTGGCGGCGCGCCCGAGAGGATAACACGCGGTGCTCTTATGTGATCGTTATCTCCAAAGCTTTCATGAATATGCACGTCGAGCGGCACGGGCGAGCGACGGATCGTCGAAATTCATATTCGATTTAATGGAGCCCGAAAGGCCTCGTGTCGATCGAGCGGTGCTTGCTTTCGTCAACGGACTCGTTTTCGACCCGGCCGATTTTGCCATTCCCACAGATCGTGTTTGCCGGCTTAATCCGGAAATGGCGCGGATAGTAGTGGTTAAGGTTTTTTCATAGAGAATCTTCGGCGTCGATCGACCGATCTGCGGTCAAGCGATCCGTCGCAGACTGCCGTTCTTTCTTGCTCGTCCTTGACTAGAGCTTTAATTCTCACGTAATTTGCACCGTTATTTCGTCGATAAATAGAAAAGGGAGGAATTCCGATGGCATTTCGCCACGCCGTTATTTTTGCCGGTAGCGCACTGAGCCTGTCGCTTTGCTCCGCCTCATCTAACGCCGCCGTCACCCATACGACTGCGAATCTCAATTTGAGGTCTGGGCCCTCGACGACTCATAAGGTGCGGGCGGTCATCCCCGCGGGCGCCAAGATAGACATACACAGCTGCGGTCACACTTGGTGCTACATGGGGTGGGCGGGACACGAGGGATATGTCCACTCGGACTATCTCGTGCACCACGTTACAGTCGTGGTTGCGCCGCTTGTCCCTGAAGTTCATGTCCACGAACACCACGTGCACCATCATCACGCATCGTCCTAGCGAGACGATCAAAACCAGGGAATTGAAAAGGCTCGGCAACTCTTTGGGTTCCGCTTGACCTTACAGGCTTTGCGCAATGAGCATCCTGTTGGACATGATCGACCGGGGGTGGGCGAATTTCCTTGCGCGGCCAAGCGGGTCGCTGAGTTTGCGGTTTTACATCCAGCCGACGATGGCGAGCTTACTGGCTCTGCGTGCCGGCATTGAGGATGCGAGGCAAGGTCGGCAAGGCTATCTGTGGGCGATGGTTACGCGCCCGGAGAGGCGTCTGCAGCTGCTCCACGAAGGCTGGCGGGGAGCAATGACTCCATTCCTTTTGGCGCTCGCGCTCGACTGCGCCTATCAAATCATGACGGTCCGGTTTGTCTACCCGCTGGAGCTGCTGTTTACCGCGACCTTGCTGGCGCTGGTCCCGTACGCCTTGTTGCGGGGACCGTTCAATCGCCTCGCCCGTCTGTTCTTGCCGGTTGCTCGATCACCGCCGGCGGTAGATCCTGCGGGCGACAGTAAACTGCTTCACTGAGGAAACGGAACAAGGAAGGATCAACACGATGTCGAGCGAATCCAAGACGCAGGACTGGTCGAAGCCCGCCGCGATGGCGATCCCCAAGGGCGGATTCTTTCAGGATAAGGTGGAGCAAGGGCGTTATGGTCCGATCTTTCCCAAGACTCCCGCCTGCTACGGCTTCTCAATCGTCGCAAAAATCATCCCAGGACGCGAAGAGAAATTCTACGAACATGCCAGGACGATCGAAAAGACGATCGCCGCGCAGCCGGACGCTCTCGCGGTTCTAAAATTGCATTACTTGCGTTGGTTGCTGTTTCCTATCAATGGGGAAACCTATTTCATGTACCAAGGCATTTTCGACACAGACTTCGACAAGTACACCGAGGACGCTGTCACACTGTTTTCCGCCACGGGCATTTCGACTGTCTTCGAAAATCTCGAGGGATTCCCTATGGATTGGAAGACCAATCCGGCCTCCTTCGTGACATTCGTTCGCGAGCATCAGTGCCCGAGTTTCCTCGAATACGGCGAGTATCCTTTTGTTAGCGCCGACGAGGTCAAGAAAGCGCTCAAATTGAAGGCCTCGTTCTCGGAAATGCTGGACCAGATGCAATGATCCTTCGGGGCAGGATTGTCGCTCGAACGGCCATGAGAGGCCAAGCGTTAAACTCTCGCGCGACTGGAGGATGATCGTGGCGGACAACCCCCCAACGGAAATTCGGGCTTTAATCGACAATCACATCAACGCTTTCAACACCCAGAACAACGAACTTTTTTTTCGTATTTTCGGGGACACAGCCATCATTGTTGACGGCATCGCACCCTATCGCTGGTTAAATCCTAACGCCCCCGCCAACTGGCTTGCTGATGTAGAAAAGTGGCGCGAAGCCTTTCAGGTCACGTCCGAGCATCTGGCTTACGAAATGGGGTTCTGGAACGTAGAGGGCTCTAATGCGTACGCGGTCATAGCCGGGACGCTCACGATCACCATTAAGGGCCAAACCGCCGCTCGGACTGGCACACTCGCGTACACGTTTTCAAAGCATGGCGATGAGTGGAAGATCGACGCACAAGCATGGGGACGAACGTCGTGAGGCCATCAAATCGCTAAACAGGAAAAGTCGCGATGCTCGAACTCGACGACATCCAGCACCTCCTGCTGACCCGCGCCCCGGCGCTCACGGCCCGCTACGAATTTCTGTCGTTTCGTGACGCAGCCGGCGCCCGCGCCTGGGTGTCGGCGATCAAAGAGACGATTCATTCGGCGGCGTCGATGCGCGCGGGCGTCGGCGAGGACAAGCGCTGGGTGACGGCGGCTTTCACCTGGAACGGCCTCCGCGCGCTCGGCCTGGACGAGGCTTCGCTCGCGTCTTTTCCCGAGGAGTTCCAGCAGGGCATGGCGGCGCGGGCGGAGGTGCTCGGCGATGCCGGCGCGCACGCGCCCGAGCATTGGGTCGGCGGGCTTGCGAGCCCCGATCTGCATGCGATCGTCATTCTCTTTGCGCGGGACGAGGCGGAGCACGACCGGTGCGCCTCGGAGCATGGGAAGCTTCTCGCCAGTTGCCCCGGCGTCGAGGTCCTCTCCGTGCTCGACCTTCACGCCATTCCGCCGTTTGGCTACGCGCACGAGCATTTCGGCTATCGCGACAGGTTGTCAGAGCCAGCCATCGAGGGAAACGGCGTCGAGCCGACGCCGGGTACCGGCGAGCCTTTGAAAGCTGGCGAGTTCATTCTTGGCTACCCCGACGAGCATGGTGTCATAGCGGACAACCCCCAGCCGGAAATTCTGGCGAGGAACGGCAGCTACATGGCCTATCGGCGGCTTGAAGAGCATGTGGGGAAGTTCCGTGATTTTCTGCAGGAGCACGGCGAGACCGACGATGAGCAGGAACTGATTGCGGCTAAGCTGATGGGTCGCTGGCGCAGCGGCGCGCCGCTGGTGCTCGCGCCCGAGCAAGACGATCCCGCACTTGGGGCCGATATGCAGCGGAACAACGACTTCACCTACAAGGAGTCGGACCCGCACGGCTATGCGGTCCCGCTTGGTTCGCATATTCGGCGAATGAATCCTCGCGATACCGGGCACAATATGAACCGGCGACGGATGATCCGGCGAGGGGCGCCATATGGACCTCCACTACCGGAGGGTGCGCCCGACGACGGTGTCGAGCGCGGGATCGCCGCCTTCGTCATCTGCGCGAGCCTCATCCGGCAGTTCGAGTTCGCACAGAACGTCTGGATAAACGACCGGAACTTCAACGAGCTGGGCAACGAGCGCGACCCGATCATCGGCGCGCATGACGGAACGCTCGAGTTCAAGATTCCCAAGCGACCCATTCGCAAGAAAATCGTCGGCCTGCCTGCCTTCACTACCCTGAGGGGCGGGGCATACTTCTTTCTCCCGGGCCTCAAGGCGCTGAGTTATCTTGCCTCACTGAACTCACAGGGCCGGGCCTGAGCCGCGAAGCGCAAAAAGGAATACTCATGTCAGCGCAAGCTTATGCCCGGACGTACAACCAGGATCACATTGCGCGCAAATACACGGCCGGCAAAAGGCGCATAAGCATCTACTGGACGTGGAGCTACCCTTGGGAGGCGCAGCGCGACCTCACCGAGATTGACAATCGGTTTTCCACGATGACGGAAGTTCGCCGCGTCGCCTGGCCGGCCTATGAGGCCCAGGAATGGAGCGCCGCGCAGTTCCTTCAGGGGATCGCCGGAACGCTTGAGCTGTTTCACCGCTCGACCCTCAGCTTCCAGAAGATCGCCGGCGAAACAACAGGCCACCCGGTCGCTGTTTTCCAACGCATCGACCAGGCCGGCTACAGGCAGCCGATCGACGAACGCATTCTCGCCGATGCCGACACGCTGATGGTGTTCGGGCTCGATCATATTCTGTCCGAGCAGGAGGCGGCGCCGGAGGAGATCGCGGCGCTGCGCGAATGGCTCAAGCGGCCCGGCACCTGTCTTCTTCTTGCTCCCCATCATGACGTCGGTTTCACCGACGACATGAAGCAACGCCAGATGGAATATCTGCACCACGGCGACCGGCTCGTGCCTCGCCAGCAGCGGTTCGGTCAGTACACGCGCTCCTTGATGGAGGGCCTCGGCGTTCCCGTGCACAACACCTACGGCCTTCGGCCGGCGGTGGTGAAGGGCACAACCGAAATCGCTCCGCTAACGCCGTTCCACGATCTCGACAGCCTTGGCCTCCTTCGGAACGTCCCGACCCTCAATTTCCATCCGCATCTGCCGCACTACGAACTGACTGGAGGGGCGAGTTCCGTACAAGTGCTCGCGCGGCAGCCGATCGACCTCGAACGGCCCCATCCCTTCACCGAAGCGGGAGAGCGGGAGTTCAACTGTCTGCTCTGGGTTCCACCGAATGAACGGATGGCCGGAGACATCGTTTTGGTCAATTCGACCAATTTCACGACGCTCTTCGGAGGCACGAACAGTCTCGAGACCTTCTGGAGAAATCTCGCGGCGATGAGATAAAGCGCAAGCTGTGGCGACGGCGCTCCCAAGCCCGACGCGGTTTTCGTACGCGCAACTGAGACGCTCGCTTTTCGCTCTCTCGCTTTGCACTTTTTTCATGAGTGCCTCGGGATTGGTGGGCCCTGTTCTTGCTGGCTCGGATCGCCCCGACCTCGAAAACGGGACTGGCGACGACCCAACTCAGCCGTTGGGCAAGATCGAGCTTCTTGACCGCTACACCGAAGCCCCCGGTCCAGGCGTCGAGGAGGGAACGACCAAAACAATCCAAACCAACACGCCGTTCGCCCGCATCGAGACGCCGCCGTTGAGATTCGCGCCGCAATGGGAGTTGAACTTCCGAACCGAAATTCCGGTGGTGTGGACGAACGGGGTGACGCCCACAAATCCAACCGGCGCGACCGTGTCCGGCTTCGGCAACGTGCTTGGTCAGGCGTGGGTCGTGCACGACCTCGATCAACGCTGGGCGGTCGCGCTCGGCGGACAACTGATCGCGCCCACCGCGAGCAACGGCGTGGCGTCGGACGCCTGGGAAGAGGTCACCATTCTGACTGTCCGCACCATGCTTCCGGAGATCAGTCCTGGCAGCTATTTCGCTCCGCAGGTTCGTTACGGAATTGATTTCGAGGGCAATGACGACGGCCGCTTGTTGCGGCAATTGCGCATCGCGCCGAGCCTCAACATCAATCTGCCGCACAACCTGTTCTTCACACTCTTCCCAAGCCCGGACATTCGGCTGAACTATGGGTCACCGGTGTGGAATCAAACGGGCCGATTGTTTCTACCCGCCAACTTCATGATCGGCTGGAAACCCACTGAGCATACGGTGATCTCGGCCGAGTTCGGCATTCCGATCATCAAGGATTTTCCAGTCTACACTTTCAAGACCCAATTAAGAGTGGGCTATTTGTTTTAGAACCCGAACTCGGTCGTCGAGGTCGCCACAGCGCGTTCTGCAATGTCCGCATTCGGCTTTAAGGCCGAAGCCGAGTGCCCAGTTTTGTTCCGGAGGGGTAAAAAATGGCGCGCCCGAAGAGATTCGAACTCCTGACCCCCAAATTCGTAGTCTGGTGCTCTATCCAGCTGAGCTACGGGCGCTAGGTCGGCTGGGGCTGCGAAACGCGCCCTGAGAAGCGAGCGGCGCGCTCTAGCCGCTTTTGCCGAGGCAGGCAAGAGCGAATGTCGCTGCGTATAGAACGGCGCGTCGTCCAATCCTCTTTCTTCTTCGTAATCATCATGCCCTTGCGCATACAGGCGCCGGCCGGTAGTCAACGACGCGCCTCATGGCATCTGCTCCGCCCATCGCCTTCGTCAACGCGCGTCTCATCGATCCCGTTCAGGAGACCGAGACGCGCGGCGGGCTCATCGTCATTCGACGGCCTCATCGCCGGCGTCGGCGCCGCGGTCACGCGGGACCAGCTGCCGGCCGAGGCGAGGATCGTCGATTGCGGCGGCGACGTCGTTTCGCCGGGCCTTATCGACATGCGCGCTTTCGTCGGCGAGCCCGGGGCCGAGCATCGCGAGACCATCGCCAGCGCCAGCGCCGCCGCAGCCGCGGGGGGCGTAACCACGCTTGTCACGCGCCCCGACACCAATCCGCCGGTCGACGACCCCGCGGTGGTCGACTTCATCCTGCGCCGGGCGCGCGACGACGCCAAGGTCCGCATCCATCCCGCGGCCGCCCTGACCAAGGGGCTCAGAGGCGAGGAGATCGCCGAAATCGGCCTGCTCGCGGAAGCGGGCGCGATCGCCTTCTGCGACGGGACCCATTCTGTCGCCGATGCGCTGACCATGCGCCGCGCCATGACTTACGCCCGCGACTTTGACGCGCTGATCGCGCCGGTCTGCGAGGACCGGTCGCTGGGCGGCGAGGGCGTGATGGCCGAGGGCTTGCGCGCGACCTGGCTCGGTCTGCCCGGCGTGCCTCGCGAAGCGGAAACCATCGTGCTCGACCGCGATCTGCGTCTGGTCGCGCTGACCGGCGCCCGCTATCACGCGGCGCTGATCTCGAATCGTCTGTCGCTCGAGGCGATCGCGCGGGTGCGCGAGGCCGGGCTGCCGGTAACCTGCGGCGTGTCGATCAATCACCTGACCCTGAACGAGCTCGACGTCGGCGACTACCGCACGTTTCTCAAACTCAAACCCCCGCTGCGCGCCGAGGACGAGCGCCTGGGGCTGGTCGAGGCCCTGGCCGACGGCCTGATCGACGTCATCTGCTCCGACCACGATCCCCAGGACGTCGACACCAAGCGGCTGCCGTTCGCGGAAGCCGAGGCGGGCGCGATTGGCATCGAAACGATGCTGTCGGCGAGCCTGCGCCTCGTTGCGGGCGGACATGTCTCGCTGCCGCGCCTCATCCGCGCGATGACTTCGCGACCTGCCGAGATCCTGCGGCTGCCGGTCGGCAGGCTGTCCGTCGGCGCGCCAGCCGACGTCATCCGCTTCGATCCCGAAGAGCCTTATGTGCTCGATCCGGCCTCACTCCATTCGCGCTGCCGCAATACGCCCTTCGACGCGGCTCGGCTCGAGGGCCGGGTCAAGATGACGCTGGTTGCCGGGCGGGTCGCGCACGAATAGTCTCAGCCGAAGCTTTGTTCAATCCGCGTCGGCTGGAAGCGCGCATGGTCGGGGTTTCTTATGGCGGGGCGTTGGCGCTGGCGCTCGGCTATTGTCTCGGGTCAATTCCTTTCGGGCTCGTGCTGACGAAGCTTTCCGGGGCGGGCGATTTGCGTTCGATCGGCTCGGGCAACATCGGCGCAACCAACGTCCTGCGCACTGGCCGCAAGGGGCTTGCGGCCGCGACGCTCGTGCTCGACGCGCTCGAAGGCGACGCTGGCGATCGTTCTGGCTTGGTGGATGTTCGGACCGCCAACGGCGCTTGCTGCGGCGGCCGGCGCGGTCCTCGGCCACATGTATCCGGTCTGGCTGCAAGTTCCGCGGCGGCAAGGGCGTCGCTACCTATCTTGGCTGTCTCATCGGCCTTGCGTGGCCGGCGGCGATCGTGTTCGCTGTCGTCTGGCTCGCTGTCGCGGCGCTCCTGCGTTATTCGTCGGTGGCGGCGCTGGCTGCGACGATTGCTTCTCCGATCGCGATGGCGGCGATTCGGGGAGAGCGGGGCGGCGGTTGTCTTCGCGGCGCTGTCTGCGCTGGTCTGGTTCAAGCACAGCGCCAACATCGTCCGCCTCCTTAACGGCTCCGAGTCGAAAATCGGGCAGAAAACCAGGGTGGATGGCGAACAAGCCTGAGTTCCGACTTACCGATCAGCAGCGCTTCGATTGGCTGCGGCTCCTACGGTCGGAGAACGTTGGTCCCCGGACGTTCCGCGCGCTTATCACCAATTGCGGCGGGGCTCGAGCAGCGCTGAACGCGCTGCCGGATCTCGCCCGCCGAGGCGGGGCAAGGCGTCCAATTCGCGTCGCTCCGGCCGAAGAGATCGAAAAAGAGCTTGTCGCTGCGCGTAGGCTTGGCGTCCGCTATCATCGCGCTCGGCGAGACGGATTATCCGTCGGCTTTGCAAGAGATCGATTCAGCGCCGCCGATTCTCGCTCTTCAAGGACGCGCGGATGCGTTGCGAAAGGCCGCGGTCGCGATCGTCGGTTCTCGCAATGCTTCCGCTGCTGGACTGACTTTCGCCGAACGCTTGGCGCGCAGCTTGGGCCAAGCCGGTTACGTCATTGTGTCCGGGCTCGCGCGGGGGATCGATCAACGCGCGCATTCGCAAGCCTGGAGACCAGCACGATTGGCGTGCTCGCCGGCGGACATGGAAAGCCTTACCCGAGCGAGGCTGTGCCGCTGATGGAACGGATGGTCGAATCCGGCGCGATCCTATCTGAAATGCCGATCGAGTGGGAGCCGCGCGGGCGGGACTTTCCGCGCCGCAATCGCATCGTATCCGGGCTTGCCTTAGGCATAGTGGTGGTTGAGGCGGCGAGGGGTTCCGGCTCTCTTATCACCGCGAAATTCGCGCTGGAGCAGAACCGGCAAATCTTCGCCGTGCCGGGTTCACCCCTCGATCCGCGAGCGGAAGGAACCAATGATCTCCTAAAGCAGGGAGCGTCGATCTGCACGAGCGCTGACGACGTGCTGACGGCCCTCGAACCCGTACGCTCAAGCGATCTTGCCTTCATGCGCGAAACCGGAGGCGAGACGGGCGAACCGCTTTGGGGCGAACAAGCGCTTTACGGCGTCGACCCGGACTCGACGCCTCGAACGCAGCCGGGCGACGAATTCGATGACGTGGGCGGCACGCCCTACAGGATTGGCGACGAATCCGAGGCCGCGCGAGAGCGGATCGCCGCCTTGCTCGGTCCTTCGCCCATTACGCTCGACGAACTGGCCCGGGCGGCCGAGACTTCGGCTCGTGCCGTGCGAGTGGCGCTGCTCGAACTCGAACTGGCCGGGCGCGTCGAATATTCCGGCGACCGCGTCGCCTTGCGCGCGGTTGCCAACGACGGATAAGCCGCCTCCGCTATCAATCGAACGAACTGTTCTCTTGCGGCAGCTCAAATGCGGGCTCGTCCGTGCGCTCGGCTTCGGCGACGGCGTTGGTGCGAACATATATTTCGCTTTCTGCTTTCGCCATTCCGAGAAAATAGGCGAGCAGATCGAGGCGGCCTGCGATAGCCATGGCTTCAAGCTGGGCGGTCATATCGGTGATATATCGGGCAACATCGAGCGCCTCCCGCGTGACGCCCCTGTGAGACGAATCGCTGGCCCTTCTGGGCGACCTCGCGGAGCCGTTCCTTCCGGCCCGCACTTGCTCTCCGCGCATCCGTCTCGGGAAACTAAGATCCTCAATCATACGACAACGCTGTCCCGTTCGGCGGAGGGAGGCGGACCATCTCAGGCGACCTGCTCCGCGGTCGATCGCCTTCTCAACGCGCGGGTCGCTTTGATTCGGGCAGGACCTTAATTTACACTGTAACAGACGCCGATTTTACAACGAAAAACAAGACGTTCCTGACAATATTGGCGAGCCTGCACTTCCACAATTATGTAGAGACAAGCGAGAAAAAGTGTTGCGAAGGGCTACAATTCGCTCGTTTGTGGGCGCGCGAGCCCGCCAAGACGGTCCAGGGCGCCCTGGAGAATATAAGCCGCAGCCATCTTGTCGACGACCTGCGCCCGCCTGGCGCGGGACACGTCGTTGGCGATAAGCGACCGCGTGACGACGGCGGTCGAGAACCGCTCATCCCAGAGAACGATGGGCAAACTGGTCCGCATCGACAGATTGCGTGCGAAAGCCCGGGTCGATTGCGCGCGAGGATTGTCGCGTCCGTCAAGATCGAGCGGCAGCCCAAGGACGATGCCGGCAATGTCGTGTTCGGTGAAGATCGCGGTCAGGGTCTCGGCGTTCACGGCGAACGCGCCGCGCGCTAGGGTCTTGAAAGGCGAGGCGAGGCGACGCTCGACGTCGGAGATCGCAAGGCCGATGGTTTTCGAGCCAAGGTCGACGCCGATCAGGCGCCCCTTGGGAGGAAGGCTCAAGGGCAGGTCTTCGATTGCGATCGGTCGACGCATTGGCGGGACCGGCCTATCACCCGGGGACGCGCCAGTCGAATGCGGGGCCCGCGATCCCGAAGCCAATCGCAGGCGCGTCTCACACCGCTGTTTGCCAGCAAAAACTTGGCGATGTATAGGGGCGCGCCCTACGTTCCAAGGAGTTTCCAGGAGCTTTGGATGTCCGTTGATCTCAACACCGTCCGACGCATCGCGCGTCTCGCGCGCATCGCCGTGAGCGAAGCTGAGATCCCGCATTTGCAAGGCGAGATCAACGCCATCCTCAAGTTCGTCGAAGCCCTCGATCAGGTCGACGTCGACGGCGTCGAGCCGATGACGTCGGTCATTCCCATGCGCCTGCCGATGCGCGACGACGTTGTCGCGGACGGCGAAATTGCGCCGCTGGTGCTTGCCAATGCGCCGCTGACCGAGGACGGCTTCTTTGTCGTTCCCAAAGTGATTGAGTGACCCGCCGAGGCGCGACGCTCGTCGTCAAGGATATAATTTGACCGACCTGACCTCCCTCACGCTCGCCGAGGCGCGCGATCGTCTCAAATCCCGGGCGATTTCCAGCGTCGAGATCACCAGGGCTCACCTCGAAGCGATCGAGCGCGCCAAGGGGCTCAACACGTTCGTCGCCATCACGGCGGACAAGGCGCTGCAAATGGCCGAGGCCAGCGACGCTCGCCTCGCCAGCAAAGAGGCGGGCCCGCTCGAAGGATTGCCGATCGGCGTCAAGGACCTCTACGCCACCGAAGGGGCCCATACCCAGGCGTGCAGCCATATTCTCGACGGCTTCAAGCCGCGCTACGAATCGACCGTCACCTCGCAATTTGTGGCGCGATGGTGCCGTGATGCTCGGCAAGCTCAACATGGACGAGTTCGCCATGGGCTCGTCGAACGAGACCTCCTATTACGGGCCTGTCGCTTCGCCCTGGCTGCCGCCGAACTGGAGCCGCGAAAGAGGGCGCACGGCGGCGCTGAGCGCCGACAAGCGCGGTCTGCTGACGCCCGGCGGTTCGTCCGGGGGCTCGTCGTCCGCTGTCGCGGCGCGTCTTTGCCTTGCCGCCACGGCGAGCGACACTGGCGGTTCGATCCGCCAGCCGGCTGCGTTCACCGGCATCGTCGGCATCAAGCCGACCTATGGGCGGTGCTCGCGATACGGCATGGTTGCGTTTGCCTCGTCCCTCGATCAGGCGGGGCCGCTCGCGCGCACCGTGCGCGACGCCGCCATCATGCTAAGGTCGATGGCCGGACCCGACCAGAAGGATTCCACTTGCTCGCCGAGCCCCGTTCCGGACTACGAAGCCGCGGTCGGACGCTCCGTCAAGGGCATGAAGATCGGCGTGCCCAGGGAATATCGCCTCGAGGGCATGAGCGGCGAGATCGACGTTCTGTGGGCGCGCGGCGCTGAATGGCTGCGCGCTGCGGGCGCAAGCGTCGTGGACGTCAGCCTGCCATACACGCGCTACGCGCTGCCCGCTTATTATATAGTGGCGCCCGCGGAAGCCTCGAGCAATCTCGCTCGCTACGACGGCGTGCGCTACGGCCTGCGGGAACCTGGGGCCGACATCACCGAGCTCTACGAGCACACCCGCGCCAAGGGCTTCGGTACGGAAGTGCGGCGGCGCCTGATGATCGGCACCTATGTCCTGTCCGCCGGCTATTACGACGCCTATTACGTAAGGGCGCAGAAAATCCGCACTCTTATAAAGCGCGACTTCGAGCGCGTGTTCGCCGACGGCGTCGATGCGATCCTGACCCCCGCCACCCCGTCCGCCGCGTTTGGCATCGGCGAGAAGGGCTCCGACAACCCCGTCGAAATGTACCTCAACGACGTCTTCACCGTGACCGTGAACATGGCGGGTCTGCCGGGACTCGTCGCGCCCGCGGGCCTGTCCAGCGAAGGTCTGCCGCTTGGGCTGCAGCTCATCGGCCGTCCGTTCGATGAGGAGACGCTCTTCGCGCTCGGCGAGACGATTGAGCAATCGGCGGGGCGGACCGCGCTTCCGGAGCCGTGGTGGGCATGAGGCGCGGGCGTTAAGATCCTGACGGACCTTCGAGATCAAGGGTAGAGCGATTCCCATGGCGACAGACAGGCCGAGCGCGAAGCTGATCAAAGGCGCGACGGGCGACTGGGAGGTGATCGTCGGTCTCGAGGTCCACGCCCAGGTGACCTCGCGCTCGAAGCTCTTCTCCGCCGCTTCAACCGCGTTCGGCGGCGAGCCCAACTCGCACGTTTCGCTCGTCGATGCGGCGATGCCCGGCATGCTGCCCGTGATCAACGCCGAATGCGTGGCTCAGGCGGTGCGCACCGGCCTCGGCCTCAAGGCCCAGATCAATCGCCGCTCGACGTTCGACCGCAAGAATTATTTCTATCCCGATCTGCCGCAGGGCTATCAGATCTCCCAGTACAAGAGCCCGATCGTGGGGGAGGGGGAGATCGAGGTTGAGCTCACGCCGGACCATTCCATCAAAGTCGGGATCGAGCGCCTGCATCTCGAGCAGGATGCTGGCAAGTCACTGCACGACCAGTCGCCGACGATGAGCTTCGTCGACCTCAACCGTTCCGGCGTCGCTCTGATGGAGATCGTCTCCAGGCCCGACATGCGCTCGGCCGATGAGGCCAAGGCCTATGTGAGCAAGCTGCGCACCCTCCTGCGCTACATCGGCTCCAGCGACGGCGACATGGAGAAGGGCAACCTGCGCGCCGACGTCAATGTCTCCGTGCGCCGTCCCGGAGAAGGCCTCGGCACACGCTGCGAGATCAAGAACGTCAACTCCATTCGCTTCATCGGCCAGGCGATCGAGACCGAGGCGCGCCGGCAGATCGCCGTCATTGAGGACGGCGGCGCCATCGAGCAGGAGACGCGGCTGTTCGATCCCGCACGCGGGGAAACGCGCTCGTTGCGCTCCAAGGAGGAGGCGCACGACTATCGCTATTTCCCCGACCCCGATCTTTTGCCGCTTGAACTCGACGCGGCTTTCATCGACGCGCTCGCCGCGGAGTTGCCCGAACTGCCTGACGCCAAGCGGGCGCGCTTCATCGCCGACTATGGCCTCTCGCCCTACGACGCCTCAATCCTGGTCGCCGAGCGGGAGACTGCGGATTTCTTCGAGGACGCTGTCAACCATCGCGGCGCCAAGCGCGACGCGAAGGCGGTCGCCAACTGGCTGATGGGCGACATCTCCGCGCAGGCCAACGCGCGAGGCGTCGCGGTGGCGGACGCCGGCTTGAGCGCGGCGTCTTTGGCAAGCCTCGTCGATCTCATCGGTGAGGGCGTGATCTCCGGCAAGATCGCCAAGGATCTGCTCATGAGGCTGTTCGCTGAGGACCGCGGCGCTGATCCGCGCGCGGTCGTCGAAGCGCATGGTCTGCGTCAGGTGACCGACGTTGGCGCAATCGAGAGCGCCGTCGACGCTGTCATCGCAGCCAATGCCGACAAGGCGGACCAGGCCAAGACGAAGCCCGGCATGTTGGGCTGGTTCGTGGGTCAGGTGATGAAGTCGACGGGCGGCAAAGCCAACCCGCAAGCGGTGAGCGACGCGCTCAAAAAGCGAACTCGGGCTCTAACGCTGCAGCCAAATCACGTGCAGCGAATCGCATGATTCTTGGCGAGACTCGCGTGGAGAAGTCGGTGATCGCAACGATCAGCGACAAAAAATCCGGCCTATCCACCAAGAAAAATTCGATCGCGAAACGCTTGCGCATCGTTTCGATTTGATACGCTCCTTGCGACGAATGCTCTTGGTTCTCGCGCTGCCGTAAGCGCCCAGGATCGGTTCTGCGAGTGCGATGCATCGCTTCCGCGCGAGCAAACAGGAATCTTGGAGATTAGCGCAATATAAGGGAAAAATGGGAATCGTGCGCCCCCGCATCGGCTGATGCGAACAAGCTTCGCGCGCAACACGCTCGGGCCGTTGCAATGAAGTGAACGGCGTGGGCAACCGCTCTTGCCGTTGAATGATCAGAGGTCCGAGTGCGCGCGATAATTCGATAGTCATGGCGTTCGGCGTGCGTTGCGCGCGTGTGCAACGCTTGCGTGAAATCAAAACGAATGTACCTTCGCTCACGCATCTGCATGGCGCGAAATTTGTGCTGAGAGCAGGTGGTTAAGAGGGACGTGATAAATGGCGAAAGCTGCTACCAAGAAAACGGCGAAGAAGTCCGCCGCCAAGAAGCCCGCGAAGAAGTCCGCCCGCAAGGTCGTCGCCAAAAAGGCCACGCGCAAGGGTGCGGTGAAGAAGGCCTCCGCGAAGAAGTCCGCCCGCAAGGTCGTCGCCAAAAAGGCCACGCGCAAAGGGGCGGTGAAGAAAGCCTCCGCAAAGAAGGCCTCCGCAAAGAAGGCGCCGGCAAAGCGCAAGAAAGCGATGCCAATGCCAACTCCATCGTCAGACACGCCGCCGGCCGCCTGAGCGGCTTGGGCGTTCCGACGCATTGGCTGATCAGGCGCGGTTGCCGGCGGTGCGGCCTCGCCTGATCAGCCTGTTCACGTTTCGATTCGAATTTGGCGTGCGCATTTCTGCATCCATGATCGGGTGGTTGCCACACGGTCGCAAAAAGAAGAGGTTCCTATAGCGTCACCGCAGCGGCCCCGGCTCGCCTCGAGCTCGACCAAGGCCGCGGGGCGTCGCTGGCTTTCGAGCCTAAGTCCTAGGCTATGCGTTTCTCGGTTGAGCACCGCTAAGCTTGGGCGCCGGACGCTTGCAAAGGGGGTAGGCGTCGGGCATATGTCGCCACGCGCATTGCGCCCGGAGATGTGGCCGAGAGGCTGAAGGCGGCGGTTTGCTAAACCGTTATAGGGTTGTAAAGCTCTATCGAGGGTTCGAATCCCTCCGTCTCCGCCATTGGAGCTAATTCTGCCAGCGTTTTCAATTGGTTAGGCGGAGGCCATCATCTTGAGTTTATAGAGCGTGCGTCCGATGCCTAGGCACACGCCCGCCGCTGCCGTTGTGCCCGCCCGGATCGAAGGTGAAAATGGTGCGTGTTCGACGCAACTCATCCCGGATCATCTCGCTCAAGCATCCCTGTTTAAACGTGTGGGTAACGAGCATAGCGGAACGACGATCCGCAAGCGGGACCAGCACTTGTACACACGTCCCGGCGCGCTTTTCGACGCTCTCGCGCATCGGCGGAGCGAATTGTCAAGGGGCGCCTCCGCCGGAGCAAGCACCTGGTAGGCGCGATGGTGACCAAACGCCGATCCGGCGCCATATATAGGCGGACGCAATTCCCTCGACGTCCGTGGGGAGCCAAGCCGCTTGGAAACCGACTTCGCTTCGACCCTGAAGGCGCGAACCGGCGCGAGGAAGCGCTCTGCCGCGCCGCGCGCGCCATTGGTCGTGGACGCTCTCTTTCACCCGGCGGTCGCGAACTGGTTCGCCGAGAGTTTCGCCGCGCCGACGCCCGCGCAAGCCGAAGCGTGGCCGGCGATCAAGGCCGGCCGGCATACGCTGATCGCCGCGCCCACCGGATCGGGCAAGACGCTCGCCGCCTTTCTGTCCGCGATCGACGACCTCGTGCGGCAGGGCCTCGAGGCGCCGCTCGCGGACGCGACGCAGGTCGTCTACGTCTCGCCGCTGAAGGCGCTGTCGAACGACATCCATCGCAATCTCGAGGCGCCGCTCGCCGGCATCCGCGAGCGAGCTTCGCCAGAGCGGGCTGCCCGATGTCGAAATCCGCACCTGGGTGCGCACCGGCGACACGCCCGCCGCCGAGCGCGAGCGGATGCGCCGCCGTCCGCCGCACATTCTGGTCACGACGCCGGAATCGCTCTACGTGCTGCTCGGCTCGGAATCCGGGCGCGCGATGCTCGCGAACGTCCGCTCGGTGATCGTCGACGAGATCCACGCCGTCGCGCCGAACAAGCGCGGCGCCCATCTCGCTCTGTCGCTCGAGCGGCTCGCGGCTTTGTGCGGCGACCGCCTGCAGCGCATCGGCCTCTCGGCCACGCAGAACCCGATCGAAGAGGTCGCCCATTTTCTTGCCGGCGCCGCGGCTGACGGCAAGCCAGCCGCGGAGGTCGCGATCATCGACTCCGGCCATCAGCGCCCGCGCGATCTGAGCCTTGAGATACCGGCGTCGCCGCTCGAGCCGATCATGTCGACAGACGTCTGGAAGGAAATCTACGCGCGCCTCGCCGAGCTCATCGCGGAGCACCGCACGACGCTCGTGTTCGTCAACACCCGCCGCATGGCCGAACGCGTCGCGCGCGAGCTTAGCGACCGCCTCGGCAAGGACGCGGTCACCGCGCATCACGGCAGCATGGCGAAGGAGCTGCGGCTCGCCGCCGAACAGCGGCTCAAGCGCGGCGAACTGAAAGCCCTGGTCGCGACCGCTTCGCTCGAGCTCGGCATCGACATCGGCGACGTCAATCTCGTTTGCCAGATCGGTTCGCCGCGCTCGATCGCGACGCTTTCTGCAGCGCGTCGGACGCTCCGGCCACGCGATCGGCGGCACGCCCAAGGGGCGGCTGTTTCCGCTGTCGCGCGACGATCTCGTGGAATGCGCCGCGCTTCTCGACAGCGTCCGTCGCGGCGAGCTTGACCGCTTGACGATTCCCGAAAGGCCGCTCGACGTGCTCGCGCAGCAGATCGTCGCGGAAGTCGCGGCGCAGGATTGGTCGGAAACCGAGCTTTACGATCGGCTGCGCCGCGCCTGGCCTTTCCGTTCGCTGGCGCGAGAGGATTTCGACGCGATCGTGCGCATGCTCGGCGAGGGCTTCGCCACCCGCCGGGGCCGGCGCGGCGCGCTCATCCATCGCGACGCGGTCAATGGCGTTTTGCGCGGCCGGCGCGGCGCGCGCACGACCGCGCTGACCTCGGGCGGCACCATCCCCGACACCGCCGACTACCAGGTGCTGCTCGAGCCGGAGAACCAGACCATCGGCACGGTGAACGAGGATTTCGCCGTCGAGAGCATGGCGGGCGACATCTTCCAGCTCGGCAACGCTTCCTATCGCATTCAGCGCGTCGAGCGTGGCACGGTGCGCGTCGAGGACGCGAAGGGCCAGCCGCCGAACATTCCGTTCTGGCTCGGCGAGGCGCCGGGCCGAACGGATGCGCTGTCCGTCTCGGTCTCGCGTCTGCGCGCCGAGATCGCGGCGCGAGCTCGTTCCGACCCGTCTGGAGCGAGCGCCCGGCGCTGGCTCATCGACGAAGTCGGCGTCGGCGAAGCCGCCGCCGATCAGCTCGTCGATTACCTCGCCGCGAGCCTCTCGGCGCTTGGCGCGATGCCGACGCAGGACACGATCGTCTTCGAACGCTTCTTCGACGAAGCCGGCGGCATGCAGCTCGTCATTCACTCGCCATTCGGCAGCCGCCTCAATCGCGCCTGGGGCCTCGCGCTGCGCAAGCGCTTCTGCCGCAAGTTCAATTTCGAGCTGCAGGCGGCGGCGACCGAAGACAACATCGTGCTGTCGCTGACCACGGCGCATAGCTTCGAGCTTGGCGACGTCGCGCGCTACCTGCATTCGAACAGCGTGCGCGAAGTGCTCATCCAGGCGATGCTGGATTCGCCGATGTTCACCACGCGCTGGCGCTGGGTCGCCGGCGTGTCGCTCGCCCTGCCCCGCTTTCGAGCCGGCAAGAAGGTGCCGCCGCAGTTCTTGCGCATGCAGGCGGAGGACCTCGTCGCGGCGGTCTTCCCCGACCAGATCGCCTGCGCCGAAAATCTGGTCGGCGAGCGCGAGGTCCCCGACCATCCGCTCACCAACCAGGCGATTCACGATTGCCTGCACGAGGCGATGGACCTCGAGGGCCTGGAGCGGCTGCTGCGGCGCCTCGAAGCTGGCGAGATTGAGCTTGTGTGCTGCGATCTGACCGAGCCTTCGCCGCTCGCCTTGGAGGCGCTGTCGGCGAGGCCCTACGCGTTCCTCGACGACGCGCCGCTTGAAGAGCGGCGAACGCAGGCGGTGATGGCGCGGCGCTGGCGCGACCCGCAGGACGCGTCCGACCTCGGCCGGCTGGACCCCCAGGCGATCGCCAAGGTTCAGTCCGAGGCCTGGCCCGATCCCGTCAACGCCGAGGAGCTTGCACGACGCGCTGCTCTGGCTCGCTTGTCTGAGCGAAGACGGAGGCGAGCGCTTCGCCCGGCTGGCGCGAATGGCTCGACGCGCTCGCGCGCGACAAGCGCGTCGCGCTTATCGAGGGCCCGCAAGCGGGGGCTGTGGATTCCGGCCGAGCGGCTCGCGCAATTCCGCGCGGTCTGGCCGCAGGCGCGGCTCGAGCCGGAGATTGCGGCGCCCGCCGAACAGGCCGGCCGAACATGGTCGAGCGGAGGAAGCGCTGGTCGAAATCCTGCGCGGCAGGCTCGAGGGTCTTGGGCCGGTCACGCCAACGGCGCTCGCCGCGCCGCTGGGGCTCGAGCCGGGCGCCGATATCGGCCGCCGCTCGCTGCTCTGCAAAGCGAAGGCGCAATCCTGAAGGGACGCTTCCTCCCGGGCCTCAACGACGAGCAATGGTGCGACCGGCGCCTTCTGGCGCGCATCCATCATTACACGGTGCGGCGGCTGCGAGCGGAGATCGAGCCGGTCGCCGCGCGGGATTTTCTGCGCTTCCTGTTCGCCTGGCAGCACGTTGCCGAAGAGACGCGCCTCGAGGGGCCCGACGCGCTTCCCGTCATCTTGAGCGCGCTCGAAGGCTTCGAGGCGCCCGCGAAAGCGTGGGAGACCGAGATCCTGCCGGCGCGGCTCAAGGGCTATCAGGCTTCATGGCTCGACCGCCAATGCCTCGCCGGACGAACGTCCTGGGCGCGCCTGACGCCGCCCGCCGCCGCCAACGGCAATGGTCGCGACGCGCCATGTGTCGCCGGTCGGCTCGACGCCGATCGCGCTCATCGAACGTCGCCGGCGCGCCGCTGTGGATGGCGCTCGCGCCCCGGAGCGGCTGCGGCCGCGATGAGCGGACGCGCCCAGGCCGCGCTCGAAGCCTTGAGCGCGCGCGGCGCACTGTTCTTCGACGAACTGGCGGAGGCCGCGCGCCTCCTGCGTCCGCAGCTCGAAGAGGCGCTCGGCGAACTCGTCGCGCTCGGGCTCGCGGCCTCCGACAGCTTCGCCGGCCTGCGCGCTCTGCTCGTGCCGTCGGGCCAGCGCAAGCCGCCCGCCGGCCTGAAACGGCGCGGGCGCGTGCTTGCGCTTCGACATCGAGAGCGGCGGCCGCTGGGCGATGATCAGCCGCGACCGCGCCGATGAGACGGCGAGTCTCGCGACGGCCGCGGTCGAATATGCGGCGCGTGCGCTGCTCGCCCGTTACGGCGTGGTCTTCTGGCGCCTGCTGACGCAGGAGCCGGGATGGCTGCCGCCCTGGCGGGATCTGCTGCGCGTCTACCGCCGGCTCGAGGCGCGCGGCGAGATTCGCGGCGGCCGTTTCGTCGCCGGCTTCTCGGGCGAGCAATTCGCGCTGCCCGACGCGGTCGGGCTCATGCGCGAGATTCGCCGCAGCCCGCATCGGGCGAATGGGTGTCGCTGTCGGGCGCCGATCCGCTCAATCTGATCGGCATCCTGACGCCCGGACAGCGGCTCGTCGGCGCTCACCGCCAATCGCGTCGTCTACCGCGACGGCCTGCCGGTCGCGGCGCTGACCGGCGGCAAGGCCCAGTTCCTGACCGAGCTGCGAAAGCGCCGATCAGTGGGAGGCCGAGAAGCGGCTCGTGCGTTCGGCCGCCCGCGGCCGGCTCGCCGCACCTCGTCTGAGTTGCTTCGAAGGCATCCACCGCAATCGCCGGTCGCGCCGCAAGCGCGAATTGACCCGACTCGGCCGCGTTTGCTAGCGAGGACATGATAACAAAGCGTATCACGGGTTCGGCGTGCAGTCGGCTTGAACGCCGCTGATGGCGGCAACGACGATAAGAGGGCTTTGGGCAATGATCGCACGTCGCGGCGGAGCGCTGGCGCTGGTCGGTCTCCTTTCCCTCTCGTCGCCGGCTGCGGGGAAACGCCTCCGCCCACGCCCGCGATCGTCGCGGCGGCCGTCAGCCCCGACCAGTTGGTCGGCAAGTGGGGCTTCGCCGCCTATCACAAGGACGAGGACCGGGCCCGCACGATCAAAGAGGCGTCGGCGCAGTGCAACAGGCCTTACGTCATCGACAAGGGCCCGACCGGCGGCGTGATGATGAATCTCGCCGATCAGAAGGAATTGACGGAACTGTTCCTGGTTGGCGGACCGACCGGCCAGACCTACCTCGGGCCGCAAGGGCGCCGCAGCGGGCGGCCCCGACGATCGCATCGTCACCAATGTCGATGCGAATTCGTTCACGACGATCTGGGTCGATCCAGACAATGCGAGTCGCTATGGCACGATGGTTTACGTGCGGTGCGGAAAGCGCTGATCAGCGCTCGATCCGGAATTTGACGCTGTTCCTCCAATTGACGGAGTGCGCATGAGAGTTCGAGTGAGTTTGTTGATGCGGGCTGCGCTTGGCGCGGCGCTTCGCGGTTTTCGCGGGCGCGGGCGCGGGAGCGCAGACCCCGGGCCAGGACGAGATGAATGTCGTCGACCAGCCCGGCTACCAGCCGACGCCGGAAGAAGAGCAGCTCACCGGCGCCTACGAGAAGCAGGAGGTGTTCTTCCGCACCACCGAAGCGCCGGGCACGATCATCATCGACACCAAAGACCGCTTCCTCTACCTGGTGCAGGGCAACAACCGGGCGCTTCGCTATGGCATCGGCGTCGGTCGCGAAGGCTTCACAGTGGTCCGGCTTGCAGAAGATTTCGCGCAAGCAGGAATGGCCGGATTGGCGTCCGCCGCCGGAAATGATCGAGCGCCAGCCCTATCTGCCCCGCTTCATGGCGGGCGGCCCGGGCAATCCGCTCGGGCGCGCGCGCGATGTATCTTGGCGGCACGGTTTATCGCATCCACGGCACCAACCAGCCGGAGACGATCGGCCACGCCGTCTCGTCGGGCTGTTTCCGGCTGGTAAATGACGACGTCATCGACCTCTATGACCGCGTGCCGGTCGGAACCAAGGTCATCATCAGGCAGGCGGTCGTTCTTTAGAGCCGCGATCGGCGGCCCACAGAACGGAAGCGAGACTGTTCATGCGCAAGATGATCCCGATCGCTCCTCGCCCTCGCGGCGGCGCTGGCGCTCGGCTCGCCGCCCAGAGCCCAGACGCTCAAGACCGTCCAGGATCGCGGCTCGCTCATCTGCGGCGTGAGCCAGGGCCTCGACGGCTTCTCGATCAAGGACGACCAACGGCAAGTGGTCGGGCTTCGACGTCGATTTCTGCCGGGCTGTGGCGGCGGCGATCTTCAACGACCCGTCAAAGGTGCAGTACGTGCCGCTGTCGGCTTCGGATCGCTTCGACGCTTTGAAGGACAAGCAGATCGACGTGCTGTCGCGCAATTCGACCTGGACGATGGGCCGCGAAGGCGACTATGGCGTCGTGTTCGCCGGCGTGACCTATTATGACGGGCAGGCGTTTCTTGTCCCCAAAAGCCGCAACTTCCAATCGGCGCTCGAACTCGACGGCAGCAAGGTCTGCGTGCAGCCCGGCACGACCACCGAGCCCAATTTCATCGACTTTTTCGAAACCAACCACATGAAGTACGAGATCGTCCACGAGGCGAGCGCCGACGAAATGATCGCCGCCTACCAGGACGGGAAGTGCGACGTGCTGACCACGGACGCATCGGGGCTCTTCGCCATGCGTCTCAAGCTGCCGAAGCCGGCCGACAACATGATCCTGCCCGACATCATCTCGAAGGAGCCGCTCGGCCCCGCGGTCCGCCAGGACGACATACAATGGTTCAACATCGTCAAGTGGGTCAACTTCGCGATGATCAACGCCGAGGAGCTTGGCGTGAGCTCGAAGACGATCGACGATGCGCTGAAGTCGCAGAAGCCGTCTGTCAAGCGGCTGGTCGGAACGGACGGCGACTTCGGCAAGCCGTTCGGCCTTTCCGAACGACTGGGCCGTGCGCGTCGTCCGCGAGGTCGGCAATTACGCCGAAGTGTTCGACCGCAACGTCGGCGCTCATTCCAAGCTCGGAATTCCCCGCGGGCTTGAACGAGTTGTGGAGCAATGGCGGCATTCAATACGCCCCGCCGATCCGCTAGAGAAAATCACATTTGGGTCGAACCCCGCTCGTCATTGCGAGGAGCGCAGCGACGAAGCAATCCAGGGGAAGTTAGCGCGCCCCGCGGCTCTGATCGCCGCGTCGCTTCGCTCCCTCGCGATGACGATTCTAGCAATTCCCCGCCTGCTATCCCCGATCCATTTGCGGCAAGGAGGACCGAGATGTATCTCGGCGTCGTTTTTGGGACAATGTTCGTCGCGCCACTGTTGTCGATCGCGCTTGATCGTCTGTGGTTGGGAGGGAGCTCTATAGAGCTCGTCGGCAAATGGTTTGTGTTCTGGGCTGTCGGTGTCCGGCTCGGGCTTGCCGGCTAGCGGCAGGTTGTGCAGCCACGGTTCACCGCGGAAATCTTCAAAATAAACGACGAAAGGGTATGGCCAATCGTGCGTGAACTTGGCATCGCCAATCTCGCGCTCGCCGTAGTGGGGCTGGCTTCGCTTGCCAAATCAACCTTCCTCTTGCCGGTCGCAATCATCGCCGCGATTTTCTACGGTGGGGCCGCCATACAACATATTCGTGCTCGCGATCGTACGACCAATGAAACGATCGCCATGGCAAGCGATCTTTTTGCGCTCGTTATTCTCGCTATATACTCAATTCATGCGGTGATGGCTTGAGACGTGCAGGGCGGTGCAGCCGGGGGTGAGGCTCAGGAAGCGCCAATAGCCGTGGTCATTCACCGGGGCGGCCAAATCGCTAACCATCCTGCTCATTGGATAAACGGTGCTCGGCGATCTTCAGTGGCAGGCGATAAATCCGCCGCCTTCGGCTTCGGCCTAATCGGGCACGAATGTCTGGCCTTGATAATGGCCCGCGGGCTTTGTCGGTGGGGGCGTGTCGGCCGCCGGTTTAGGCTTGTCGGGCGGCGGCGGCCTTGGCGCGGGCTTGGGCGCGGCGTAATTTTGAGCCGGCGGCACGATGATCAGCGCGGGCGGGAAATATTGGGCGGTTGCAGGAACCGGCGCCCCGACCGCGACCAGCACGAGTCCAGCGGCGAGCCGAACCGCATTGGCGCTCATGGACGCGTTCTTCGTCGATGATTGCTCAAGGCGCGGCGCGATCGACCGACGCGCCATCCGGCGGAGGAAATCCCATCTGGAGCCGCCCTAACCCATTCGTGAATTCGCAGCGCACGTCGTCAATCTGATCCGCCGCCTACGGGCGCAAACCGCACCGCCTGAAAACAGTCTAGGGCTCTCCTACCATATCCGATCTAAAAAGCGGAACTCCCGAGCGCAGTCCGAAAACAAAACCCGACGAACCTAGCGATCATTCCAGATGCATGTTCGCCATGTAGATGCAAATCTCGCGCGCCAACTCCACCAGCGAGGCAATCAACAATCCCAACGACACGGCGAACGCCAATGCGATGAAACGGCCATGGCCGACGCCGCTTAGAGCGGCGACAAATGCGCCAATCAGAAATCCCGCAGTGACGAGCGCGCTCAGAACGGCGAAATAGATGGCTCGGCTCAGCAGGATCATCCGGCGCGAGAACGAGTTCGGCGATCGCTCCAGATGGGTCGGCTGCAGCCGCGTCTGCCGAGCGCAGCGCCCGGCTCTTGTCGGCGACCCGCTCCAGCCGCGCGATGAGAATCGATAGAAAAGCGGCCACTGCGCCCAGCATGAACGCCGGCGCGGTCGCATGGGAAATGGCCACGCTCAATTGATCGATATCGCTTACCAGGGCCACCCCGCCGCTCCTTCCCCGCCCAAGCGCTTCCTTGCGGGCTCGGCACATCCTCCAGGAGCGAGGTCGGCGGACCCGCCACCGCTGCGACCGTCCTGACGTGGTTCGGAGCAATCGTGTGAACGGCCCGCGAGCTTTGACGGTCGCGAGCGACGCCTGGGCCCGCGCGCCGCTTAAGTGCCGTTTAGCGGCAGACGCGCACGCCGCCGCGCCAGAAGCAGCGTGCGCCATAAGCAGGGCGCACAACGGCGGCGCCGGTGCCATATGGCCGATGCCCAGTAACCACCGCGCCACGGGGCCCGACGCACCCGGCGTGATAGCGACCCGCGGCGCAGGCGGCCGCGTCGGCCTCCGAGATTTGGACGGCGAGCAGGCCGAGAGCCAGCAGGCCAGAAACAATTGCTTTCATGGATATCTCCCCAGCGAGTGAGTTCGCGCGCTTGGCCTGCGGGGGACGTGCGGGCTTGTCAAGTGAAGCGGGCGCGAGGCTCGCCTAAGCAAGTCGCAAGTCCACTATTTTCGGTTGGTTTTGGCCAGCGCCTCTTTGCAGCCGTCACTCAGGTCCGCCGCGTGCGATTTCATGCACTGCGCCATATTTCCCTTGCCCGGCTTGACGTCGCCGCAGAGCTTCTTGGCGTCGGCCTTGCAAGCCTTGCCGACTGCAGCCGTGCGGACGATGGCCACCTGACAGTCCTCGGACAGGTCGGAGAAATGCGTCTTCATGCAGTCCTTGAGCGCGGCGCCGCCTGACTTCATCTCGTCGCCGCATTGCTTCTTGATATCCGCCGCGCAAACCTTCGCGGCTGTGGTTTCAGCGAAGGCGGAATGCGCCATAAGGAAAGCCGCGCTCAACGCAGCAATCCAGGTCAACGTCCTCATCTTGGATCTCCTCCGGTTGCAAGGCGCGGATCGGCGCTGAGTTCAAAAGCGGCGCCCTCCGAGGCGCGCGCGTTCTTAGAACACGACGCGGACGGCGTGAATGGTTTTCTCGTTCAGGCCAACTCTGCCGGGACGATCGCCTCCATGTGCAGCGATGGTCGCCGAGCTCCTGTCCGAGGCCCAGGCGGCCTCGCGTCTGGCCTGTGCAGTTTTGCACGCGATCGCGCGATTTCAAAGGGTTAAGCTTCTTTTTCTGCAACTCGAAAATGCCTGTCCGCGCTCTGCTCCCAACTTTGCAGCCCGCGGCCGGACGCCACCAAGCGCCGTCGCTCAGGGTCGGCATGGCGCTCATGCGCGATGATAGGAAGTAGGGGCGCGCTGCCTGCTTGACGTCGCCGGCGCCCAGGCCCGGACTGCGCCGAGGCTACAGCGCCGGGTCCCGCGGGCAGCCCGGCGCGTCGCTCGTTCAGGGGTCTAGGGCGCGGGCTTCACGGAAGCCTCGGAGCCCGGAAGAACCATTAGGGTTGAGGTCCCGTGCGCCAGCAGACGGCCCTTGGCGTCGACGACGCGGGCCTCGCCAGAAATTATCCGCCTCCCCTGGGCGACCACGCGGCCTTCCGCGCGGACGTGGCCTGTGTCCTTGGCGATCGGACGGGAGAAATTGGCTTTGGTCTCGATGGTGGCATAGCTGCTGCCCGCGGGCAGTAGCGAATGAGCGGCGCAGCCGATCGCGCTATCGATGAGGGTCAGCGCCCAACCCCCGTGCACAATCCCCAGCGGATTCAGAAGATGGGGCCCAGTATCCCCTTCGAACACCACGAAGCCGTCGCTAACCTCGGTGAGCCGGAACGAAAGGGTGTCGGCGATCGGAGGCGGCGGCAGCCGGCCTTCGATAATCGCCTGAAGAAGCTCCCGGCCCGACATCAGCCGGGTCTCGGGCCGATCTGCGAGGCCGTCAGCGCGCGGCGCGGTGTTGAGCATTGCCTTTCTCCTATCCATGCATATACAAATAATGTATCTGCATACATCCATGTCGGCGCCAAAGCAACCGCTTCACAAGACCCTCGTGGCCGACGCCCGCGAGGCGGTTGACACTTGTGCGGGTTTGAACGCCCGGCTGGCCGCGCGGCGGATCACCGCCTTCCTTAGCCGGCGCATGCAGGATTCGGGGCTGACGCTTGCCCAGTTTGGTCTGATGGCTCAAATCGCCGCGGCGCGGGACGACACGTTGGGCGAACTCGCGCAGCGCACCGGGCTCGAACAATCCACCCTGTCGCGCAACCTGCAGGTGCTCGAAGCCGCCGGGCTGATCGAGATCGCGGCCCGCGACAGGGATGCAAGGCGGCGCGCCGTGTGGGTCACAGAAAATGGGTCGCGGAGCCTCAAAGTGGGGCTTGCCGACTGGAAGCGGGCGCATTCCGAACTCGCCAAGCGCATCGATCCGGAGGCCGCCCGGCGCCTCGCGCTCGCAGCCGAGACGCTCGAAGAAGGCTGAGGCGACCGCGTTGTCCATAAAGCGGCTTCGGCCGCGGGGCTCCTAGCCGCGCGCGTTCCAGTAATCCGCCTGCAACTGAGCCGCTTCATCCTCGAGCAGCGGGCCAATGACTTCGGTCGGCCGCTGACCGGCGGCGAAGACGAGGGCGCACGGCAAATCGAGGGTTCGATTCTCCGCATGCGCGCCGGTCTGGGCCTTCAGGGCCTTCTCGGTCTGGCCAAAGACGACGCGGCCAATTCCCGCCCAATAGATCGCGCCCGCGCACATCGCGCAGGGTTCGGCGGACGTATAAAGGGTGCAGCGCGCCAGAAACTTGAGCTCATGGGCGCGCGCCGCGCGCGAGGCGAGAAGGCGCTCGGCGTGCGCGGTGCGGTCGCCGCCCTCGCTCGTATATCCGTTGCCCTGCTCCATGAGCGCCCTGCCCTCATCGTCGGCGAGCAGGGAGCCGAACGGATGGTCGCCGGCGTCCCGCGAGCGTCTGGCGACGTTGAACGCGCGACGCAACAACGCCTCGTCGTAGGGCCGGAGGGGCGCGACGCTCATGAGGACCTCCATGGAAACTGCCAAGGCCTAGCACGAAAGGAAGACGCAGGGTCCGGAATGCGGGCCACGACGCGCAAGGCGGCAAACGCCGACGTGTGCGCCGACGATTTACCGCGCGCTCCACAGATCCTTGACGCCAGTTCATTTGACAGTTTGGCAGCCCTCGCTACGGTTGCCTAAAATTGCGGCGGTCCAGATAAGCCGCGCTCGAGGAAATCGATCCGTCCCCTTGATGCCTTGTGGGTGCGAACGGGGCGAGCGCGGCGCGGTTTTTGCCTCGGGGTGCAAGTAAGGCCTTGAGAAGCGGGAAGCGGGGTGAAGTCGAGGTGAATGTCGAAGCTCCCCTCCGCCTGAAGCTCAGCGGCGTCAGCAAGTCCTTTCCGGGCGTGCGTGCGAATGACAATGTCAATCTGAGCGTCAGGCCCGGCGAGATTCACGCTCTCCTCGGCGAAAACGGCGCGGGCAAATCGACGCTCGTCAAAATGATCTATGGCATCCTCGCGCCGGACGAGGGCGAGATCGTCTTCGACGGCTCGCCCGTCCGCATCTCCAACCCGCGCGCCGCTCGCCGCCTCGGCATCGGCATGGTGTTCCAGCATTTCTCGCTGTTCGAGGCGATGACGGTGCTCGAAAACATCGCGCTTGGACTCGATTCCCGCCTCTCCCCGCGCGAACTCCTGGCCGAATTCAATCGGGTGCTCGAAGCCTACCAGCTCAAGCTTGATCCTCGCCGCATCGTCTCGACGCTGAGCGTCGGCGAACGCCAGCGCATCGAGATCGTGCGCGCGCTTTTGCTCAACCCGCGGCTCCTGATCATGGACGAGCCGACCTCGGTGCTCACGCCGCAGGAAGTCGAGCAATTGTTCGAGACGTTGCGAAAACTGGCCGCGGGCGGCTGCTCGATCCTCTACATCTCGCACAAGCTGCACGAGATCGTCGCCCTCTGCGACACCGCGACCATCCTGCGCGGCGGCAAGGTTGTCGCGCATTGCGACCCCAAGCGCGAGACCTCCCGCTCGATGGCGGAGATGATGATCGGCGCCAACCTCAAGGAAATCGCCAAGCCCGCGAGTCGCGGTTTCGGGCCCCCCAAGCTTTCGGCGCAAGGCTTGAACCTGCCAAAGCCGAGCGAGTTCGGCGTCGCGCTGCAGGACGTTGCGCTGAGCGTAAGGGCCGGCGAGATCTTCGGCGTCGCGGGCGTCGCCGGAAACGGACAGAACGAACTGATGAGCGCGATAAGCGGGGAAACGCTGGCGCCGACAGCCGGCGCGATCACCCTCGTGGGCCGCGAGGTCGGACGGCTTGGCGTCAATGAGCGTCGCAACCTCGGCTTGTGCGCGGTTCCCGAAGAGCGCAATGGCCACGCGGCGGTCGGCGAGTTCTCGCTTACCGACAACGGCGCGCTGACCGGGCGCGACCGCATGCACATGGTGAGCCTGGGCCTCATCGATCCCGGCAAGGCGACCCATTACGCCGCCGATGTGATCGGCGCGTACACGGTGAAAGCAACCGGCCCCGGCGCGCTGGCGGGCTCGCTCTCGGGCGGAAATTTGCAGAAGTTCATCATGGGTCGCGAGATCCTGCAGCGGCCGGAAGCGCTCGTCGTCTGCCAGCCGACCTGGGGCGTGGACGCGGGCGCAGCGGCGGCCATCCATCAGGCGATCGTCGATCTCGCCACGCGCGGCTCGGCGGTCATGGTCATCTCGCAAGATCTCGACGAATTGCTCACGCTTTGCGACACGATCGCCGTCATCAATCTCGGCCGTCTCTCGGCGCCGATGAAAGTCGGCGAGGTTTCGATCGAAGAGATTGGCCTCCTCATGGGCGGCGTACACGGCGACCCGACGGCGACGGTCGAAATGACAGAGGCCCTGCATGCGCATCCGGCTTGAAAAGCGGCTCACGCCGAGCCGCTTCATGCAGGTCGCGACGCCGATCGCCTCCGTGCTGCTCACGATGGCTCTAGGCGCGATCATCTTTCAGTTGATCGGCTTCGATGGGCCGCGCGCGATTTATGAGACCTTCATCACCCCGATCGTGGCCTCCTACAAGTGGCAGGACGTGGCGACCAAGGCGGCCCCGCTCATCATCATCGCGCTGGGTCTCTCGCTCGGCAATCAGGCCAAGATCTGGAACATCGGCGCTGAGGGGCAGTACATCATCGGCGCGCTGGCGGGCGCGGGCGTCGCCTTCGCTCTCCCGAATGCTCAAGGGTTCTGGGTCCTCCTGTTGATGATCGCGGCGGGGATCGTGGGCGGCATGGCCTGGGCGGCGATCCCGGCGTTCTTGAGGACGCGCTACCGAGTGTCCGAGGTGCTCTCCACCTTGATGCTGGTCTATGTCGCGCTGCAGGTTCTGAGCTATCTGGTCAGCGGCCCGTGGAAGGATCCGAACGGACACAATTTCCCGCAGACCCCGCCCTTCACGCCGTCTCAACTGCTGCCGCACGCGATAGCCGGAACCGCCATTCCCCCGGGCCTCATCGTCGCGATTCTGCTGACGATCGTATTCTGGCTGCTCATGACGCGCTCGGTCTACGGCTTTTCGGTCCGCACCGTCGGCGCCGCGCCCCATGCGGCGCGCTATGGCGGTTTCGACGCTTCGCGCACGATCTGGTCGACGCTGCTCATCAGCGGCGGCATGGCAGGACTTGCGGGCATTCTCGAGGCCTCGAGCCAGCTCGGGCAGATCAATTTGGGGTTCCCCTCCGGCTACGGCTTCACGGCGATCATCGTTTCCTTCCTTGGCCGTCTTCATCCGGTCGGCGTCTTCCTGGCCGGGCTGATCCTCGCCGTCACCTATGTCGGCGGACAGGTGGCGCAGACGGTGGTGCATGTGCCGAGCGCGACCGCCGGCATCTTTCAGGCGATGATGCTGTTCTTCATTCTCGCGAGCGACATTCTGGTGCGCTACCGCGTGCGGATCCTTCGCGACCTCCCCCGCCCTGTTCCTGCGGAGGCTGTCGCGTGAATCTCGCTTTCTTCATCGACGCCCTCATCACGGTGGTCGGCGTGACGACCCCGATCCTGCTCGCCGCGACAGGCGAACTGGTGGTTGAGAAGAGCGGCGTCCTCAATCTCGGCATCGAGGGCATGATGCTGATCGGCGCGGTGACCGGCTTCGCCGTCACCCTCAACTATGGTCCCGATCTCGGCGATCTCGCGCCGTGGATCGGCGTGATCGCCGCGGCGCTCGCGGGCGCAGCCTCCTCGATGCTGTTCGCGGTGCTGGTGCTGACTCTCGGCTCGAATCAAGTCGCGACCGGCTTGGCGCTTGCGATCTTCGGCATCGGCCTCTCCTCGCTGATCGGCGCCGGCTATGTGGGCACGATTGTGCCGTCGTTCGATTCCGTCTTTCCCGATTGGCTCGCCGGCGATCCGTTCTGGCGGGTCGTGTTCGGCTATAGCCCGCTTGTCTATTTCGCGCTGTTCATGGTCTTCGCCGTCGGCTGGTTCCTGAACCGCACGCGCGCGGGGCTCATCCTGCGCGCGGTCGGCGAGAACGACCTCTCCGCTCATTCGATCGGCTATCCGGTGATGGCGATCCGCTACGCGGCGATCGCCTTCGGCGGCGCGCTGGCTGGAATCGGGGCGCCTATTTCTCGATGGTGATTACGCCGATGTGGGCCGAGCAAATGACAGCGGGGCGCGGCTGGATCGCGCTCGCGCTCGTGGTGTTCTCCGGCTGGCGAGCCGGACGGCTGCTGGCGGGCGCGTACTTTTTCGGCGTCCTGATGACGCTCGAGCTTTACGCCAAGGCCTCCGGCTTCTCGTTCCTGCCCTCGCAGTTCTGGGCGGCGATGCCCTATATCGCAGCCGTCGTCGCGCTCGCGGTCATCTCGGCGCGCGAGGTCGCCGGAAGCGAAGCCCCAGCCTGCCTCGGACGCCCGTTCCTGCCCAATAATTAAGCGCCGACGAGAAACGCATCCGGGTGGGAGCATGAGCACGATTACCCGACGAACTCTCATCAAAACGGCCGCCGCGGCAGGTCTGACGCTGCCGGGCTTGACCAGGAGCGGCTTCGCCGCCGCCCCGCTCAAGGTCGGGTTCATTTATCTAGGCGCGATCGGCGACTATGGCTGGACGTGGTCCCACGAACTGGGCCGCAAGGCGCTTGTTGAGGCGCTCAAGGGCGAGGTCGTCGCCGACTATGTCGAGAACGTGAAGGAGGACGCGAGCGCGATTCCGGTGATGAAGGACCTCGCTCAGCAGGGCCATAAGCTGATCTTCACAACCTCCTACGGTTACATGGATCAGACGATTGAAGCCGCCAAGCAGTTTCCCGATGTCAAATGGGAGCATTGCACAGGCTATAAGCGCGCCGACAATGTCGGGACCTACAATTCGCGTTTCTATCAGGGCCGCGCGGTCATCGGCACAGTCGCCGGCATGATGTCAAAGACCGGAACGATCGGCTTTGTCGGGTCGTTCAAGATTCCCGAAGTGGTGATGGGCGTGAACGCCTTCACGCTCGCGGCCCAAGCGATCAATCCAAAAATCACCACCAAGCTCCTCATGATCGACACCTGGTTCGATCCCGCGAAGGAGGCCGCCGCAGCGGAAACGCTGGCCAATCTCGGCTGTGACGTCATCGCCCAGCACGTCGATTCTCCGGCGGTGCTGCAGGTCTGCGAGAAGCGCAAGATTTTTGGGTTTGGCTATGGCGCGGACATGGCGCGCTTCGCGCCGCACGCCCAGTTGACCGCGAGCCTCGACCTCTGGGGCCCCTATTACATCGGCCGCGCCAAGGCGATGATCGATGGTTCGTGGAAGTCAGACGACGTCTGGTGGGGTTTGAAGGAAGGACTCCTGGACATAGCGCCCTACAATGACGCCGTGCCGGGAAACGTGCGCGACGCCACCGAAAAAATCATCGCCGAGACCAAAGCTGGAATTCTACGAAGTGTTCACCGGCCCAATCGCCGATCAGAGCGGCAAGGAACGCCTCTCCAAGGGCCAGCGCATGGACGACAAAGATCTCCTCGTGATGGACTGGTACGTCAAGGGGGTGCAGAGCTGAATTCCCTCACCCCCAACCCCTCTCCCCGAGGGAGAGGGGGACGCCGGGCGCCTCTTCCCTTCTCCCTCGGGGAGAAGGTGGCCGGCGCAGTCGGCCGGATGAGGGCGGCTCGTGCGATTTTGTTTCGTATGAAGGCATGTTTTTTGCTACGACTGAGGCGGTCTTCGACCCGCCGACTGGGCCGAGCAAAGGGAGAAGAACGTGAATTCAATCAACCGGCGCAACTTCTTGCAGACCGCGGCCGCGGGCCTCTCGGCGCTGCCAGCGCTCGGCCGCGAAGCTTTCGCCGCCGAACCCCTGAAGGTCGGCTACATCTTCCTCGGCCCGATCGGCGACTACGGCTGGACGTGGGCGCACAACAAAGGGCGCCTCGCGATGGACGCGGCGCTCAAAGGCCAGGTCGTCTCGAGCTATGTGGAGAACGTGAAGGAAGACGCGAGCGCCGTGCCGATCCTGAAGGATTTGGCCCAGAATGGGTCCAAGCTCATCTTCACGACTTCCTACGGCTATATGGATCAGACGATCGAAGTGGCCAAGCAGTTCCCGGACGTGAAGTTCGAGCATTGCACCGGCTACAAGCACGCCGACAACGTCGGCACTTACAATTCCCGCTTCCATCAGGGGCGATCGGTCGAGGGCACGATCGCCGGCATGCTCTCCAAATCGGGGACGATCGGCTATCTCGGCTCCTACAAAGTGCCGGAGGTCGTGCTCGGCGTGAATTCGTTCACGCTCGCGGCTCAGGCGGTCAATCCGAACATCAAGACCAAGCTGGTCATGATCGATTCGTGGTTCGACCCGGCCAAGGAAGCGGCGGCCGTGCAGACGCTCATCAATCTCGGCTGCGACGTCGTCGCCCAGCACACCGACAGCCCGGCCGGCCTTCAGGTCTGCGAGAAGAGCAAGGTCTGGTGTTTCGGCCAAGGCGCCGACATGTCCCGCTTCGCCCCGAAGACCCAGGCGACCGGCATCGAGGACATCTGGGGCCCCTATTACATCTCGCGCGCGAAGGCGATGCTCGATGGAAGCTGGAAGCCCGACGACGCCTGGTGGGGCTTCAAGGAGGGCACGGTCGTCATGTCGCCCTACAACAAGGCGTTGCCCGACGCCGTGAGGGCAGCCTCCGACAAGGTCATCGCCGGCTGGAAGGACGGCAGCTATGACGTCTTCACCGGGCCGATCACGGATCAGGACGGCAAGGAGCGCGTCGCGAAGGGACAGCGGATGGAAGATAAAGACCTTGCCGTGATCGACTGGTACGTCAAGGGCGTGCAGAGCTAGGCGCCCTTCGCCCCAGCTTTACGAGACAACCTCACGCCGCCAATTCATGCACCCGCGCCTCCGGGCATACGGCCTTGGCGAGCTCGGCCAAGTGCTGATGGTGGGTGAAGTAGATGACCTGGCCGACGCGTCCCATCTCGGCGAACAGGCGAAGCGCCTCCTCGGCGCGGAAATGATCGAACGTCTCCATGATGTCGTCGGCGACGAAGGGCGCGGGGGTCCGCGTCTTGGCGAGCTCGTGATAGCCGGCGACGCGCAGCGCCAGATAGAGCTGGAAGCGCGCCCCCTTCGACAATTGCGCCGCCTCTTTCGAGCCGCCATCGGCGCCAAGGGCGATCAGCGTCTCGGACTGCCCGTTCGGCGCCGTCGTCAGAGCGCGATAGGCCCCCCTGCTGATCAGACGAAACGTCTCCGAGGCGCGCTCCATCATCGCGCCGCGATGCCGGTCGCGAAACAGCCGCAGCGCCTCCTCGGCCGCCGCAATGCCGGCGCGCAGGGTCAGATAGCGCCGCGCTCCTTCATTCACCGCCTCTAGGATGGTGCGCCGCTTCTCCTCGAGCCGCGCGACCCCGTCGTCGCCGCCGACCGCCTCGAGTCGCTTGACCGCCTCGCTATGCGCGCTATGCGCCTCGGCATGCGCCTGATCGCCATGCGGCGCTCGCGCCTTGAGCGCCACTAGCTCCGCCGCGAGGGCCGCCGGGTCGGCCCTATCGAGGAGGGAGCGCGCCGCTTCGAACGAGCCCGCGAGATTGGCGGCGATGATCGCAGTCTTCTCGCGCGCGATCTCGGCCTTGAGCGCATCGCGGCGCTTGCAGTCTTCCAGTTTGACGGCGACGTCGGCGAGCGTCCCGACGGCGAAAAACGCGGTCATGGCGAAAGCTCGGCGCGCATTGATTTCCAGCTCTTCGACGATCGGCCTGAGCCGCGCGCGCGCCTCTTCGAGGGCGTCGGCTTTCTCGGCCCGGCGGCGCGCATTCTCGCCCGCGCGAGCGACGCGCGCCTCGATTGCGTCCACCCGTCGTCGGACGTCGTTGGGAAGCTCGTCGAGATTGAGCGCGACCGCGACGGCGCCGACCTCGTCGGCGAACAGGCTTTTGTCGCGCTCCATCTTGGCGATGCGGTCTTCGAGCTCGGCGCATGCGTTCAGCGCCGCGCGCAATTCGTCGAGCGCCTTCAGCGACTGCTTGACCGCGCCCAGCGCGAGTTCGCCCCCAGCCTCGGCGAGCCAGGTCCCAGAGCAAGCCTCGCGCCAGGCTCGCCGCCAGTTCGCGTCCGCTTCCTGCGCGAGTTTGAGCTTCGCCTCGGCGCGCACGGCCTCGGCGCGGCGTTCTTCCGCCTTCTGCCGCAGCGCGGTGAAGCGGGTTTCGACGCCCAGCGTCGTTTCCGCCGCTTCAATCAGCGTCTCGAGGTCGCCGTTCTCATCATGCGTGACGCCCAAGGCGCGCAAAGCTGCGCTGAGGCGCTCGCGCTGCTTGTCGCCCTCGGCTCCAGCGCGGCGCTCAGCCTCTTCCGAGCGTCGCAGCGCATCGATGAGCGCCAGCGCCTCATTGCGCCTGGCCCGCCAGGTGTCGATGAAAGCAAGGCCGTCGCGCCCGGGCGGCGGAGAGACAGGCGCGATTGTCGCGATCTCCTGATCAAGCGCGCCGATCGCCTTCTGCGCCGCGTCAAGGTCCGCCTTGGCGTGCGTCACGTTCAGCTTCGACACCGGCCAAGCTTGACCGTGCTTGCGCGCAAGGCGGCGAGTTCGCGCGCGGCCGCCACGCGCGCCGCGCCGGCCGCATCGTCCCGCCTCATCGCCACTTCGAACGCATCGGCGCTTGCCGCATCGAGGTCGGCGCGATGCGCCGACCAAGCCGCATCACGCACGGAGCGAATCTCCGCCGCCGCCTCATCGCCGAGCAGGTCCGCTGCGCTTGTAGCGACCGCCGCTTCCGCCTTCAGCCGTTCGGCTTCGCGGCTCTTGGCCGACAAAAGATCCGAGGCCTGCTGCCGAAGCGCTCCAGCCTGCGCCAGGCGGCGACGCAAATCCGCGGTCGCCGCTTCATCCGGGACAGGGGCCTGAGCCAGCGCTTCCGCATTGCCGCGCCATGGCGCGAGCGCCGCGAAGGCCTGTTTGAGCTTCCGCGTCGTTGTGTCGATCTCTTCCTGCGCGGCGCGGCGCCGGGCGCTGGATTCGTCGCGCCGCGCCTCCAGGAGACGCGCCTTCAAGGAATCCATCGCGGCTGTCCGGCGCTCGTCAGGGCTCTGCGGCAATTCTTGCAGCGCTTGGGCATGCGCGTGTCGCGCCGCCTCCGCGGCTTCGCCCGCCGCCTCGAGCTTCGACACCACGCCGGAGCGCGCGGCGATCAGATCCTCGAGCGCGCCCACGATCGGCGCGGCAAGCGGGAGCCTGCGCGGATCGGCCTCGCCCTCCCGGCCGAGGCGGCGCAGAATCTCCGCGAGGGCGTCGCGCTTGGCGGCGAGTTCGCCCTGGCGCACGGGAATGTCCGCGGCGCTGTCATAGCGGCTGCGCAGCTCGCGCCACCCGTCGACCCGCTCTGCGATCCTGAGCGCCTCAGGGTCCACGGGGATGCGCTCCAACTGCTCTTGAAGCGCGCGGATCGCGCTCTCGGCGCCCTCCTTCTGCACGTTCAGTCTGATCGCCTCAGCCTGCAGGCGCGAGACCTCGTCGCGCCACCCTTCCGGCGGCGCTGGCAAGCCTTCGAGCGGCGCGCATCGGCTCTCCGCCTCGCGCAGCGCGGAAAGGTGAGACAAGGCGCCAAGCTGGCGCTGGATCTCGTCTTCGCGGGCGCGCCGCTCGCTCAAGCTCTTTGCGGCGGCCGCGTACGCGTCTCGGGCTTCGTCGCGCTGCCGGACCAACTCGGCATAGGCCGGGGCGAGCGTATCGACGGCCTTGCGCTCATCGCTGAGCGCCTCAAGTTCGCGCTTCAGTTCCGCGAGCCCCGTTGTCGAGGCGCGCGGCCGGTAGAACTCGTCCGCCTTCTTGCGCAACGAGTCGAGCCGGTCGCTGATTTCGGCGAGCCCCGCGCTGGCCGAGAACAGCAATTGCCCGAGGTCGCCACGGCTCGCGAGGATCGCCTCGCCGCCCTTTTCGAGGCTCTCGTCGTCGAGCGAGAACATCATATGGAACGAGTCGCGATCGACGCCGGCAAGCTCCGCCGTCAGGATGGTTTCGTCGAGCGGCCGGTCATTCGCGTCGACAAGGCTGTTCTTGTCGCGCTTCAGGCGCGCGACTTCGTAGGGGCGCCCGCCGAGTTCTAGACGCGCGCCAATCCGCATCGCGTTGTAGGCATGCCAGTTGGGGACGCTCATTCGCCCCTTCGCGGCGCCGTAGGACGAATGCTTCTCGATGCCGAACAGGAGATCGAGGATCGCCGCCGCGGCCGTCGACTTGCCCGTTTCGTTGAGCCCGTAGACGATATGGAAGTCTGAGCCGCCGGCCTGGACCGCGCCGAAGTCGAGCCGATGATCGTTGAACCTGCCGTAGCGCGTAAGATCGAGACGCGCGATTCTCACGCGGCGATGTCTTTATCGCCGGCGCGCAAGTGGGCAAGCACGTCTTCGGCGCCTTCGCGCGCGAATATGCGCAGGATCTTGGCCAATTCACCGGGGTCCTGGCCGAGGAGTTCGTCCCGATCGAAGCCGTTCGGCAGGTTCCGCCTCAATTCCTCGGCGATTTCGCTCAACGCGTCCTGAAACGCCTTCGACTGCGCGACCTCGGTCTCCATGAGCGCGCGCAGCTCGGCGACGGGATCGCTCGACGGCGCGCGCGCGTCCGCTTGCGGCGCGACGCAGTCGAGCTCGATCTTGTCGATCCAAGTCTTGCCGATCGCCGCGCCAGCCATGCGCGATTCTTCCGCGAGCATGTCGGCGTCCGAGCGCAGCCGCCAGGCGAGCGGCGTGGCGCCGACGAGTGTGAGTCGCGCCACCAGATGCTCGCTCGGCGCCACGGCGCGCGGCGGCGAGAAGCGCCTTCTCGATCCGCCCAAGCGCCTCTCGGCGTTCCTCAACGCCGGCAAGGTCGACGCGAACCCGTTCGAACTGCGCAACGCTCGTCAACCGCGGCTCGATGGCGATCTTGCGATCGTCGCCGATTGTCACCAAGCTCGCAGACTTCGCGCCGCCCTCGTTGATGTCGCGCCCCTGCGGATTTCCCGGCATCACGATCGCCGCGCGGCCCCGCTCCTCGAACCGCTGATGAATGTGGCCGAGCGCCCAATAGTCGAAGCCCGCGCCGTGGAGATCGGCCAGCCCGCAGGGCGCGTAAAGGCCATGCGCCGGCGCGCCGCCGAGGCTCGTATGCATCATGCCGATGTTCACGGCCCCCGCAGCCGGCGGGCGGAACTTCGGCAGGAGGCTTTCTGGCGCGTGCTTTTGCGCGAAGCTCACGCCATGCACCGCGATGTCGATCCCGCCCCGCGCGAGCGAAGCCGCTTCCGCGCGGCCGGAGAAGACCTTCACCGATTCGGGCAAGGTCAGCTCCCGCGTGATGCGGGATTCTGCGTCGTGATTGCCGCGAATGAGGAAGGTCGCGACGCCCGCCTCGTGGAGCCTTCGCAGCTGATCGGCGAGAAACCGCGCCGTTTTCATCGACGTTTGCTCGCCGTCGTAGAGGTCGCCGGCGATCAGAAGCGCGTCGACCTGTTCGGAAAGGCAGAGGTCGATCACGGCGACGAAAGCTTTTCGCGTCGCCCCGCCAATCAGACCAGCCAGTTCGGGATCGCGCAGCGCGAGCGTCGCCAGCGGCGAATCGAGGTGGACGTCGGCGGTGTGAACGAATCGGAAGGCCATGGCCTTATCGGAGCTAGACCTCCGAAACGGGCAAAGTCACGCGTATGGGCTTGATCGCAGTGGATAAGGCGCTCTTGTCGGCTCCGGCAGGTTCGGGCATAGACCCGCGGCTGAATCGTGCGGGCGTCAGCCCTCGCCAGTGGAGCAGACCCGAACGTGTTGGACACCCAGCGGAGCAGCGTGGCGCGCGACCGAATCGAAAACGAAAAGCTGGTCCGCATCAATCGATCGCTGCATGCGGCGTGGCGCGACGCCTTTCGCACGCCATTGCGCAATTTCCGCCGCCGGCTGCGCGATGCGCTGCCGGTGTCCAGCGAAGGCGTTCGCGTCGTCCTCGACGAAGAGACGAACCTTGCGGCTGTCCCCTATGAAGGGCGTTTGCCGCCCGCGCTGTCGCAATGCGAGGTGATCGCGCCCGCGCAATACCAAACGCAACTGCATCCGCTCAGCGTCAATTCGACCAACCCGGAACGCGCCCACTATCTCGATCATACCGTCCATGCGCCGGCGATGACGCTTGATCATGTCGTCGAGCAATATTGGTTTCCGGCCTTTGGCCTCCTCATTTCGCCCGAGGGCCGCGTCTGGCGCCACTCGTTCATCGTCCCCTATCGGGAAGGCTACTTGTCGTCGGTCAAGGCGATCGTCGAGCGGACGGCGCCGGACGGAACGCGCGAGCGCCGGCTGCATCCCGAACGGCTCGCGCGCGCGCCTCGAATCGCTGGCGAACATTTGCTGATCGCAGGATCGGACAAGCACAATTACGGCCATTACCTTCATGACATCGTGCCGCTGATCGATCTCGGCGCGAGGATCGGCGCGCCGATGCTGACCTGGACGCTTCGACCGTGGCAGCGGGCGCTGATCGCCCGGCTCGAGGTCCCGCAGGGACTTATTCGAGAGATTCGGCCAAGGCCGGTCTTTCTCGACCATGCGATCACCTCGAACCGGCTCAACGGCCTGAACTGCCAGAACGCGCATCCGCAAAACCGCGAGGCGTTCGCGCGCATTCTCGCCAACGTGCGCAAGCACGCGCCGGCCGCCAGCACGCCTGCGCGCGTGTTCATCTGCCGCAGCCCGTCAAACAGCCGAAACGTCACCAATCGGGCCGCGATGATCGAGGCGCTGAAGGCGCTCGGCTTTGCAGCGATTCAGCCGGACAAGCTCAGTTTCGACGAACAGGCGCTTCTGTTCGCCCAGGCGGAGATCATCGTCTGCGAGTTCGGCGCCGCCCTGTCGAACGCCTACTTCTGCCCGCCGCAAACAAAGATCGTCGAGATCATCGCCGAGGGCCAGCACGATCCGTGGTCTGCGCATTTCTGCGCCATGCTCGGGCTCGAACATGTCGTTCTGTTCCAGCGCCAATCCGAGGAGGTCCTGGCCAGCACACCTCGGCATGTGAAGGACTTCGACCTTTTCTTACGCGGTCGACATTCCGAAGCTGATCGAGACCGTGAAGGCGTTGATTTGAAAGTGCGGCGAATAGGGCGCAGCGTCTTCGGACGCCAGGTCCGGATCCCGTTCGCACGAAAGACCCATGCACTGATTGCCGAACTGCGGCAGGATGGCGCTTATGCAGGTCAAGTATCGGTCGTTCACGCCGGGGCTCAATCCGCGGCGCACCAAGCTCGAAGTCCCCGGCTGGGGCGGCGAACGCCAGCCGCGAAAGGACGGGTCGATGGAGCAGGCGTGGCATTGCCTGCCGTTTTCGGAGGGCGCTCGGCATGGAATCGAGTTGTTCTACGGGCACGAAAACGAATTTCGCGTCAGCGTGAGCGGCGGCAAGCTTGCCCTCGAGGGCGATTTCGGTCCCCCGCCGGAAGGACAAGGCGGCCAATGGCCGCCGTTCCGTTCATTCGGCGATCTCTACTACACCTATCAGCTGTCGCTCGACCTCAAGGTGGACGAGGGCTGGGCGGTTCGTTTCGAGCCGCATCCGCGTTTCTATACCGACCCGACCGACACCACGCCGATCGCGGTCCCGGCCCTCATCCGCCGCTGGTGGCCGATGGTCTTTTTCCTGGTTTTCAAATCGCCGCCCGAGGGCAGGACCCATATATTCCGGCCCGGCGAACCGTTTGCGCAGATCCTTATCGTGCCTGAGGAAGCAACCTTCGACCTCGTCCCCATGTCGGACGAGGAGGCCGCCGAGCGCGAACTGCAGTCGCGCCGCATCTTTCAAAGTCGCGCAACGCTGTCAGCCGACACGCAGTGGACGTCCGCCACCAATACGGTTTTTGACGGCACGTACCGACATATTCTTGGCGCTGCGAGCGAAAAGGCCAAGCAGCGCCGCTGATTAGCTTCCTAGCCGCCAACATAATTCTGAAACCGCCCCGCGCGATTCGTCGAGCGCGCATTGAGCCATCTCAGTAATAATGGTGATGATGATGGTAATGGTGGTGATAATAATGGTGATGATGATGGTGGTGGTAATAGTGGTGATGATAATGATGATGATGGTGGTGGTAATATTCGGCCACGATCATCGGCTTTTCTTCAGAAACAGCAGCGTTGCTGCTGCGCTCGTCCTCAGCGCGCAGAACCTTCTCCGCGTTCGGAATGGGATCCAGCAACTCGGCGAATGAGCGGGCCGGTTGCAAGACGTTGACTTCGTCGACCGGAGGCGCTGCGGATGCCTGAGAGCCGCCGAGGAGGGCGAGCGCAGACGCGCCGCCCAGTAGCCCCATGATTGTTTTGTCCACGACGTATCCTTCCCTGTAGAGAAACCGCGGAACACAAACAAGGATAAGGCGCAAACAGTTCCAACTCGAAGCGCAATAAGTTGCGGCCCCGTTTGGCCGATTGAGCCCCAGCCTCGTAAGAGCGAGCTTCGACTACGAGCGTTTGCCGAACCCGGATCTACTCGCGCGCAACTCTGGCCGAGACGGTCGGCGGCGCGAGCTTCTCATCGGCGAAACGCTGCCGATAAACGCCCAGATTTCTCGCTCACCCGTTCCACATAGTCGCGCGTTTCGTCGAAGGGAATGCGCTCGATCCAGTCGATGAGATCGACCGCTCCGTCACGCGGATCGCCATGCGCGGCGATCCATTGCGCCACCCGGCCCGGACCCGCGTTATAGGCGGCGAAGGCAAGTTCGCGCGAGCCGCGTTGGTCTTCGATCAATTGACCGAGGAGCGCCGCGCCAAGCTGGGTGTTGAAAGCGGGGTCGACGATGAGGCGGGCGTAGTCGAAGTCGACGCCGGCGCGCCGCGCGGTCACGGCCGCGGTCGACGGCAACATCTGCATGAGCCCCTTGGCGCCAGCCCCCGAATTCGCATGCCAGATGAATTCGCTCTCCTGCCGCGCGACGGCGTAGACGGTGGGCAAGTCCGTCGAACCCGTCAGCGGCACGAACGCCGGCATGCCCACGGCCGGAAACGCCATCGCTTCAAGGGGATGGCCCTGCATCACGGCGATCTTGGCGAACTGAACCTGCGTCCCCGTAACGTCCCGCTGCTTCACGACCTCGGCCATGGCGGCGAGCTGCGACTCGTCGCGCCATCGCCGAGCGGCGTCGAAGGCGAGCCCCGCCGCGAGATCGTCAAGCCCGTCGGCGTAGAGAGCCTGCGCCACGCGGACCGCTTCGTCACGCCGATCGCCCTCAGCCGCAACCGCCGGCGCGCGGAAAGCCAGACGGGTCTCCCCGACGCGCTGCGCGGCGAGCTGGCCATAATAGGCGATCGGCACGCTGGCGGCGCGCGCGTAGAACGTTTTGGCGCCCTCAGAATCGCCCATGGCCTCGGCGGCCCGGCCCTGCCAATAGACGGCCCGGGCGACGGACAGGGGGTTCTCGGCGGCCGCGGCCGCGATCGCGAACCGCTTCGCGGCCGAAGGCGCGTCGTCGAGGTAGCGCAGGGCGATCCAGCCCGCGTGAAAGGCCGCGTCCACCTGATCCTCGGACGTATCGGGTTTGACGGTCTGATCGCAGACTTCAAACGCAAGCTGCGGCTCGTCGAGGTCGAGCAGTGCGCGGGCGATCATCTTCCGCTCGCTCCACCATCGATCCCGATTGACGAGCGCGGCCCGATCGTGCGGCGCGAGGCTCAAGAGGACCGCCGCTTCGTAAACACGGCCCGCGCGACGGGCGTACTGGATCCTAGAGAACAGGAGGCCGGGATCGTCGCGCAAGGCTGGCGGAACCGGCTTGACAAGCGTGGGGCTCATGGGCGCCCGCGCCGCGGCGATGCGAGCCTGAGCGAGCGCTGAGATGTCGGGACCGGCCAGCGCTGCGGCGCGAGCGCCGGCGCTGAGGTAGCCTGCATAGAGCAGGCGATCCGCGCGATAGGCGTGGTCGGCCTTCGCGAGCGAAGAGCCGAATTCGCGCAGGATGACGCTCTCCGCCGAGCGCGTCGAAGGGGCCTTCGCGCCATAAGCCGCGGATGATTTGCGAGGCCTCCTCGGCGCGGCCCAACGCTTGCGCTGCGCGCGCCGCGGCGATCTTGCCCGCGCTCGACTGGGGCGGCGCGCCGGCAAAAAACGCGGCGACGTCCGCCGGCGCACGCGGATGCGCGACAAGGTCGGCTTCTTGCTGATCGCGAATCCAGCCACGGCTCGGCCAGTCGGGATGAGCCTCGAGGAAATCGGCGAGCGCCGCGAAGGATGGATGCGCGTCAGCGCGCAGAGACGCCCATTCGAGCGCCGACCGCTCGGCCGGATCAGCAGCCGAGGCGGCCAGCGCCGTGAGGCCCGTGGCGTCGCCCTTCCTGTACAGGATCGCGGCTTGGGAAACGGGCGGAGGCAGGGGCAAGGCTGCGTCAGCCGCCGGCGCAGATGGCCCTGGGCCCGGCGCCGGCGCGGAGGGCTCCGGAATCGCCGTCGGCGCAGGCGCGGAGGACGCCCCAAGCTCGGGCGCGGCGCCCTCAAGATTGGCGTAGGCCAACTGGTTCTTAGCGTCCTTGCCGGTCGGGAGAGAGTCGACTGAGGGCGGGGGGACTTTGGCCGGGTCCGGGGTAAAGGTCGACGGCGATTTAGGGTCGGCCGCGACGCCGGGCGCTGGCTCCGAGACATCCGCATGAGCGGACCGGACAAGGTCCGCTTCGCTCAGCGCTGGCTTCGGAGAGGGCGGCGGGCCGGCCACGCGCGAACCATGGTCGCGATCGAGCGTCGTGACTTGGTGGGAAGCGGAACGTCCTTCGTACTTCCAGGCAACCAAGCCCGCGGCGCCCAGGCCAACAGCGCCAACAATGGCCAGAAGCGGGCCGAATCTCGAGATTTTCATGGGTCCAGTCCCGTTAAGGGAGGATGGACCCGCCTTGGTGAACACAAGGTAAACGAGGGCGCCGGGCGATGGACCCCTTTCGCCTTCGGCGCGTCGGGGCTATGTGTCCGCCGGCGCGCGGACCACGGCGATCGACCGGGCGCAAGACGAGCCGAGCGGGAGCCATGGAAAAGCGAGCGAAGTTTCACGGGTCGATGACGGCGCTGGTCACCCCGTTCAAAGACGGCGAGATCGACGAGCCGGCTTATCGCGCGCTGATCGACTGGCAGATCACGTCTGGGTCGCACGGATTGGTGCCGGTCGGAACGACCGGAGAGAGCCCGACGCTCAGCCATAAGGAGCACTACCGCGTCGTCGACATTTGCATCGACGAAGCGCGCGGCCGCGTTCCCGTCATCGCCGGCGCGGGCTCCAACAACACCGCCGAGGCGATCGAGCTTGCGCGCCACGCGGAGCGAAGCGGCGCGGACGCCGTTCTGGTCGTCACGCCCTATTACAACAAGCCGACGCAGGAAGGCCTCTACCAGCACTTCAAGGCCGTCAACGACGCCATCGGACTTCCAATCCTCATCTACAACATTCCCCCGCGAAGCGTCGTCGACATGTCGGTCGACACGATGAAGCGGCTGTTCGAACTGCCCAATATCGTCGGCGTCAAGGATGCGACCGGCGATGTCGGACGCGTGTCGCGCCAACGGCACGCGATGGGATCGGACTTTATCCAACTTTCTGGCGAAGACATGACCGCGCTGGCCGCGATGGCCGCCGGCGGCCACGGCTGCATCTCGGTCAGCGCGAATGTCGCGCCCGTGCTCTGCGCCGAGCTGATGGAGGCGATCTTCAAAGATGATTGGGGCCATGCGCTCAAGATCCAGGACCGCCTGACGCCGCTCCACGCCGCGATTTTCGCTGAGCCCGGGGTCAACGGGGCCAAATACGCATTGAGCGTGCTCGGCCGAATCCAGCCAGAAACCCGCTTGCCGCTCGTTCCGGTTAGCCCCACGACCGAAGCGCTGATCCGCCGCGCCATGGTCCATGCGGGCCTCTTGAATGCTTAAGGGCTGAAATGGCGGCCGAAAAGGAGAAGCCGAACTTCAAGGTCGTGGCGGACAACCGCCGCGCTCGTTACGACTATGAGATCGGCGAGACGTTTGAAGCCGGCCTGATGCTGACCGGAACGGAGGTCAAATCGTTGAGGACCGGCAAGGCGACCGTCGCTGAGAGCTACGCCGCCGTCGACCGCAGCGGCGAACTCATCCTCTACAACGCCAACATCCCGGAATATCTGCAGGCCAACCGCTTCAACCACGAGCCCAAGCGTCCGCGAAAACTGCTCCTGCACGCCAAGGAGATCGCCAAGCTCGCGAAGGGCGTCGAGCGCGAGGGCATGACCATCGTTGCGCTCCGCATCTATTTCAACGCCAAAGGCAGGGCCAAAATCGCCATCGCGCTCGGGCGCGGCAAGAAGCTGCACGACAAGCGCGAGACTGAGAAAGTGCGCGACTGGAATCGCGACAAGTCGAGGTTGATGCGCGACCGGGGTTAGGGCGCCGAGAGCTTCCCAGCACCCGGTGATCTTCGGTCCTTGCAAAGATGACGGTGTGATCTCTCTCACAGACCGTCGGCCAAATACGTGCTTTCGGATGAGTAGGTAAAATTTCCGCCTTGGCCGGGCCGTCTGTTCCGGCTTGCTGTTGGCCGTTGACCTTGACCGGAAACAAACTCAAGGGTTTAGTTCAGACAATGGCTAGTAGAAAGCGCGGCCTTTTCATGGAGACGAGCGAGCTCCGATGAGCGACGATGTCGTCATCTTCATGTCCTACGCTCACGACGACGACCTCATTCTGTCGCCGGATCCGGACGAACCCGGCTTCGTCAGCTTCCTCGATCAGCAGCTGCGCCTGAAGCTGCGCGATCTTGGGGCGCGACAGGCGAATGTCTGGCGCGACCGGCGCCGGATCAGCCAGGGCGATCAGTTCGCGGACGTCATCGACGACGGACTCAAGCGGGCCGAACTGCTTGTCGTCGTGATGTCGCCAAACTGGATGCAGCGCCCCTATTGCCGCAAAGAGTTCGAAACTTTCCTCAGCTTGCGCAAAAGCGCCGGCGTCGCGAATCCAGCGACGCGAATGCTTGTCGTCGGCAAGGGTTATGTCGATCGCAGCGCCCGTCCGCCGGAATTGCAGGGGCAGGAAGGATTCCTGTTCTATTCCCGCGATGATGAGAACGATGTCTGCGCGATCACGCCCTTCTTCAATCGCGGCAAATGCAACGACCGGTTCTACGCGGAACTCGACGATCTCGCAGGCGGATTGCAAAAGCGCGTGACCCAGATCGCGAGCGGCGCGCCGGCGCCTCAGCAGACCCAGCAGACCGCGCCGATCGTCACCCCCAATGGCCGCACCGTCTTCCTCGCCAAGCCCGCAACCGACATGAAGGGACCTTACGTCCGTCTTGTCACCGAGCTTCAGGGCAAAGGCTTCACTGTCGCGCCGGATCCTTCGGCGGACGTCCCGAGCGACAATAGCGCCGAAGCTTTCCTAACCGACGCGCTCGCTAAGGCGGAAGTCTTCGTTCATCTTGTCGGCGACAGCGGCGGGTTCGCGCCGGAAGGTCTCGACAACATCGTCAAGATGCAGCTTGGGCTCGCCCGCGCCAAGGCCGCGCAGGCGGAGGGCCCGCCGGAGCAGAGGCTCAATCGCCGCATTGTCTGGGCGCCGAAAATCCTCGACGAGGGCGGCGCGGCTCCTGTGGGTCCCACGATCGAACGCGATCCGCTGAAGGCGCTGGAGCGCTTCGATCAGCAGATCGCGACCGACAAGATCGATGGCGACATCTTAAGCAAATTCATCGAATTCCTGTTCCAATATTTGGCGGAGACGGCGCCAAAGCCTGTCTTGACCGCCGCTGCCGGCAACAAGCTCGACCTCTATCTTTCCTACCACTCGACCGATGATGACTATGCGGGAGCGATCGCGCAGGCGCTCCTCGAAAGCTCGGTGAAGCCGCGCATTCCTGTGGCGGACTCCGACGCGGACGCGCGCCGCTACAACAGCGACCTGCTCGCCAAGTGCGATGCGGTGACGCTGTGCTGGGGCAACGCCTCCGAGGTTTGGGTTCGGTCGGAAGCCGACAGGCTGTCCGACTGGCAGGCGCTCGGCCGCAAGGGGCAGTTCGCCTTTCGCGGCCTCATCGCGGGGCCGCCGCCCGCGTCGCATAAGAAGAAGAGCACCCTCTCGCTCATCTTCCAGGACGGCGAGTTCGACAAAGTGATCGACCTTGTCGAGAAGGGCCCGCCGACGGCGCAGTTGTTGGCGGACCTCACCTCGGCGCCAAGCGCCAAGCCATGAGCGCGGTCGAAATCAGCGACGCTGCGGCGCATGAGTCGGCGCCGAGGGAAGCGGCGCCCGCGACTGCCGCCGCCCAGCCGCCGCCGGATGATGGGACGCGGCTTTCCAACGAGCGGCCCTTTCCCGGTCTGCGTCCTTTCGGCTTCGCCGACCGCGGCTTCTTCTTCGGGCGCGAGCGCCAGGCCTTCGCGCTTTACCGCCTCGTCGAGAATGGCCGCTTCATCGCGGTGATTGGCGGTTCCGGCAGCGGCAAGTCGTCGCTGGTGCTTGCGGGACTTCAGGGCCTGCTCGCCGACGAGACCGCCGACTCCGGCGGCCCAACGTGGGCGTTTCTCGACATGCGGCCCGGCGGAGCCCCGATCACGCGCCTTGCGGGCGCATTGTCGAAACTATCGGCGAAGGACAGTCCGGACGAGACAGCGCGACGACGTGACCGGATCGAGTGGACGTTGCGCCGGTCGAGCTTCAGTTTCGAGAGCGCGCTCGCCGAAGCGGGCGGCTTGAGCGGCCGATCGCTCATCCTGGTCGTCGATCAATTCGAGGAATTGTTCCGCTTCGGCCTCGCCGGCCTCGGCTACCGCCGCGGCGGCGTCGAGGAAGCGCGACGCCGGGACGAAGCGACCCAATTCGTGCAGATCCTGCTCGACGCCGACCGCCGCCGCATCCCAAACGTGCGCGTGCTGATCACCATGCGCTCGGACTTCATCGGCGACTGCGCCAATTTCCATGGCCTGTCGGAGGCGGTGAGCGCGACGCAATATCTTGTGCCGAATCTGACCCGCAGCCAGCTCGAAGACGCGATCCGCAAACCGATCGAAAAGGCCGGCGGGACGATCGAGCCGGAACTGGTCGAACGATTGCTCAACGATTGCGGCGACGAACTCGATCAGCTTCCGGTGCTGCAGCATTGCCTGATGCGGCTGTGGGACCGGGCGGGGACGGAGACCCCTATTGGCGGCGCCCGCCATCTCACGCGCCTGACCTATGACGCGATCGGACGCATGACGGACGCGCTGTCGCGCCACGCCGACGAGATTTTCGCCCAATGCGTCGGAAAGGAGCTGGCGGTCGAGCAGGCGTTCCGCGCGCTGTCGGAAGTCGATCGGGAAGGCCGAGCCATCCGCCGTGCGCTTCGGTTTGATAAACTGCTGGCCGAAACCGGGGTGAGCGAGTCCGACTTGCGCGCCGTGCTCGACCGGTTCCGCGCCCCGAATTGTTCGTTCCTGCTGCCCCTCGCTCTCCGCTTCGCCAATCCTTGCCCCGGACGAGCGGATCGACATCGGGCACGAGGCCTTGCTTCGACGCTGGAAGACCATTGCGGGCAGGACAGAACCGGTGGACCCGAAAACCGGTCGCCCGCCCCCAGGCTGGCTGACCGAGGAGCAGATCGACGGTCAGCGCTATCATACGCTCGTGTCGCTGCTCGACGGCGCCGCCGGCGGCGAACGGGCGACCCTGGACGACCCCGAGCGCACGAAAGAGTGGTGGGAGCGTCTGCCTCGAACCGCGGCCTGGGCGGATCGCTACGGCGGCCAATTCGAGCAGGTCGAGAAGCTGATCGACGACGCCATCGAGGCGAAGAGACGATCGAAACGAAATCGCGCGCTGACCGCTGCGCTCGTCGTCGTCGCTATCCTTGGAGCGGCAGGCGGGATGTGGGTAGCGCACGAAAGATCGCAGCAGCGACAAATCGCGCAGGAGAGGCTGCGCCAGGAAGACGTCGACAAGAGCGCAATGACGTCGGCGAAGACGCTGCTCGAGAATGTCCTCGAAGCCTACAATGAGCAGACTCTCGATGTCGCCGGCGCCGAGAGCCTTGCGGCCATATCGGGACAGTTCCTCGATGACACCCGGGCGGCGAGAAAGACCTCCGCGGCGGATCTCCTATGGGGCCAGGCCTTGAACGTCGACGCCGACCTTCAAGCGACGCTGAACAAATACTCGGAGTCGCTAGCTCTGGCGCGGCAGGCAAAAGAAGACGCCTTATCGCTCGCGCAGGCCGATCCAAATTCGCGAGAGCCGCTGCAAGTGCTGTACGACGCCTCCGTCCGCGTCGGAAACGGCCTCGCCGCTCTTGGAAAGGCGCACTTTCAGGACGCCCTCCGAGAGTATGGCGGGGCTGTTGAGGTCGCGACGAAAATCGTCGCTTTGAGCGGCGACCAAACAGGCGACATTGACGTCATCGACGCGCATATGAAAATCGGCGACGTGTACAAGGACAGCGACCCCAAGCAACATCCGCAGGCGCTGGCGGAATATCAATCCGGGCTCGCAACTTGCGAGGCCTCGCTCGCTAAGCATCCCGACAACTTCGACCTTCTGCGCAATAAGGGAAAGGCGTTCTTCCGCATCGCCGAGCTGTCGAGAGCGGACGACGCGTTCGAAGACGCCAGAAATTTCTATCGCAAAGCGTCCGACGTTCAGGAGGCTCTCATCGCCCGCAATGCGAAGGAAGCGCTTGCCGCGCAGAAAGCCCCGGATCTGAGCTTGAAATCAAATCTGGCCGGAACCGACACGCACTGGGGAATGCTGGAAAGGCAGGCGGGAAACTTAGACGTCGCGCTGACCAAGTTTCAGCAGGGCGCCGCGCTAAACGAGCAGTTGATCAAGGCTGAGCCTGGCAATCCCCAGTGGGCGTATTTCGTCGCGCCAGCGTATCTCAATATCGCGGAGATCTTCGATCAGCTCAACCGGCCCAAAGACGCACTCGATTATTACCAGCGGTTCCATGAAACGAAGCGAACGCTCGCCTTCCGGGGGCTCGGACCTGCGAAAGCGCAGAAGGAATACGCGGAGTTGGCGAAACTGCTGGGAGACCATTCCAAGGGGCTGGCCCAGATCGACGCCTACCGCGGCGCCGTTCGGACTTGGAGCCGTCTTGTTGACGACCCGAAGGCCGCGAAAGCGGTGGCGGAGCAATTCGACGTCACGCTTGGCCTCGCGAGTTTCTTCAAAGCCAAGAAGGATTGGCCCGATGCGCAGACCGCGTATCGCCTTGCGCAGAAGATCGGCATGCTGAACTTCGTCAAAAATCCTTCGGACACGTCTTGGCGCGACAAAGCGGACGCCGCAGGGCGAGCTTCGGTCGAAATGGAACAGGCAGCCGAAACGGCGCCGCCTGACGCGCCCCATTAGTCTGTGCAGGCGCTTTCGGCGGCCCGCCAGCCCGAACGGACGGCGGGGTTTACACCGTCACGCCGCCGCCTTCAGCGCCTGCTCGAGATCGGCAAGAATGTCATCAATGTGCTCAATGCCGATCGAGAGCCGAACGTAGTCATCGGTCACGCCGGTCGCCTGCTGCTCCGTCGGCGTGAGCTGCGAGTGGGTGGTGGTCGCCGGATGAATGGCGAGCGAGCGAGCGTCGCCGATATTGGCGACGTGATAGAGGAGTTTCAGCGAGTCGATGAATTTGCGCCCTGCGTCCTTGCCGCCCTTGATCTCGAAACCGACCAGGCCGCCGAACCCGCCTTTGAGATATTTTTCGGCCCGCCGCTTGGCTTCGCCTTTCTGAACCGAGGGGTGAATCACGTTCGTGACCGCCGGCTGCTTGGCGAGCCAGGCCGCGACCGCAGAGGCGTTGACGGAGTGGCGCTCGATGCGCAACGGCAGCGTCTCCACCCCCTGAAGCGTGAGGAAGGCGTTGAACGGCGACATGGCTGAACCGAGGTCGCGCAACAAGGTCGTGCGGGCCTTGAGGATGTAGGCGACGGGTCCGAGCGGCTTGACCGCTTCGCTCCACACCGCGCCATGGTAGCTGGGGTCCGGGGTGTTGAGCGCCGGCTGACGCTCCTTGTGCTCCTCCCACGGAAAATTGCCGCTATCGATGATCAGGCCGCCGATCGAGGTGCCGTGGCCGCCAAGATATTTGGTCGATGAATAGACGATGACCGCCGCGCCATGTTCGAACGGCCTGGTCAGGATCGGCGCCGCCGTGTTGTCCATAATCAGGGGAACGCCGAGCGGACGGCCGATCGCCGCCACTTCCGCGATCGGGAAAGGCGATCAGCTTCGGGTTGGGCAGCGTCTCGGCGTAATAGGCGCGGGTGCGCGCGTCGGTCGCCTTGCGGAAATTCTCGGGGTCGGCGGGATCGACGAAGCGGACCTCGATCCCCTGGTCCTTCATCGTGTTCGCGAACAGGTTCCAGGTGCCCCCGTAAAGATCAGTCGAGGAGACGACGTTATCGCCCGCCCGCGCCAGGTTCTGGATCGAAAAGGCCGAGGCCGCCTGACCGCTGGCGAGCGCCAGCCCCGCAACGCCCCCTTCGATCGCCGCAACGCGCTTCTCGAGCACGTCGTTGGTCGGGTTCATGATGCGGGTGTAGATGTTGCCGAGCTCCTTAAGCGCGAACAGATTGGCTGCGTGCTCGGCGCTCTGGAACTGATAGGAGGTTGTCTGGTAGATCGGCACCGCGACAGCGCCCGTCGCCGGATCGGCGCGCCAGCCGGCGTGAAGCGCCAACGTTTCGACTTTATGAGACATGATTTCTTCCCTCCTGTTGAAGCTTTCGTCGCCACTATCTGAGGCCCGAAGGCGGTGGCCGACCCTGTATTACTATTTTACACAGTGACTTACTTTTTAACCTATACCGATTAGGTAGAATAAATCGACCATAGCGACTCCCTAACGGGTCCGCAAGGCGACGCCGCTCCGCCGGCGCCAGGGTCGAGCTTGCGTGGCGACAGCGCCGCAGGGCCATCGAAATTCACGTGGATTTCGGTATTGTCGAGCAGCGAATCGCAGGCCGCCGCACCGTAAGCGCGGTGGCGAAGGGCATGCCCGATGACTATCCCCCATGAACCGCAGGAACGTCTGCGGAAGTTCCATTTGCCGCACGCCCATCTCGAATCGGCGTTCGGAAACGACTGGTTCGGGAGAAAAGCGGAGGATTTCGCCCGCTTCTTCGGCACGCCGACCTTCCTGATCGCGCAGACGCTGATCGTCGCGCTGTGGATCTGGGTCAACGCCGCCGGCTGGACCCAGTTCGACGTCTATCCATTCATTCTGCTCAACTTGGCCTTCTCGACCCAGGCCGCCTACGCCGCGCCCTTGATCCTGCTGGCGCAGACCCGTCAGGCCGACCGGGACAAGGTGACGAGCCTCGCCGACGCCCAGCATCGCGAGGAACTCCACCAGATCAGCGAGCAGCGGCAGGCGCAAATGCGCGAGCAGGCCAGCATGCTGGTCGAGATGGTCCAGCAGAACACGGCGCTGACCGAGCGCGTGGAAATCCTGCTCAAGCAGAACACCGAACTCACCGAGGCCGTCAGAACCCTGGTCGAAAGGATCGACGCGATGACGTCTGAGGTCCATGCCCGGATGACGCCGGCCACGCGCGGCTGAACGCCCTTGGCCGCCCGCCGACCCGCCTACCTGTCGATGAACTCGATCGTCTGCTCGAGCGCGGCGGGTGAAACCCTGAACAGTCCCGTATAGGGCATGCCGAGTTCGAGAATGAGAAGGATCGCGAAGGCGATCGACAGCGCTCCGAAAGTAAGCGCCGCGGTGACCAGGGCGTTGCTTGGGGCGTATAGGCCCATGCCGAAAAAGAGCGCCGCCGTCCAGAAGACCAGGATGGCGATCAGAATCCACGACACCGGCCCGCTCGCCACCTGCAGCGAGATCAGCAGCCGCGATTGTTCGACGCATGCTGGCGTATTGATTGGCTGTCGCCAGGGCCGCCTTTTTGCGCGTCCGTTTTGGGTTGAAGCGTCGCGAGAAAGTCGGAGACCGCCTGTGCGTTGGCGAGAGGGGCGCCGACCGTAAGCAGCGCGGGGTCGATCGTCCCGTTGCCCCAGAACGCTTCATAGGCTTTTTCGATTCCCTGTTTGAGCTGGTCGCGCATCGGCTTGGTCTCGGGCCCAAATTGTCCGAGCGCCTGATCGAGCCTTAGGATCTGGGCGGAGAAATTCTCGAGGTTCGTCCGCTGAGCCGAAAAATAGCCCCAACTCACGCCAATCAGGGTTCCGAGGACCAGCGCGAGAAGAAGGCTGACCAACCCCGAAACCTGGCCGACCACCGCTTTCGTCTCGCCCGTCTTGTGCTCCTCGACGAGCCGCGTTTGCAGCGCAAGCCCGGCATAGCCGGCGACCATGAACAAGACGAAGATCAGTACGCACGTAAGAAGAACGCTCAACTTTTCAGCCCCGTCCGCAATTCTGCCCGCGGGCACCCTACCGGCGGTTTGCGGAATTTCAAGCGAAGAAGAGGGCGTCGAGGCGATCTGGTAACTCGATCGATGCGCGACATCAGGCGGTTGCATGTATAACATTATAGATATGTATTGTAAGCGACCGATCTCGCGCACTCGCCGAAAGCGCCAGGCCAGGCCGGAAGGTCGGCGCGCAGCTATCAGCCGAGCCGTGCGGAGTTGCAGAAAAGTGAGGTTAAGCGCTTGAAATCCTTGCGTCGCGCGCAGAAACGCACACCTGCCGAATCCGCCTGCCCAGGCCGCGCTTTCACGTGAAACCGAGTGGCCGAGCGCCGCGCCGACATTGCCAACAATTCATGCGGCCCGCCGCCCGCCGCCCTTCTAATGCCCCGGTCGGTCTGCTAGTGCGCTTTCTCCTTTTTCGCCGCCCCCTCAAGGTCCTGCCCCATGCGCATGTGGAGCCTCGCCGCCTTCGCTGTCCTCGCCCTCGTCGTGGGGGCGTTCAAGGAAGACGGGATGACGCTTCTGATCGGCGTCGCCTCGGCGCTGGCCGCCGTCGCCGCCCTGCCGCGCTGGAACCTGTCGACCTTCCTTACTCTCCTCTGCGACCTGTTTGCGATCGAGACTGTGCTGTTCGGCTTGGGCGACCTTGCCGCGCTCCTCGGCTTCTGGCCAAAGAGTCTCGAGGAATACGAGCTGCCGAGCTATCTGCCTCTGGCGACGGCGCTGTTCATTCTGGCGATCTTCGCCGTGTCTCACTTTCGCCTGGTGCGCAAGATGATGACGATCGCCGATCCTTTCTTTGCCGCGCGCACCCCGATCTCGATCCGGCCCTTGCCGGCTCGACCGATCATCCTGCGGCAGGACCTCTACGCCCGCATCAACGTCTACTTCCTCATTCTGATCAATCAGTTTCAGGTGGCGCTCGCGCTGCGCTTCAACTTCTTCCAGCGGGACTTCGGCAACGCCATTCAGGTCGCCGACGAAGCGCACCGGGTCGCGTTCTGGTACCAGCTCATGGTCGTCTTCGTACCGATAGCGACGATCGCTATTGTCGCGGGCATCGTCGAGTTCTTCGTCGCCTCGAACTTCGTGCTGCAATGGCGCCGATGGATGACGGCCTCTTTCACCTCGCGCTGGCTCATGCACTCGATGCATTACAAGCTGGCGCTCGGCGCCAGCGCCGCCAAAGAGCCCAATCAAGCGGTTTCGGAGGAATTCCCCGATTCTCACGTCCCGACCGACAACCCCGATCAACGCATCTCGCAGGACATCGGCGGCTTCATCAACGGCACCGGGACTGGCATCAATTCCGGCAACGTCGGCATCTACAACTACACCATCCAGGCGATCGCTTCCGCGACCAATCTGGTCTCGTTCTCGATCATCTTGTGGGGGATTTCCAACTCCCTCAACGCGCCGATTTTCGGGTTGCGAATCCCTGGCTTCCTGTTCTGGGTCGCAGTCTTGTACGCCTGCCTCGCGACGGGCATCACCCAGCTCATCGGCCGAAGCCTTTCGAGGCTCTACTTCCGCCAGCAGGCGGTCGAGGCGAACTTCCGCTTCGATCTTGCGCGCATCCGCGAATACAGCGAACAGATCGCTCTTCTGAAGGGCGAGGATCGCGAAATCGACCGCGCCGGCAGCGTGTTTGGCGAGGTGGTGCGAACCGTTCGCCGCATCATCCATGTTCGCACCTGGCTGATCGCCTTCAACCAGTTCTACAGCCAGATTTCCGTCATCATCCCCTATGTGGTCGTCGCGCCGTTCTACTTCGCGAAGATCGTCGACTTCGGCCGTTTCAATCAGTCGGCCGACGCGTTCGGCAACGTCAACGGCGCGATGAACTTCTTCGTCGACCGCTACATCGGCCTCGCCGATTTCCGCGCCACGATCGAGCGTCTGACTTCCTTCGAGGACGCCTTCGATCGCACGCTCGCGGACGAGAAACAGACGCCGCGCGTCACCGCGGCGCCGTCGCAGGCCCCTGCCCTATCGCTGAACGATGTCGATCTCGCATTGCCCGACGGCCGCAAGCTGGCTCATATCGACAATTTGGTGCTGGTCCCCCAGGAGCCGACGCTCTTCGTCGGACCGTCGGGAATCGGCAAGTCGACGCTCTTCCGCGCCATCGCGGGCTTGTGGCCGTACGGCTCAGGCGAGATCCATCAGCCCGCCTACGCCAAGCTCATGCTTTTGCCGCAGCGGCCCTATATTCCGATCGGACCGTTGCGTGAGGCGCTCGCCTATCCGGCGGCAAGCGTCGATTTTTCCGACCAGAAGCTGCGCGAGACGCTGACCAAGGTCGGGCTGCCGGCGCTTGCGGACCGTCTTGACGACAACGAGAATTGGCAGATGCGGCTGTCGGGCGGCGAGCAGCAGCGGCTCGGGGTCGCGCGCGCTTTATTGTCCGAGCCGGACTGGCTGTTCCTCGACGAATCAACCGCTTCGCTCGACGAGAAGAGCGAGGCCAATCTTTATCGCGCGATCGTCGAAACGCTGCCTCGCACCACGATCGTCTCGATTGGCCATCAGGCGACGATCAATCAGTTCCACAAGCGGCGGATCGCTTTTGAGGCCCATGCACGGCGGTCCGGCCACGGTTAGCGCGGAGCCGGAGCCTGCGGCGTGATTGCGGAGCAGGCTTAAAGCGAGCGGGCGAGCCGCATCGCGCCGCGCGGTCCCTTGATGACCAGATCGCCGTTGACCAGGTCCCACTCGGGGCTGCCGAGCAGCGCGGACAGAAATCCCAACTCGAGCGCCATGACGTCTTTGGGGCAATGCTTTTTCGTCAGCGCAAGGGACCTACGGCAAGATGCTGGTCCTTGACCGGATACAGCGTCGCCGACCACGAATTGCAGCCGGTGAAGCCGGAGCCGCGCAAGCGACCCATCGATCTTCAGGCTGATGTCCAATCCGGAGGGCACGGGCTTGCCGTTCAGCTCCCTGAGCGACCAGGTCTGGTCGAGCGGAAAATTCTTTTGCAGCGGCGGCAACGGCTTGGGCGTGTCATCCTCTTCGCTTTGCGGCCCTTTTTGCGCGGCGTAAGCCGTCGTCGGCGAAACATAGGGCTGCGGTGACAGCAGCCACGATCGAGATTGATTTCAGCATTTGTGTTTGACCTCGATATCCGGAGGCGACGGCCCCTCGTTCAAGAAATTCCCCGGCGCTCGACGATGCGCCCGGCAACGGCTCCGTCTGACCGCAGAGGTAGCATTTTTTGTGGCGAAAGCCCTCCGCCTGCCCCTTGAAATTGTGTCTGTCCAGCCAAAAATCATTCTCGTGGGCCAAGAGCCTTCACAGCGGCGGCGCAGCCAAAGTTTGGGGCGTCAGCCGTCATATCGCTCAACGAAGAGGATGTGATCATGTCGAATTACGATCTTTCACCGTTCTACCGTTCCACCGTCGGCTTCGACCGTCTGTTCTCGATGCTCGACCGGGTTGCTGGCGGCGAGCAGAACGCGCCCACCTACCCGCCTTACAACATCGAGCGGACCAGCGAGAACGCCTATCGCATCACTCTCGCCGTGGCCGGGTTCGCCGAGACGAATTGTCGGTCGAGACGCGCGAGAACACGCTTGACCGTGCGCGGCTCGAAGGAAACCGACGCAAAGGCGACGGCAAGCGCGAAGTGCTCTATCAGGGCATCGCCGCGCGCGCCTTTGAGCGCCGCTTCCAGCTTGCCGACCACGTCGTCGTGACCGGCGCCGCCAGCGAGAACGGTCTGCTGCACATCGATCTGGTGCGGGAGGTTCCCGAGGCTCAGAAGCCGCGCACCATTGCGATCAACAAGGGCGCCAAGACCATCGAAGCGTCAGAGGGCCTTCCGCCCAGGCCGCGTAAGTCAAGCTGCGCTTAGGCGCAGGTAAACGAGGGCGTCCCGATCGGGGCGCCCTTTTTCGTCTACTCGAACAGCGCCGGGGGAACGATGCTCACCTTCGGTTTGTCGCTGGTTTCGGCGGGCGTATTTGCGGTCGTAGGCGGCGCGGCCGACGCCGCTTCACGTGGAGCGGGCGGTGGCAAAGGCGGATTCGCGGTCGGCCCCTTGGTCGCCGGCGCCTTGCGTTCGGTGGAAACGGACTTCGGCTTAGGTTTCGTTCCGGCCGGCGCTTCCCCCGAAGCCGTATGGGCTGATGGCGACCGGAATATGCACGTTCCCCGGACCTCGGAAGGCCGATTTCGTGGGAGGACTGGCCCCAGGCGCGTTTGAGAAGCTTGGACCCCACGACGACCCAACGTCCGCGGGCGAGGCTCGCCAAGCTCTTCATTGCGGGCGGCAAGCGCGGGTCCCCACATGTGCGCGGCGCCGAGAAATCGCTCTAGGATCTGCCCGCTTCTGGCGTCAATGACGAGCCGCTGATAGCCTGCCGGACCCGCGATGACATCGGCAAGATAGATCCCCGGCCGGCGCATAAGCGGCGCAACCAACGCATACCCTTGCGCGTTCAAGCTCCGCTCAATTTCGCCGGGCGGTTCGGCCCGCCAAGGCGCCGCCGCCCACTGAGCGGTCGCCGTAGGAACGAAAGCCAAGGCCACGAGCCCGCTTAGCGCCGAACACGCCAAGCGAAGGCGCAGGACTCCATTCATGCTGATCGTCATGGTCTGTCGCTCCAGGGACTCCCTGAGCCGATTTGGGGCGGCGAATGCGGCGCGGTTACGGCGTCGCTGCGGCCGAGTCCGGGACGCTCGGCGGAAATGCTCGTGAGCCGATCAATTTCGCTTGATTCGGTTTCGAACGACGCCACCAATCGTACCAGCGCTTCGCCCTTTCGGGGCGCGCTCTCCGGCGCGAGCGATCGCGTGCTCCACTCGTGGAACACGGCTCCAGCAGCCCGCCACCGCTCGACCATGGCTTTCGGCGCCACGACAAAAACCTCGTTGGCTTCCGTCGGCCATGCGAGCCGCACGCCTGGCGTCTTCGCAAGGCCACGAGCAAGCCGGCGCGCGGCGGTATTTGCTTGCTCTGCCAGCCGCAACCAGAATCCATCGGCGAGATAGGCCTCCATTTGCGCGCCGAGGAATCGCCCCTTGGACAAGGTCTGGCCGCCGCGCTTGCGCTGAAAGGCAAAATTCGTCGGCTCGCGCCGGGTCGAAAAACAGCACGGCTTCGCAAGCCAGCGCGCCATTCTTCGTCGCGCCGAGGGTGAGAATGTCGACCCCGGCCCGCCAGGTCATGTCGGCCGGAGTCGCCTTGGCCGAAACGAGCGCGTTGGCGAAGCGCGCGCCGTCCATATGCACGCTGATCCCGTTGCGGTGAGCGATCGAACTGAGCTCCGGCAACCTCGCTCACGCCATAAACCGTCCCCGCTTCAGTCGCCTGCGACAGGGACAGCGCGCCGGGCTGCGACGATCTTAACGAGCCCCCGCGGAAACCTCTCCAAGGTTTCGTGCAGGCCTTCGGCGGTGATCTTGCCGCCCTCCCCGGCAATTCCGACCAGCTTCGCCCCGCCGGCGAAGAACTCCGGCGCGCCGCATTCATCGTCGTGGATATGCGCCTCCTCGTGGCAGAAGACCGCATCCCAAGGGTTGACGAGCGCCGAAAGCGCAAGAGCGTTCGCCGCCGTCCCCGTCGTAACCAGGAAAGCGGCGACCTTGGTCTCGAAAGCTTCGCTGAGAAGCGCTTGCGCCCGCGCCGTGTATTCATCGGCGCCATAGGCGGGCGCATAGACCCGCGACGACGCCATGATCGCGTCCAGAATTTGCGGCGCCACGCCGGCGCCGTTGTCGCTGCGCGAAATTCATGCTCGCTCCCGTCCGATTTCAGCGGAGCAATCTGCGTCAGATTGCGTCGCCCTGGCAATTCGCTCTCGACGCCCGAGCTGAGACGGCAAAAAATTATGATCGAGCCGCTTGTGTCGGCCGATCCATTTCTGTCATGGTCGGTAAATAGGACAGTTGTGCTGACCATTTTTGTGAGCCGAGGCTAAAGGCTTCGGCGCCGGCAGAAGAGCGGGACTCAAGCGTTGTCGGATCGAACGACAAAGACGGATCGAAAAAAATCCGACGCGTGACGCCTTGAGCTGCGCGTTAGCAGCCGCCTTTGTCCATGATACGCCTAAAAATTTGCAATAACGGTCGCATCAAGTCCGCGACCGCTCGGGGAGCGGAGAGATGAACGCCATAACTCAAGCGACGCTCGACGAGTCGCGCGGCGACTTCGCGAAGGCCAACCCAGGCCGGGATCCGCTGACGCCGCCGGCGCAAGCCCTCTACAATCCCTCCAACGAGCATGATTCCTGCGGCGTCGGCTTCGTGGCCGACATGAAAAATCGCAAGTCGCATGACATCCTCGAAAAGGGCCTGCAGATCCTGCTGAACCTCGACCACCGCGGGGCGGTGGGCGCGGATCCCTCGCTCGGCGACGGCTGCGGCGTGCTGACTCAAATCCCTCACGGGTTCTTCGCGCCCGAATGCGCAAAGTTGGGCTTCGAGCTGCCCGCGCAGGGCCATTATGCGATCGGCCAGTTCTTCATGCCGCGGCAGGCCGAGGCCCGCCGTCAGGTGCGCGAAATCGTTGAGGAGGCCGTCGCGGCTCAAGGCCTGAGCGTACTCGGCTGGCGCGATGTGCCGGTCGACAATTCCGACCTCGGCGAGCGCGTGAAGGCGGTCGAGCCGGTGATGCAGCAGATTTTCATCGGACGCCCCGCCGAACTGGCGAGCGAAGATGATTTCGAGCGGCGGCTGTATGTCGTCCGCAAGGTTGTGTCCAATCGCGTGTTCGCGATCGGGACGCTGGAGATCCTGGAATATTACCCGGTCTCGATGTCCTGCCCGCACCATTGTCTACAAGGGCATGGTGCTGGTGCGGCAGCTCGCGCCCTACTACCGTGACCTGCTGGATCCGCGTTACGAGACCGCGCTGGCGCTGGTCCATCAGCGGTTCGCGACCAACACATTTCCGTCCTGGCGTCTTGCGCATCCCTATCGCATGGTCGCGCACAACGGCGAAATCAACACGCTGCGGGGCAACGTCAACTGGATGGCGGCGCGTCAGGCGAGCGTCAACTCCGAACTCTTCGGCGCCGATATCTCGAAGCTGTGGCCGATATCCTACGAGGGCCAGTCGGACACAGCCTGCTTCGACAACGCGCTCGAGTTTCTCGTTCAAGGCGGCTACTCGCTCAGTCACGCGATGATGACGCTGATCCCGGAGGCTTGGGCCGGCAATCCGCTGATGGACGAGGAGCGCCGCGCTTTCTACGAATATCATGCCGCGCTGATGGAGCCGTGGGACGGCCCGGCGGCGGTTGCGTTCACGGACGGGCGCCAGATCGGCGCGACGCTTGATCGTAACGGCCTGAGGCCAGCCCGCTATTTCGTCACCGACGACGATCTTGTCGTTCTGGCGTCGGAGATGGGCGTGCTGCCGGTGCCCGAAGAGTCCATCGTCACCAAGTGGCGCTTGCAGCCCGGAAAGATGCTGCTGGTCGATCTCGAGCAGCATCGCATCGTCTCGGACGCGGAGATCAAGCAGACGCTGTCGCGCGCCCAGCCTTACAGCGCTTGGCTTCGCGAAGGCCAGATCGTGCTTGAGGACCTCAACCCTGTCGAGCCGCGCTCTTTGCGCACCGATGTGCCGCTGCTCGATCGCCAGCAGGCGTTCGGCTACACCCAGGAAGATCTGACGATCCTGCTCGCGCCGATGGCGTCCACCGGCCAGGAAGCCGTCGGCTCGATGGGCACCGACACGCCGATCTCGGCGCTGTCGTCGAAGTCGAAGCTGCTCTACACCTACTTCAAGCAGAACTTCGCTCAGGTCACCAATCCGCCGATCGACCCGATCCGCGAAGAGCTGGTGATGAGCCTCGTCTCCTTCATCGGACCGCGGCCCAATCTGTTCGACCTCGATGGCGCGGCCAGGCGGAAGCGCCTCGAGGTGCGTCAGCCGATCTTGACCAACGAGGATCTCGAGAAGATCCGCAGCATCGGTCATCTGGAGGATTCGTTCGACACCCGAACCCTCGACATCACCTATCCGGTGAAGAAGGGCGCAGCCGGCATGGGCGAAGCGCTGAAGCGGCTTTGCGAACGCGCGGAATTGGCGGTCCATGGCCGCTACAACATCATCATCCTTTCGGATCGCATGGTCGGACCGGATCGAATCCCGATTCCGGCCCTTCTGGCGACCGCAGCCGTCCACCATCACCTCATCCGCAAAGGCCTGCGCACCTCCGTTGGCCTGGTCGTAGAAACAGGCGAGGCGCGCGAGATCCATCACTTCGCCTGTCTCGCGGGCTACGGCGCCGAAGCGATCAATCCTTATCTCGCCTTCGAGACTTTGACGGCGATGACGAAGGATTTGCCGGAGCCGATCAGCGGCTATGAGGCGGTCAAGCGCTTCATCAAGTCGGTCGACAAGGGCCTGCTCAAGGTCATGTCGAAAATGGGCATTTCGACTTACCAATCCTATTGCGGCGCGCAGATTTTCGACGCCGTCGGCCTCTCGCGCGCGTTCATCGACGAGTTCTTCTTCGGCACCGCGACCTCGATCGAGGGCGCGGGCCTGGCCGAAATCGCGCAGGAGACGCAGCGCCGCCATGCGGATGCGTTCGGCAATTCTCCCGTTCTGAGCACGTCGCTCGAAGTCGGCGGCGAATACGCCTATCGGGTGCGCGGAGAGACCCACAGTTGGACGCCAGAGACGGTGTCGCTGCTGCAGCATGCCGTTCGCGGCAACGCTCGCGAACGCTATGACGCCTTCGCCAAATTGCTCGACGAGCAAGGCGCGCACGCTGCTGACGATCCGCGGGCTCTTCCGCATCAAGACCGCGGAGGAGGACGGACGAGCGCCAGTTCCGCTCGACGAGGTTGAGCCCGCCGTTTCGATCGTCAAGCGCTTTGCGACGGGGGCGATGTCGTACGGTTCGATCTCGCGCGAGGCGCATACCACGCTCGCCATCGCGATGAACCGAATTGGCGGCAAGTCAAACACCGGCGAGGGCGGCGAGGAGTCCGATCGCTACAAGCGGATGGCCAATGGCGACTCGATGCGCAGCGCCATCAAGCAGGTCGCCTCTGGCCGCTTCGGCGTGACTGCGGAATATCTCGTCAACTCCGACATGATGCAGATCAAGATGGCGCAGGGCGCAAAGCCCGGCGAAGGCGGACAATTGCCTGGCCATAAGGTCGACGCCGTCATCGCAAAGGTGCGTCACTCCACCCAGGGCGTGGGCCTCATCTCGCCGCCGCCGCACCATGACATCTATTCGATCGAAGACTTGAAGCAGCTCGTCTACGACCTGAAGAACGTCAATCCGGAGGCTCAAGTTTCGGTCAAGCTGGTCTCCGAAGTCGGCGTCGGCACCGTCGCGGCGGGCGTTGCGAAGTGCAAAGCGGACCACGTCACGATCTCGGGCTTCGAGGGCGGCACCGGCGCTTCGCCGCTGACCTCGATCAAGCATGCCGGAAGCCCATGGGAGATCGGTCTCGCTGAGACGCATCAGACGCTGGTGATGAACGGCCTCAGATCCCGCATCGCCGTGCAAGTCGACGGCGGCGTGCGCACCGGCCGCGATGTCGTGATCGGCGCGCTTCTGGGCGCAGACGAGTTCGGCTTCGCCACCGCTCCGTTGATCGCGGCCGGCTGCATCATGATGCGCAAATGCCACCTGAACACCTGCCCGGTCGGGGTCGCGACGCAAGACCCGGTTCTGCGCAAGCGCTTCGTCGGCAAGCCCGAGCACGTGATCAACTATTTCTTCTTCGTCGCCGAAGACGTACGCGAATTGATGGCCAAGCTCGGCTATCGCACGTTCGACGAAATGGTTGGCCAGCGGCAGATGCTGGACCGAGACCGCGCTCAACGAGCACGCCAAGGCGCACGGACTCGATTTTTCGAACCTCTTCTTCAAGCCGACGCCCTGGCCGGAAGACACGATTTATCGAAGCGTCGCCCAGGACCACGGACTTGAGAACGTGCTCGACCGACGCCTCATCGCGGATACGAAGGAGGCGATCGAACGGGGCAAACACGTGCGTCTCGACCTTTCCATTCGCAATTCCGATCGTTCGACCGGGGCGATGTTGTCGGGCGTCATCGCCAAGCGATACGGCTATGCCGGCCTGCGCGACGAGGCGATTCACATCAAGTTCAAGGGAGCGGCGGGTCAGAGCTTTGGGGCCTTCCTCGCCAAGGGCGTGACCCTCGAGCTTGAGGGGGAGGCCAACGACTATGTCGGCAAAGGCTTGTCGGGCGGCCGCATCGTCGTCTACCCGCCGGTGGAAGCGACGAAGCTAACGCCGGAGACCTCGATCATCGTCGGCAACACCGTTCTCTACGGCGCGACCGCCGGCGAATGCTATTTTCGCGGCGTGGCGGGCGAGCGCTTCGGCGTGCGCAATTCCGGCGCGATCGCGGTCGTCGAGGGTACGGGCGACCATGGCTGCGAATATATGACCGGCGGCGTCGTCGTGGTCATCGGCGAGACGGGGCGCAATTTCGCCGCCGGCATGTCGGGCGGCATCGCCTATGTGCTCGACGAGGCCGGAACATTCGCCGAGCGCTGCAATCTGGCGATGGTGGAGCTCAATCCGGTCGCCGCCGAGGAAGAGGTGATGCAGCGCCATCTGCATTCGGGCGGCGATCTCGAGCACCACGGCAGAGTCGACGTGATGGGCGACATGAGCCGGTTCGACGCCGAGCGGCTGCATCAGCTGATCGTCAACCACGCGCGCTACACCGGCTCGACCCGCGCGCGGCGCATCCTGGAGGATTGGGAGGCTTATCTGCCGAAATTCCGCAAGGTGATGCCGGTCGAATATCGGCGCGCGCTGGCTGAGCTCGCGGCGCAGCAAAGCGGACCCCGGATGCTGGCCGCTGGAGAGTAAGGCGACGCCAGCTAAGCTTGCCCTTGGGGCGTTCGAACCGCGACCTTATCAATTGCGGCGGATCCGGGTTTGCATCGGCGATCGGCCGGCGACGGCCAGGGCGCAGTCGGCAAAGTTCTTGCAAGATACAAGCTGGCGCGTTATTGAAGCGGACCGAGCTCGGGCCGCGAGATCGGAGCGGCGACGCGGCTCTAGGGTAGCAAAATGGGCAAGGTCACGGGGTTCATGGAGATCGATCGCGCGGACCGGCGTTACGCGCCGGCCTCCGACCGAATCCGCCATTATCGCGAGTTCGTGCTGCCCTTGAGCGAGGAGGCGACGCGCAATCAGGCGGCGCGCTGCATGAATTGCGGCATCCCCTATTGTCACATCGGCTGTCCGGTCAACAACCAGATCCCCGACTGGAACGACCTCGCCTATCGCGGCGATTGGCGGGAGGCGGCGCGCAATCTGCTCTCGACCAACAACTTTCCGGAATTCACCGGCCGCGTTTGCCCCGCGCCCGTGCGAAGCGTCCTGCACGCTCAACATCCAGGACACGCCGGTGACGATCAAGACAATCGAATGCGCGATCATCGACCGCGCTTTCGAGGAAGGATGGGTCAAGCCGGAGCCTGCCGATCGCAAAACCGGCAAGAAAGTCGCGGTCATCGGGTCGGGTCCGGCGGGTCTCGCTTGCGCCCAGCAACTCGCGCGCGCCGGCCATGACGTTCACGTCTACGAGAAGAACGCCAAGGCGGGCGGCCTGCTGCGCTATGGCATTCCAGACTTCAAGATGGAGAAGCGCCACGTCGACCGCCGCATCGAGCAGATGGAGGCCGAAGGCGTCGTCTTTCACTACAACGCTCACGTCGGCAACACGATCAGCGCACGGAGCCATCGTCGACAGCCATGACGCCGTCGCGCTCGCCGGCGGCGCGGAGACGTCGCGCGATTTGCCCGTTCCCGGGCGCGATCTCGCCGGCGTTCACTTCGCGATGGACTTCCTGCCGCAGCAGAATCGGCGCGTGTCCGGCGAGCCGGTCGGATCACGAACGAGCCGATCCTCGCCAGCGGCAAGCATGTCGTGGTGATCGGCGGCGGCGACACGGGGTCCGACTGCATCGGCACCTCGATCCGTCAGGGGGCGCTCAAGGTCACCCAGCTCGAGATCATGCCGATGCCGCCGAAGGCCGAGGACAAGCTCCTGACCTGGCCGAATTGGCCGCTCAAGCTGCGCACCTCGTCGAGTCACGAGGAGGGCGCCGAGCGCGATTTTGCGGTGACTACGCTCGCCTTCGAAGGCGAGAACGGCGTCGTGACCGGCCTCAGATGCGCGCGCGTCGACGAGAAGTTCAAGCCGATCGAGGGCAGTGAGTTCACGCTGAAGGCCGACCTCGTCCTGCTCGCGATGGGCTTCGTCTCGCCGGTCAAGGACGGCCTGCTGACGGAGCTCGGCGTGCGCTCTGACAAGCGCGGCAACGTCGCCGCCGACACAAGCCGGTATGCCTCCTCCCAAGCCAAGGTCTTCGCCTGCGGCGACATGCGGCGCGGCCAGTCGCTGGTCGTCTGGGCGATCCGCGAAGGCCGCCAATGCGCGGCGGCGATCGACGAGGCCCTGATGGGCGAGACGGTCCTGCCGCGGTAAAGCTTGGTTTGCCGCCAATTCTTCCGCGCTGCTGCTGGAAGTAGACGCGTCGAGCGTCGCTCGGCAGCTAAACCTGGGAAATGTTTTAATCCCAAAAATGGGGCTGTTCGACCGGTTTTTGTCCAGCGCCTTCCGCTAACTAGGCCGGGATGCGGTCGTCGTTTGGCGAGGGCTCGCGCAGCACGTAGCCCGCGGCCCCATACCGTCTCGATATAGTTGCGGCCGCTCGACGCCGTCGCCAGCTTCTTGCGCAATTTGCAGATGAAAACGTCGATGATCTTGAGCTCCGGCTCGTCCATGCCGCCATAGAGGTGGTTGAGGAACATCTCCTTGGTGAGCGTTGTGCCCTTGCGCAGCGAGAGCAGCTCCAGCATCTGATATTCCTTGCCGGTCAGATGCACGCGCGCTCCGTCGACTTCGACCGTCTTCTGATCGAGGTTGACGGTGAGATCGCCGGTGATGATGACCGACTGCGCGTGTCCCTTTGAGCGGCGCACGATGGCGTGGATCCGGGCGACGAGTTCGTCCTTGTGGAACGGCTTGGTGAGGTAGTCGTCGGCGCCGTGGCCGAGTCCTTTGACCTTGTCCTCGATGCCGGCCATGCCGGACAGGATCAGGATCGGCGTCTTGATCTTGGTGACGCGGAGCGAGCGCAGCACCTCGTAGCCGGACATGTCGGGCAGGTTGAGGTCAAGCAGGATGATGTCGTAGTCATAGAGCTTGCCGAGGTCGATGCCTTCCTCGCCGAGATCGGTGACATAGACGTTGAAATTCTCCGACTTCAACATCAATTCAATGCTTTGCGCGGTCGCCGTATCGTCTTCGATCAAAAGTACCCGCATGTTAGGCTCCCCGCCTCGCCCGTCGCTTCGTGACCGCGGTTATGTACGTCGCATCCATGCCCAATCTTCGCTCGCGCAGAGCTTGGACTGATTCGAATTGAACACTGACCGCGATTGGTTAACAAACCCTGATTCATTTGCGCAAGTCCCCTGACCCCATGCCAGCATGATAATAGTAACAATTTGATAAGAAATGGTATTTCGTGAAAATAAAAATTAATGCATCACATCAACAAACCGCTCTAACAGATTCTAATGGATTCCAGGTTCGGCGGCGAGCTTGAGAACCCGCATGTCCGCGCCGTGGAATGGCGCGAGAAGGTTTTCGGCCTGTCCGCTCCGCTCTCAGCCCGATTGTTAACGACCCGCGTAAATGAACCGCTAACGATCAGAAATCGCTCGCCGAGCTTTGGCCGCTGCGCCCGCAAATGCGGCTGCACGGTCAAAGTCGCCGAGCCAGTGTCGTACCCTGACGTAAGAAAGGAGAAACCTTCGTCATGCATCGTCCAGCCGTCTCGTAGTTGGTGACAAGAGGATCGCTGACGTCCTCTCGCGTTGGGTTTGTTGAGGAGTGCGCAGGAATGAAGTCGCGGGACACGCTTATTCGGCTGAAGCGCTTTCAACTTGAGGAGAAGCGCCGCCGGGTTCGGCAGATCGAGATGATGCTGGCCGAGTTCACCCGAATGATCGGCGACCTCGATCGCGAGATCGCGAACGAAGAGAAGCGCGCCGGCATCGCCGATCCCGCCCATTTCGCCTATCCGACCTACGCCCGCGCGACGTCGGTCCGGCGCGACAATCTCAAGAGCTCGATTGCAGAGCTTCTCGGCCAGATCGAGGAGGCTAAGGCCGCGCAGGAGGAAGCCGAGGCCGAACTCCTCAAGTTCGAGACGCTGGAAGTGCGCGACAAGACCAACGATCGCTTGGCCGAGGCCGTGGCGCGGGCCTGACCAGCCGCGTCATCGACTGCCGCGCAGCCTGCTGCGTCTGGCATTTCTGCGGCGCAGACCTCGTCGCTCATTGCGCTCCTGCGCCTCTTCGCGCACTTTCCCCGCTCCATTCGCGTTGCGGCTCGAAGGCTGATGATCTAAGTCTGTTCGCGACGGCAGCGATCTGCTGCCGCTGCGCGGGGGCACTCCGAGCAAACGCTCGTCGCGCCGCAGGTCGACGGTCTCGGGGGAAGTTTGATGCTGATAGCAGCGCCGACGGAAACGGATCCGGGGGAGACGCGCGTCGCAGCGACTCCGGAGACGGTCAAGAAATTCGTCGGCCTCGGCGCGGAAGTCGCAGTCGAGCACGGCGCGGGCGCTAAAGCCGGATTTCCGGACGCTGAATATCAGTCGGCCGGCGCGCGGCTCGTTTCGGCCGAGGAAGCGCTCGGCGCCGACGTGGTGTTGAAGGTTCGCCGGCCGAACGCTCAGCGAAATCGCTCATCTCAAGCCTGACGCGCTCGTCATCGCGACGATGGACCCCTATGGCCATCGTGACGCGATCGAGGCGATGGCGAAGGCGGGAGTCGCCGCCTTCGCCATGGAGCTCCTGCCGCGCATAACCCGCGCCCAGGTCATGGACGTGCTGTCGAGCCAAGCCAACCTGGCTGGCTATCGCGCGGTGATCGACGCCGCGGCCGAATACGGTCGGGCCTTGCCGATGATGATGACCCCCGCCGGCACGGTCACGGCCGCGAGGCTGTTCGTCATGGGCGTCGGCGTCGCGGGCCTGCAGGCGATCGCGACCGGCCGGCGCCTCGGCGCGGTGGTCACGGCGACCGACGTGCGTCCGGCGACCAAGGAGCAGGTCGAGTCGCTCGGCGCGAAATTCGTCGCCGTCGAAGACGAGGAGTTCAAGCAGGCGGAGACCGCTGGCGGCTACGCGAAGGAAATGTCGGACGCCTACAAGGCGAAGCAGGCCGATCTCATCGCCTCGCATATCGCCAAACAGGACATCGTCGTCACCACCGCGCTGATTCCCGGTCGCCCGGCGCCGCGTCTCGTCAGCGCCGATATGGTCAGGTCGATGCGCGCCGGCTCGGTGATCGTCGATCTCGCCGTCGAACGCGGGGGAAATTGCGAGCTCTCGCGGCCGGGCGAAATGGCGTTCAGCGACAACGGCGTCAAGATCGTCGGCTATTCCAACGTCACGCGGATCCCGGCCTCCGCCTCGGCGCTCTATGCGCGCAACCTTTACGCCTTCGTCGAGACGCTGATCGACAAGGCGACACAAGTCGCTTGCGGTCAACTGGGACGACGAACTGGTGAAGGCGACGTGCCTGACCCGTGACGGCGCGATCGTTCACCCCAACTTCATGCCGCAATAGACGCTTGCGCGCACTTTAGCGCCGGAGAGCCCGATGGACGACCTTGACGCCGCGATTGAGAAACTCCGAGCCGCCGCCGACGCCGCGCGGCAGGCCGCACAGGCCGCGCAAACCTACAGCGATCAGCTCGCGGCGGCCGGCCACGCCGCCTCCGGCGGCGCGATCGATCCGTTCGTGTTCAGGCTGGCGATTTTCGCTATGGCGGTGTTCGTCGGCTATTACGTCGTCTGGTCGGTGACGCCGGCGCTGCATACGCCGCTGATGTCCGAGACCAACGCCATTTCCTCGGTCATCGTCGTCGGCGCCCTGCTTGTCGGTCGGGGTCGCGGCGGTCGACAGCGGATCGGGATTTGCCCGTTTCGTCGGCTTCATCGCGCTCATCCTCGCCTCGATAAACATCTTCGGCGGCTTTCTGGTCACCGAGCGCATGCTGGCGATGTACAAGAAGAAGGGCTGACGCCGGTGAACGCCAATCTCGCCGCCCTGCTCTATCTCGTCTCCGGCATTCTCTTCATTCTCGCGCTGCGCGGCCTCTCTTCGCCGGCGACCTCGCGCCAGGGCAACCGCTTTGGCATGATCGGCATGGGCGTCGCGGTCTTGACGACGCTGGCGGTTCGTCCGCCGTCGAGCGCGTTCTCCTGGTTTCTCATCATCCTTGGCGTCGCCATCGGCGGGGGCATCGGCGCGTGGCGCGCTCGCACCGTGCAGATGACGGCGATGCCCCAGCTGGTGGCGATGTTCCATTCGCTGGTCGGCTTGGCCGCGGTGCTGGTCGCCGCCGGAGCGTTTTACGCGCCCGAGGCCTTCGGCATCGAAGACGGCGGCGCCATCCACCCCGGCAGCATCATCGAGATGTCGCTCGGGCTCGCGATCGGCGCCGTGACCTTCACAGGCTCGATCATCGCCTTCCTGAAGCTTGACGGACGGATGTCCGGCGCGCCGATCCTTTTGCCGCAGCGCCACCTTATCAATGGCGGACTCGGCGTCGCGCTCGTGCTCCTGATCGCGCTCTTCTACGCCACACAGGCGGCGGCGTTCTTCTGGCTCATCGCGCTCGTCTCGTTCGCGCTCGGCGTCCTGCTCATCGTTCCGATCGGCGGCGCGGACATGCCGGTCGTCATCTCGATGCTCAATTCCTATTCCGGCTGGGCGGCCGCGGGCATCGGCTTCACGCTCGGCAATCTGGCGCTCATCATCACCGGCGCGCTGGTCGGCTCTTCGGGCGCGATCCTGTCCTACATCATGTGCAAGGGCATGAACCGGTCCTTCATATCCGTCATCCTTGGCGGGTGGGGCGGCGAGGTCGCCAGCGCAGCGGGCGCGACGGAGACCCGTCCGGTCAAGCAGGGCTCGGCCGAGGATGCGGCCTTCATGATGAAGAACGCGTCGAAGGTGATCGTCGTGCCAGGATATGGCATGGCGGTCGCGCAAGCGCAGCACTCGCTGCGTGAGATGGCGGACATGCTCAAGAAGAGCGGCGTCGAGGTCAAATACGCGATCCATCCCGTCGCCGGCCGCATGCCGGGCCACATGAACGTGCTGCTCGCCGAAGCCAATGTTCCCTACGATGAGGTGTTCGAGCTCGAGGACATCAACAGCGAGTTTCCGCAGGCCGATGTCGCTTATGTCATCGGCGCCAACGACGTCACCAATCCCGCCGCCAAAACCGACCCGAAGTCGCCCATTTACGGCATGCCGATTCTCGACGTCGACAAGGCGAAGACGGTCTTGTTCGTCAAGCGCGGCATGGGCTCGGGCTACGCGGGCGTCGAGAACGAATTGTTTTTTCGCGACAACACGCTGATGCTGTTCGGCGACGCGAAGAAGATGACCGACGCAATCGTGAAAGCGCTGGGCCACTGAGCGCTGCGCCGGAGCGCGCCCGCCCGTGCTGATCGCCATCGCGGCATGCGTCGCGCTTTACCTTGTCGTTGTTCGTCGGGCTTTTCTTCGGCCAACGGAAAATCCTGTTTCGGTGCGACGCCGCCGAGGTCGATCCGGCGACACTCGGGACTGAGCGCGCAGACTCTTCGTCATCAAGACCGAGGATGGGGAAAGTCTGATCGCGTGGAGCTTTCCGCCCGCGCCGGAGCGCCCTCTGATCCTCTATTTTCACGGCAATGCCGGCGGGCTCGACCTCCGCGTCGAACGGTTTCGCGCCATGGCCAAGGCGGGCATGGGCCTGCTCGCGATCGAATATCGCGGCTATGCCAGCTCGACGGGCTCGCCAAGCGAGCGTGGGCTCAAGCTCGACGGCGAAGCGGCCTATGCAGCGGCGATCGCGAGCGGCGTCGCGCCGGAGCGCATCGTCGCTCTCGGGGAATCGCTTGGATCAGGCGTTGCTGTCGCCCTCGCCGCGCGCCACAAGATTGGCGCCCTCGTGCTCGATTCGCCCTATTCGTCGATCGCTGACGTCGCGGCGGCCGCCTATTGGTTCGTCCCGGTTCGCGCATTGCTGCGCGACCCGTTCCGCAACGACTTGCTGATCGGCTCGGTGACGGCGCCCATGCTGATGGTGCACGGGACCAAGGATCTCGTTACGCCCATCCGCTTCGGCGAGAAACTGTTCGCGCTCGCCAATCAGCCAAAAGAATTCTGGCGAGTCGAGGGCGCCGCCCATCTCGCGATGGGCGAGCGCTTGGCTGAAACTCTGGACTGGATTGCCAAAACGGTCGGGTGACAAGCTGCGCCAGGACTTCGCCCGCCATTCCGATCGCGAGCGGAATTCAGGCGGCGACGGCGACCGGTACGGCGGCGAGCTGGAGCTCCACGGGAACAGGAGCGCGAAGGATGTCCAGGACCGGGCAGTGGGCGTCGACAATTTCTTTGAGCTCTGCCAGCTCCTCCTTGCTGGCGGAGCTCTTCAAGGTCACGGTTCCTCGCACCCCCGTGAAGCCTGGACGCACCCGTTCGTCGACGGCGAAAAATCCGCGCAGGTCGAGAACCCCGTCGAGCTTGACTGAGACGCTCTCGAGCGGGACGCCAAGCGCCGTAGCGTAAGCGCGGTATGTGATCTCCTGACATGTCGCCAACGCCGCGAGGACCAGCTCCACCGGATTCGGACCCGCATCCGAGCCGCCGAGAGTGGGCGGCTCGTCGACCGTCAGCGAGAACTGGCGAATCTTGGCCTCGCTGCGGAGGTTCTCCACCTGCTGCGAATTGACTGAAAAGATAGCTTTCGCGTTCGCCGCATCCGCGCGCAGATTGGCCTGCGTCTCCCCGATAATCTCTTTGAGCGCCATCCATCCCTCCTTAATCTTCAAGAAGTCTAATAGAACTAATTTTATAGATTTTGTCAATTTTTTAGATTCGAATGGATTTGCGCCGGCTCGCCGTCTCCGCTATGCACCGCGCCCCTCATCAGGATCGGAGGCTATGGGCGCCGTCGCGCGACCGCTAGAAGGCTGCAGCCACACGCGGCTCGCTGAGGCGCGAGCTCGGCGCGACGCTTGCGCTCGGCTGGCCGATCATCCTCGCCAATCTCGCGATCAACGTGATGACGGTGACGGACTTCATCATGCTCGGGCGGCTTTCCCCGCACGCGCTCGCCGCGGGAGCGCTCGGCTTCTTCCTCTATCAGCCGCTGTTCCTGTTCGGCCTCGGCGTCGTCGGGGCCCTGTCGCCGATCGCCGCGGCCAGAATTGGCGCAGGCCAAGGCAACGACGGGCTCCGGCGCGCGACGCATCAGGCGCTTATCTTCGCCGTCGCCTTTGCCGCCGTCGTATGGATTGCTCTTATCGGCGACCACGCCGTTTCTGCTCGCGATCGGCGAACCGGCGGACGTGGCCCGAGACGCCGCCGTTTACTCAAAGGATTCCAATGGGGCCTCGCGCCGAGCCTCATGTACTACGCAGCCCGGGCCGCGTTTTCGGCGCTTGAGCGTCCGCGCCCCGCGCTTATCGCGGGACTTTTGGCCGTCGCGTTCAACGCCCTCGCCAATTATGCGCTCGATCTTCGGCAAGCTCGGCATGCCGGCGCTCGGGATTATCGGATCCGGCCTCGCGACGACACTGTCGCAGACGCTGATGTGCGCCCTCCTGCTCGCCTTCTCGCTGGTCGACCCGCGCGTGCGGTCGGTTGCGGCTCTTCGCCCTGCCCTGGCGCTTCGCCGGAGCGGAGCTTGCCGCGCTGTGGCGGCTTGGCCTGCCGATCGGCGCGATGATCGTTGCGGAGGTTGGCGTCTTCGCGGCCGCGACACTGGCCATGGGCCTTTTCAGCGCGGCGGCGATCGAAGCGCACACGATCGCGCTGCAAATCGTCTCGCTCGCCTTCATGGTTCCGCTCGGACTCGGCCAGGCGGCGACCATCCGGGTCGGGCGAGCCTATGGCGCGCGCGACCCTGCCGCGATCTCGCGCTCGGGGTGGTCGCGCGTTCGGCCTGACACGCTTGTTCGCCCTCCTTTCCGCAGCGGCGATGATCGGCGCGCCTCGTCTTCTGATCGCGCCTTTCCTTGACGTCGATGCGCCCGCGAACGCGGACGACGGTCGCGCTCGCGATTGTGCTCCTGCAGATCGCCGCCCTCTTCCAGATCGTCGACGCGAGCCAGGTCGCGCTCGCCAACATGCTGCGCGGCCTGCATGATTCGCGCGTGCCCCTCATCATTGCGCTTCTTGGCTATTGGGGGATCGGCGCGCCCGTCGGCGTGGCCTTGGGATTTGCTACGCCGCTTGGTCCGGTCGGCATATGGATCGGCCTTGCGACCGGTCTCGCCGCTGTCGCCGTTCTGCTGTTGTTGCGCTGGGTCGGGAAGGAGCGCCGGGCTTTTGCACGGTTTGACCTTGCTTCGCGCCCAGGCGCAATGTCGCCTGCGCGCATAAGATTCGAGGCGAGATTGACTCCATGTCCCAGCACTCTGAACCCCTCGTCATCGACGTCGACACCGGCATCGACGACGCGCTCGCGCTCCTCTACGCCTGCGCTCATGAGGAGGCGCAAATCCTCGGCGTCTCTACGGTGGTCGGCAATGTTTCCCTCGCAGCGGCGACACGCAACACGCGCGCGGTTCTGGCGCTTGCCGGGCGAGCGGATATCCCCGTCTGGCCGGGCGCGGCGACGGCCATGTCGATCGCGGTCAGGGATGCGAGCGAGATCCACGGCAAGACGGGCATTGGGCATGCGGTTCTGCCCGACCCGGACGAACCTGCGGACGCGCTGCACGCCGCGGATTCGATCATCAGCGCGGCGCGATCGCACTCCGGGCGTCTCATCCTGTGCGCGGTCGGGCCGTTGACGAATATCGCGCTCGCGGTCATGCGCGAGCCGGAACTGCCGCGGCTCGTCAAGCGGTTCGTCATCATGGGCGGCGCCTATTCCGATTCGGGAAATGTCACGCCCGCGGCCGAGTTCAACATCTGGCACGATGCCGAGGCGGCGCGCATCGTCTTTCGCGCTTTCGGCGGCGTGGGCGGAGCGCCGGTGATCGCGATCGGCCTCGACGTCACCCGCAAGACGATCATCGACGAGAGCGACGTCGCGGCGATCGCTTCGCGCATCGCCGGCAAGCCGCACGGAGCCAAGCTCACCCGCTTCCTCGAGGACGCGTCGCGCTTTTATTTCGAGCGTATGGAAAAAATGCTGGGCAAGCGCATTTTCACCATGCACGATCCGCTGGCGATCGCCGTGGCGCTCGATCCGACGCTCGTCGAAACGCGCCGCGCAGCCGTCGACGTCGAGACCACGGGGCGCCTGACGACCGGCGCCACAATCGTCGACTGGCGCGGCCAATGGGGCCGCCTCGCCAACGCCGAGGTCGCCGTCGCCGTCGACGCGGAGCGTTTTCGCAGCCTGTTCTTCGACGCGATGGCGCGCCTGGCTGACGGCGCGGCGAGGATTAGGACCAAGGCGTCCCTCGCAGGTTCTCCGCAGGGGCATGAACCGCCGAGTGAACTCCTCGAACGGCAGAATCCCTGGCAAGCTTGGCGCTTGTGTTTTCGCTTATGATTGTTCTATCTTTGTTCTCATCCTATTTTCGCATGCGCAGGAGCGCCGTCGCCCGTGATCCGGCTCGAGCCGCGGTTCGCCGAATTGGCGGCGATGACGAATTTCTCGTTTCTGCGCGGAGCCTCGCATCCCGAGGAAATGGTCGCGCGCGCCGCTGAGCTTGGGCTCGCAGGGATCGGGATCGCTGACCGCAACTCGCTCGCCGGCGTCGTGCGCGCGCACACATTTGCACGCGAGAACGTTGAGGCGATGGCGGGCACGCGGGTCGTTCCCGGCGCGCGGCTCGTCTTCATCGACGGCTCCCCGGACGTGCTCGTCTATCCGAAGGATCGCGCGGCTTATGGCCGGCTCTGCCGAATTCTGACAGAGGGAAATTTGCGCGCGCCCAAAGGCGAATGCTGGCTCATCCTCAAGGACCTCCTGGACCGCGGCGAAGGCCTTCAGATCGTGGCGCTGCCCTGCCTCTCTCCAAAGGGCGGCAAGAACGCCGCTCTCCCACCGGGAGCCAAGGAGAAGCTCGACTACAAGGCAGATGGACGAGAGCGCTGCTTTGGCCCTCCTCCGCGAGGCCTTCGGCAAGCGTCTATGGATCGGCGCGAGCCTGACTTATGGCGAGGACATGCGCGGCGGACTGGCGCGGCGCGCGGCGCTCGCACGCGCCGTCGGCGCGCCGCTGATCGCGACCAACGACGCGCTGATGCATGCGCCCGAGCGGCGCGCGCTCGCCGATGTCCTCACCTGCATCCGCGAGAAAACCACGCTCGAAGCAGCGGGCCTCCTCACGCAAGCCAACGCCGAGCGCCATCTCAAAGCTCCGCACGAAATGGCGCGGCTGTTCGCCTCGGCGCCGCAGGCCGTCGCCGAGACCATCCGCTTCCTCGACGGCCTCGCCTTCAGCCTTGACGAACTCAAGCATTGCTATCCGGAAGAGTTGCGCGAGGGTCATGCAACGCCCCAGGAGGCGCTCGAAGCTTTCGCCTGGCAGGGCGCAGAAGCACGCTATCCGGACGGCGTTCCGGAACGCACGCGCGAGGCGCTCGAATACGAGCTCGCGCTGATCGCCTCGCTCGACTACGCGCCTTACTTCCTCACCGTGCACGACATCGTGCGCTTCGCGCGCTCGAAGGGAATCCTCTGTCAGGGCCGCGGCTCGGCGGCCAATTCCGCGGTCTGCTATTGCCTTCGGATCACCGAGGTCAATCCGGCGAACTTCGATCTTCTGTTCGAGCGCTTCATCTCGCCCGAGCGCAACGAGCCGCCCGACATCGACGTCGACTTCGAGCACGAGCGGCGCGAAGAGGTGATCCAATATATCTACGAGCGTTATCGGGCGCGAGCGCGCCAGCCTTGCCGCCGCAGTGATCACCTATCGCACGCGCTCGGCGATCCGCGAGACGGCCAAGGTGTTCAGCCTATCGGACGATGTCATCGCCGCTCTCAACGGAACCGCCTGGGGCCAGGAGACAGCGCCGATCGGCGAGGATCGCGTGCGCGCGATCGGGACTCAATCCCGCCGATCCCACGCTCAAGCTCGCGCTCGAAATGGCGAAGGAGCTGATCGGTTTTCCGCGCCATCTGACCCAGCACAGCGGCGGCTTCGTCATCACCCGCGACCGGCTCGACGAAGTCATCGCCGGTGATGAACACGGCGATGAAAGAGCGCACGATGGTCGAGTGGGACAAGGACGATCTCGACGCGCTTGGCCTTCTCAAGGTCGACGTGCTCGCGCTCGGCATGCTGACGGCGCTGAGCAAGGGCTTCGAGTCTTCTCGACAAACATTACGGCAAGCAGCTGACCTTGGCGAGCATTCCGCCCGAGGAGGCGTGCGTCTACGCGATGATCCAGCGCGCCGACACGATCGGCGTATTCCAGATCGAAAGCCGCGCGCAAATGTCGATGCTGCCGCGGCTCAAGCCGGCCAACTATTACGATCTCGTGATCGAAGTCGCGATCGTGCGCCCCGGTCCGATCCAGGGCGACATGGTGCATCCCTATTTGCGCCGGCGGCAGGGCCTCGAGGATGTCTCCTATCCCTCAAAGGAGCTTGAGGCGGTCTTGAGCAAGACGCTCGGCGTGCCGCTGTTCCAGGAGCAGGCGATGAAAATCGCCATCGTCGCGGCTGGCTTCACGCCTTCGGAAGCCGACCAATTGCGCCGCGCGATGGCGACATTCCGTCGATCCGGAACGATCCAGACGCTTCAGGAGAAGATGATCGAGGGCATGGTGGCCAAAGGCTACGACGCGCGAGTTCGCCGAGCGCTGCTTTCACCAGATCGAGGGGTTCGGCGAATACGGCTTTCCCGAGAGCCATGCGGCGAGCTTCGCGCTCCTCGTCTACGCTTCCTGCTGGATGAAATGCCGCTACCCCGATGTCTTCGCCGCGGCGATGCTGAACGCCCAGCCGCTTGGCTTCTACGCGCCCGCCCAGCTCGTGCGCGATGCGCGCGAGCACGGGGTTGAAGTGCGCGAAGTCGACGTGAACCTGTCTGATTGGGATTGCACGCTGGAGTCCTTACCCCCCTCTCCCCCAGGGAGAGGGGTTGGGGGTGAGGGCGTTCACCCCCGCCACGCCGAGATGGCGCCGCATATCCGCACGACCCATGCGGTGCGCTTGGGTCTTCGGCAGATCGTCGGCGTCAAAGAGAAGGACATGCTCCGGCTCGTCGAGCGGCGGGGCGAGGCTTATGATTCCGTGCGCGACCTGTGGCTGCGCAGCGGGTTGAGTTCGACCGTGCTGGAGCGGCTAGCCGACGCTGACGCCTTCCGCTCGCTTGGCCTCGATCGGCGGCAGGCTTTATGGGCGGTGCGCGGCCTCGATCGGGTCGGCGACCAGGACGATCTGCCGCTGTTCGCGAGCCGGCCGGCGCGCGACACGGAGCCGGACGCGCGATTGCCGCCGATGCCGCTCGGCGCGCATGTGGTCGAGGATTATCGGCGCTTGTCCTTGTCGCTGAAGGCCCATCCGGCCTCGTTCATGCGCGCGCCGCCTTTCCGCCCGCGGAATTCTGCGCTCCGAGGCGCTGCGCTCGGTCAAGAACGGCGAGCGCGTCACGGTGGCGGGGCTCGTGCTGGTGCGTCAGCGGCCGGGCACCGCCGAGGGCGTCATCTTCATGACGCTCGAGGACGAGACGGGCGTCGCCAATATCATTGTCTGGCCGAAAGTCTTCGAACGTCTGCGCGCGATCGTGCTCGGCGCGCGCTTTGTCGCGGTGACCGGCAAGCTGCAGAGCGAGCAAGGGGTCATCCATATCGTCGCCGAACGCATGAACGACCTGACGTCGATGCTTGGGCTTCTGTCGGAGACGGGCCAGACGATCAGCGCTCTCGCGCACGCCGACGAGGTTCGCCGGCCGCAAATGACGATGGCGCAGAAGCGCCAGGGCAACCGCTTCGCCCAATCCCCGCGCTTTGACGATCCGCGCGCACCGCCGCCCTCTCTGCCGCTCGAGACAACAGACGCCATTGAAGCGATGCCCGCAGGACGGAATTTTCGTTGACGTCTCCGAGTCCGAACCGCCTAGTTCCTGCCTTTTATAACTCGAGAACTCCATGGCGGCATATGCGGGGCTGGCCTTCCTATCGTTCCTTTGGGGCTCTTCCTTCCTTCTCATCAAGATCGCCTCGCGCGCCTTCGATCCGTTCGGTTTCGCGCTCGCGCGCGTCGGCGTCGCGGCGGCGGCGATGCTGCTGACGAGCGCGCTTTCTGGCAAGGTTTGGCCGGGATCGCGACCGGGACTATGGGCGAAGCTCCTCGCGCTCGCGCTGATCGGGCAGGTCGTTCCCTTCGTACTGCTCGGCAAAGCGGCTGACGCTGACGACGAGCGCCGACATGGCGCTGATGATGGGCGCTCAGCCTATCTTCGTCTTCCTGTTCGGCCGCTTTACTGGGATCGCGCGACCACTGGACGTGGCTCGCCTTCCTTGGCCTCGCGCTCGGCTTCGCCGGGGTCGCCGTCGCATTCTGGTCGCCTGGGGCGGCCAGCGGCGGCGGCCATTCCGTCCTGGGTCGGGCCTTCGCCTTGGCTGCAGGCGTCTCCTATGGAACGGGCGCGATCATCTCCGGCGCGGCCACGAGGGAGATCGGCGCCGTCAGAGCGGTGACGGCCTCGATGACGATTTCGACGCTCGTGCTCGCGCTGATCGCGCTCGATGTTTGGAAAGCCCCCGCCGCTCGCGGCACTCGTCCAAACCCCCTTGGCGCCGATTCTGGCGATCGGGGCGCTCGGGGTCTTCAATACGGCGCTTGCCTATTACGTCTATTTCCGGCTCGTCAATGAGGAGGGGCCGACCTTTGCGAGCCTCAACAACTACATCGTGCCTCTGATCGGCGTCATCGGCGGGGCGGTCGCGCTGGCCGAACCCATAGTGCCCTCAGCTTGGGCGGGGCTGGCGCTTGTGCTGGGCGGGGTCGCCCTCACCGGCCAGTCGCTGCGGCCTCTCAAACCGCCTTCGCCTGGCTTCGCCGTGACGCAAACCGGCGCCGATTGAGGCTCAGCGCTTGCTTTTCAGCGCGTCCGCGAGCCGCGTCTTCGCCGACCCTGGCTCGAGCGGCTTCGGCTGGCTCTCATGCGGAGCCCAGGCTGCGAGCCAGACGAGATCGAAGGTCGCGCGCAAGCGCCCGTCCGGATCGGCGAATTGTTCGGCGTAGACGGCAGCGGCGCGCAGAAGCACTTCCCGCCGCAGCGGCTTGCGGCTGCGCGCGTGCTAGCGCGTTCGCGGCCCCCATAGCGCGCAGATCGGCGAGCAGCGCGAACATGTCCGGGTAGCGGACGACCACCCGATCGAGATCGACGACCGGCAGCGCCAAGCCGGCGCGCTGCGCGAGACTCCCAAGCGCCCGCACGTCGACGAAAGGCGCGACGCGCGGCGACGCGCCGCCGAGGATCTCGCTCTCGGCGATCGTCAGGCTTTGCCGCAGCTCGGTCAGCGTCTCGCCCGCCGATCATCGCCGCGATCAGAAGGCCATCGCCTTTCAGGGCGCGCCGCATCTGGACCAGCGCGCCCGGCAGATCGTTCACCGTCTGCAGGGCGAGGAGCGAGACGGCGAGGTCAAGGCGGCCGTCCGCCGATTGGGAGACGCTCGAGGTCGCCGACGGCCGGCAGAAAATCGCCGCGTCCCCAGGCTCGCCTCGGTCGGAGCGACCCGGATGACGCAATCCACCTGGCCAGCCGGCCGCGAGCGCGGCCGCGCCATGCGGGCCAGGCGAGCCGAAATCGGCGGCCAAGGGCGAAGCGCCGTTTGACCAGCGACAGCCGATCGCCGAAGGTCCTCGGCCGCCCTGACGAGCAGGAAGTCCGCTCGCAGCGCCGCCCGCGGGCGACTGCCCAGGCGCGATCGAGGCGCCGATTGATCAAACCTCGATCGAAAATCTGCGGCGGCGCCGGATGCGACATGAGCGCTCCTTATGCGCCAGACCGCCTCTCGCGCAAAGCTTCGGTTCGCGCTAGCTTGACGCCCATGGACGCCTTTCCGGCGCTGGACGCGGAGGAAGCCTCACGGCCCGCCTTGGGCGCGCCGCGCGCGGCGCGCTCGCCATGCGCCTGGCTCAAGCCGCGCTCGACACGCTTTATCCGCCGACCTGCCTTGCCTGCCGCGCGGCGACCGACACGTCATGGCGCGCTATGCCCGCGCTGCTGGAGCGCGATGCGCTTCATCGAGCGGCCCTTATTGCGAGCGTCTCGGCACGCCGTTCGAGCACGACCTCGGCCAAGGCCTCATCTCGCCGCAGGCGATGGCCGATCCGCCGGCGTTCGGCCGGGCCCGGGCGGTGGCGCGGTTCGAGGACGGGCCGGCCCGCACGCTCGTTCATCGGCTCAAATATTCCGACCGCGCCGAGCTTGCCCGGCCGATCGCGAGCTGGATGGCTCGCGCTGGCGCCGACATGCTGGCCGACGCCGATCTCCTGACGCCGGTGCCGCTGCACGCGTTGCGGCTGTGGCGGCGGCGGTTCAACCAGGCGGCCGCGCTGGCGGCGGAGATTTCTCGCCGAGACGGGCAAACCGTGCGATCTGAGCGCGCTTCGGCGGGTCAAGGCGACGCGGAGCCAGGTCGGCCTGAGCCGAGCGCAAAGGGCCGAAAATGTCCAGGGCGCGTTCCGCGTCGCCGACGGCGCGGCGGTGCGCGGGCTCAACGTCGTGCTCATCGACGACGTTTTAACCTCGGGCGCGACCGCCAACGCCGCCTCCCGGGCGCTGCTGAGGGCGGGCGCGAAGCGGGTCGACGTGCTCGTCTTCGCCCGGGTTGTGACGGGCGCGTAACTTCCCATATAGTAGTGGCAAATACGCGGATTGATCGCGCCAAGGGATCGTCTCAGCGTGCCGCCGATCGTCATCTACACCAAGTCGACTTGCCCCTATTGCCACGCGGCCAAGGCGCTGTTGCAGGCGAAGGCGGCGCCGTTCGAAGAAATCAGCGTTGACGGCGACCGCGCCGCCCAGGCGGCGATGGCGGAGAAGGCGAACGGCCGCTGGACGGTGCCGCAGATTTTCATCGGCGACACGCATGTCGGCGGCTGCGACGATTTGCACGACGCTCGACGCCGCAGGCGAACTCGATGCGCTACTGGCGGGCTGAACAATGATCAAATACGCGCTCGGCTGCGCCGAAGGGCACGCGTTCGATAGCTGGTTTCCCGACAGCGCCGCTTATGAGAAGCAACGCAAGCGAGGCTTTGTCGCTTGCCCCGAATGCGGCTCGACACGAGTCGACAAGGCGATCATGGCGCCGGCCGTCGTTGGCGGCGACCGGGCGACGACGGTCGAAGCGAGCGCCAGAGATTGTCGTCGATGATCGGCGCCGCCGAGCGCGGGAATTCTATCTCCGCATGCGCCGCGAAATCGAGGCCAACACCGACGACGTCGGCGCCAAGTTCCCGCAGGTGGCGAGAGCCATCCATCTCGGCGAGGAGCCGGAGCGCGCGATTCGCGGGCGCGCAAGCCTCGCGGAGGCCAAGTCGCTGCTGGAGGACGGCGTCGGCGTGCTGCCGCTGCCGATGCTGGAGGACGAACTCAACTAGCGCTCGCGGACGCGCCGCCTGTCGTACTTGCGTGCGTCCGCTACTTCTCGTCGATGCGGAATTCCTGCGCCTCGACCACCGTCGTGCCGATCATCGTGCGCACCGAGACGCGGAACGGAATCAGCACGCTGGTCGCTGGCGATCGGGGCCAGCCAGACTTCCAGATCCTTGTTGTCGGCCATGAATTTGGTCGCCGGGCGGTCGCGACTATGGCCGGATATCGGGACGTAACGGGCCGCGCAGACCACGACCGGGCCGTCGTAGCCTTTCGCCGACACCGTGCGCTCGCCGACATAAGAGAGGTTGATGTCGAACCGCGTATAGCCGTCGAAGATCGGAACCGTGCGGTTGCATGCGGCGGGCGACAGGATCGGTCCCGAGGCCGGCGCCGGAAGAATGACGGCGCCGACAGGGTCGACGACGTTGCGCTTGTCGCCCGGCCCAAGCGGAACGCGATCCGGCTTGTCCTCGAACGGCGGCGAAATGTCGACTCCGGTGACCGTATTGCCAGCAAGCGCCATGCGAATCGTGCGCGTCATGTTCGAGCTTGAGGCGATGGTGGCGAAACTCGCCGGCGACACACGGCCCTGGACGATCGCGCCCTTGCCGGCGGAGGCGCCGTGTGCGTTGCGCGAAGAGCTTGGCGAGGCCGGTCAATTTGGCGTCGCCGGCGATCGAGTAGCTCGTCGGGGTGAGGTCGGCGTTAAGGTTGACCGAGCCGATCGGAAGGCCGATCAGCGACACGCGGTAGGTCACGTGCAGGACGTCGGCGCGCGCGCCTGCGTTCCAGACGTCAGCGCCGCTATCATTCCGACGGCGGCCAATCGCAAGCGAGCCCGAGGCGATCGCGGCGCCATCGTTTCGAATCTCCATGTTCGGCGTTTGCAGCGCATTGAACGGCGATTGCGCTAAAATTCCGGCGCCGATGCGCCGACTCACGGGCAAGTCCGCACGAGCAAAAAAGTCATCCGCAGCTGCTGTCAAGACCTTGCGGCAGGCCCGGGGCGCGGACTTAACATCCCCTCCATGGTCGAGACGGTCATTTCCATTCGCGCGGCGCGGCTCGGCGACGAGGGCGAAATCGCCACGGTCCACGACGCGGCGTGGCGCGAGGCCTACCGGGGTGTCATTCCGGGCCGAGAGCTCGAGCGGATGATCGCGCGCCGAGGTCCGGCGTGGTGGCGCCTGGCGATCGCGCGCCGGACGCCACTTGTTGGTGCTCGAATTCGGCGATTCCGTCGTCGGCTATATCAGCTATGGGCGCAATCGCGTCCCGGCGCTCGGCTATGGCGGCGAGATCTTCGAGCTCTACCTGGCGCCGGAATGCCAGGGCTGCGGCTTCGGCCGGCGCATGTTCGACGCGGCGCGCAAGGATCTGGCGGGCCATGGGCTGTCGAATCTGGTCGTCTGGGCGCTGGCGGACAACGAGCGGGCGGTCGGGTTTTACCGCCGCCTGGGCGGCAGGGTCTTGCGCCGCGCGCGGGAGACTTTCGGCGGCCAGCAACGCGATCGTATCGCTTTCGGCTTTGGCTGAACGTTCGTTCCTCCTATAAGACGGGTTGACGCGCCGCCGATTGGGAGGACCGATGTGAACTTGAACGCGGTATCGATCGGCAAGAATCCCGCCCCACGATGTCAACGTCGTCATTGAGGTGCCGATCGGCGGCGAGCCGATCAAATATGAGATGGACAAGGAGAGCGGCGCGCTCCAGGTCGACCGGTTTCTCTACACTTCGATGCGCTATCCCGGAAACTACGGCTTCATCCCCCATACGCTCTCGGGCGACGGCGATCCCTGCGACGTGATCGTCGCCAACACGCGCGCGATCGTTCCCGGCGCGGTCATGAGTTGCAAGGTCGTCGGCGTCCTGATCATGGAAGACGAAGCCGGCGGCGACGAGAAGCTGCTGGCCGTGCCGTCAGCAAAGCTGACCAAGCGCTATGCGCACGTGAATAACTACTTGGACCTGCCCTCGATCACGATCGAGCAGATCGAGCATTTCTTCGCGCACTACAAGGATCTCGAACCCAATAAGTGGGTCAAGATCGTTCGCTGGGGCGACGCGGACGAGGCGCGCGCGCATGGTCATCGAGGGCATCGAGCGGGCCAAGAAGGCGAGCACAGCGGAAAAGACCGAGAGCTGAACGGCTCGGCCAATATACAAGAGCCGGCGCGAAGCCGGCCCTCGAACAAACAGTCCAGGGAGGAACGATATGCGCAAATATGTGAGGACGGCCTTGGCCGCCGCGGGGCTCGCGATGGCCCTAGCAGGCCACGCCACGGCTGCCGAGAAAATCAAGATCGGTTTTTTGCCAGGCGTCGTCGATCCGTTCTACCAGGTCATGCAACTCGGCGTGGAAAAGGCGGCTAAGGATCTCGGCGTCGAGGTGGTCACCCAGATCCCGCCGACCTGGGGCGTCGAGGCCCAGACGCCGCTCCTGGATTCGATGGTCGCGCGCGGCGACCTCAATTACATCATCACCGCCGCGACCGATAAGGATCAGATGATCGGCCCTCTGAAGGCCGCCGTAGACGCCGGCATCAAAGTCATCATCGTGGACAGTTACATTGGCGACGGCGACTATGTGAACGGCCCGGTCAAATTCCCGATCACCTACATCGGCTCCAACAACACCGAAGGCGGCCGCATCGCCGCGCGCGGGCTGGCCAAGGCGATCGGCGGCAAGGGAACCGTTTACATCAACTCGACCAACCCCAACGTGAGCTCGGTCGAGGACCGTGAAAAGGGTTTTAAGGAGGCGATGGCCAAGGAGTTTCCGAACATCAAGGTGCTGGGCCCCGACTACAATCTCGACGACCCCAACAAGGCGACACAGGAGACGGCGGCGGTGCTGGCGCGCGAACCCGATCTCGCCGGCGTATTCGGCACCAACGTGTTCAGCGCGCAAGGGGCGGGCGCGGCTGTCGTCAACGCCGGGCTCGGCGGCCACGTGCAGGTCGTCGCCTACGACGCCACCAAACAGGCGATCGAACTGATGAACCAGGGCGCGGTGTCGCTGGTGCTGGCGCAGAAACCATTCGACATGGGCTATATGGCGGTGCAGTTCGCCGCGGCTGACGCCGCCGGGGTCACCAGCCTTCCGCGCCGCGTCGAGACCGGCTTCGCCATCATCGACAAGGACAACGTGAAAGACCCGGCGATCGCCCGTTTCATCTATCAGGTGCCAGGCAAGTAGCCCCCGCTTGCCGTTTCCCGGAGCCCATCACCCCCGCTCTTGCTTGATCCCTTTCCCGCAAGCGGGAGAGGGAGGGGCCTCCTCGCGCTCATCGATGAAAGCCCTGTGAGCGACCGCGCCTCGAGAATGACCCTCGCTCGCGCGGCCACCGCCCCCTCCGCCCGGCGTACGCGGGCGCAGCGCGTTGTTCTGTTTCTTAGCCGCATCTGGGCCTGGCTATTTCTCTCTGTCCTCATCCTCTTCTTTGTTATCGCCGTGCCGCTGACGACAGGCGGCAGCGTGAATTTCCTCACCCTGCGCAACTCGCAGAATATTCTGGTCGCGATCATACCCGTGCTGCTGCTCGGGCTCGGTCAGACTTTCGTCATCATCGCCGCGGGCATTGACCTCTCGGTCGGTTGGGTCATGAGCCTCGCCTCGGTGCTCTCGGCGCTGGCGCTGCGCGCCGCCTTTAATGCGGGTGCGCCCCTTTTTCCGTCGGTCCTCGTTGGCCTGATCGCCGCCATTGCCGGCGCGGCCGCAGTCGGCCTCGTCAACGGCGTCATCATCGCAAAACTGAAGGTTCCGGCCTTCATCGTGACGCTGGGCACGTCTTTCATCGTTCGCGGGATCGCCTATCTCATGAGCGAAAACACGACCGTGATCGGCTTGCCGCCGGGCATTCGCGCCTACGGCAACGATGCGCTCCTCTATTACATTCGGGGCGAGGGCGGCGGCCTCTATTTCCTTCAACGGCCGGAGGTCAAGGGCGAGCTCCTGCGCCGCATGGACGCCATTCTACCTTATCCCGTCGTCATGACGGCGTTCGTCGTCGCCTGGGCGATTTTCTTGCTCCACCGGACGCAGTTCGGACGACACACCTACGCCATCGGCGGCAATATGGACGCCGCGGTGCGCAGCGGCATCCCGGTCGATCGCCAAATCATTTCAATCTACATCCTATCGGCCGCGACCTCCGGAATTGCAGGTTTCTTATCGACGCTGCGCTTCACCGCCGGGTCTGCGGTCATTGGCGATCCGCTGCTTCTAAGCTCGATCGCCGCCGTCATCATCGGCGGCGTCAGCATGTTCGGCGGCGCTGGAACCGTTATCGGCACGGTGATCGGCGCCCTCATCATCGCCGTGCTGACCACCGGCCTCGTGATGCTCAACGTCGACGCCTTCTGGCAGTTCATTGTCGTGGGGACCGTAGTCATTGTCGCGGTGCTGATCGACCAGTCTCGCGACCTCATCATTGGCCGCGCGCGCGGAGGCGCAACGCGATGAGCGAGGCGCTGCTCTCCGTCCGCGGCATCACAAAAATCTTCGGCGGGCTTGTCGCGGTCGACAATGTGACTCTCGACGTCGCGCGCGGCGAAGTGGTGGGCCTGCTTGGCGACAACGGCGCGGGCAAGTCGACGCTCATCAAATGCATTTCCGGCGTCCACGCGCCGGAAGAGGGCGCAATTGTCTTCGACGGCCAGCCCGTCCAGTTCGCGAGCCCGATGGACGCGCGCCGCGCAGGCATCGAGACGATCTACCAGGATCTGGCGCTCGCCAACAATCTCGACGTCGGCGCCAACATTTTTCTCGGCCGCGAGGTCAAGACGCGCCGCTTGGGCGGCCTCGTGCAGACGCTCGACGACAAACATATGCGTGAGAAATCGCGGCAAACGCTCGACTCCTTGCACATTCGCATTCCTGCCCTGACCGAGCCGATCGAGAAGCTGTCCGGCGGCCAACGCCAGGCGGTGGCCATCGCGCGCGCGGTCTATTGGGACGCTCGGCTCATGATCATGGACGAGCCGACCAACAATCTCGGCGTGCCCGAGCAGCACAAAGTGCTGGAGCTCATCCGCATGCTCAAGGGCCGCGGCGTGCCGGTGATCCTCATCACCCATGTCATGCCAGACGCGCTCGCCGTCACCGACCGCATCATCGTTATGCATCGCGGCCGAAAGGTCGGCGAAAAAATCACGGCCCGCACCAACGCAGAGGAGCTCGTGCAGTACATGGTCGGCGCGCGAGAGGACGTGTCCGCCTGAGGTTTTCGACCTCGACGACGTGTCGGCGTCTTGGGGAGGATCAACGCAATGGCCAATTCATGCGACGCTATCGTTATCGGCGCTGGCCCAGCCGGACTCGCTACCGCTGCGATGCTTCGGGCGCGCGGACTCAACGCCACGATCCTTGAAAAATCCGATGCCGTCGGCGCGGTCTGGCGGCGCCACTATGACCGACTCCATCTGCACACCGATCGCGCCCACTCCGCTCTGCCCGGCCTGCCGATGCCGCCCTCCTACGGACGCTACCCTTCGCGAGCGCAGGTCGTCGAATACCTGGAAAGTTACGCAGAGACGTTCGACCTGAGGCCTCGCTTCAACACCCCGGTTAGCGAGGTCCGCCACAACGGAACGCGGTGGATCGCCAAGGCCGGTGACGAGACGATCGAAGCGCCAGTCATCGTGATCGCGACGGGCGTGGCCGATTTCCCCTATTCGCCCGTCTGGCCCGGCATCGAGACGTTCCGTGGCCCGATCGTGCATTCGAGCCGGTACCGCAATCCCAAGTCCTTCGCCGGCCGGCGTGTGCTCGTCGTGGGCTTCGGCAATTCGGGGGGCGAGATCGCCCTCGATCTCGCGGAGGCTCAAGTCGACGTGGCGCTCTCGGTCCGCGGTCCAGTGCGCATCCTGCCGCGCGAGCTGCTCGGCTTGCCTATACTGACCTGGGCGATCGCCCAGCAGCGGCTCCCCGCGCGCGTCGCCGACGCCCTCAACGCGCCGGCCATACGCCTCGCGGTCGGTTCGATCGAAAGCCTTGGGATGACCCGGGCTCCCAAGGGGCCGCGCCGGATGGTCGAAGAGGACGGTCGCGTGCCGCTTCTCGACGTCGGGACGGTGGCTCAGATCCGCGGCGGGCGGATCAAGGTGCGGGGCGACATCGCGAGCTTTGGGCCGACGACCGTCGCCTTCACACGGTCTTCGCCGGAGCCGTTCGACGCTGTCATCCTGGCCACCGGCTTTCGGCCGGACCTCCGCGCCCTGCTTCCGGACGCTCGGGGTGTGCTCAGCGATACCGGCATGCCGCTCGTCAGCGGCCGGCCGACCGCCGAGCCCGGCCTCTTCTTCTGCGGCGCCATAACGTCCTCGACCGGCCAGTTGCGCGAGATCGGACTTGAAGCGGTTCGGATCGCCAGCGCTATGACGGAACCCCGCGCCGCGTGATGCGAAGCCGGTGCTGGCGCCGTCTGGGGACCGCGCGAAGCGCCTGAGCCGTCACTTCTTCATTTTAAGCGCGCCGCCGTCGAAGGTCGTCACCATCGCTTGCATCAACCCGTTTTTGGTGATGTAGGCGTCAGAGCCCCGGTATGGTTCGGCAAGAAAGTCCGCTGTCGCGACCCATTGCGTCGCGAACGTGTCGCCGATCGTCGTGCTGTGCTCAACCTTGAAAGTGATTCCGTTCAGCCCGCCGTCCTTCGAGTCCTTGCAGAACCCGGCGAACATTTCGCCGATCGCTTTCCGCCCTGAGACGACCGCGCCGCCGGGAAGGTTGATTTGCGCATCGTCGGGGTATTGAGCGAGGATGCGGCTCCAGTCGCAATGATTGAGCGCGTCGATATGCTCGTCCAACACCGCCTGAGCGGAGGGTTGGGTCTTGATTTCCGGCAACGCCGTCTGCGCGAACGCAATCACAGGCGCTGCGAGCGCAAGACCCATCCCCGCAAGCAGAATGAACTGATGCCTCATGTCGTCCTCCCAAGTCTCTTTTAGCGCGCGATCGAAGCGGAATAGACCGCGTCAAAGACGCCATGACCCGGCGAAACGCCCCAACCCGCGCGGGAGAAGCGTACTCCTGGCCAAATGCGCCGGCAAGTTCGCCCTATTTCGCCGAGGCTGAGACCAGCTCCTCGACCCAGGCGGGAACCATCTCGCTCGCCGGTCCAAGGCGCTGCTCGTCGAACAAGTGTGCGTTGTCGGCCGCCTCAAGGTTGATCTCGCAAGTCCGCAGGCCAGAGGCGCGCGCCTCGGCGACAAAGCCCGCCGCTGGATAGACGGCGCCTGAAGTGCCGATGGCGACGAAAAGGTCGGCCTTGCGCAGGGCTTCGCTCGATCAAGTCCATCTCAAGCGGCATCTCCCCGAACCACACCACATGCGGCCGCAGTGTTCCGGCACGCCCGCAAGCGGGGCATGTGCGCGCAACGGTCAGATCATCGCGCCAAAGGTGAACCGCATCGCAGGCGCCGCAGCGCGCCTTCAGAAGTTCGCCATGCATGTGGACGACGCGCTCGGAACCGGCGCGCTCGTGCAGATCGTCGATGTTCTGGGTGACCAGAGTCAGGCTCCCGCCGCGCTGGGCGAGCGCGCCTTCGAGCCGCGCCAGGGCGAAATGCGCCGCGTTGGGCTTGGCGTTCAGCAGATTGCGACGGCGCAGATCATAGAACGCCAGCACCTCGCTCGGATTGCGGACGAAGGCTTCGGGCGTCGCCAGCTTCATCGGATCGAACTGTGCCCAAATCCCCTCCCCTTTCTTGTCGCGAAACGTTCCAAGGCCGCTCTCGGCCGAAACTCCGGCGCCGGTGAGGACGAAGATGTTGCTCGGCGCCTTCGACAGGTCCTCACCTCCCATGCAGCGCGAGCGCGATCTGCACGATCGCCGCGATCAGCTCGAGCACGATCAGGATCACGATCGCCGCTTCAAGCCGCGTCGCGCGATCGGCGTCGATGATGTCGGTCAGCGCCTGCGCGGTGTCGCCGATCACTTCGAGCTTGCGCTTCAAGACGTCGGCGCGCTCGGCGAGCTCGTATTCGTCGGCAAGGCGCGCATAAAGGCGTTCAAGCTCGGGGTGGTCCCAAAGCACGTCGGGCTTTTCCTCGACCGCGACGCGGCCCGAGACGCGGTGCTGGGCGAGCAGCGCCTGGCCGATGAGCCTGAGCATGGCGCGCCGGCGGAACGGCGGCCGGCCGGTCGCCGCAAGTTTTTCGGCGAAGGGCTCGATCACATCGAACACCGCGTTGACCTCGCGCTCGTCGCGCGCCAGCGCCACAGTCTTGGCGAGCGCATCGGCGATGACGAGAAAGCGCGGCGGCGACAGGTTCTTGATCTGGATCGGCCCGCTCGAGGACTTCTGCTCGTCGCTGTCGGGCGCGATTTCGAGCACCGCTGTTTCGTCATCGCCGAGCGCCCTCACGCCGCTGACGCGCGATTGCAGCTTCGCCAGCAGGTCCTCTTCCTCGAGCGGAGTCAGGCCGACCATCACGGCGACGCCGAAGCGGAACAGCGCCGCCATGCCCCGCTCGCCGACCCGGAAGGCGAGCGGCAGCGAGGAGATCATGTCGGGCCGCTCGAGCCCGGCGGTGTCGATGCGCTCGCCCACAATGAGCGCACGCGCGGTCAGGCGCGTCAGGGCGGTCACGGGCAAGACGTCGGTCATGGCCTCAGTCTACGGCGGCGCGCGAGCCATCGCCAGCCGCGCCCTGAGCGCCTCGACCCGGGTGGAACGCGGGCGCTGTCCGATCGGCCGCTTTGCCGATAGATTGCGCGAGGGGCCGCGCGCACGAACATGTTGAGGAGAAGGAGCCATGGACAAAGGCAGCGACGCCCGATGGCGGCTCGACGGCGTCCGGGTGGTCCATTCGAACGAACTCGACATCAACACGGCCCAGACGCCCGGCATGAACCGCGCCGCGGCGATCACCCACGCCCGCGCCGGGGCGGAGAAACTGTGGGCCGGAACCGTCGTCATCCACCCGAAGGCGAAGACCGGGGCGCACCATCATGGGCCGGTGGAGAGCGTGATCTATGTGGTCAGCGGACGCGCCCGCATGCGCTGGGGCGACCGGCTCGAATTCGTGGCCGAGGCCGGCCCTGGCGATTTCATCTACGTGCCGCCGTTCGTCCCCCACCAGGAGATCAACGCCAGCGACGAGACGCCGTTGTCCTGCGTGCTGGTGCGCAGCGGCCAGGAGCCGGTGGTGGTCAATCTCGACCTGCCGAACGTCGAGCGAAACCCGGAAACGGTCGAGTGGGTCGACGATCTGCATCCGCCCAAGGGTGGGTGAAGTTGACGCGCGTACGGCTCGCCGCGGCCAAATCAACGCCGCGCGGCTACGTCGCTGTGCGAGCGGAGGGCTTCGTCAGCCCACGCGAACGGCCAGGGCGCCGCGGGAAGATCGGCGGGGGACAATTTGGGCAGCGCTCGCCACGGATATTGCCAAGTGGCGACAGCGAGGCCGCCAATAGCGTTCGCCATGTTCGAACCTTCCGCGATCAAGCGGTCCGTCATAGGAGGGGATTCTGGCATTGACAGGCTGGCGAGATCGGGGCCGAGCGGCAACGGGTCACGCGCCTTCTCCGTCTTTGGCCGCGGCCGAGACCCGCCTTTTTCTCCGGAAGCGACTCGCGGCTTCGCGGGACCCTCTTTAGCGACAGGAGCTTGTGGGGCCGGCCGGGGTAGGCTTTCCAGGTCGCTCACCGCCTGTTGGGCCTCAGCGTCGCGCTTGAGATAGTCGACGATCAGCTGATGCTCGTCGTGGAGCGTCTCGAGGATTGCGTCGGGCGGGGGCTGAACCACGACGGGCGGCGCGATGCGGTGGCTGTAATGGTTGACGAGGATCGTGCCGATCACGCTCGCGAGCGCGACCGGCGCCACTTCGTGAAAGAATTTGGCGGAAGCCTTGGAGAGAAAACCGAGAGCGTCCATCTCCACCCTCCTGAACAATTGGATCAGTGAGGTGTAGGAAGCCATTGTGGCTGCAATGGAATGACATTGTGGCCCAGGTTAGCGCATGGAATCAGGAGGCTCGCCGAGCTGACGACCCTGGGCGTCCGCGCGATTCGCGTCGCCTACCGGCGCAGAACCGGATGCGCCTCGCGGCGCTGCCAGCCGACGCGCTCGAGCTCCGGGATCAGATGCTCCTCGCGCGGAAAGCCGACGCAAAGATAGGCGATGAAGGTCCAGGCGCGCGGAACGTCGAGCGCCTCGCCGATCGCGTGCCGGATCGAGGATCGACACCCAGCCGACGCCAAGGCCGCGGGTGCGCGCGGCGAGCCAGAACGTGTGCAGCGCGCAGACGGTCGAATAGCGGCGCGTCTCCGCCATGGTGCGCGCGCCGAGGCCGTGGCCCTGCTCCGTCGCCTCGTCGCAGAAGACAGCGAGCTGGATCGGCGCATCGTTCAGGCCCGCGAGCTTGAGCCTGGCGTAAAGCGCCGCCTGTTCGCCGGCGTAGGCGCTGAGCGCGTCGCGATTGGCCGCCTCGAAATTGGCTCGGATGGAAGCGCGGCGGGCGTGCATCATCGACCCGCACGAACCGGGTCGGCTGGCAATTGCCGACCGAAGGCGCGAGCGCGGCGAGATCGAAGAGTTCGGCCAGCGTCGCCTCGTCCGGCGCTCGGTCGGAGCGGAAATGGCGCACATCGCGCCGCCAGGCCAGAAGATCGGCGAACGTCGCGCGGAAAGCCGGCGTCGAACTGGGGCGCTTCGCTGAGGGCATCGGCCAATTCCGCCATCGCCGCTCCTTGTCCCGAACGCTCTTCCCGGCTCCTCTGGCATACGCGCGAGGGCGAGTGCGCAAAGAGAATATCGTTCCTGCTGGCTCTTTCGTCGACATGACGCGCGGACGGGGTCGCGAGCAGCCTCCGTAGGTAGTTTTGCCAATTGCGCTGTTCGTTCGAGACTGAAAAGGTCGCGCGTCCGGGCGGCAAGCTGTCCGACCAACGGCTTCAAGGGGGTCGCCGAACCCGTGACCATGCGTGCGCGGGAAGTCTCCCTGCTGCGCACGCTTTTTTGCTTCTGTATCGGCGGCGTTCCGGCTGGTCAATGGGCCGCGGAATGAAGCCGGGCACGCCGGTCTCCACCACGGTGTTGAACCGGACGTTTGTCTTTATCCCGTCCCGAATTTCCCGCATGGCGTCTTCAGGCAGCGCTCGAGATGTCAAAGTTCTCTTGGATATGGTGAGGGTGGGTCGAGGTGTCAGGAACGCCGTGCCGCGTTGCACGGCCCAGGCCAGCGCGACTTGAGCAGGCGTCTTGCCGACGCGCTGAGCGATGCTGTGATGACGGGATCGTCCAACAGTTTCGGATCCATGCCGTGTCCCAACGCGGCGAACGCCAGGAGGACGATTCCGTTGCTCCCGACAGAAATCGAGCAGATCCCATTCAGGGAGATACGGATGGCGATTCGACTTGCACCACCGCAGGCTTGATCCGCGCGGCCGCGACGATCTCCCGCAGCTTCTCCAAATTGACATCTGACAGGCCGATCGACTTGCACTCGACCCTCGTCGACGAGGCGCTCGAGCGCTTGCCACGTCTCGACCAACGTCACCCCGGAATCATAGATGACCTGGCCGCGCTCGTCCCTCGGGTCCTGCTCGTCGCCGGGTCTGAAAAGCGAAGGGGGTGTGGATGATGTAGCAATCGACGGTGTCGATTTGCAGCCGCCGGCGGCTGCCGTCAAAGGCGGGCTTGACCCGCTCCGGACGATGATTGGTGTTCCATAGCTTCGTCGTGACGAAGACGTCCTCTCGCCGAATCGCGCCCGCCCTGAACACTTCCTGCATCGCCTCGCCGATCGCTTCTTCATTGCGGTAGCGCTCGGCGCAATCGAAATGTCGGAATCCCACTTCCAGGGCTGTCTTCGTCGCCTGTTTGGTCGCGGCAGGATCGGAGATCAGCGTGCCAAACCCGACCGCAGGCATGGCGCCAGATCCATTGTTGAGAGGAATTCTCGTGTCGCGAAGCGTATCGGGGGTCCCCATGCTCACACTCCATTGTCCAAGGCTGGTCGCCGCACAAGCCGCCGACAAGCCGACGTCGCGTCCAGGATCTCGCTCACGCATTCGATTTGCCAGCACGCCGACATACCTTGTCTCATCTGCGATCGGCGCTCCATCCCTTCGTGGCCGGGTGAGAAGCCAGATCGTCGCCAATCGCATGGGTAGTTTTGCCGATTGCGCAGTCCGTTCGGGACTGGAAAGGTCCGCCGCGTCCGGGAGCGGCAAGCCGTGCGACCAACGGCTTTGCGGGGTCGCCGAACCTGTGACCTATTGGCGTGCGCGGCACGATCTCCCGTCGCGCACGCCTTTTTGTTTGCCCTCGCCAACTTGCGGACAACCAGCGGGAGGTTAAGCGAGACCGACCCGGATTTGATTTGGCTTTTTGGATGATTATCTCTCAATTTCAGATACTTGATCCAGAATCACAAAACAAATTCTTTCCGTTAAACAGAAAATGAGGTATGTTTCTGTTTGTTCGCCGCTGGACGGCACGGAGAGCCTCATGAACGACGACCCCGCATCCTCAACGCAGGCCGCCGGCGTTCGAGCCAAGCAGCGTTTCCGCCGCGAAAAGAGGGTCACGCAGCGAGAGCGGTACTTCGAGTTGATGATTTCGGGCTATAACTGCAGCCAGATCGCGAGAATGGTGCAGACCAGCGCCGCGACGGTCCGGCGTGAGATCGACCGAGCGCTCGCGGAACGGCGGCTGGACGCGCCCGAGCATTTCGCCAGCGTGCAGGTCGCGCGGCTCGCGAAGGCGCTGAGGCTTGCGGAAGCTGCGATCGAGCTTGGCGAACTGAAGGCGGTTGCGACCTATTTGCGGGTCGTCGCCGCGCTCGACCGATATCATGAGCTGGCGGCGGGTGGTCCGCCGTCCCGCCGCCCGCCCGAGCCTCCGCCCCTTGCATTACCGACCCCGCCCAAGGCGCTGACTTTTAGCGCTACGCCACGCAATGAGGATCCGCTTTCTGTCACGGACGCCGATAACGCAGCCGATGAAATCCCCGGTTGATTCCGCCGGCGCCGCCTTAGACCCGAGGAACGTCAGGATCCCGTGAAAAAGCCGAGCGCCCAGCTTGGCTTCGCCTCGCGACGCCGCCTGCGACCCGTCGCATTACATCTTAAACGATCTTCAAACAAAGCTCACATATATCCGTTATTTGAGAAGATATGCTAATCTATTACATTCATCTGAAGAGTCCAAGCGAGGACCTGGATTCGAGTTGCAGAAAAAGAAGCCTAAGCCATTGAAATCGCTCCGTCGCGCGCAGAATCGTACACCCGTCTGAGGGTCCGGCGCCGGACCGGCGCGACGAGGCGCCGAGTGGGCGCTAGGCGCCCGCGTTTCCAGGGATGGCGCCCGCGTTTCCAGGGATGGGCCTCCGCGCCAATGTCAAAGCCACCCTAACCCGCTGTCATTCAACGGTTTTGGAACCGTTCTATCTTGCATCGGGATCGATTGACATCGCGACGCGTGCGGGTCGAAGTCATTGACGATCGCCGTTCGCCGAGTGGCTTGGAGTTTGGGTTGCGCCCCGTTCATCGTTCAGTCCGTCGCCGCTGCCGGGGCGTGCTCAGGAGCGCTTTTGCGCTTGCGATGGCCGGCCTCGCAGGCGCGGCCTTGGCGAACTCGATCCCGCCCTTGAGCTTAACGTCGGTTCCACTCGAGCCAGCCCAATCCCGCTCCCTTTGTCCTCCCACAGCTCGTTCCATCGCAATTCCGCGCCGACGCTTCGGCGCCGGCGAGCGCGGTCACGGCGCCCGGTCGGTTAGGATTCTCTGGACTTGAAAGGCCAGAACCTGCTTGGCGACATGGGCGGCCTCAGGCCCGCTCTGGACAAATACGGCGTTCAGCTCACGATCCTCGAGAACGTCGAGACGTTCGGCAATCTCTCGGGCGGCGTCAAACAGGGTTTTGAAACGGACGGCCTCACCACCGTGACGCTGCTAATGGATACCGAAAAAGCGTTCGGTCTCAAGGGCGGCACGCTGAATGTGAGCGGCCTCCAGTATTGGGGCGGAAACCTGAGCGCCGACAACCTCCTGGTCGTGCAGACCCTGAGCGACATCGAGGCGCCCGTTGCGGTTCGCCTATGGGAGCTCTGGTATCAGCAGAAGTTCGGCGACAAGTTCGACGTCAAGATCGGCGAGCAGAGCCTCGATGAGGAATTCATCATCAGCCCGAGCGCCAACTCCCTCTTCATCAATGGCGTCTCCGGTTTTCCGGCGCTCCCGGCGGCAGACCTACCCAGCGGCGGCCCTGCCTATCCGCTGGCGGGCCTCGGCGTTCGCGGAAGGGCGCAGCTGACCGATAGCCTGACCGTGCTCGGAGGCGTTTTCAACGGAAGCCCGATCCCGCGGATTCGCCGAACACGCCGGCCAGCAATCCCAATGGCGTCAGCTTCCCGCTCGACGTTGGGACCCTGGCCATCGCCGAATTGCAATATGCCTATGGGTCGAGCGCCGACGGAAAGCCGCATCCAGACGGCCCGCTGCCTGGCAATTATAAGCTCGGCGCCTGGTACGACAGCACAAGTTCGACGACCAGCAGACCGACACCATAGGCTTGCCGCTCGCCAGTCCCGTGAGCAACGGGACCCCGGCCGGGCGGCACGGCAATTTCTCGCTCTACGGGGTCGCGGACCAGATGATCTGGCGCTCGAAGGACGATCCAAGTCGCACGCTGAATGTCTTCGTCCGGCCGATGTTCACGCCCTACCCGGATCGCAATCTCGTCAGCGCCAGCATCAACGCTGGCTTGGCCCTGAAAGCCCCGTTGCCGGGGCGCGACAGCGATACGTTTCGGGGTCGAAATGGGGACCGCGTGGGCCAGCAGCGGCGCCTCCGGTTTCGACAGGCAAATGCAGGTCTTCCAGCCCTCGGTCTATACGCCCGTTCGCGGCAGCGAGACTTTTCTTGAGGCGACCTACCAGTTTCAGGTCCTGCCCTCGTGGCAGATTCAGCCCGACGTCCAGTATTTCATCAATCCGGGTCTAGGGATCGCCAACCCTGACGAACCCGCGCAGCGGATCAAGAACGAATTCGTCGTCGGCCTGCGCACGAACGTGAACTTCTGACGCCTGGCTACGGGTCGCAGCCCGCGCTCCGGGGAACGGACGCGACCGGCAGCCGCGCCCGCTCCGATCAGCTCACGCCGAGCTTGCGCTGCAGGCTCGTGGACGAGGTCGTGTACTGGAACGTCAGTTTCTTCTCCGGATAGACATAATGGTGCGCGCGCTGGGCGGCGAGCGTGGCCTCGTGGAAGCCCGACAGGATCAGCTTGAGCTTGCCCGGATAGGTGTTGATGTCGCCGATGGCGAAAATGCCAGGCACGCTCGTTTCGAACTTCGCCGTGTCGACCGGGATCAGATTCTCGTGCAGGTTGATTCCCCAACTGGCGATCGGTCCGAGCTTCATCGTCAGCCCGAAGAACGGCATCATGTCGTCGCAGGGATGGTCGTAGATCTCGCCGTTCTCGCGGCGGATTGTCAGCGCCGAGAGCTGGCCGTTCTCGCCCTTGACCCCCGTCACCTGGCCGAGCACGAATTCCATGTCGCCCGAATTGACGAGCTCGCGCATCGCGTTGACCGAGTGGGGCGCCGCCCGGAACGCGTCGCGGCGGTGAACGAGGGTGATGCGCTTGGCGACCGGATGCAGGTTGAGCGCCCAGTCGAGCGCGGAATCGCCCCCGCCGACGATCACCACGCGCCTCCCCTTGAAATGGTCCATCTTGCGCACGGAATAGAAGACGCTCTTGTTTTCGTAGGCGTCGAGCCCCGGGATCGGCGGCTTCTTCGGCTGGAACGATCCTCCGCCCGCGGCGATGAACACCGACTTGGCTTCGATCGCCTTCTCGTTGTCGGTGCCGATGCGAAACAGGGCCGCTCAGGCGTGCCAACGACCTCCATCCGTTCGACCATCTCGCCCAAGTGAAACTTCGGCCCGAAGGGATGGATCTGCTTCATGAGATTGTCGACCAGCTCTTGCCCGTTGATCACCGGAAAGCCCGGAATGTCGTAGATCGGCTTCTCGGGATAGAGCTCGGCGCATTGGCCGCCCGCTTTCGGCAGAATGTCGATGAGATGCGCCTTGATATCGAGCAGGCCGAGCTCGAACACGGCAAACAGGCCGATCGGCCCGGCGCCGATGATCGCGACGTCGGTGGATAGCACTTCGGTCATGCAGATTCCTTCTGTTCTTATCCTTGTTTGGCCGGCGTGGTGACGATGAGGCCGTCCAGCGCTTCGCTGACCTTGATCTGGCAGGAAAGCCTGGAGTTCGGACGCACCTCGAAGGCGAAATCGAGCATGTCCTCCTCCATCTGGGAGGCCTTCCCCGTCACTTCCGTCCACTCCGGGGAGACATAGACATGGCAGGTCGCGCAGGCGCAGGCGCCTCCGCATTCGGCCTCGATGCCCGGGATGGAGTTGCGCAGCGCCGTCTCCATGACCGTCGAGCCGACCTGCGCCTCGACCGTCCGCGACTGTCCGGACGCGTCAATGAAAGTGATTTTCGCCATTGAACAGAATGATTCCTTGGAATACCGCGTCACGCCTTGGAGCGCGTGAATTCGGTCGGCGAGCGCCGGCTATATAGAGGGCGCCTACATAGAGCAAGCACGGCGGCGCTGAAAGAGCATTCGGAGCGCATCGCCCCGCCGGCGGCGTGATTTCGCGGGCTGCGAGCGAAAACGCGCCGACGTCCCCGGCGGCGGTCTTCCCCTAGCCCCGAATGCGGTCGATTTCCGCCACGGCCTCGTCCACCGCGAAAGGAGAGCGCGCGACCGCGTCGCGCTTCCGCCGAGCTTTGGTCGCCCCCGGCCGAGGCCAATTCCTCGATGCGCCACGCCGCGCGGGCGACGCGCCCGGCGCCGACCGCGAGCGCCGAGCCCCGCAGCGTGTGAGCGATTCTCGCTTTTGCATTCTAAGGACAAGGGAGGCGAACCGGACAGCTGCGCCGTCAACGCCGGCGCTTGCAGCCGGAACAGGCCAAGCAATTCCGTCTCGAGCTCGCGATCGCCAAGGCATTGCCGGGCCAGATGAACGAGATCGAGGGGAGGATTGGAGGCGCTGATCGGGCTCTCAAGCATGGCGCGCTGGTCCGTCCGTCCGACAGGTCCGGCCGCCCCGACGGGCGCGCGCCTTAATCGCTGAACACTATGGAAAAACATGGTAACTGAAGCGTTAACGACGTTTGCAAGTTGCGCGGCCGGCGTGGTTTTCATCTTTGAGGCGCGGCGGTAGACTGCAACGTGGTTAATTCAAAGCGTTTGGTTCGGCCGCGGCGAGCCCGGGGAAACGCTTGGCGTACGTGGTCGGTCGTTTCGACGACCGGCGCCGATGGAGTGAGGCGGACGCAATGGTAAAACAAAATCCGGCGACGGATCCGGTTTCGGCGGCGATGTCGGCGATCGAAAGCGCCCTGAATCTGACCGACGACGACGAGGCCGTCCTGACGGTCGACGAACGTGTCCCCGCCCCAGCTCGTTCCAGCGAAGCCGACGGCCGCAACGCCCGTTCTCAAGCCAAGCCCAACTCGCCGGCGAGGCGCCGACGCTCCTTCGCGCGGGCCTGCGTCCGCAGTCCGCGCCCGAGAGCGAAGCGAAGCCGGCGATCCCCGCCGCGACGCCGGCAAATGACGATCGCGAGAACGTCGGCGCCGATCCTGCAGGCGATGAACGCGCGTCCCGCGAGCCGAACGCCGTTCATACTCGCCTTGGTTGCTTCACTCCTGTGGGCGGCGATCTGCGCGCTCTACGGCTATGTCTCGGTATGGCCCTCGGCCCCGAGGCGACCGATCGAGATGCTGCTGCGACCCGAGACCCCGCTCTTTTTGTTGGCGGCGCTGGGGCCCATCATCTTCATGTTCGCCTTTGCCGCGCTGTCGCGGCGGCTGCGCGAGCTGCGTCAATCGGCGCGCGCGATCTCCCAGGTCGCCGTGCGTCTGGCCGAACCCGAGACGATGGCGGGCGAGCATGTCGCGAACCTGTCCCAGGCGATCCGTCGCGAACTCACCTCGATGGGCGACGGGGTCGAGCGGGCGCTGGCGCGCGCCGCGGAGCTCGAGACCCGCGTACGATCTGAGGTTTCAACCCTCGAGCGCTCCTATTCCGACAACGAGCGCAAGATCCGCCTGCTGATCGCCGAAATGGCCGATCAGCGCGAGTCGATCGTGACCAGCGGAACGCGGGTTCGCGACGCCATAGCGACAGCTCACGACAGCATCGCCGCAGGACCTCAACATCGCTGGCGGCAATTTGAGCGAGCGCCTCACCGAGACCGGCCAAAAACTGACCGCGTCGCTCGGCGCGGCGTCGGATGAGATCACCCTCGCGATGGATCGGACCGGCTCCTCGACGCTCGAGCGCATCGTCGCGGAAGGCGCGCGAATGAGCGTGTCGATCGCCGCGATCGGCGAAAGCCTGGCCGACCGCCTCGCCAACACGAGCCAAAAGGCCGCCGGCGACATCCTGGCGCGAGTCGGCGAAGTCGACAACCGCCTCAAGGCGGTCGGCGACAGCCTGCTGTCCCGCTTGGGCGAGCGGGGCGACGATCTGATCGAGCGCATCCAGACTTCGCAGGATTCCGTGGTCGAGGCGATCGAGGCGCATGGCGACCGGGTGGCGACGCGTCTCGCGGACGCGGCCGAATTCGCGCGGAGCGCCGTGGGGGCCCATGCCGACGATGTGGTCGGACGCATCAGCGGCAGCAGCGCGCGAGCCGTCGAAGCGATCAAGGGACACGGAGATGCGATCGCGGATCAACTCGCCGACGCGTCGCTGGCGCTGTCGGGCGCCTTTGGCGCCCACGGCGACGACGTCGTCGGCCGTATCAACGCGAGCAGCGCCGAGGTCCTCGACGCCATTCGCTCCCACGGCGACTCGGTCGCGGTTCGCCTCTCCGACGCCGCCGCTTCGAGCGAGCGACGCCGTCACCGCCCATGCGGACGACGTCGTGAGCCGCGTTTCCGCCAGCAGCGCCGAGGCCGCGCAGACGCTGCAAGTCCATGGCGACATGATCGCTGCGCGCCTGTCCGAGGCCGCCGAAACCGTCAACGCGCACGGCGTGTCGGTCGCCGCTCAACTTGCGGGGCGTCAGCGCGCAATGAGCGGCGCCGTGGGCGCCTACGCGGACGAGCTCGTCGGCCGCGTCAGCGCAAGCGGGGCGCAAGCCGTCGACGCGATCCGCGCCCAGGGCGATTCGGTCGCCGACCAACTCGCGCAGAGCCTCGGCGGCGACGCGCAGCGCTGTCGCCGCTTACTCGAACGAGGTCGTCAGCCCGGGCAACCGCCAGCGGCGCGCAGACCGTCGAGGCGATCCGCGCCGAGGGCGATCGGGTCGCCGACCAACTCTGCCAAGCCTCGGCGGACGACGCATCAAGCGCCGTCGGCGAGTACGCGGACGACGTCGTCGCCCGCGTGAGCGCGAGCGGCGAACAAGCCGTCGCAGCAATCCGCTTCCATGGCGACTCGGTCGCCGATCGGCTCACCGAGACTTCGGCCGCGGCGCGCAGCGCCGTCGGCGAATACGCGGACGAGGTCGTCGCTCGCGTCAGCGCAAGCGGCGAACAGGCCGTCGAGGCGATCCGCTTCCACGGCAACTCCATCGCCGATCGACTGTCCGAGACTTCCGCGGCGACGCGCAGCGCCGTCGCGAATACGCGGACGACGTCGTCGCTCGCGTCAGCGCAAGCGGCGAACAGACCGTCGAGGCGATCCGCTTCCATGGCGACTCCGTCGCCGATCGCCTGTCCCAGACTTCGGCGGCGAGCGCGCAGCGCCGTCGCCGAGTACGCGGACGAGGTCGTCGCCCGGATCAGCGCAAGCGGCGAACAAGCCGCCGAGGCGATCCGCTTCCATGGCGACTCGATCGCCGATCGGCTTGCCGAGGCCTCGGCGACCGCGCGCAGCGCCGTGGACGGACTTTTCCGACGAGATCGTCAGCCGGATCAGCTCGAGCGGCGAGCAAGCCGTCGACCGCGATCCGCGCCCAAGGCGATTCCGTCGCCGATCAGCTCGGCCTCGCCACCGATGCGGTCGCCCGCGACTTCAGCGCCCGGTCGGATTCGCTGATCGAGCGGCTTCAAAGCGGCGGCGAGCGGCTCTCCGACACCATCGTTGTACACGGCGACAGTCTCGTCGTGCGCCTCAACGACGCGGCGGATCGTTTGCACGACACCGTCGTGGTGCGCGGCCAGGTCCTTGAAGACAGGCTCAGCGGATCGAGCGAACGGCTGAGCGCCGTGATCCGGGATCGTGCGGAAGACGCGGCTGCGATCCTCGACTCCGCGGCTGCGCGTTGGGGCGAACAATTCGACGCCCGCGAGACCCAATTGCGCGGCGCGATCAACAACCAGAACGACGCGCTCGAGACCCTGTTCGACGAATCGACGCGTCGCCTTGTCGGCGCGATTTCCGCCGAGGGCGCCCTCGCCCAGGCGCAGATCGAGGCGTCTGCGGCCCAATCCATAGCCACGTTGAGCACTGAAACGGCGCAAATCAACGAGCGTCTA
>CAVWPU010000015.1:0-36242 GCA_963756955.1 uncultured Alphaproteobacteria bacterium
ACAGAAAACGCTATAAGAGCCGGATTTTGCTTCCTATGTTCAGAATTCTACGTTATTCTGTGGCGTTTTCCTGCAAGCGGCGGCGTAGGCTATGACGACGAAACGCGCAAAGAAGCTGCTCGACAAGATCGACCGCATCGCCGAACCTGAAGAAGCAGGGTGCGATCGCGGAAGAGGGCGAGGGGGAGGGACACGAAGCGGACAGGGATCTTGGACGAAGGAGGAAAGAGACGAGGCGAGCGCTTGGAACCTTTCGCCCAACGCCTGAGATCGACCGCAGATTTTTTTGTTTGAATTCGGCCGTAACCCATTGGAAAGGCTCGATTAGAAAAAATAAACGTAAGTAAAAGAAAGCAAATTGGCTTACGCTTATTTGCTTTTATTTGCTTTTATTTGCGCTTGCTTGCGCCCTTGGCGAGGGCCGGAGCGGCTCGCCAAAGGCCGAGGCGCGCTTCGTGGACGGCCACGCTCAAGGCTCGCGCGTCATAACGTGACGGTCGATCATTGCCGATTTAGGCGACGAGTTGAACGCCGCCGGCGTTCGGGCTATGGTCGGCTATGGCGATTCGACCGATCCAGGAGAGGCGATTCCTTGAGCGTTGCCGATTCCACGCTTCTGCCTCGGGCCAATGGTCTCGGCCTCGCTGATCGAGGGAATTATCCTGTCCTGGGGCTGGCGCAGGCGCGCCATCGCCTTTCGTCTCGGGCGCCGTCGGGGCGTTGGCGCTGCCGCCCTTTTCGCTGTTTCCGCTGATCGCCGTGCCCTTGACGATCGCCGTCTGGCTGATCGACGGGGCGCAGGAGCGATGGGTCGGGACGGCCGCTGAGCGGCTCGCTCCGCGCCGCATTCGGCGCCGGCTGGTGGATGGGCTTCGGCTATTTTCTCGCGGGCCTCTGGTGGGTCGGCTCGGCGCTTCTGGTCGAGGCCGACAAGTTCGCCTGGGCGCTGCCGCTTGCGGTCGTCGCCCTGCCCGCGGGTCTCGCCCTGTTTCCGGCCGCAGGATTTGCGCTCGCGCGCCTCTTGTGGTCGCCGGGGCCTGTTGCGCATTTTCGCCCTCGCGTTCGGGCTCGGGGTCGCCGAATGGGCGCGCGGTCTCCTGTTCACCGGCTTTCCCTGGAACGACCTCGGCATGGCGCTGGGCGTCAATCTCGCCCTCGCCCAGACCGCCTCGCTCGTCGGCCTGCACGGGCTGACGTTCCTGACGATCGCGATCTTCGCGGCGCCCGCGACGCTGTGGCGGATGAGCGAAAGCCGGTTCAATCTCGCGCCCACGGTCGTCGCCGGGCTCGCGCTCGTGCTCATGGCCGCCTTCGGCGAGTTCCGGCTCATGGCGCCGGCCAGCGCCACGCTGCCGGGCGTCAAGCTGCGCCTGATCCAGCCCAACGTCGGCCAGGACGACGGCTCGTTCTCGCCTGGAGAACAAGCAGGCGATCCTGCGCCGCTATCTCGACCTGTCGGAGCGCGCGACCTCGCCGGATCGATCCGGGGTTCGAGACGTCACCCACCTGATCTGGCCCGAGTCGGCGTTTCCGTTCATCCTGTCGCGCGACCCGCAGGCGCTGTCCGAGATCGTCGACTTTCTTGGGCCCGGCGCGACGCTGATCACCGGCGCGGCGCGGCGCGAGGACGACGGGGGCGGGCCGCCGCGCTACTTCAATTCGATCGAGATCGTCAGCCGCGACGGGCTCTCAGCGCAGCGCTACGACAAGCAGCATCTGGTGCCGTTCGGCGAGTACATGCCGTTCGCGAGCCTGTTGGAGCGGGCGCATATCACCCAGCTCGTCGACATCCCGGGCGGGTTCGAACCCGGCTCGGGTCGCCGCGTTCTGCATGTTCCGGGCTTGCCGGACGCCATGCCGCTCATCTGTTACGAGGCGATCTTTCCGATCGAACTGGGCGACTCTCGTATCCGGCGCGGAGCGGCCGGGCTGGCTTCTGAACGTCACCGACGACGCCTGGTTCGGCCTGACCCCGGGGCCTTATCAGCATTTCGCGCAAGCCCGGCTGCGCGCGATCGAACTGGGCTTGCCGCTGGTGCGGGACGCCAATTCCGGAATTTCCGCGGTGCTCGACGGCTTCGGCCGTGAAATTGCCGTCGCTCCGCTTGGCGCGGAGGGCGTTCTGGACGCCGAATTGCCCGAAGCGCTCCCGCCCACGTGGCAATCCCGGCTGGGATCGGGCGGCGCAATGCTGATTGGTTTCGCGTTTTTGATGGCGGCGCTGGCGGCAAAGCGCCGGATGTAAACGAAGACCGCCGATTGCAAAATTGCGCCCTTGCGCGCTATCCGAGCATCAGCTATCTCATTTCCCTAAGGTCAGTTGATTCCTGCATAAGTGCGCGAGGGCGCCGTGGATGGCCATGGGGCACGAACCTTCAATGATGTCCAAGGTGTCCAACATCGTCGACGTCTATGTCGGCGCGCGGTTGCGGATGCGCCGGACGATGCTCGGCATGAGCCAGAGCAGGCTCGGCGAGCTGCTTGGCGTGACATTCCAGCAGATTCAGAAATACGAAAAAGGCTCGAACCGTATCAGCGCCAGTCGTCTTCAGCACACCGCCCGCGTGCTCGAAGTCTCGCCGGGCTATTTCTTCGAAGGCGCGCCGGCGGATTCGGCTGAGCCCGGCTTTGCGGAAGAATCGCCACAGTCTTACGTCGTCGATTTTCTGGCTTCAACGGAAGGCCTGCAGCTCAACCGGGCGTTTCTGCGGGTTCGCGACCCCAAAGTGCGTCGGCGCATTGTCGATCTCGTCATGTCGTTGGCGTCGCCCGAGGGCGAGAGTCCCAACGAAAACGGCGACGGCTCGTGTCGTTCGGTAAATCGAACAAATCCGCCAAAATGGCTTGACGCACCGAACGGTCGCTGTCAAAAGCCGCGTCGCTGCGGGCAACTTGCAGACAGCAAAAATCATGGCGACAGCGCGCCAGCAGGAGATCGTCAATATGGCTCGTCAAAATTACGAGTTCACCAGTGAATCCGTATCTGAGGGGCATCCTGATAAGGTTTGCGACCGGATTTCCGATGAGATTGTCGATCTATTCTTTCGCGAAGGCGCCAAGGCTGGCCTTGATCCTTATCAGATTCGTGTCGCCTGCGAGACTCTAGCCACGACCAACCGGGTCGTTATTGCCGGCGAGGTGCGCGGACCGAAAATCTCTGAAGAGGAGATGGTGGCGACGGTCCGCAATGCGATCAAGGAAATCGGCTACGAGCAGGACGGCTTTCACTGGCGCAACGCCAAGGTCGAGGTGCTGTTGCACGCGCAATCCGCGGACATTGCACAAGGCGTGGACGCTGGCGGCAATAAGGACGAAGGGGCAGGCGATCAAGGCATCATGTTCGGCTATGCCTGCCGCGAAACGCCTGAACTCATGCCGGCTCCGCTTTATTACTCTCACGAGATCCTAAAAAGGATCTCGAATGCGCGCCACGCCGGCGCCGAAAAGACCTTGGGCCCCGACGCCAAGAGCCAAGTGACCGTCCGTTATCAGAATGGCAAACCGGTCGAGGCGACGCAAATTGTCGTCTCGCACCAGCACCTCGTCGAATCGCTGACTTCCGAGGAAGTGGCCGACCTCGTGCGCCCCTATGTCAAGGCGGCGCTGCCCGAGGGCTGGATCACGCCGAAGACAGTTTGGCACGTCAATCCGACCGGGAAATTCTTTATTGGCGGCCCTGACGGCGACTGCGGCTTGACCGGCCGAAAGATCATTGTGGACACTTACGGCGGCGCGGCGCCCCACGGTGGCGGCGCTTTTTCCGGCAAGGACCCAACCAAGGTCGACCGCTCAGCGGCCTATGCGGCGCGTTATCTGGCCAAAAACGTCGTCGCGGCGGGTCTTGCTGACCGCTGCACGATCCAGCTTTCCTACGCCATCGGGGTGGCGCGGCCGCTGTCGATCTACGCCAACCTGCATGAAACCGGGCGCATCGACGAAGCGAAACTCGAGACGGCGCTGATGGACGTCATGAACTTGACGCCGCGCGGAATTCGCGAGCACCTCAAGTTGAACCGCCCGATCTTCGCCCGAACGTCGGCCTTTGGTCATTTCGGCCGTGCGCCGGAAGCCGACGGGGGCTTTTCTTGGGAAAAGACCGATCTCGCGGATAAGCTGCGCGCTGCTCGCCTGAAAGGCGGCGCATCGGTCGTGGCCAATGAAGGCCGAATGGCGGACGCGACCGGCCGGCGCGGCTCGCACGGATCTACGGACGCAGCCGCGGCAAGACGCTTCGTGCCAGGCCAGGAGCGTCTGCTCGCCGAAGCGCTGCCTCTGTTTTCAATTGCGCCGGAAGTCGCTGGCGACGGGGCGTGCGTTCGCCGCGCCGCCGGGCGAAGTGTGGCTGGAGATCGGGTTCGGCGCCGGCGAGCATCTCATAGATCAGGCGAAGGCCAATCCCGGCGGTCGCGATTGTCGGTTGCGAGCCGTTTCTGAATGGCGTCGTCGCGGCGCTTGCCGGGATCGAGCGCGAGCCACGTCTCCAACGTGCGCTTGCGGCGCGGCGATGCCCAGGCAATAATCGAGGCCGCCCCGGACGCGTTCTTCTCGCGCGTCTTCATGCTCTACCCCGATCCTTGGCCAAAACGGCGCCACAACAAGCGGCGCTTTGTCGCTCGCCGGCCTGATCGAGGCGCTCGCGCGGGTCATGCGCAGCGGCGCCGAACTTGCGCTTCGCGACCGACATCGACGACTACGCCGGATGGACGCTGGCGCGCTTTCTCGCTTCGCCCCATTTCCGCTGGGCCGCGACTCGCGCCGACGATTGGCGCCGGCCCTGGCCCGAATGGCGTCCGACGCGCTATGAGGCCAAGGCGCGCTCTGAGGGCCGGGGGTCCGTTTACCTCACTTTCGTGCGTCTGTGAGAAGAACGGCGGATTCTCCGACTGAGGAGAATCACGTAAGCAGAGCGCCCGATCGAAGAGGTCTCTATGTCCGAAAGCCTAGATCGCCGCACGTTGCTAAAGGGCGCGGCCGCGTCCGCTGCGGCGATGAATCCGCTCGCGGAAGCGTTGGGCGCCCAGTCCGACGGACTGCAGTTCGATCCGCCCGTCCCGTTCACTTACGACCTTTTCAAGACGCAGGCGCGCGACCGCGCCCATGCGCCGTACGCTCCCCCATCTCGTCCGGCGCAGGAGGTGCTGCAGAAGATCAATTACGAGGAATGGGGAAAAATCCGCTACCGCGACGACTATGCGTTGTTCGCCAACGGACCCGGCCGATTTCCGGTCACCTTCTTTCATCTCGGCCTGTTTTTCCAGAAGGCGGTCAGAATGCATGTCGTCGACGGCGGTACGTCGCGCCAGATCGTCTACGACCAGTCCTATTTCGACATGCCCGCCAATTCGCCGGCGCGCGAGCTCCCGAAAGGGGCCGGCTTCGCAGGTTTGCGCGTTCAGGAAGCGCGTGATGGAACGCTCGACTGGCGCAAGAACGACTGGGTCGCTTTCCTCGGCGCGGCCTACTTCCGCTCGATCGGTGAGCTCGCACAATATGGACTGTCCTCGCGCGGCGTCGCGCTTGACGTTGCGGTTGCTGACCGGCCGGAAGAGTTTCCCGACTTCACTGAGTTCTACATCGAGCCCGGAATTGGCGACACGATCACGCTCTATGCGCTGATGGAAGGTCCCTCGATCGTCGGGGCGTTCAGGTTCCTGATGACCCGCGCGAAGGGCGTCGTGATGGACATCCAGGCGACATTATTTACTCGCGCCCAAGTCTCGCGGTTCGGCATCGCGCCGCTCACCTCGATGTATTGGTATTCCGAGACCAAGAAGGAGACCGCGATCGACTGGCGGCCGGAGGTCCACGACTTCGGACGGTCTCGCAATGTGGTCGGGCAACGGCGAGCGGCTGTGGCGGCCGCTCAACAATCCGCCCCGGATCATGGTCTCGGCTTTCTCCGACAACAATCCGCGCGGTTTCGGCCTCCTGCAGCGCGACCGGGTATTCGACCACTATCTTGACGGCGTCTTTTACGATCGACGCCCCAGCCTGTGGGTCGAGCCGCTGCCGGGCCCGAGCGGCGAGGGTTGGGGCAAGGGGTCGATCCAGCTATGCGAAATTCCGACCGATGACGAGATCCACGACAACGTGGTCGCGATGTGGGTGCCGGCCGAACCGGTCGCCGCGGGCGCCGAGCTCAACCTCAACTACCGCCTGCACTGGCTCGCCAACGAACCCTATCCGAGCAAGCTTGCGCCGGTGTGGGCGACTCGACTCGGGCGCGGCGGCCAGCCCGGTCTGCCTCGCCCGAAGGGGGTGAGGAAATTCATGGTCGAGTTCCTCGGCGGCCCGCTTGCCGCACTGCCCTTCGGCGTCAAACCCGATCTTGTCGTATCAGCCTCGCGCGGATCCTTCGGTCCGTACCAACTCGTCGAAGCCGTCCCCGATGGAGTGGCGGGCCACTGGCGAGCGCAATTCGACCTGATCGTCGACGGGACGGACCCTGTCGAACTGCGCGCGTTCCTCAAGTCGGGCGGTGAGACGCTCACCGAAACTTGGATGTTTCAGTACCATCCGTTCTGACGCCGCAACGTCCTCGTGCGCTTGCTGGATCAGCTGCCTAGCCATGAAACATGCTTGACCGCGGCCAGTCACCTCGAGCGTATCGCCCTCGCTCCCCCGCATCTCGAGTCCGACGTCGGGCCGTTCGAAAGATCATCCCAATAAAATCCTCCGATCGGCCGCGATGTAATGAGGGAGGAGGCGGTGCTCGTCGCGTGGATGGCGTTGTTGCGCAAGTCCGAGCCTACCGCCATATGCGGCGATCCGCTGGACCTGTAGGATCCCCGGCTATTGGAGAGGAGCGCCATGGACAGCTGGTTCGACCGAGGGCGCATCCCTGCCACCCGCCACGAACTGCACTACGGCCGGATCGTGCGCTGCTTCGAGGAGCGCCCCAAGAGTGTGCACCAAATGCTGGAGAAAGCCGTCGCGCGTCGTGCGCATGGAACGGCAGTGATCTGCGGCGACGATAGAGCCACCTACGCCGAGCTCAACACTCTGGTTGGAGACGTCGCGGGCGCACTGAGCGCGCTCGGGGTCGAGAAGGGCGACCGCGTCGCCATTTTACTCGGCAACAGCATCGAGTTCATCGTCGTTTTGTTTGCTATCGCGCGGCTGGGCGCGGTGTCGGTGCCGCTCAATATCCGGCATCAACTCGCCGAGAATCAACATATTCTTGGGGACTGCGCGGCCAAGGTCGTCGTGCACGAGGGCCACCTCTCCGAGCGCGTTCCAACTCCTGGCGCCCCGATGGGCGCAAGACACGCCATCGCCATCCGGCGAGACGGCGGCTCACCGCTCGTCGAACTGCTTGGCGCTCCGCCTGTTTTGACAGCCGAAACCGTCGAGGAAGACGAGACGGCCACAATCCTCTACACGTCCGGCACGACCGGGAGGCCCAAAGGCGCGATGCTGACGCATTTCAACATCGCCCATTCTGTCCTCCATTACGCCTCAACGATGGAGCTGACTGCAGAGGACCGCGGACTCCTCGCGGTTCCGATGAGCCATGTGACGGGACTAATCGCGCTCGTCGACGCCATGATCCATTGCGCGGGCACGCTCGTCGTCATGCCGACTTTCAAGGCGAACGAGTTTATCGATCTCGCCGCCCGTCACCGCGTGAGCTACTCGCTGATTGTCCCCGCAATGTTCAATCTCTGTTTGCTCGCGCCAAACTTAGATGGGGCAGATCTCTCCGCTTGGCGGGTCAGCGGCTTTGGCGGGGCCATCATGCCCGAAGCGACCTTAGAGCGGATCGCGGTGAAGCTGCCGAACCTGAAACTGCTCAACTGCTATGGCTCGACCGAAACCACCTCTCCTGCGGCGATCATGCCTTCCGAACAAACGCGCTCCCGAAAGGATTCTGTCGGCCTCGCCGTACCTTGCGGACACATCCTGGTGATGAACGCTGATGGGGTCGAAGTCCCTTACGGGGCGCCGGGCGAAATCTACATCGGCGGCGCCATGGTCGTGCCCGGCTACTTCAACAATCCCGAAGCCTCAGAGCGCGAGTTCAAGGCTGGATATTGGAAATCTGGCGACCTCGGGATCATGGACGAAAGCGGCTACCTGCGCGTCATCGATCGCATCAAAGACGTGATCAACCGTGGGGGCTACAAAATCTTCGCCTCAGAGGTCGAGAACGTCCTGCTTGAACATCCGGCCGTCGTCGAGGTCGCAGTGGTTCCAAAACCTTGCCCGGTGCTCGGCGAGCGTGTGCACGCCTTTGTGGTGCTGCGTGCGGCGGTCGAAGAACCCGAGCTTCAGCGTCACTGCGCCGTTTCTCTGTCTGACTACAAGGTCCCAGAAGCATTTCACCGTGTTGAAGGCACGCTGCCGCGCAACGCCAATGGCAAAGTCCTGAAGCGCGATATGCGCCTGATCCTGGCGGCCGGGACAGACGGATAGCGAGGCGGGTCCCACGGCTCGCCGCCAAATTGGCCTCTCTTCACGGAGCGTCCCGATCGGGACGCCGCCGACATAGCGAGCGCCTCGGGCGGCCGACGGAGAAAGGTGGATTCGAATCCTCGCGCTCAAAAGAGGAATTCTCCGTTTATCGAGGAAACCGCAAAAGATCTTTTGGCGAGATATTTGCATAAGCTCCTCCATGAGAGTCCCGCGGGCATTCGCCGAGCATTAGGCTCATCAGCAAACCAAATGGATACAGCGATCCAATAGAGAGGCGGCACGCTCTGGCGCCAAGAATCGCGAGGACGCGCGCACGATGATGCATCTCGGCTGGTTTGTGGGCCGCGGCTTCTCGGTTCACGGCTGGAAGCAGGATTGGTGGGGCGACGACTTCCGCGACTGGATCAGCCCCGATATCTATCTCGACCTCGCCCGGGCCCTGGACCGCGCCTGCTTCGACTACGTGATGATCGAGGACGGCTCCCTGATTCCGAACGCCTATGGCGGCTCGATGGACGCATACCTTCGCCATGCGGTGAACGCCCCCAAGGCGGATCCGATGCCGCTTGTGCCGTTGATGGCTCAGGTCGACAAAAGGGCTTGGGGTGATCGCTACGATGACGACGGCCTTCTATCCGCCCTATCTAGGGGCGCGGCTCGCGGCGACCAACGACCATCTGAGCCGCGGCCGCTCGGGCATTAACCTCGTGACCGCCCATAATGATCGGGCGGCGCAGAACTTCGGACTCGATCGACACTTCGAGCACGACACGCGCTACGCTATGGCGAGCGAATGGATCGAGGTCGTCGATAAGCTTTGGCGTTCTTGGGAGCCGGGCGCAATCCGCGCCGACGTCGACGCCGGCATCTACGCCGACGCCTCAAAAGTGCGTGAGATCAACCACGAGGGCGCTTTTTATCGCTGCCGCGGCCCGCTTGAATCTGCCTCCCGGGCCGCAGGGCCGCCCGGTTGTCTGCCAGGCCGGCGGCTCGCAGGCCGGCCGCAGCTTCGCGGCGAAGCACGCCGACACGATCATCGCCCTCGTCCGTACGGTGGCGGAAGCAAAATCCTACAAGGCCGACATTCTCGAGAAGCTCAGCGAGCATGGCCGCGCGCCGCAGAGTTGCAAGATCATGTTCTGCGTTTCGGTGACCCTCGGCGAGACCGCCGGGGAGGCGCGCGACCGAAAGGCGCGTCGCGCCGCCGCTTGCGCGGCCGAGATCGAGCCGCGTCTCGCCGCGCTCTCGTTCTTCGGACAGCGCGATTTGTCGAAGCAGCCGCTCGACGAGCCGTTCCGTCCCGCTGAGACCAACGCCTCGCGCACCATGGTCGAGGCCTATACCGCGAAAGGCCGAACGCTGAGAGAGATCGCAGCCGACCCGGATGTAAACGGGATTCCCTTCGTCGGCACGCCTGACAGCGTCGCCGCCGAGATGATCGAAGCGATGGCGGAGATCGGCGGCGACGGACTCCTGTTCACCGAGCCGCTGTCACGGCGTAGCATGGCGGAAATCACCGATGGCCTGATCCCCGCCCTTCAGCGTCGCGGCGCTGCGCGCAAAGGCTATGCGAGCGGCAGCACTTTGCGTGACACGCTGATGGAGTTCTAAGCGCTGTGAGCTTCGTTAATCCGAACCTATTCACGACGCGGCCCGAGATCCAGGGAACCTTCGGCGTCGTCGCCACCACGCATTGGATCGCGACAGCGGTCGGCATGGGGATGCTCGAGCGCGGCGGCAACGCCTTCGACGCGGGTGTCGCAACCGCCTTCGCCCTGCAGGTCGTCGAGCCGCATCTCAACGGCCCCGGCGGAGACGTGCCGATCATCGTCCATGACGCGAAGCGCGGTCGGACGGAAGTGATCTGCGGCCAAGGTCCGGCGCCGGCGGGCGCCACCATTGCACGCTTCCGCGAGCTTGGTCTCGATCTTATCCCCGGCACGGGCCTGCTCGCGCCATGCGTGCCGGGATGCTTCGATTCCTACATGCTGCTGCTGCGCGATTACGGCACCGTCTCGCTCGCCGAAGTTCTCGGTCCGGCGATCGGCTACGCGCAGCGCGGGCATCCGCTCGTCGAGCGCGCCTCCGCGACGATCGCGACGGTGCGCGACCATTTTCTCGCTCACTGGCCGACATCCGCTGCGCTGTGGTTGGATAGAGGCGAGGTCCCTGCGCCAGGTGTCATGTTCAGCAATCCGACGCTTGCCGAAACTTATTCGCGCGTGTTGCGGGAGGCCGCGGGGCCGGGCGGCCGCGAGGCCGAGATCGAGCGGGCGCGAAAGATTTGGGCGCAAGGGTTTGTCGCGGAGGCGATCGACAAGTTCTGCCGCACCGAGAAAGTGATGGACGTGTCGGGCGGCCCCATCGCGGCCTGCTCAGTGGCGCAGATATGGCGGGCTGGTCGGCGACGATCGAGGAGCCTATCGGCTATGATTACGGCCCTTATCGCGTGCTGAAGCCCGGCCCCTGGAGCCAGGGGCTGGCTGCGCTGCAACAGCTCGCGCTGCTGAAAGGCCTGCCCTTCGACGGGCTCGATCCGGCTGGCCCCGATTTCATTCACTGGCAAGTCGAGGCGGCAAAGCTCGCTTTCGCCGACCGTGACACTTTCTATGGCGACCCGGCCTTCGCGGCCGTGCCCACCGACATCCTGTTGTCGGACGTCTACAACGACAAGCGAAGAGCGATGATCGGGCCGGCGGCCTCACTCGACCAGCGCCCTGGAATTATTCCTGGCTACGGCATGGCGCTGGCTGCGCGCACAGCAGGCGAGGGCCGCGTGGCCGTGGGATCGGGAGGCTCAGGCGAGCCGACCGTGGGCCGGCTCGGCGAATCGCGCGGCGACACGGTGCACTTCGACATCATCGACCGCTACGGCAACATGATCGCCGCGACACCCTCCGGCGGCTGGCTGCAGTCGTCCCCGACGATTCCGGCGCTCGGCTTCTGCCTCGGCACGCGCGCGCAGATGTTTGTGCTCGAGGAAGGCCATCCGGCTAGCCTCGCTCCCGGCAAGCGCCCGCGCTCGACTCTCTCGCCCACAATGGCGCTGCGCGATGGCGAGCCCTATCTCGCTTGGGGGACGCCAGGCGGCGACCAGCAGGATCAATGGATTCCACAATTCTTCCTCAGGCACGTTCACGCTGGCTTAAATCTTCAGGAATCGATCGACGCGCCCGCTTGGCACACCGAACACTTTCCATCTTCGTTTTGGCCGCGCGCCGCGCGTCCCGGCGTCTTGGTCGTGGAAAGCCGCGTGCCGGAATCGACCGTCGCCGAACTCCGCCGCCGTGGCCACATCGTGGAAGTCGGGCCCGCGTGGTCGGAAGGCCGCCTCGTCGCCGCGGCCCGCGATCGGGATCGACTGAAGGCCGCCGCTAACCCGCGCGGCATGCAGGCCTATGCGGTCGGACGTTGAATCGGGAACCTGATCATGACGATGCCAGCGCGTGATTTCCGTGGTTACGGACCAACGCCGCCGAACCCTCGCTGGCCGGGCGAAGCGCGCATCGCAATCAACATCAACCTCAATTTCGAGGCGGGCGGCGAGCGCTCCATGTTGGAGGGCGACGGAACGTCGGAGAACATGCTGACCGACACCGGCTTCCCTGCCTATCCCGGCAAGCGGAGCCAGATCGTCGAGAGTGTATTCGAGTACGGACCACGCGCCGGCAATTGGCGCGTCTTGCGCATCCTCAAAGAATTTGAGGTGACAGTGAGCGTGCTTGGCGTCGTGCGCGCCCTGCAACAGAATCCGGACGCGCTCGAGGCCTTCGTAGCGCAGGGCCACGAGATCGTCAGCCACGGATGGCGCTGGATCGATTACCAGACGATCGACGAAGCGACTGAGCGCGAGCATATCCGCTTGGCGATGGAAGGGATCAAGGCGCTCACTGGCGCCGCGCCAGTCGGATGGATGACCGGCCGGCCGAGCGAAAACACCAGGCGCTTGCTCGTTGAGCACGGCGGCCTCCTTTACGACCGCGACAGTCTGAACGACGAATTGCCTTATTGGGTGATGGTGGATGGCCGGCGGCATCTTGTCATCCCTTATTCCTATGAGACAAACGACAATCGCTACGATCACAACGGCTGGGGCACGGCCGAAGACTTCGCGCGCTACATGATCGACTGCTTCGACCTGCTTTACGCCGAGGGAGCCGAGAGCCCGAAGCTGATGAGCATCGGCTTGCATGATCGCCTCGTGGGTCGGCCCGGCCGTGCTGTGGGGCTCATCCGTTTTCTCGAACACGTGCGCCGGCACGACCGCGTCTGGTTCGCAACGGGCGCCGACATCGCCCGCCATTGGGCCGCGCATCATCCGGCGCCGGCCGCTGCATGACGATCGGACCTATCCTTGTCACGGGAGCGGCTGGTTTGATCGGCGGCCGGCTCGTACGCCGGCTTGCCGCGGAAGGCGCCGACGTCATCGCGACCGATCGGCGAGCTGCGCAGCCGCCGCCGCCAGGCGCGCGCTGGGTGGCGGCCGATCTTATGGACACTCCCGCGCTCATGGCGCTGATGCGCGACGCGCGTCTCGGCGCCGTCGTGCACGCCGGCGCGATCTCCGGCCCGATGGTCGCTGCAGGCGATCCGCACCAGGTGATGTCTGTCAACGTCGGGGGCACGCTGAATGTGGCCGAGGCCGCTCTCCGCGCGGGCGTTGAGCGTCTCGTCGCGCTCTCGTCAGCCGGCGTGTATGGCGCTCAGGCGACCCTCGATTCCGTAGGCGAGGATGCGCCGCTAAACGCGACGGACATCTATGGCGCGAGCAAGATCGCGGCCGAGACTGTGCTTCGGGCTTACCGGCATGACCACGGCCTGCCAGCGATCGCGCTTCGCGCTTCCTCAGTCTACGGCCCGGGGCGAACCACCGCCTGCTTCATCCGGGAGATGATCGATCACGCGCAGCGCGGCGAGCCGCTAGCGCTCGCTCCGGAGGGCTCTTGCCGGCGCCAGTTTGTGCATGTTGATGATGTCGTCGCCGCAATATTGGGCGCCCTGAACGCGCCGCTCTGCGAACATTTTGCGTTCAATGTCAGCGGCGGAACCTGGCTCAGCGAGCAGGAAATCACGGAGCTGGCGGCGCCAGCGCTTCCCGGATTGCGCATTGCATCGATTGCGGCGCCCACCCGGTGTCTCGACGGTGAAATGGGGCCCCTCGACACAGCTCGCGCGCGGGCCGCCTTCGGCTTTGCCCCGTCCATTCCCCTTGCGGAGGGCATCGCCGCCTACGCCGCCGCCTTACGCCAGTCCGAGGGCGACCCGCCTGCCGCTGGCAAGCTCTTTGCTTAGCTTCGTGAGGTCTTTTCGTTGCGCTGACCGTCCACCTATCCAGTGAGAGCGGTCGCGGACCCGGCCCGTAAAATCGGAGACAATACGCCCGATGACGCGAATGAAATCCTTCGTCTCGATCGTCACGGCCATCGTGGCGCTCGCGTTTCACATTCTCCCCGCGCAGGCGGACGCGAGTAAATGCGAGCCGGATAAAGTCGCAACCAAATATCCGGCGCTGGCGGGCAAGACGATCCGCATTGGGCAAGATGGCGAGAGCCCTCCCTACAGCTATCGCGATCCCAATAATTTCGACAATCTGATCGGTCTCGACGCCGATATGGCCAGAGCGGCGTTCGCTTGCATCGGCGTTCCCGTCGAGTTCAAGACGGGCGCATGGTCCGGCCTGCTGCCGGCGGTGATCGCCGGCCAGTTGGATGTGATGTGGGACACGCTCTATTATACCCCCGAGCGCGCCAAGTCGGTCGATTTCGTGACTTACATGATTGCCGCAACCGGCGGACTGGTTGCGAAGGGCAACCCCAAAAGCATCAAGGCTCTCGACGATGTTTGCGGCAAGCGGGCGACCGCGGGCTTAGGAACTGTGGAAGAGGCCGCGTTCCGTGACCTGAGCAAAAAATGCGTCGCCGCCGGCAAGGGTGAGATTTCGATCGTCACATATCCCGACATGCCCGGAGGCACGCGCCTTGTCTCCAACGATCGCGCCGACGTGCTGATGTCGGACCTGGGCATGGTGAATACGCTGGTCAAGAACAATCCCGATCAATTCGATCGCGGATTCATGATCATCACCAACTTCAAGATCGCGGTCGGCTACACAAAGGACAACAAGGATCTGGGTCAGGCGCTGCTTGACGCCCTGACCATTTTGCGCGCGGACGGAACCGAGAAGAAGATGTTTGAGAAGTACGGCGTCGACTACGCGATTTCTCAGCCGTCCGAGATCCTGACCAAGTGAGGAAGTCTGGCGCGCGGCGTCTCGCCGCAACCGCGCATCTCCCGCGCGTCAGCTTCGACCCACGACGACGTTGAGGGAAGCGAGAATTGACGCCGGCGGTTCGGCTGCTATTCGCGCTGTTCCTGCTGACGCAACTCGCGCCGGCTTTTGGGCAGTCCGCCGCAAGCGGAGGAACGGGATCGTCGGACTGCGTCATAGGCTGCGACAACGCGCCTCTCTCGGCCCCCGATCTTAACAAGATGGGCAGCACTGGGGGCGCCGCGCCCTCGCCAGCGCCTATCGCTCCCACGATAAAATCTCCCACTGGGAGCGCCGTTTCGCCTATCAGCGAGATGCTGGGCTATGTCGTAAGCCCCTTTCTGCTGCAGGGCGCGTGCTCGCCATTGAGATTGCGGCGCTCGCCATGGTGGGCGGAATGATCATGGGACTGGGGCTTGCGCTGTTGCGCATGTCCCGGCTGGCGCCGTTGCGCGCGATCGCTTGGTTCTACATCTGGTTCGTGCGCGGCACGCCGCAGCTCTTGCAGCTCGTCTTCATCTACGACGCGCTGCCGCCGCTTGGAATTAAGCTCGACACGTTCACGACTGCGGTGCTCGGCTTTGCTTTGAACGAGGCGGCGTTCAGCGCGGAGATCATTCGCGGCGGAATTCTATCCGTCAATCGCAACCAGGGGATCGCCGCCAACGCCTTTGGGATGAGTCCGTTCCTGACGTTGCGCCGAATCATCCTCCCCCAGGCCATGAAGGCGATCCTGCCCGGCATGGCCAATGACGTGATCAGCATGATCAAGGGCACGTCAATCGCTTCGGTGATCTTCGTCAATGAACTCACCTTTCGTAGCCAACAGATCGTCGGGCAGAATTTCAAATTCTTCACAGTGTTTGCGGCGGCCGGCGTCATCTATCTCGCGATGACCAGCGCCGTCGCGATCGGGCAAGCCTTGCTTGAGCGGCGCTTCAATCTCGAGATCGACCGCAGCGCCGGGCGCGCGCCAGGCTTCGGTCGCTTGTTCGGTTTTTCGCTCTTCAATGCGCCGGCGCGAGAGCGTAAAGCCCCGGCGATCGCGCCCAGCTTCGTCCCCGCGTCCCCGATCCCAACGTCGCTCGAACCGACCTCGCTGGACTGGATTCGTAAAGTGACGGCTGGGGCGGCGGAGGAAACCGACGACCGAGCCCTTCGTGACCTTCCGAAATGTACACAAGGCCTATGGCTCGCGCGAGGTGCTACGCGGCATCGACCTCGAGGTGCGAAAGGGCGAGGTGGTCGTGATCATGGGTCCAAGCGGCTCGGGCAAAAGCACGCTGCTGCGCCTTGTCAACCACCTCGAAGCGCTCGACTGGGGTGAGATTCAGGTCGAGGGCAAATATGTTGGCTACCGAATGCGCGATAAGATGCTGCGCCCGATCCGCGATCTTGCCAAGGCGCGAGCGGGAGCGCGCATCGGCATGGTGTTTCAGCACTTCAATCTTTTCGATCATCTGACGGCGCTTGAAAACGTGATGGAGGCGCCGCTGCGCGTCTATGGAGAACCGCGCGAAAAGGTGCGGACGCTTGCGCTCAATCTGCTCGCTGCCGTGGGGCTGAGCCAGCATGTGGACAAGCTTCCACACCGGTTGTCAGGCGGTCAACAGCAGCGCGTCGCCATCGCTCGCGCCCTAGCCATTTCGCCGCGGCTCATGTTGTTCGACGAGCCAACCTCTGCGCTTGACCCAGAGCTTGTCGGCGACGTCCTGGCGGTGATGCGGCGTCTCGCCGAGGCGGGCATGACGATGCTGGTCGTCACGCATGAGGTCCGCTTCGCTCAGGAAGTCGCCGACAGAGTTGTCTTCATGGACGAAGGCCTGGTCGTCGAGCAGGGCACGCCGGCGGAGGTTCTACGAAATCCGAAACAAGAGCGCACGCAGCGGTTCTTGCGCATGGTCGAACGGGAAGCTGACACCGTCGCCTGACGCCGGTCTGACTGGTTCTCGACGCGCCGCTGCCAGACCGCGGCATCGATGTCTTTTTCGAGCAGAAAGGTCTCGACAATGGCTACCGCGCACCACCATCTGCCTGCCTCTGTGGAGACCATCCATTGGGGTTTCTTCGATGCTCAGCTGCCGCCGGTCCGCACCGTGCGCTCCGGCGACACCATCACGATCGACACGATTTCCGGCGGCCCGGAAATTCTTGAAAATTGCCCCTATCCGATCCTCCCCGAACATCCGGGCGTCCTCAAGGCGCTGACGCCGAAGCTTGGATTGCACATCCTCACTGGGCCGGTGGCGGTCGAGGGCGCGGCGCCGGGCGACATGCTTGAAGTGCAGATCGAGAAGATCGATCTGCGGCAGGATTGGGGATGGAACCTCATGAAGCCCCTCTTCGGCACCCTCCCGGAGGACTTTCCCTTCGATCGGACAGTGTATCTGCCGCTTGATCGCGTCGGGATGACATCGACCATGCCCTGGGGGACCAAGGTGCCGCTCGCGCCGTTCTTCGGCGTCATGGGCGTGGCGCCTCCGCCTGCGTATGGAGCGATCAGCACGATCGAGCCGCGCGAACACGCGGGCAACATTGACAACAAGGAGCTGGTCGAAGGGACGAGTCTGTTTCTGCCGGTGTGGGCGCCGGGCGCGCTCTTCTCGACCGGCGACGGGCATGCCGTCCAGGGCGACGGCGAGGTCAACCTCACGGCGATCGAGACGGCGCTCACCGGCACGTTCCGGCTGGTCCTGCACAAAGGCAAGGGCGTCACCTTCCCCCGGATCACCACCCCCAGCCATTTTATCGCGATGGGCATGGACCCCGACCTTGACGATGCCGCCAAACAGGCGCTGCGCGAGATGATCAAATGGATCGGGGAACTCTCCGGCCTCGAACCGGCCGACGCTTATATGCTGTGCAGCCTTGCCTGTGATCTCCGGATCACGCAAACGGTCGACGGCAATAAAGGCGTTCATGCCATGCTGGCCCGATCGCTGCTGCCGGGCCACAAACCTTTTCCGTAAGGGAGATCGGGGCGCGACGCTCCGCCGGTCGGCGGTCAGGCGACTGCGAGCGCCTCGTTCAGCGCCGCGTCGAAATGACCGCGGTCATCTGGGTTCCAGACGCACATATGGCCCCAGATGGAAGGCACCTCGCGGCAAATTCCGTTGGGGATGAGGCTCGCCTCCTTATGGCTGTCGACGGGCGGAAAGTAGCTGTCCGTCTGGCCGGGCAGAATGATCGTCTTCGCCTTGATGCTGCCGAGCGCCTTGGCGAAGTCGCCGCCATACGCGGGCGTGTCGCTAACGTCTCCATTCATCCAGGTCCAGAGCAGCGCCAACAGGTTGTTGGCGTCGTGATGGATGAAAGCAGGCTCCCAGAAATATTCGACGAACTCTTCGGCGCTTTTCGCGCCGAAAACGCGATAGCCCTCCGTCCGATAGAAGGGTTCGGAGAAGCCCCATCCGGCATAGATCGCGGCGAAGGTCTTCAAGCCCGCGATAGGTGGAACCGTGTAGAAGCCCTTCGCAAATGTGGGATCGGTCTCGATCGCCCTTCTCAGCGCAACGAGGAACACCTGGTTGAACGACGCCGTGCGCGCCGAGCAGCACATCGGCGCCACTGCGTCCATCATGGTCGGATATTGAGTCGCCCATTGGAACGCCTGGCAGCCGCCCATCGACCATCCGGCCACCAGTTTGAGATGTTCGATCTCGAGCGAATGTAACATCATGTGTTGCAGGCGGACGTTGTCGTAGAGGGTGACTTGCGGAAACCGGCCTGCCCTGTGCGAGTCGACCGCGTTACTGGGCGAGGTCGAGACGCCGCCGCCGATCAAGTTAGGGATGATGATAAAATATTTGCCCGGATCGAGCGCCCGGTTCGGGCCGGTCAGCGCCGCCTCGCACGCTATATGGTCGCCGCTGTACCAAGTGGGCAGCACCACGACATTATCTCGCCTCGGCGACAGCGTCCCAAGCGTGCTGTAGGCCAACGTCACTTCCGGAAATGATCCGCCCTTCTGCAACGCGAAGTTCGTCGTCGTGTATGTTTCGAGACCCATGGCTAGTGCCCCATACTCAGCCTGGCGGCCAAGCTAATATGACCGAGCGCTTCGGCTTGACCACAGTCCGCGTTCAAGATTCATGCCTGCAAAACTGCTCGTTCGGTACGGAGCAACACACCGGAAAGTTGCGGCTCCTTCGGCCGCCGCGCCTCCGACTCGCAGCGCGCTGAATCCGTTCAGGGAGAAGCCCTGTTTGGCCTTTTCGCAATGAGGTCGATCTCTATCAGGGCGTCGTACGCCAGGCCTGTGACGCCCACGCACGTGCGGGCGGGCAAACGACCTTCCGCAAAGAAGCTGCGATAAACGCGGTTCATCGCCTCATAATCTTGGCTGAAGCGGGTTAGGTAGATCCGCGCCATGACGACGTGTTCGAGGCTGAGACCCAGACCCGCAAGCACGGTCTTCAGATTTGAGACGACGTTACGCGTCTGCGCCTCAATCCCTTCTGGCAGCACGCTTGGTGTTTCGGGCGTGTCGGGCATCTGGCCGGTAACGAAAACGAAGCCGTCCACTTCAACGGCATGGCTGAAAGGCGCGACCGGCTTCGGGCCGCCTGGGATCATATGAAACTGCATGGTCCGCAACTCGATCCGCTCTAGACTGTCAACAACGATTTTCGAACAATGGCGTGGACGCCCCAATTGCCGTCCACGACCTGCGTGACGCCGAAATCGACCGCGGCGGACATGACGGCGACCGCTTCGTCTTCGTTGAGCCCTCGCATCTCCATGAGGAAACGTCGGGTCTTGCGGAAGGCGTCCTTCATCGCAAGATCAAGAGAGGACGTGGCATACACCTCTCCTTGTCCCCGAGAGCCAAATTCGGCGAGGTAGTTCGGATGACTGAAGCCAGTAAGAACCCAATCGGTGGGCGTCTCGATCAACGGGTAGGTCAGTCCGGCGAAGCGGCCATCCTTCTTGTGCAGGACAATTGTGAAGCGCCCAGTCATCGAGCATTCGATGGCGGTCCCGGCGATCTCACCGTCCCCTTGCGCCGCATGCGGATCCCCGATCGATAACAGGCCGCCGGGCACTGAGACGGGCAGGTATACGGCGGAACCTTTGCCGAGGCGCCAATTATCGAGATTGCCGCCGAAATAAGCCGGTGGGACGGAATCGACTGGGCCTGCTTCTCGGGGCGCGAGCGCGATGACGCCGAAGTGTAGACGCAGAGGAATGCGGACGGCGGCCAAAGGAGTGGCGCGGATCTCGACTGTGTTCTTGTCGACGGGGACGCCGGGGTAGTCGTAAGTCCGATGAAGGACGCCGAAGGGATCGACCTGAGGAGACCATCTGTAGGTGTAGAGCGCCTGTGCGTAGCCTTCGTCGACGTCTGCAAAGATCTCGTAGATCGTGACGTTCTCTCGCGGTTTCGGCTCCTCGATAAGTTCGCCATAGTGATAGCCCCACCAGGCCGCCACATTGCTGCCAAAGCAACGTCCTTCATAGCTAGGGCTGCGGCTCGGTCTCGGCGCCACGTCATCGATTCGCACCTCGATGACGTCCCCCGGCTCAGCGTCCTTGATCGAGATCGGACCAGTGCAGATGTGGACCCCGAAGCCCTCGCCCGCACCGCGCCCGAAGATGGACGCGTCGAGTGGACCGGCGCCTCGTCGGTTCACAGCTTTTCCGTCCTTGGTCCAGAGAAAGACCTCTTCCGCCGCCCCATCGCCCCGGATCATCAATTCGGGATCATCGGATGCGTGCTGCGTGAGCGTTTCAACCTCGACGCTGTCCCCGGAACGGATCTCGAGAACAGGCCGCAGCGAACGACTGAAGTAGCCCCAATGCACGTTCGCCGAACTGACCGCGAGCCGATGGCGGGCCGCTTCATCCCTGTCTTGAAGATCGGCCAAGCCTGAGACGAGCGTCTCGCAAATGGCGCTCCGTTGCTTATGCTTTGGGTTCGCTAAAGCGCTAAGAGGCCATCCTCGCTGCGCAGCCCTCGCGCTTTCGGGCAGATTGTCGGCGTGCTGGCTGCGGAAGGCCCCCGGAGGGACCCCAAACCGCTCTTTGAACAGCCGGTTGAAATTAGCGGCGTCGCCGAAGCCGCAGCGGTAGGCGACGTCGGCGACCGCCGTACGAATATCACTGGGCGAGACTAGAGCGTCGCGGGCGCGCTCCAGGCGCCGGTCCCGTAAATAGTGGCTAAAGCTAACGCCGTTCTGCTCGAAAAGCTTTTGCAGATAGCGCTCTGAGATCCCCTCGGTCCGAGCGATGCGGCCGACTGTCAAACCCGGATCATGCAGGCGCCGTTCGATCGCGAGCGTCACACGGTTGAAGAGCGCGACGCGGCTCGGCGTCGCAACAGCGCTGGCGCCGTCCGCCCCGGCGACAATGGTCAGGAAGAGATCACCGATGCCTTGCTCCAGCGCTTCCCACTCGGCGGCCGACAGCGCGTCCATCTCGGCTGCTGCGGTTTCGACTAATTTGATGAAGACGGCCACCAATCCCTCCGGTTGAAGGCGGTGGGGAGTGGAGAATGACCGACATCGCGGGCGCCCATTTAGGACACTATCTGACAGGGAAAGTACGACTATTGGAACGATGCGATTGAGCGCAATCCGCCATTCTTGATCCGTTGGCAGCAAAACGAGAGTTCCGGGGGGAACCCATAAAGGGCCGCTGATCGCCTCGACTTCTATGTCCTCGTGGAGAGCCAGAAGACCGATCGGAAGGCACGATCGGCGCGCAGAACTCGAAATGGTCTGCGCGCCGGCGGTCAGGCAGCCCAGCACCAAGCCGTCCGGATCTCCGCGCAATGAAGCCGTGGCGAAGGTTTCAAGCCCGCCTTCCGAGGGAGCCGAGCGCAGTCGAAGCCGCGCCAGCATATCCTGCCACGCTTCGCCTCGCGCGATCCGGGGATAGGCTTCGCTCGCGAACTGTCTGACGTGCATCCTTTCGCTCGTGAGGCCGGCGGGGCTCACCTTTGCGCCGACGCTTTCATACTGCACCTGCGAAGGAAGAGACGCCAGCCCTTTGATCAGCAATGGAGCCAGTCGGTCAGGCCCGCTTCCCCGCGCAGTCCTTGCGCAACGCTCTTCGCTGGTTGGCCGGACTGATTAAGGACCCCGTCAACCCATCGAGGTCATCGCCGCCCGCCCCTCGCCCCCTGCAGCGCTTGAGGGCCGCTTGCCACGCGGATTCGGATCCAAGCGCCCAATGGATTTATCGATGGTCTGGTCGCGTCGATGGACCGCGCTGGGGCTCAAAGCTCCGACTTAGAGCTGAGTCGACAATTAAGCTGTCGCCACCACCGATATCCGAGCGCCGCCGATTGGAGGGGCCGTTCGCTCACGGAGACTTTTGCGGCTTCTCGGAGTGACGCTTCATCGCCTTTGAGGCGCCCAGCGTTGCAGGCGCTTCCGTATTGCCAGTTCCAAAGTACGCGTTCGCCGGGCCGGGCGGCGTATTGCCGTTGCTGGCGTCGCTGTTAGCGCCGCCTGGGCCGCCATTACCCGAGTTGGATATGCCGCTTCCTCCGCCGCCTGCAGCGAATGCCAAGCTTGGAATCAAGACAAATGCGACGGTGGCGAAAGATTTGAGGGTCATCGGGTTTTCTCCAAGTTCTCGAAAAGTTGGTCGTGAGATATGTACGATACGCGCCCGAGGAGGAGATGTTACTCGGTCAGGCACGCGGGGATCGTGAGAAAGTTTACAGCGACGGCGCTTGGCTGATCGACGCTGTCTTCGACAGCTTGCTGACAGTATGTTGGGCGCCCTGTTTTGGTCCAACCGCTTCCATCGTCCAGCCTGGGAAACCGGGTCGGTTTGCGCGGGCTGGATGGTGGTGGACCCAGTCCCACTGAACCGGTCTCCGTTAGGCCGGATTCCCTGCTAACAGGGAAAAAAACAGGGAAAGGTCACGAAACGCGGTCGAGCGCAGAAGCGAAGTGCGCTCAACGCTCTGAAGTTATGAAGAGATTTTATGGTTTTCCCTAGACACGAAATAGGGAACATTTGCAACGGAAACAGGGAAGGTTTTGCAATCGAGCATGGAAGTATGAGGTCGATCGATCCATCCAATTACGCCGGTGGCAAGGCTGGGCGCGGCTCAACCGACGAGCCGGGGAGAAGGCGATGAGGTTCGCTTCGACCTGCCCACGCAGACGGGTCAAATTGATCATGCCGTATCGGGCTCGACACCGATCGACAAAGTCGCGCGCGGCGTCGGTGCGAGCTTCCTGACTGAGTTCAGTGAGGTCGGAAATGATCTTGATCATGATGCGATACGGCGCGCCCGGCCGGTTAGATCGTCGCGACCGGCAGGAGCGGCTGGCGACCGCTTCGGCCCCACGCCCGCTGCGCAATGACGTCCTCCCGCAATTGGAGCTTTCCTATATTCCTATCGGCGACCTTCGGCCTTCGCCGAGAAAGCTCCGCAAACTCGATCCCGTTCATGTTCGGGAGGTTGCCGCCTCGATCGGCGCGGTAGGCTTCTGCGTTCCTATCCTTGTGGGGCGCGACCACGAGATCATTCATGGCGAGGTCAGCTACGAAGCCGGCAAGCAATTGGGCCTTGATCGGCTTCCTTGCATCCGCATCGGACATTTGACTCCGGGAGAACAGCGGGTGCTGAGGCTCGCGGTCAATCGTCTCGCGGAAAAAGGCGAATGGAACCGCGACGCGTTGAAAATCGAGTTCGACGAGTTAATCCTGCTCGATGCGCCGATCGAAATCGCGGGGTTCTCATCCGCTGAGATCGACCAGGTCGTTCTCGGCGACGCCGGCGACGGGCTTGAGCAGGGGCCGGTTGAGCCTGAATCCTGCGCAACGGCGATCGCCAGAATCGGCGACGTCTTCCAACTCGGCCCCCATCGCATTGTGTGCGGAGACGCGACTGATCCCGAGGTACTTGCCCGATTAGTGGAAGGCGACGTCCCTGCCCGTCTTGTTCTGACCGACGAGCCCTATAATGTGAAGATCGCTGGGAATGTCACCGGCGGACCTCACCGCGAATTCGCCATGGCGTCAGGCGAAATGACAGACGCCGAGTTCCTTGCCTTCAACGAGGCCTGGGTGACGGCGGTTCTGCGCTATCTGTGCGACGGCGGCGTCCTGGGTACGTTCATCGACTGGCGTGGCTTACCCACTGTGCACTCTGCTACGGCGAAACTCGGTGTTGTCCCCTTGAATCTCATCGTCTGGGCAAAGACCAACGCCGGTATGGGCAGTCTCTACCGATCGCAGCATGAACTCCTGCCGCTGTTGAAGAAAGGCTCGGCTCCGCACGTCAACAACGTTGAACTCGGAAAACGCGGTCGTTGGCGCTCGAACGTCTGGACCTATCCCGGCGCCTCCTCTCTAGGTTCCGATGCGCGCCGAGGACTCAAAGATCATCCGACCGTCAAGCCTACCGCCATGCTCGAGGACGCCCTTCTCGATCTTTCCGATCGAGGCGAGATCGTCATCGATCCGTTTCTTGGCTCCGGCTCGAGCCTCCTTGCTGCCGAGGCCACGGGCCGTGTCTGCCGCGGAATTGAGCTCGACCCGCTTTATGTCGACGTGATCATACGGCGGTACGAGGCGGCGACTGGCCAGACGGCCGTTCTTGTCGAGACCGGAGCTACCTTCGAGGCGCTGGCCACTCAAAAGGCGGAGGCGGGGTCACTTTGAGTCTGGTTTTTGCCCGAAGCGGCCGACTGGTGTCGACGTAAGGCGGACGTTGCCGATGCTGCGCGGGAGTCGCTGTGGAGCAAGAGAGCACGCCCGGGGTCAGAAGAACGAGCCGCTATTTTGAGCGAATGACCGGTGTCGTAAACGCGCGGACCGGCGTCGAAACGGTCGCACAATCAGGAAGTCGTTCGACTTCGCAGCTCATCGCCATGGCTTCCGGCCCAGCGCTTCATCCCTAGGCTTCGAAATTTGGCGCGTGCAAGTTCATGGAGCTCCTCGGCTTTCATCGTGTCGCCCTTGGCGGCTATGACGTCGCTAAGAGTCCGCAAACCGTGGCCTCGCTCAGGGCCGAGGCCCAGCGTTTCAGCGAGCTCAAGACCTTCTCGCGCGACGCCTTCGGCCGCTTCGCAATCGACGTTTACGAGGGAGGCTGCTTTGACTCGGAGCAATTCCGCTTCTATGGCGCGATGTCCGCTTGCCCGTGCAACTCCAAGCGCGGTCTCGGTAACGTCGAAGGCTCGCTTGGGATCCCGGGGCGCGAGCGTCTCGCCGGGCTTTGTCAGACCAAATTCTCGGGCTGTCCCGGCTGTGTTAGCCTCGGCGCATGAGCAATCCGTTCCGATATTTCAACAGCTCGCCAGAGGTCATCCGTCTGGTCGTGATGATGTACGTGCGATACCCGCTGTCGCTGCGCAACGTCGAGGATCTCTTGGCCGAGCGCGGGATCGACATCAGCCACGAGACCGTCCGGTTCTGGTGGAACCGGTTTGGTCCGATGTTCGCCGCCGAGATTCGGAAGCGACGCGTCGCGCATATGCGCGGCTATCCGCAGTGGCGCTGGCACTTGGACGAGGTGTTCGTGAAGATCAACGGCAAGCTCTGCTACCTTTGGCGCGCCGTCGACCATGAGGGCGAGGTCTTGGAGGCCGTGGTCACCGCGAAGCGGGACAAGGCCGCGGCGCTGAAGCTTCTCAAGCGGATCATGAAGAAATACGGGGCTCCTCGCAGCATCGTCACCGACGGGCTTCGGGCCTATTCCGCGGCGATGAACGAGATCGGTTTCGCCGCCGATCGGCACGAGGTCGGCGGTCGGCTCAACAATCGGGCGGAGAATTCGCATCAGCCGTTTCGACGACGAGAGCGAGCGATGCAGCGGTTTCGAAGTCATGAAGACGCTGCAGAAATTCAGCTCAGTTCACGCCCAGGTCCACAACCAATTCAATCAGGAGCGCCATCTCGTCACAAGGCCAGGTCTACAAGCAGAGACGCTCTGCTGCCTTGGCCGAGTGGCGCGCCCTCGCGGCATAGAGCGTCGCTTGCAAGCGGGCGTGTCGCCCTACGCGTCAGTGAAGGCCGTTACGTTGACGACGCCTCCTTGAGTGAGCATGGGTTAACGCCACGCTGCGGTGCAGGAGGACAAGAAAGCCTATCAGCGATCAAATGTCTAGTGGGTCTATAGACAAAATGCTAATTTTGCTTTACGAGGAGGTACGGTTCGTGGGGTCAGCGCTTGTTTCTGAGGGCAAGCGCGGAGGTTCGCGAAGGTCGAGGGAATTCGGGGATACCTGTGGCTCTTCAGACGACCTCGAAGGACTTGCGACGGTATGCGCTTAGTGAAGGCGCGGCTCTGCGCGTCGTTGAAAAAGTCTGGTCGCGAATTGAGCCGCTGGTCCGAAGCTCAGCCGCGATCGTGCTTTTTCTTCTGCTTTGGGAGCTTGCGCCTCGCTTCAGGTCTTATCAACCGAACGTTCTTGCCTCCGTTCTCCGAAGTGGTCGTCAAAGGCGTCCAGTTCGCCGCGGCTGGGAAGTTGCTGCCGCAAATCTTGGTGAGCCTTGGCCGGGCGGCTGGCGGCTTTGGCCTTGGCGTGGTGACCGCGATCCCGCTCGGCGTCCTGCTCGGCTGGTATCGTCCGCTCGAAGCCTATCTCAATCCGCTTCTTCAGCTGCTGCGCCAGACCAATCCCGTTTCCCTGTTTCCGGCCTTCATCCTGTTCTTTGGGATCGGCTACGCGACGAATGTCGCCATCATCTACTGGGTGGTGGTCTGGCCGATCCTGCTCGGCACGGTGAATGGCGTCAGGCAGGCGGATCCGGCGCTGGTGAAATATGCGCGCTCCGTCGGACTGCCAGACTGGCAGAATTTTCACCAAAGTCGTGCTGCCGTCGGCGGTGCCCTCGATCATCACGGGCATGCGTCTTGCCGCGACCTATTCCTTTCTCATGCTGGTCGTCTCCGAAATGGTCGGCGCGAGCAGTGGCCTCGGCTACCTGATCGTCAACGCGCAATATCTGCTCAGCGTTCATCTGCTTGTACGTCGGGGTGATTGTCCTCGCGCTGCTGGGCATCGCGAGCAACTGGGCCCTTGTCGCACTCGAACGGCGCCTCGGCGCGTGGCGCCCTGATCTCCAGCCTTAAGTCATTCGGCGTCGAGGCGGGGCGACGTCAAACAATCTTGTCCCCGACTTATCTTCAGGAGAACGTCATGAGTTTGCCATCGCTGAAACTGTCTCGACGCGCATTCGTGCGCGCTGCGGCGTTTGCCGCGCTCGCGCTCGCTGCTGGCGCGACGGCCATCGCGCCGGGCGCCGCCGAAGACCTCAAAACCGTCAGGATCTTCTACCCGCCGCTCGATTTCGGCTGGACCTCGGGATATGAGCTCATCGAAGTCGCGACCGCGCAGGGCTACTTCAAGAAGCACGGGCTCGACGCTCAGCTCGCGGTGGTTCCCGTGGGACCAATACACGGTGGCGCTTGACAGCGGCGCGCTCGATTTCGCCCCCTTCGCCGACTACGCCTATTTCATCAACGCGCTCGACAAGGGCCTGAAGGCCAAAGAGGTTGTCTCTTCGACATTGCCGTTCATTCCCGAGGCTGCGGGCGAGGGGCTGATCGTGAAGGGCGACGGCCCGATCAAGACCGCGGAGGATCTCAAGGGCAAGAAGATCGGCACGCAATGGCCAAGCTTCTCCGGCGTCTGGTTCGCGCTCGACTGGCTGTCGAAACACGGCGTGACGAAGGACGACGTTACGATCGCGCCGGTTCCGCAGGCGCAATTGCAGCAGGTGCTCGACCAGGGCGGCGTTGACGCGATCATCGCTTATGCGCCGACCAACATCGATCTCACGCGCAAGGGCTATCGCCAGCTGTTCTCAGTCGCCGATGTCGCGGGACGCTTCGTGACGCGCGGCGGCACCATGGCCTCCGAAAAATTCATCGCAGAGCATCCCGATCTCGTGCGCGCCTATGTCGCTTCGATCTCGGAGGCAGCCGACTGGGCGAACGCGCATCCCAACGAGGTGATCCAGCTCGGCCTCGACAAGGGGCGGCTCGATCCGCAGTACCTGCCCGATCTCTACACGAAGAACGGCAGCAAGGATTACTCGGTGCTGCACTGGGCGCCGCACGGACTCAACAACGAGCAGGATCTCGCCTTCTGGCTGCAACTCGTCGAGCACGCGGGCATCGTGCCGGCCGGCAAATACAAGCCGACGCGATTTTTACACCAACGAGTTCAACCCGCACGGCAAGGACACGGCTTCGGCTCAAGTGAGCCACCTGGGTCATTCATTCTGATGCCAGCGATGAGCGCCGGAGCCGCAAACTTCGGCCCGGCGCTCGAAGCCAAGCCCCATCCCGATAGGGAGCGCATCCCGCATGAGCAGCGCCATTCAGATCCAGAACGTCGGCAAGAGTTTCCCCGTCAAGACGCCCCGCAAGCGCGCAGAAGGCGGCTTCGTCGCGCTGGAGAACATCAGTCTTGAGATCAAGGCCGGCGAGTTCTTTGTCATCGTCGGTCCGAGCGGCTGCGGGAAATCGACCCTGCTCGATCTGCTGGGCGGCCTGACCCGACCAACATCGGGTCGCATCCTGATCGGCGGCTCTCCAGTGACGGGCCCGGCGCTCGATCGCGGCCTGGTCTTTCAGCAATATGCTTTGTTTCCCTGGCGGACGGCGCAGAAGAACGTCGAATTCGGTCTGGAGGCGAAGGGCGTCCCTGCGCGCGAACGGGCAGATCGCGCGAGGCGCTTCCTTGCATATGGTGGGGCTTGCGGAATTCCACGACCGCTATCCTCATGAGCTGTCAGGCGGCATGAAGCAGCGCGTCGCCATCGCGCGCAGCCTCGCGTACGATCCCGACGTTCTGTTGATGGACGAGCCCTTCGCGGCGCTCGACGCCCAGACCCGCGAGAATCTGCAGGGCGAACTTCTTCGCATCTGGGAGGAATCTGGCAAGACGATCGTCTTCATCACGCATGGCATCGACGAGGCGGTCTATCTCGGACAGCGCGTCGCGGTCATGACGTCGCGGCCGGGACGCATCAAGCAGGTGATCGACATTCCGCATCGTGTCTCGCTCGCGCGAGGAAGACCTCCGCGCGACGCCGGAGTTCTCGCGGCTACGGCACGAGGTCTGGAGCTTGCTGCGCGACGAGTTCCGCGAGGCGCAAATTCTTGAACGCGCGCGGGTTTCAGGCGCCGGCGCCGCTGCCTGAATTCCCACGAAAATCCGGAGAGAAGCCATGACCAGACAGATCCGCTTCAACGCGTTCGACATGAACTGCGTCGCCCATCAATCGCCAGGTCTGTGGACCCATCCTCGCGACCGTTCCTGGCAATACAAGGACGTCGAGTATTGGACGGAGCTCGCGGCGACGCTCGAGCGAGGAATTTTCGACGGCATTTTTATCGCCGACGTCATCGGCTATTACGACGTCTACAAAGGGAGCAATTACCACGCCATTCAACAGGCGGCGCAGATTCCCGTCAACGACCCGCTGCAGCTTGCCGTGCCGATCTCGATGGCGACGAAACATCTCGGGCATCGGGATCACGGCGTCAACCTCTTTCGAGCACCCCTATACGTTCGCCCGGCGCCTTTCGACCGCTGACCATCTGACGAAAGGCCGCGTCGGCTGGAATATCGTCACGTCCTATCTCGAGAGCGGCGCCAAGAATATCGGACAGGGAGGGCTCCGCCGTCACGACAATCGCTACGAAGTCGCCGAAGAATATGTCGAAGTCCTCTACAAGCTGTTCGAGGGCAGCTGGGAGGAGGGCGCGATTGTGCGGGATCGTGCGCGCGGCATTTTTGCGCATCCCGAGAAGGTCCATGAAATTGGCCACAAAGGAAAATATTTCGACGTGCCGGGCTATCATTTGTGCGAGCCGTCGCCGCAGCGCACGCCGGTTCTTTATCAGGCTGGAGCATCGGGCCCCGGCAAATCGTTCGCGGCGCGAAACGCCGAATGCGTTTTCGTCGGCGCCCAGTCGAAGCGACTCTTGAAGGCTTATGTCAGCGATGTGAGAGCGAAAGCGGCGGCAGCCGGCCGCGATCCCAAAAAGATTTTCATCTACAATCTGGTGACTGTCATCGTCGACGAGACCGACGCGAAAGCCAAGGCCAAATTCGAGGACTATCAGCGTTACGCCTCGTACGATGGCTCGCTCGTTTTCATGTCGGGTTGGAGCGGCATCGACTTCGGTCGTTTCAATCCAGCCGACGTCATCAAGAAGGAGGAGACGAACGCCATCCATTCGTTCGTCGAGCATCTCGCTGGCGGCGACCGGTCCTGGACAATCAAGGAGCTCGCGCAATGGGGCGGGATCGGCGGGGTCGGGCCAGTTTTCGTTGGCTCCCCGGCCACAGTCGCCGACATCCTGCAAGAATGGGTAGAGGAGACCGACGTCGATGGATTCAATCTCGCTTATGCAGTGACGCCCGAGACGTTCGAGGATGTTGTTGGTCTTCTGGTGCCCGAGTTGCAGCGACGCGGCGCCTATCCGAGCGCCTACGGCCCCGGAAGCACGTTGCGCGAAAAGCTATTCTTGGCCGGCCCCTATCTGCCAGAGAACCATCCCGCCGCTCAGTACCGCGACATCGAGGCGTTCAAGCGCAAGCAGGCAGAACGCGGCGCTGCAGCCGAGTGGCAGGTCAACGTCGTTCAGGAAGTCACGGCATGAACGTTCAGCGAAGCTCTCATGTCGATGCGGAGGCGCATCCGGCGGCCTCAAAATCCGAGCGCGGCACGACGATCCAGGACGGAGTTTGGGGGGCGGCGCCGTCTCGGCGTTACGATGCGCTCGCTGCGCCTTTCCGGCCTGTTTTTTCCCGCATCCGGGAAGGCGCGATAAACAGGGAGCGTGGCCGAATCCTGCCCTTCGAGCAGATTCAATGGCTGAAGGACGCAGGGTTCGGCGCCTTCCGCGCGCCCAAGGAATATGGCGGAGGGGGCGCGACGTTGCCAGAGGTGTTCGGCCAGTTAGCTGAGCTTGCCGAAGCCGATTCGAATATCACCCAGGCGCTTTGCGTTCACTTCGCTTATGTGGAGGACGTGCTCAATTCTGATGATGAGGCGCGGCGCGAGCTCTGGTTTGGGCGCATTGCCAAGGGAGACATTATCGGCGGCGCGTGGACAGAGATCGGAGAAGCGAAGATGGCCGCCTTCTCAACCCGGGTCTGCGCAAAAAATGGGCGCCTGACGCTAACCGGCGCGAAGTACTACACGACGGGCTCATTGTTTGCAGATTGGATCGATGTCGGAGCGGTGAACGACGCCGACGAGACGGTCTCCGCCATCGTCGCCGCCAAAGCGCCGGAAGTTGACATCGTCGATGACTGGGATGGCTTCGGCCAGAAGCTCACGGCGAGCGGCGCCGCGACATTTACCAGCGTTCCCGTTGAGCCGGAGCACGTCGCGAGCGGGGAGGACCGCTTCGGCTACTCGGCCGCCTTTGTGCAACAGGTTCACCACGCGACCCTCGTCGGCATCGCGCGTGCCGCGTCTGGCGACGCGGCGCGGGCCGTCGCCGAACGCCGTCGAAACTACTCGCACGCGGCCGCTTCTCGGTCGAGCGGGGACCCGCAGGTGCTGCAGGTCGTCGGCAGGGTTCATAGTCTGACTTACGCCGCCGGCGCCGTCATGCTGAAGGCGGCAGAGGCTCTGGAGCGAAGTTTTGAGCACCGAGCTCAGCCTGACCTCAGGCAATCGGCCAACATCGACGCAGAGATCGAAATCGCGCAAGCGCAGACGACCATCTCCGCGATCGTGCTTGAGGCAACTTCGGCGCTCTTTGATGCGCTCGGCGCGTCCGCCACCAGCGTGTCGAAAAGCCTGGACCGATATTGGCCGAACGCTCGCACCATCACTTCGCACAATCCCAAAATCTACCAGGATCGTATCGTCGGCGATTTCGTCGTGAATGGAACGCCCCCACCATTTCAGTGGCGGATAGGAAAATCCTGAAAACAGTTCCGTCGGGCCTCTTTCACAGCGCTAAGTGTCAAACGTCGTGGACGCCGTCGCAATCAGGCCGATCCGTTCGGTCGCGCCTGCAAGAGCCGAAAGCAAGGTAAAGGGCTCGAAGGACGTGACCGTCGCGCTCCGTCTCAGCGCCTTGATGGGCATGTTGAGCACGGCGAGATGGTCGGCCATGAAGAAGGCGTCGAACTTTCCGCGTTCGAGCGTCTGGGCGAAACCCTTCAGGTGCTGAAAATTGAAGTTCGCGTCCGGATAGGCGCCGGGATAGCGCCACCAGCCCGTATGGATTCCCACGGGACGCATGAATGCGCCGAGGCGCAGCCGCCGTTCAGCCATTGAATGTCGCTCGTTTCAATTTGTGATTGTCTGCCCTGTGGCGAGATGATAGTAGACTATCTTTATAGATATAGTTGAAATTTTGGCGCCTGTGGATCGGCAACCCGGATGAGCATCTGTGAATAGGCGAAACTTCCTGGTCGCGGCGTCGTCGACGCTCACCACCGCGCTCTTCGGCTCGGCGATCGCTGCCGAGCCGCTGAGGGAATTGCGCATCGGCTACCAGAAGATCGGCGCGCTTTTGATCGTGAAGGCGCAAAAGGTCCTCGAGCAGCGCTTCGAGCCACAAGGCGTGCGGGTCAGGTGGGTCGAATTCGCCTTTGGACCGCCGCTGCTTGAAGCGCTCGGCGCCGGAGCGATCGACTATGGCTACACGGGCGACTCGCCGCCGATCTTCGCACAGGCCGCCCACGCAAATCTGCTCTACGCCGGAGCGATTCCGGCGCGCGGCTATGGTCAGGCCGTCGTTGTTCCCGCAACGTCTTCCATCCAGGGGGTCGCCGGGCTCGAGGGCAAGAAGGTGGCGGTCGCCAAGGCGTCCAGCGCCCACAATCTGCTGATCGCCGCGCTCGAAAGCGTCAAGCTTCCCTGGAGCGCGATCACGCCGGTTTATCTTGCGCCGCCCGACGCCGCCGCCGCCTTCGTGCGCGGCGCGGTCGACGCCTGGTCGATCTGGGATCCCTTCTTCGCCATCGCCGAACTTAAGCAAAAGGCGCGCGCGCTGCCGCTTGACGTAAGCGTCAGCGCGCAGAACTCATTCTTTCTGGTCAACGGCGACTTCGCCGCCAAGCATCCGGACGTGGTCGCCACGATCAATGGCGCCGTCGCGACGGCCACGACATGGGCCGACCAGCATCGCGATCAGGTTGCGGCCATTCTCTCCGAGGCGAGCGGCGTGGACCTCGCGGCGGAGCAGCGATCCACCTCCCGGGCGGAGTTCACATTCGGACCGCTCAATAACGACGTTCTCGCCCAGCAACAGGCCGTCGCCGACCGCTTCCAAAAGCTCGGGCTGATTCCTGCGCCGATCCATGTCCAGGACATTGTGTGGCCCTGGAAGAGCAACACGTGAGGAGGCGGCGCGCGCCGCGGACGGGTTCGAGAGATTGGATTGACTGACATCGCCGAAATACCGGCCGCGAGCGTCTCGCCGCGGCTCTCTGCAGCCATGAGGCCACCCGGCGTACCGCACGGCCGGCCGTGGATCGGATGGATCCTGCCCGCGCTCATCATCGTCGCCTGGCAGGCGTCTTCGTCGCTTGGCTGGATCAGCCGATGCGGTCATGCCTTCGCCCAATGCAGTGGCCGCGGCGGCATGGCGGCTGACGCTGTCGGGCGAGCTGCCGCAGAACCTTGGCGTGAGCGCGCTTCGCGCTCTCGCCGGGCTCGTGGTCGGCGGGGGGATCGGCCTCGCGCTCGGTCTCCTGAATGGCCTGTCGCGGTTCTCCTTCTCGGTCACCGACACGAGCGTGCAGATGATCCGCAACGTGCCGCATCTTGCGCTCATTCCCTTGGTGATCGTCTGGTTCGGCATCGACGAGGGGGCGAAGCTCTTCATCGTCGCGCTCGGCGTCTTCTTCCCGATCTATCTCAACACGCTGCATGGCGTGCGCAGCGTCGATCCGCAGCTCATCGAAATGGCGGGCAGCTATGGCTTTCGGGGTTGGTCGTTGTTCCGGCGCGTCATCTTGGCCCAGGCGCGCTTCCCTCGATCCTCGTTGGCCTTCGCTTCGCGCTCGGCGTGATGTGGCTGACGCTGATCTTCGCGGAGACGATCGCTGCACAGTCCGGGATCGGCTACATGGCCATGCAGGCGCGCGAGTTCATGCAGACCGACGTTATCGTACTCTCGATCTTGCTCTATGCTTTTCTCGGCAAAGGCGCCGACTCGCTGGTGAAGGTTATCGAGCGCTGGCGCTTGTCTTGGCGCCCCGCTTCGCCAGGACCGCGGTGACGCCGATGTTCGTCGCCCTTGAACACGACACGAATCTCAGTCGTCCCGCTGCCGGGGCGCCGCTGACGTTGCGCGGCGTCAGAAAATCGTTCGGCGCGAAGACGGTTCTCAACGGCGTCGATCTTCATGTCCCCGCCGGGCAGTTCCTGACCATTGTCGGCCGGAGCGGCTGCGGCAAGAGCACGCTGCTTCGGCTCATCGCGGGCCTCGACGAACCAACGGCGGGAAAGATCGAAGTCGGGGGGATCTCGGGCGGACGGGCGCGCTTGGCGCGCATCATGTTTCAGGAGCCGCGGCTTTTGCCGTGGGCGCGGGTCGACGCGAATGTCGCGATCGGCCTCGGCCCTGCTGCAGACCACGCGGAGGCTTTGCTCGGTCGCGTGATGCTCTCGCCACGGTCGGGTTGGCTGACCGGGCGGGCGATTGGCCGTCCATCTTGTCCGGCGGCCAGAAACAACGCGTCGCCCTCGCGCGCGCTCTCGTGAGCGCCCCGCGCATTTTGGCGCTCGACGAGCCGCTCGGCGCGCTCGATGCGCTGACGCGCATCGAGATGCAACGCATGGTCGAGCGGGTTTGGTTGTCGAATGGCTTCACGGCGATTCTGGTCACTCATGACGTCACGGAAGCCGTCGCGCTCGGGGACCGGATCGTGTTGATCGACCACGGCGCCATTACAGCCGATATTCCGGTCGATCTGCCGCGGCCGCGCCAGCGGGGCTCGGCGTTCGCCCGGGTGGAGGCGGAAATCCTTGAACGTCTGCTCGCATCGGCGAACTGAAACTTCGACAGGAGCGGGAAATCTTCCAAGCCGAGCCGGTGCGTCGATTTACGGCGGCGCGCGCCTAGAGCGCCTTGCTTTTGGATGGAGACGGCCAGGCTGCAACGGCTCCGGCGGCAATATCTTGCAGAAAATCAGAAATCAAGCTAAGCTTGCCTGATGAGCAATCCATCCCTTCGCCATGCTAAATCGCGGGCTGACCGTGTCGACGGCTGTTCTGCGGCGACAGAGGGGCGAGGAAAATATGCTCGTGAAAATCTCGTGTAACCCATTGATAAGTCTAGATTCGGACGAGGGAATCCAAGGGAATCCAATACCCTGAAATAGGGGTTTCGCGCAGCAAACCGGGACGTTACAAGAAAACCCAAACCGGGTCGACGAACGGCGTCGCGCCCGCCGCCGAGACGGAGCCGAACCAAGGCCATCCAAAGGCAAAGCGGTCTAGATAGAGTGTCCGGCCTCATTCGCCCGCGTCTTCGCCTGGGTGACGAGGCTGCCGGGTGGCACGCTGCGCGTGAGCCAGACATTGCCGCCGATAGTAGAACCGCGTCCGATGGTGACGCGGCCAAGGATCGTCGCTCCTGCGTAGATGACGACGTCGTCTTCGACGATTGGGTGGCGGGGTTCGCCCTTGCGCAGTTCGCCGCCATCGTCGATGTCGAAGCGCTTGGCGCCCAAAGTGACCGCCTGATAGATGCGGACGCGTTCGCCGATGATGGCGGTTTCTCCGATGACCACCCCGGTGCCGTGATCGATGAAGAAGCCGCCGCCGATGGTCGCGCCGGGGTGAATGTCGATGCCGGTTTCCGAATGGGCGATCTCGGCGATTCAAACCTCTTAATCGTGAAAACACATTCCTTCTCGTGGCGTGAGCGAGCGAGCAGGTCAGCTAGGTGGAATGTGGCTTGGTGGCATACCTTCCTTGATGTTGGATAAGTAAGTCTATAGACGCTATTGACATGAGTGCAGCGCGGTGCTCCAATGATGGGGCGGCACGAAGCCGGCTAGTTTGACGAGACACATGATAGTCGCTGTTCTGATCTCCGAAGGCGCAAGGATCGCGCAATGACGATTACGCTCCGCCAGATCCGACGGAGGCCCAGGAGCTCGCAACGTTCAAAGAGGCGATGCGGCATCTCATCGGCGGCGTCAGCGTCATCACGGCCGGTTTGGGAGAAGTCAGAACGGGGCTCACCGCCACTTCCGCGATCCGCTCTCGCTCGATCCGCCGACCATGCTGATCTGCGTCAATCGCGAAGCGTCAGCTTGGCCCGTCATCCAGCGCGAGCGCCACTATTGTGTCAACATTCTCGACTCGCGCCACCAGGATCTGGCGGACCGGTTCGCCGGACGGAGCGGCATCAACGGGGCGGCCCGCTATGAAGGCGCACGATGGCGCCAATTCGCCACGGGCGCGTGGGGCCTCGAGGATACAATCGCCGTCATCGATTGCTCGGTCGAGGAAATCATCGAACGCCATAGCCACGGGATCATCATCGGGGCTGTCAATGGATTCACCTCGGCGGCGGCCGCGAGGCTTTGGTTTACGGGCACGGGAGCTATCGGGCCCTGAAACTAGACCCGCCGAAAGCCCTTTAGGAGCC
>CAVWPU010000016.1:0-11210 GCA_963756955.1 uncultured Alphaproteobacteria bacterium
TGCGGAATTTCGCAATTGGCCCGAAAGACCGGCTCGGACGCGCAAATGGATTGCAAAACGTATGTCTGCTCTAAAGTGACTTGGCCTGCGATTCGCTGCGGAAAGGATGAGCTGGGTATACGCCCAGGATTCGCACCTCGCGGGAGAAGAACTTGAGCTCCTCGAGCGCGCGTGCGAGCGGGGGGTCCTTGGGATGTCCGTCGACGTCGGCAAGGAACTGGGTAGCGGTGAACTCGCCACCTTCCATGTAGCTTTCGAGTTTGGTCATATTGACGCTGTTGGTCGCGAAGCCCCCTAGCACCTTGTAAAGCGCGGCGGGCACATTTCGCACGCGAAAGACGAAGGTCGTGACTACCGGACCTTCGCCCGCGGACGTCCATCGTTCATCCCTAGACAGCACAACGAAGCGAGTCGTGTTATGGCTCTCATCCTCGACATCTGACGCCAAAGTCTTGAGGCCATAGATCTCGCCCGCAAGACGCGGCGCCAGCGCAGCGCGGCTCTTGTCCGCCCACTCCGCGACTTCGCGCGCCGCTCCCGCCGTATCGCCAGCAACGACCGCGTGGAGCTTGTGGCGACGTATGATGTTTCGGCACTGGCCAAGCGCATGAATGTGACTATAGACGGCCTTTAGGTCCTCGATGCGAGCGTCCGGAACCGCCAAGAGCTGAAAGTGGATCGGCAGAAAAGTCTCGCCCACGATATGCAGCCCGGACGCAGGCAAGAGCGCGTGGATGTCGGCGACCCGTCCTGCGATCGAGTTCTCGATCGGTATCATGGCGAGTTCGGCCGCGCCGTCTTGCACGGCCGCGAAAGCGTCCTCAAAGGTCGCGCAGGGCAGCGGGTTCAGCTCGGGAAAATTGTCGGCGCAGGCAATGTGCGAATTGGCGCCGGGTTCACCCTGATAAGCGATCGAGCGCGTCGTCTTCATGCGTGTTTCCTGGGCGCGAGCATTTCGCGCGCGCGTTCCAAATCCTGGAGCGAGTCAACGCCGAGCGGCGCCGTGTCGACAAGCGCGACATCGATCCGCATGCCCGTCTCCAACGCCCGCAATTGTTCGAGTTTCTCGCGCCGCTCCAGGAGCGAAGGGGGCGAGGCGACAAATCGCCGAAGCGAGTCGCGGCGATAGGCGTAAAGGCCAATGTGGTGCAAGAGCCGACCCTCGCCCCACGGAGCGCGAGCGCGGGTGAAATACAACGCTCTTAACCGGGTCGGATCGAGTTCGGTCCCGATCACCTTGACGACGTTGGGATCGTCCTTTTCTTGTTCGCGCGTGATCCACGTCGCAAGTGTCGCGATATCGACTGTCTGCTCGTCAAGCGGCCCGAGACAGGCTCGCACGATCGAAGGTTCGATGGTCGGCAGATCGCCCTGAATGTTCACCACGATATCGTGGGCGCCCTTGGCGTCGACAGCGGCCAACGCCTCGAAGATGCGGTCGGATCCGGAATGGTGATCGGAGCGGGTCATAATCGCCTTGCCACCGACCGAGGCGACTGCCTCAACAACGCGCGCATCGTCGGCCGCCACCCAGACCGGCCCTACGTCCGCCGCCATCGCGCGGCGCCAAACGTGGACGATCATGGGCGCGCCGTGAATGTCGGCGAGAGGCTTTCCCGGGAGGCGCGATGCGTTCATGCGCGCAGGGATGAGGACGATGGGATTGGCCATCCGCTTCGAGTGAGCCAAATTCGGGGCGCGAGGGCTTATACGTGTTGCCAAGGCAAGCGCAAAGCGGCTAATCAAATCGACGAAACAAACGCTCAACTTGACCTCACTCCAGCCGACGAAAGTCCCCCTGCCTATGGACCACGTTAATGTGAATAGGGTCGCGCTTTCGGCGCTGGGGGCCGTTTTGTTCGTGATGCTCCTCACCGCTTCCAGCAATCTCCTCTTGTCGTCGCGAACGCCGAAGGTGCCAGGCTTCGCACTACCGTCCGGAGTGGCGAGCGCTCCCGCCGCCGGGCCTGCGGAGCCGACCGCGCCGCCGTTGCCAGTGCTGCTCGCCAAGGCCGACCTCAAGAAGGGCGAACAGGACGCCAAGGTCTGTCAGACCTGCCACAATTTCGAGAAGGGGGCGGGACCGAAGATTGGCCCGCCGCTTTACGGGGTTGTCGGCCGACCGATCGCTTCGATCCCGGGCTTCGCCTACTCCGATTCGCTCAAAGCGGTCGGCGGAAACTGGACTTATGAAGCCCTGAACACGATGGTCGGCAATCCGAAGTCGGAAGCTTCGGGGACCAAGATGACGTACCCCGGCGAAAAAGACCCACAGAAGCGCGCCGATATTCTGGCCTATCTTCAAAGCCTTTCGGACTCGCCGGTGCCGTTCCCCAAGTAGGCGGGCGACGATCAAGTCGCGTGGTTCGCACATGCGCGATCGGACCGACGGATCCGTGCAAATAAGCGCAAGCAGATGAGGGTAAATCGGAGCAAAACCGCTCCAACTCGCGTCCAGAGACAGCAAAAACGGTCCCGTGCCCTCCTTTCGGTCGCCAGCCTCTTAAGTCACTGAAGTCATGCGGCTTACATGGTCTCGGTAACCTTCGTGAGATGCGGTGGCTGGTCAGGGTCGCGGCCGCGCCGACGCGCAGTCGCTTCCGCGACGCGGTAGAACGCGTGAAGCGCAACGATCGGCGTCAGCAGGGGGTGTCCACCGTGCAGCGTGATCACCGTCGGCCAGTGTTCATGCGCCTGGCTGTCAAAAACGAGCGGCGCCGCGCCGAACGCAGCGAGCTGCTTAAGCGTATCGAAAAACGACGGGCGCGCGGCGTCCGCTGGCGCAAACGCGAGAACCGGAAATCCCGGCCCAATGATGCCCGCCGGTCCGTGCAGCACTTCGGCGGACGAAAATGCTTCTGCATGGATAGCCGAGGTTTCCTTCAGCTTGAGCGCCGCCTCGGCGGCGACGGCGTGAGTCGCGCCCCGCCCGACGACGAAGAGGGACGAGGCTTGAGCGAGCGTCTCGATCGCCAACGTCGCGGGCGGCGCAGCGGACGACGAATCGAGGCTAGAAGGCAGCTTGTCGAGCGCGGCCAGAAGCTCGTTGTCGTCACTCCAATGGGCCACCAGAGAGGCGCCGGCGACCAGCGAGGCGATCATCGACTTGGTCGCCGCCACTGAGCGCTCCGCACCGGCATGCAAGCACAACAGCGCATCGGCGCCGCGCGCGAGCGGAGAACTCCTCGTCATTGACGAAGGCAATCGTCATCGCACGCTCATCCTTCGCCGTACGCTGCATGGCGACAATGTCCGGACTTCGGCCCGACTGGGAAATGGCGATCGCAACCGCTCCGGCGAGCCGCAACGGCGCCCGATAGAGCGAGGCGATCGAGGGCGCGAGCGAAGCACAAGCAAGCGCGACCTTAAGCTCGACGAGGTGCTTGAGGTAGAGGGCGGCATGATCGGAGCTGCCGCGAGCAACGGTGGCGACGAACGCCGGTTTGCGCGCGCGCAAATCCGCCGCCACTTTGGCGATCGGCACGGCGTTGGCCGCCAATTGGCGGCGGACGACCGCGCCCGCCTCCGTTATCTCCGCGGCCATAAATGTCTGACTCACCGTAGCGCTCCTTCAGTGCGGCGCCGCCAAGTGAGACGGCGACACGCCGTTCCGCAGCCGCGAAATGGGATATTTCAACTGGACGACTTTGGGACTTGACACCCACGCATGTTGCGTTAATGGAACTCGATACGGTCCACTAATCATCTGTTAAATCCGCGGAAGGCTTGGCGGGTCCATCCAAAGCCTGACAATTTCGCAGGTGAGGGACCAGAGGAGCGCAGCATGACGATTTGGGTTGCTGATTGCGATCCCGTCGGGCCGGGCACGAAACTGCAGACAGGTAAGGTGTCCGGCTACTGACGGAGGCCGCGTCTTAAAATCGTGCTGGCAATGGGAATCGTGGTCAAAACCGTGAACCAAATCGACATATCTCTCGGTGGTCGCTTACGTGACAAACGGACCTCAAAAGGTTGGTCCGAAGAACAACTCGCCGAAAAACTGCAAGTCGATTCAAAGGACATCTACGCCTACGAAAAAGGCTCCAAAAGGATTACCGCAGATCGACTGCTCCGTCTTTCCAAGGTTCTAGGCGTAAAGCCGACGTATTTCTTTGGCTTTGACGACCACGGGCAGCCGCCAACACGAGACGCGGCGCTTTTAACCCTTCCAGACCAGGGATTGCGTCTGCATCGCGCCTTCATCGGCGTCAAAAGCCCCGTTCTGCGCGAAGCGATCGTCTCGCTGGTGACCGAATTGGCGAGAAACGAGGCCGCCGTGTAGCGGAGCCGCACGGCCGACGGCACTTGCCTGGGACTTGACCGCCGGCTCCGTCGGCGCCGGCGGTCAAATCCAGTTAGGCAGCGAAGGCGAACTGTCTCGCAGCTTCCTTCGAGAGTTCTTTCGTCTCTGGCTGCTCGATTCCAAGCTCCTCCCGGAACGCGTTCAAAGCCGAGAGGAGGCCTTCGCCCGTGTCGAAGAGGCCAGCATAGCTCATCGTCTCGCCGATTCGACGAGGCTTGCCAATGAGCTGCGGATTGCAGCCAACGGCTTTCAGAACCCGATAGATCCTCGCGTCGAACACGGAAACAATCTGGGTCAACCCGGCGGTGACGGCGACCTGCCCGATGCCTGCGATTAACTCGCTGAGCACGAAGTTGACGCCGTTGCGGCTACGTTGAGGCTGGCCCTCCACGGCAACAGCGCAAATTCGCGAGCTCTCCCATATTGTGGCGCTTTCGATGTATTCATCTTCTTTGAGCAGATAGGGGAAAACGTCCCGCAACATATTTGGTCCGGTGGTCGGCAACAATCGTAGAGATCCCCAATATTCATTGGTGTTTGGATCTACCGACACCAAATACAACGGATTGGCGTCATCAAATTCGTCCCGTTCATACCCATCTTTCACAACAACATCCCACCCGAGGCGTTGTGAGAAAGTGAGCGCCCTATTACGAAACATTGCGTCCATTTCCGTTGGAAACAATGACGCTCGCGAACCTTCAATTAGCTTCAACATCGTGGCATCTCCCTTGCGACGAGATCACGATTGTTAACCATAAATTTTAATGCTTGCAATTCCACATAGAAGTTGAGTTGACATTCCGAGAATCACTTAAAAGACGACCCTTGAAGAGCCTTTGCGGGGATAACGCCAGTAGCAATGGCGACGCCAACCGCGTGGGTCAAGTTCGCACAATTCAATTTATGCCGAGCTGTATCAAGATAACTCTTCACACTACCAAAAGATATATTCAATATATCAGAAATATCCTGATAAGTCTTGCCCCTAGCCGCCCATATCAAGCACTGTTCTTCTCGTTTCGACAGCTTCACTGGGGGACTACTTAATTTGAGATTGACGCTGGCAGCGGAATCAATAAGGACAGAGATCAACTGTAATTTCGTCATATTGCTCTTTTTGAAATCTTGCCACTCTTGTTTCGAGTGGTTGCTCGTATATGACACCAAAGAGTAGACGCCCCTTCGATTGCGAACTGGGATCGACAATCCGTTGAGGCCGACATCATGGCTCTTGGCGTCGACAAAAAACGCCTGAATCGCCGGATCGTCGCGCGGCAATTCGTCCCAATCGAATGGAAGAACCGCTTTGCTTCCGTAGGAAAAAACGGGGTCAATTAGGACATATTGCTTGAGAAAATATCGGGTTTGCCACTGAAACGAGTATGTGACGGTCCCCGTCAGCAGGCTGGCGTCAGAACTTTTATCGGGGGCAAAACGCATATAGGCGATGTGGCTGACGCCGATATCAGCCGCGATTGCTTTAAGCGTTTCCTCCAGATCCTGCTCGTTGTATCCAAGTATCGTATCTGTGAGTCTTATCGCGGCGGACTCGATCGTGATGGTTCCCATAGGCATTAGCCATAGACGTCATGAACCGACTTCTAGCCTCTCAGAGAGGGCTTCGTCGCGGGCATAACCAATAATTGTTGCGACCGCGGGGTCGATCTTGCCGGTCACTTTCGCACACAGGTCAATCAGATCAATGCAGATCCCGATCGAGCCGGCGGGCGTCGGAAGGCGTCAGGCCGATCTCTTCACGATTCGCTATCGATGGGCTGGACCGTTCGTACAACATCGTCGAGCTCTACGGGACATTCAGGCCTCCCGCCCAAATTGCAGCTTCGCCCCGTCACTAATCTACCATAACATTGCCATGACAATCAACAAATGTGTGGAGGCGGAACGAGAGAACAGCCTGTCCGCTCGACATATAAAACCCATCGATTCGCCCACGAAATCGATGGCGTATTCCGGGAAACTGAGAAGGTCGAGCGCGATGAGGACGCCATCGCTCGGTAGCGAGCCTCGCGACCTGACGACGTACCTTTCATGGATCGAGGGCGTTCGCGGCGAGGTCGTCGCCGACGGCAAACGTCTGGAGGCGGTCGCCTATGGGCCGCCGCCGGACGCAGGCGCCGACGATCGTCATGCTGCACGAGGGGCTCGGCTGCGTCGCGCTGTGGCGCGACTTTCCCGCGAAGCTCGCGGCCGCGACGGGCTGTGGGGTCTTCGCCTATTCGCGCGCAGGCTACGGCGGGTCCGAGCCCGTCGATCTGCCGCGCCCGCTCGATTACATGAGCCGCGAGGCGCGGTTCAGCCTGCCCGCCGTGCTCGATGCGATCGGCATCGAGCGCGGCGTCCTGCTCGGGCACAGCGACGGCGCCTCGATCGCGGCGATCTACGCCGGCGAACATGCGGACGAGCGGATCAAGGGCCTCATCCTGATGGCGCCCCACGTCTTCACCGAGGCGATGGGCCTCGCCTCGATCGCGGAGGCGCGCCGCGCCTATGAGACGGGCGACCTAAGGGCGAGGCTCGCCAAATATCACGCCCATGTCGACTGCGCGTTCCGCGGCTGGAACGGCGCCTGGCTCGATCCCGGCTTCGAGGCCTGGAACATCGAGGACGCGGTCGGCCGCTGGCGCGTCCCCGCGCTGCTCATCCAGGGCGCGGACGATCAATATGGAACGCTGAAGCAGATCCGCGCCATCGAGGCCCGCTCGCCCGCCCCCGTCGAGAGCCTCATCCTCGAGGCCTGCCGCCATTCGCCGCAGATCGATCAGCCGGAGGCGACGCTGGACGCGATCGTGAGGTTCGTCGCCAAGGTCATGGGGGCTTGACTCAAGACACCGAGGGGCTTCGCGGCGCCGACGTCAAGTCGGACCAGCCAAATAAACGCAAATAAACGAGCATAAACGCAAATAAACGAAAATAAATTTGCTTTCTTTTGCTTACGTTTATTTTTTGGAATCGGGACTTTTCAATGGGTTACGGGCGATGCAAACAAAAACTTTTTCCCGCCTGACTGCTGTCGGAAGCGTAGATCGCGGTGATTCTCCTCTCTGCATGATGTCGGCCCGATCGCGCCCTCGGTTTTCAATCCGGCCAAGAGGAAACACTTACCATAAGATTCCGTTTTACGCAAGGTTTGGGCGGAAATCTCTCATGGGAGAGGTGGGCTCCGTGTCGCGAAACGCCCGGCCCATCTTTGCCGAACTCGTCCCGCCATGCCACATTGGGCCACGGCCATAACGCGGGCGGCGGCGAATGGCGGACGTCAAGCTATTTTTGTCCTGTGTGTCGGACGAGTTCGGCGCCTATCGCGAGGAATTGCGCCACGCGCTGACGCGCCCGAATGTCGAGATCAAGATCCAAGAGGAATTCCAGGCGATGGGCGGCGACACGCTCGCCATGCTGGAAGCCTACATCGAGGGCTGCGACGTCGTCGTCCATTTCGTCGGCGACATGGCGGGCTCGACCCCCAAACCGAGCAGCGTCAACGACCTCTTGAAGCGCCGGTCGGAGCTTGCCGCGCGGCTGGCGGAAAAGGGTATGGATCGCAGCGCTCTCGGGCGCCTCACCTACACACAATGGGAAGCCTGGCTCGCGATCGGCTTCAACAAGGACGGCGCCAAGCGAAATCTTGTCATCGTCGCGCCGGCGATCGGCCTGAAACGCAGCCTTGCTTTTGCACCAACGGACGCTACGCGCGCATCACAGGCCGATCATCTCACGCGGCTCAGGGCCATCAATGTCTATCCCGCGAAGCCGTTCACCGGCACTGACAATCTCGCTGCGCAGATTTTTGGGTCGGCGGTTCTGGACGCCCTTCGGAAGGCCGACGCGGGATCGGTCACGAAGCCTCGCAATCTTCCCTTCGCATCACTCGGCGACTTGTTCGCGGGCCGCGACGAAGATCTTGCCGACCTGCATACAGCGCTCTTCGGCGCGCAAGGGCGCCCCGGTCGTGCTTCACGGCCTCGGAGGGATCGGCAAGACAAGGCTCGCGATCGAATATGCGTGGTCTCGCGAGCCGATCTATTCGGCCCTTCTGTTTGTCAGCGCCAGCGACGGCGAGGCGCTCAACGCGGGTTTGGCGGGGCTGACGGCCTTTGAGACTCTCAACCTGCCGGAGAAAGAGGCGCGCGACGACGCAACCAAGATCACCGCCGTCCTGCGCTGGCTTGAGGCCAACCCGACTTGGCTGATGATCCTCGACAACGTGGACGACAAGCGACGCCGTCGCCGCTCTTAAGCCGCTCATCCGCCAAGCTCAAAGGCGGGCACGTCGTCCTCACCGCGCGGGCGTCGAATTTTCCCGCCGGGTTTCGAAAGCTCGAAGTTTCCACGCTCGACGAGGACGCGGCCGCGCAATTCCTGCTCGACCGCACCCAAGCGGACCGCAGCAAGACCAAGGACGACGCGGGGCTGGCGCGGACGCTGGCGGGGGAGCTTGGCGGCCTCGCGCTCGGGTTGGAGCAGGCTGGCGCGCATATCTCGACTGATCGCATCGGCTTCGCTCGCTATTTGAAACTTTGGAGCGAAAGCCGAGAGAAGGCGCTCGCCTGGGCGGATGCGACGGTGACAGGTTCCGATCGGACACTGGCCACGACCTGGGCGACATCGGTCGCGCGGCTCTCGCCGGAGAGCCGGCGGCTGCTCGATCGGCTCGCCTTCTGCGCCCCGGACCCGGTGCCGGATTCGCTGCTCGACGTCGCGGTCCCCGGCGAAGCGCCAGACACTGACGCCTATGCAGCGCGGGGCGGTCTCTACGCCTATTCGCTCATTTCGGGCGTAACCGCCGAGGACGGCGGCGCGCCAGGCTTCGTCGTGCATCGCCTCGTGCAGGATTTCGCCCGCCGCGCGATGAGCGAGGAGCGCCGGCGACGCGGCTTTGCGCGAGGCGCTGGAATGGGTGAACGCGGCCTTCGTCGGCGATGCCGCAGGACGTGCGAGACTGGCCGGTCCTCGATCCGCTTGCGCCGCACGCGCTCGCGGTCGCGCGCCACGCGGACGAAGCGGAGATCGCGGAGCCGACCGCGCGGCTGTTCAACCAGCTTGGCGGCTGCTCGAAGTCAAGGCGGAGTACGCCCGCCGGAGACTGCTGAAGCGCCGCGCGCTCGCGATCGTCGAAAAGAGCCACGGCCCGGATCACCCAATGTGGCGATCGCCTCAACAATCTCGCGCGCTGCTTAGGAGCACCAACCGCCTCGCCGAGGCCGAGCCGCTGATGCGCCGCGCGCTGGCGATCGACGAGGAGAGCTACGGGCCGGACCATCCCAACGTGGCGATCGACCTCAACAATCTCGCGCTTGCTGCTGAAGGCCACCAACCGCCTGGCCGAGGCCGAGCCGCTGATGCGCCGCGCGCTGGCGATCGACGAGACGAGCTACGGCCCGGACCATCCCAATGTGGCGAGACGACCTCAACAATCTCGCGCAGCTGCTTCAGGCCACCAACCGCCTCGCCGAGGCCGAGCCGCTGATGCGCCGCGCGCTCGCGATCGACGAGGCGAGCTACGGCCCAGATCATCCCAACGTGGCGATCGACCTCAACAATCTCGCGCAGTTGCTGCAGGCCACCAACCGCCTCGCCGAGGCCGAGCCGCTTGATGCGCCGCGCGCTCGCGATCGATGAGGCAGAGCTACGGCCCGGATCATCCCAACGTGGCGATCCGCCTCAACAATCTCGCGCATGTTGCTCCAGGCCACGAACCGCCTCGCCGAGGCCGAGCCGCTGATGCGCCGCGCGCTCGCGATCGACGAAAAGAGCTACGGCCCGGACCATCCCAATGTCGCGATCCGCCTCAACAATCTCGCGATGCTGCTTCAGGCCACGAACCGCCTCGCCGAGGCCGAGCCGCTGATGCGCCGCGCGCTCTCGATTTTGGAGACGAGCCTCGGGCCGGACCATCCCAACACGGTGATCGTGCGCGACAATCTCGCCGCGCTGGAGGCCGCTCTCGGCAAAGGCGGCGGGTGAGGGCGGAACAGCCCGGCGTCATGTCGCCTTACTTGTCATGCCCGCGAAAGCGGCATCCAGCGTTTAGGGCCGGCTCTGGATTCCCGTTTACGCGGGAATGACAGCGCGCGCGGGAATGACGAAGGTCCCTCATCCGGCGCCATAAAGCCCCCTCTCCCTCGGGGAGAGGGTTGGGGTGAGGGTCGCGCCGCCGCCTGTAGTCGCAAAGCCTCATCCGGCCCTGCTGGCCACCCCCGGGTCTTCGCCCGGGGGCAGGCTCTTTTCCCGGAGGAGAAGGGCGCGGCGACCCTCATCCGGCCCTGCGGGCCACCTTCTCCCTGAGGGAGAAGGGCGAGGCTTAAGAGCGCGACGCGCTGACCAGCGCCGGGTCCGGCTTGTAGAGCGTGGGAAACAACTGCTTCAGATTGGCGACCTTCGGCAGGTCGTTATAGACGATGTAGGGATAGCCCGGGTTTTTCGCCAGAAAGTCCTGGTGATAGTCCTCGGCCCGATAGAAGGTCCGCCCGGCTCGATCGTGGTGACGATCGGCGCAGGAAACGCATGCGCTGAATTGAGCTGGGCGATATAGGCCTTCGCCACCCGCGCCTGTTCGTCATTCATCGGGAAGATCGTCGAGCGATATTGCGTGCCTGAATCCGGCCCCTGGCGATTGAGTTCGGTCGGGTCATGGGCGACCGAGAAATAGACCTGCAGGATGCGCCCGTAGGTGATCTTGCGCGGGTCGTAGGTGATCTGCACCAATTCCGCGTGGCCTGTGTTGCCCTCCGAGGTCATCTCGTAATGCGCGGTCGCCTTGTCGCCGCCGGCATAGCCGGAAACGGCGCTGGTCACGCCGGCGACATGCTGGAAGACGCCCTGGACGCCCCAGAAACATCCCCCCGCGATCACCGCGACTTCGGACGTCTTGCCATTGGCCTGCTCG
>CAVWPU010000017.1:0-18233 GCA_963756955.1 uncultured Alphaproteobacteria bacterium
TTCCGGCATTGTTCTCCTCGTAGGAGCCAACAATGTCCGTTGATCTGCCGAACCCTATTTTCTCAAACGAGGATGCAGCCCGCAAGCATTTCGAGGCCCTTCGCTGGCCAAATGGCCGCATCTGTCCTCATTGTAGGGTTGTCGATAACTCGGTTGAACTTAAGGGCGAGAGCACGCGCGCCGGCCTATACAAGTGCCGCGCTTGTGATCTGCAATTCTCTGCCATGATCGGGACCGTTATGGAGTCCAGCCATGTTCCCATGACGAAATGGGCGCTGGCCTTCCATCTCATGGCGTCCAGCAAGAAAGGCGTTTCCGCTCACCAACTGATGCGGATGCTCGGATTAAGCTCCTACCGAACGGCGTGGTTCATGGCGCATCGCGTCCGCGAGGCGATGGCTGACCTCGACCCTGAGCCATTGGGTGGCAAGGGGAAGACGGTCGAAATCGATGAAACGTTCATTGGCAAGCCAGATGATACGTTTGTGAACGGCAAGGGCTGGCAGGGAAAGCGCGGAACGGCAACGAAGCGCAAGGTTCTCACAATGGTCGAGAGGGGAGGGCGCTCCGTATCGGTCAAGGTCGAAGATTTGACGCAGGCGACACTCAAGGAAGTCATTGGCCGCACGGTCGTCTTAGACAGCACGCTCAATACCGACGAAGCGCAGCACTATAAGGCCTTAGGCAAGAACTTCGCTGACCATCAGGCGGTCAACCATGGCAGCGGCGAATATGCCCGTGGCGAGACGACCACGAACACGGTTGAGGGCTTCTTTCGTATCTTCAAGCGAGGAATGGTCGGCGTTTATCATCACTGTGGGGAGGATCATCTACAGGCGTATTTGCACGAGTTCGACTTCCGCTATTCGAACCGTTCGGGGCTTGGGATTGACGATACTGAGCGCGCTCACCGCGCCATTCGCGGGGCACAAGGCAAGCGGTTAACCTACCGTAGTCCTAGTTCAGCGAAGCAAGCTCGCGCGGTTTAGGAGAACCGCGCGAAGATCATGGCAATTTTGGCGTTGATCGACGCGCTCTGATCTCTCGACTCTCACGTTGACTTTGTGCACGCTCCGTCCTGCCAATTCTCTCTTTGAGAGGCTTGGGGGGCGTGCTCATTGCGCGCCGAATGGCATCGTCACGACGCCGCGCTATTTCGTCGTCGGTAAATTCGACGTCCTGGTTATTTGCTGCCATGTTCAATGTTGACCTTATTATGCGCGGACCCCGGCCAAAGGTCGAACGGGCCCAAAGCCACATTAAGTCCCTTATAGACTTGTCCTCTCCCCTTTCCAAGGATTTGTACGAGATCCGTATTGCCCAGGGTCTACAGTAGCAATTCTTGCTGAGCCCGATTGCATTGAGTTGTTCTATAAACCGCTTAAGCCAATCGCGGATATCTTCGCGCTCATTATCGGGGATACGCTCCATAATCTCAGATCGTCTCTGGATCACTGGGCCGCCGCCGTTATGCAAGAAAGGACCGGCATTCAACGAGACAGGCAAATCTATTTTCCATTCTGGGGAGAGGGGCAGGATCAAAAATCCTGCCGGGCTTACAGAACGATAGAGGAAGCCGTTCCAAGCATTGCCGCATTCATTAGGGATGAGATACCTAAACCTTATCCAAGTGGGGACTCTGACCTTTATGCCGTTACCGATCTGAACAACATCGACAAGCACAACTTCATTTTGCCCACCATCACAGTCGTTTCCATCCAAGATATCAATATGACCCGGAGCGCTCCCCGGTGGGGTAATCACAACCAGAGATAGCTCCTTGCAAGCCGATGCGACACGCAAGGCGGTAATTTGCCGCTCTTATGCGCCAATTCGTATACAAAACGATTTCAAAACGTCCGTGGAGATAACCTTCCCAAAGGGGAGTCTCTTCGAGGATCAACCGGTCATCCCAACGCTTTTAATCTGTGCCAAGTCGCTTCTCAGACGCTCAGTAGCCTCGAGTGCTTTCTGAAAACACTCCCCTGAATCGGTGGTGGAATCGCCGGCCTGTCGCCCCTCGTTTACCATTTTTGTCCTCGGGTTGCAAAGTGCATAATCGGCACAAAAAAAGAACTTGCACATGAGAACAAACCATGCACATAGTCTGTTCATTGTGGGTCGCCCGAAAACCGCGATTGCGGATCGGACGTTGCCCGTGAGAGAAGGACGATGGTTATGACCCAACCGAATCTTCGCCTCGTGGAAGGGACCAGCGTGGACAAGACCAAGGCGCTCGACGCCGCTCTATCGCAAATAGAACGGTCGTTCGGCAAAGGCTCGATCATGCGGCTGGGTAAGAACCAGAAGGCGGTCGAAATCGAGACGGTGCCAACTGGATCGCTCGGGCTCGACATCGCGCTCGGTGTCGGCGGCTTGCCGCGCGGACGAGTGATTGAGATCTATGGGCCCGAATCGTCGGGCAAGACGACACTCACGCTGCATGTGATCGCCGAAGCGCAGAAGAAGGGTGGTGTTTGCGCCTTCGTCGATGCGGAGCACGCTCTCGATCCCGTCTATGCGCGCAAGCTGGGCGTCAACCTCAACGACCTTCTAATTTCGCAGCCCGACACCGGCGAGCAGGCGCTCGAGATCACCGACACCCTGGTGCGTTCTGGTGCGATCGACGTTTTGGTCATCGACTCGGTCGCGGCGCTGACGCCAAGGGCCGAGATCGAGGGCGAGATGGGCGACTCGCAGCCGGGATTGCAGGCGCGGCTGATGAGTCAGGCGCTGCGCAAGCTCACCGCCTCCATTTCTAGATCCAACACCATGGTGATCTTCATCAATCAGATCCGCATGAAGATTGGGGTTATGTACGGCTCGCCTGAAACGACCACGGGCGGAAATGCGCTTAAGTTTTACGCTTCCGTCCGTCTCGACATTCGCCGCATCGGCGCGATCAAGGAGCGCGAGCAGGTGATCGGCAACCAAACGCGAGTCAAGGTCGTCAAAAACAAGGTCGCGCCGCCGTTTAAACAGGTTGAGTTCGACATCATGTACGGAGAAGGCGTGTCGAAGGCCGGCGAACTGATCGATCTTGGCGTCAAAGCAGGCGTGGTGGAGAAATCGGGCGCTTGGTTTTCCTTCGATAGCGTAAGGTTAGGGCAAGGCCGGGAAAATTCCAAAGCGTTCTTGAAGACGAACCCGGAAATGGCCGACAGGATCGAGCGCGCGATTCGTGAAAATGCAGGACTGATTGCTGAGCGCATTCTTGAACAGGATGGCGAAACCGAAGACGACGGCACCGAATAAGCCTGATTGCTTGCTTTGGGCGTACGTCTCGTGTCTCCCCGCGAAACGCGCGCGCATCCGCCAGGCAAGCGTTCGGCCTTTGTGCGCTCGGGGCGGGCGCGAGAGCCATTCACGTCCCGCCGGTCACGCGTCTCTTGTTCATGCTGGCAGAACGGACTTGATTCGCCGCGGCTCGGAAGAGGGCTGGTCTCCGGAGAGGCATTGGGCAGAAACCGTTCGCCTCTGCCCGCAATTCATGGCTTCGACAAATCAATGCCGAGCAAGTCGCCGATCTTCTCGATCGTTCGATCGATTGACGCGCCCTCCTTCGGCGGGTCCTCAAGAGCATAATGGCCTTGCTTAGGGAAAATCGTCGTCACCCGATCGCCCCAAGCCGCTTTGACCGCGGTGAGGATGCGGGCCTTATCGTCGATGAGCGCATAGTGGGCGGCCGGAAAGCGATTTTCAACGTCCCTAAGTTCTTTTTCCTTGTGGACGTAGATCAGTACATCGCCTCCGAACGCGTCCCATAGCCCCGAGCGCAAGATCTTGCGAGGTTGAAAGATGGCGTCGCCGTCGGATAGAATGGCGGCCGATCCCCACTGCCTGACATGTTTCACCGCGTCGAGCGCGTTTGGATAGAGGCGATCGGCGAACGGATAATCCAGAAGCCAGTTGGCGGTGCTGAAGATCGCGAGATCGTGTGGATCTTCGAGCCTCAAACGCTCCAGCGCGCCGAGATAGTCCATATAGCCCAGTTTGCCCCATAGCTCCTCCATGATTTCCCAGTAACGCGCGCAGGCGCGATCACCGTGAGCGGCTTGCAGCCGATCTTTAAGGTCCTCTCGAAACCGGTCGTTATCGAGGAGCGTATTGTCGACGTCGAACAGAAAGATGTTATCTGCCGCTGAACTCATTTCGGGTGATCCGTCCGGGGAACGACGCGGCTTGAAATGCGCCCGTGTCGTCTCGTCAACAGCTCATGCTGAGCGGATCGTTCGGAACCACTCATTTCCGGACTGCGCTGAACCATGGGGAGAGCCTGCGTGCGACCGATCCGGGCGCCAAGACACGACATCGTTCTTGACGAAGCCGCTCCGCGCGGTCGACGATCCGCGAGGAAAAGGGCCACGAAGGTATAGATTGAGAGGTAGGCCGCCGACGCCGGTCAGATAGTCTTGGCTTGCCGCAGCGCGCCGAACTCTGGCGTTTTCGAAAATCATCGGCGTCGAATGACAAGGTCCTGCGATGATGCGGAGTTCCCTTCAACTTGAGGGCAGGCCAGACTCGCCAAGCGGAAGGCGGGGCCGAGGCGTGGTAAAACCTTGCCCCGACTGGGGTCACACCTTGACCGTCGAAGCCTCATAGATCTCATCCACGGCTTCGCTCAGTTCTTCGTCGAACTCAGCGTCGGACATCGAACGTTTGAGACCCTCGGCGAGCGCGCGCGAGAAGCTTGCAATCATGCCGTGATTTTTTGCGAGACGCTCGCAGGCGTCGTCCCGCGTATAACCGCCGGACAGTGCGACGACGCGCACGACCCGCTTGTCCTTGATCAACGGCGCGTAGAAGTCGGGGGTCTCGGGCAGGGTCACTTTGAACATCACCTTCCGGCCAGCCGGGAGGGCGTCGAGCCCTTTGGTTAGTTCATCGAGCAAAATCCGCTCAGCGCCAGCTTTGTCAGGGCTTTTGATCGACACCTCCGGCTCGAGGATCGGGGTGAGCCCGTGGCTCGCGATCTGTTCGCCGAACTCAAACTGCTGCTTGGCGATCGCGGCTATGCCGGTTTTAGACGCGAGGTTGATCACCGAGCGCATCTTAGTTCCAAAGACGCCGAGCTTACTCGCGCGAGAAAGGAGCTTGTCGAGATCCGGAATTGGCTTCATCAGGCTAACGCCGTCCCTTTCCGCCTCGAGCCCCTTGTCGACCTTGACGATCGGGACAACGCCACGCTCCTCCCACAGGTACGTCGGAACCGGTTTGCCCTTCGCTTCGCCATCCATGGTGCGCTCGAACAGGATGGCGGCGATGACCTTGTCGCCGGTGAACGAAGGCGCAGTGATGATGCGCACCCGCATTTCATGCACGAGCTCGTACATCTTCGCGTCGTCGCCTTTGTACTCGCTCTCCGGAATTCCGTAGAGGCGCAACGCGCCGGGGGTCGATCCGCCGCTCTGGTCGAGCGCGGCGATGAAACCGGGCTTGGTCGACATCTGCCCCATCATCTGGTCGTTGGCCATGACCGCTATCCTCGCGTTAGATATTGTCGCGCTCCGATAGCGCGGCCTCATGCAATGTTCCAGAGGGGCCACGGGCGCTAAGAGCAGAAAAACCGCTCATCAGCCTCAACCACCGTTCGTGGCGCAGCGTATCACCTAACGGGCCGGGCCAGAAGCGGTGCGGACGGCGGCAGACCATCCTGTCACCCACCTTTCACCAGCACGCCCTCGGGCAACCGGGCAGCGAGGTCGCGGCCCGCTTCGCGCCCGAGCCGTTCGGCGTCGATGGCTGCGCCCTCGGCGGCAATGTCGAAGCGCTCCGAGCCATCGGCTCGCAGCACTTCGCCCTTCAGACTGAGCGCTCCAGCCCTAAGGCGCGCCAGCCCGGCGATAGGCGTGCGACACGAACCTTCGAGTTCGGCCAGGAAAGCGCGCTCTGCAGTGAGCGCCGCCAATGTCTCGCCGTCCGAGATGGCGCTCAGGACCTCAAGCGTATGCGCGTCAGCGCCGCGCGCGGTGATCGCGACTGCTCCCTGGCCAGGCGCCGGCAGGAACTTATCGAGGTCGAGAACGGCGCGAGCGCGATGAGCGAGACCCAGGCGCTTGAGGCCTGCGAGCGCGAGCAGCGTGGCGCCGACTGCGCCGGACTCGGCCTTCCGCAACCTCGTCTCGACATTGCCGCGCAGAAGTGTTGGCCTCAGGTCTGGGCGCAGCCGCAATGCCTGGGCTTGACGGCGAAGCGAGGCGGCGCCGAATGTCGCTCCGTGCGGCAAGCCTGCGACGGTGTCGGCCAAGGCCGAAATGAGTGCGTCGCGCACGTCTTCGCGCGGAAGATAGGCGCAGATCTTGATGCCGTCCGGGATGATCGAAGGCAGGTCCTTGGCCGAATGCACTGCTGCGTCGATCGCCCCGGCGAGGAGGGCGGCGTCGATTTCCTTAGTGAACAGCCCCTTCCCGCCGGCTTCGGCGAGGGGGCGATCTTGGATGACGTCGCCGCTGGTGCGAATAATCTTGAGCGCGATCCGCTCAATCTCCCAGCCATGCGCTTCCGCTAACCGTCGACGCGCCTCATTCGCCTGGGCCAGCGCCAGGGGAGAACCACGCGTACCGAATGTGAACAAGGCCGACGAAGTCATCCAAGCGACCTGAGCCTCGCGCCACCTGCTGTCAAGCTCGGCTTTGCCTTCGGGAATTGACTTTGTGGGAAGATCGGCGCCGCTTCATTGCGAATGAGGGAATGCTGCAGCGGTAGTCTGATCCCTGTTGATGTCCGGGCGTCACGGCGCCATCTGTCACGGGCATGAAGAGCACAATCCTCGCGTTCGTCGCCGCGCTAACGGCGAGCCCCGCGCTTGCGGCCCAAGATGGGTATCCCTCTGGGCTTTTCGAAAATTCGCCTGTCGTTCCTGGACCGGGGGAGGCTGCCGATCCTCCAGATGCCCCGGATGCGGCTGGACCGCCCGACGGAAACGGGTCGCTGGACGATTATTGCGCCAGCATTGCCTCCAGGACCTTCCACAGTCTCGCGGAAGTCAAGCGCGCGCACGCCAAATGTGACCCTCCGGGCGGCGACCCCCCACCCGATCGGTGACCCGGATTTTGGGCGCCGTAAGGCATCGAGGCGACGGGGCATTGTCCAGTTTAAGTGTCCTTTGCCGTCCGCTCGTGGACGCCGCCTCTACATCACCTTGTCCAAAGTGATCGGCAGGTCGCGCACACGCTTGCCGGTGGCGTTAAAGACGGCGTTGGCGACCGCGGCGCCCACGCCGGTGATGCCAATCTCGCCGATTCCACGTGCGCCCACGGGAGCGTGGGGGTCCGGCACGTCGGTCCAGATCACCTCGATCTCCGGCACGTCTAGATGCACGGGCACGTGATACTCGGCGAGCGATGGAATTCATGATCCGCCCGCTGCGCTCGTCGAACATCATGTCTTCCATGAGCGCGAGGCCAAGGCCCATGATGATGCCGCCCCGAAACTGACTCGCCGCCGTCTTGGCGTTGAGTATGCGGCCGCAATCAAACGAGCCGAGGAAGCGGTTGACGCGCACTTCGCCAGTCACCGTGTTTACCCGAACCTCGCAGAACAGGGCGCTATGGCTGTGCATGGACCAATGTCCGAGCTCGAGCGGCGTCGGCGCCTCGGCCTCGACGGTCACCTCCTCCCGCTTGCCGCGACTTAGAATCGAGGCATAGCTCTCTCTGCGAGACTCGTCGTCAACTGCACATAGCCCGCCATCGAGACCGCCGACCTCGTCGGCGCTAAGCCCGGCCAGCGGCGAGTCGTTGCCGGCGAGTTTCAAGAGCTCCTTCACGAGCGCCCGATGCGCGGCAATGATCGACGCGCCGATCGAGGCCGTCTGCTGCGAGCCGCCCGCCAACACCGTGCCCGGAAACAGCGAGTCGCCATAGACCACCTCTACCTGCTCGAGCGGCAATCCCAGCCGTTCGGCCGCGACCTGCGTCTGAGCCGTTGTGGTGCCCATGCCCATCTCGTGCGCGGCGATGGCGACGGTCGCTCGTCCCTCGCGCGTGATGGTGAGGCGCGCCGCTCCGCCGGGCATCCGATAGTAAGGATAGGTGCCCGTGGCGCAGCCCATGCCGATCAGCCAGTCGCCGTCGCGCCTCGTCGCCGGGGTTGCGTTGCGCGCGTTCCAGCCGAAGCGCTTGGCGCCGTCCCGCCAGGCCTGCACGATCCCGCGCTGCGAGAAGGGCAGCCCGGTTAGCGGGTCCTTCTCTGGCTCATTGCGGATGCGCAGGTCGATCGGATCGAGCCCAAGTTCATGAGCAAGCTCGTCCATTGCGGATTCGAGCCCAAACGTGCCGACCGCTTCGCCGGGTGCGCGCATGAAGGTGTTGGCGACCATGTTCATCTTCACCGTCTCGACATCCAGGAAGAAGGTCTTCGACGCGTATACGCTTTTCGCCGGCAGGATGAAGGGCTCGGGCATATTGTTGTGCGGAGTCATGGCGACCACGCCGGTGTGGATCAGCGCGTCGAGGCGGCCATCGGCTTGGGCGCCGAGCGCTACCCGCTGCTCGGTGACGGTGCGGCCGCCGACAATCCGGAACACGCCCTCGCGGGAGAGCATGATCCGCACCGGCCGGCCGGCGAGTTTCGCCGCCGCCGCTGCCAGGATCTGGTGCTGCCATAGAAGCTTGCTGCCGAAGCCGCCGCCGACGAAAGGCGACGTCAGGCGCACTTGCTTCTCCTCCAGCCCGAACACCTGCGCGATGGTCCACGCTTCGTGCGCCACGGCCTGCGAAGCGTCGTGGACCCGCAGCGTGTCGCCATCCCAAGCAAGCGTGCAGGCGTGCAGCTCGATCGGAGCGTGGTGGTGACGAGGCGTCGTGTAGGTGACATCGACCTTGTGAGGGGCTGCGGCAAGCGCAGCCTCCGCGTCGCCAACCTTCTGCTTCAAGGGCTCGCCCATGAACACGCCGGACTCGCTTCCCTTAGCCTTCGCGGCGGCGAGGGAGATGACCGGGTTCTGCTCTTCATAGACAATGCGAATGAGGGTCTGCGCATGCTCGGCCTGCTCTTGCGTCTCGGCGAGCACGAGGGCGACCGGCTGGCCGTTCCAGTGGATGCGGTCATCCTGCATGATCGGCAGGTCGTCAGGACCGCCGGCCTTGGGCTTGCTCATGAACGGCGGCCATTTATTGAGCTTGGGAGCGTTGCGATGCGTCATCACCAGAACGACCCCTGGCGCCGCCTCGGCCTTGGCGGTGTCGATTTCGGTGATCCGGCCGCGCGCGATCGTCGAATATTTGAGCGCCGCGTAGGTCAGCCCCTCCATCGGGAACTCTGCGGAGAACGTCGCCTTGCCCGAAACCTTCAGAGGGCCGTCGATGCGCGAAATCGAGGCGCCGATCAGGCCGTGCTTATGATGCATCAGCGGATCGGGGTGGCCGCCGGGAATCCGACCCGTCGGGCGCAAGCGCAATGGCCTTCTTCATCGCCGCTTGGACGGCGTCCTGCACAACGCTCATTAAACGGCTCCATGGGATTGGGCGAGCTTGCCGAGGGTGTCAGCGATCACCCGCGTGGCGAGCTCAATTTTGAAGGCGTTGTCACGCAAGGGCTGAGCCAAAGCGAGTTCGGCCTCCGCGGCTTGGCGGAAGGCGGCTTCCGTCGCAGGGCCGCCCCGAAGCGCGGCTTCCGCGCGCTCGGCGCGCCACGGCTTGTGCGCCACGCCGCCGATCGCGATGCGCACGTCCTTGATCATGCGCCCCTCCATCTCGAGGCCGGCGGCCACAGAGACAAGAGCGAAAGCGTAAGAGGCGCGATCGCGCACCTTGCGATAGGATGAGCGTGAAGCGATCCCGTTCGGCGGCAGCGTGACTGCAATAATGAGCTCGCCAGGCTCAAGCACCGTGTCGATCTGCGGCGTGTCGCCGGGCAAGCGGTGGAACGCGATCAGCGGGATGTCGCGCGATCCGTTTTTGCCCCTGACCGTCACGACCGCGTCTAAAGCGGCGAGAGCGACGCACATGTCCGAGGGGTTTGTCGCCACGCAGGACTGAGAGGCGCCGAGCACCGCGTGGTTGCGGTTGAAGCCGTCGCGCGCGTCGCAGCCGGCGCCCGGCGCGCGTTTGTTGCAGCGCGCAGCGTCGTCGTAGAAATAGAGGCAGCGGGTGCGCTGCATGAGATTGCCGCCGACCGTCGCCATGTTGCGGATCTGGGCGGAAGCGCCCGCCAGGATCGCCTGGGCGAGAAGCGGAAAGCGCTCGCGCACACGCCGGTCGGCCGCGACGGCCGTGTTTTTTACGCCGGCCCCGATGCGCAGGCCGCCGTCTTGGCTCTCCTCGATATCGCGAGAAAGCCCGGTCACGTCCACCAGCGTCTGAGGACGCTCGATCGTCTCCCGCATGAGATCGACGATATTGGTGCCGCCGCCGAGATATTGAGCGCCGGCGCGCGCTCCGGCCGCGAGCGCAGCGCCCACGTCAGCGGCGCGCTCGTACTGAAAGGGTTCATCAGGCGGCCTCTCGCTTAGGAACTGGCGCGGCTGCCAGGTCGCCGAAAGTCTCATGGATGGCATCGACGATGCCGTTATAGGCGCCGCAGCGGCAGAGATTGCCGCTCATCCGCTCGCGCAATTCATCGTGACTGAGCGCGATCGTCTCCGCCTCGAGATCCGCAGTGACGTAGCTCGGCACGCCCTTGCGGAGCTCCGCCGCCATGCCGACCGCCGAGCAGATCTGCCCGGGCGTGCAATAGCCGCACTGGAACCCGTCATGTTCGACGAAGGCCTGTTGCAGGGGATGGAGCGCGCCGGGCGCGCCCAGGCCCTCGATCGTAGTGATCTCGCGGCCTTCGTATTGAACGGCGAGGGCAAGGCAGGAATTGATGCGCTCGCCGTCAACAAGAACGGTGCAGGCGCCACACGCGCCCTGATTGCATCCCTTCTTCGCGCCGAACAGTTGCAGATGCTCGCGCAAGAGATCGAGCAGCGACGTTCGCACGTCCACGTCCCGCTCCACTTCGCGCCGATTCACGATCCATCGCATTGCGTGCTCCGCTTGACCCAGCAAGCGGACTTAACGCGCGAAAGCGGAACTTGCTCCATTTTTTGGCGTCGACCGGCGAAAGCGGACATTGGAGATCTTGATTGCTGGGAGGCGCTATCACGTTGGCGTGAATAGCTTCCGCCTCCTCCTTTGTCGGCTCGGGGTCACAACGATCCTTCAGGAGCGGCCTTGCTGATTTCCACATCGCCCGCCGTCCCGCGGCCCCTCCGACTGGCGCCGGCAATGGCGCCCATTCACGCGCGTCCGTTCCTTCGCGGCGCCGATCAACACAATTTGAGGTGCGCTGCAACATAGCAGCACTATATGAGTGAGGTGATGCCGACAATCCACGCGTCGCGACGGCGGTCTGATCTCGACGTCGAAGCGAAAAAAGGGTGCGGCGCTTCCACTCCAGGCGGTTCTTTATGACTGCGGTTGTTCGGTTAGCCCTTTCGCGTCCCTACACCTTCGTGGTGATGGCGATATTGATCATGATCTTCGGGACGCTGTCGGCGATCCGAACGCCGACCGATATTTTCCCCAACATCGGGATTCCGGTGATCTCGGTCGTTTGGAGCTACACGGGGCTTGCGCCGGACGACATGTCCGGCCGGATCATGGCGCCTTACGAGCGAATCCTTTCGACCACCGTCAATGACGTCGAACATATTGAGTCGCAATCGTTGCCAGGCGTAGGCGTCGTCAAAATCTATTTCCAACCGAACGTCGACATCAGCGCGGCGCAAGCGCAAGTCACATCGATATCTCAAACCATTTTGAAGCAACTTCCGGCCGGCGTCACGCCGCCGATCATATTGGTCTATAATGCGTCCAGCGTGCCGATCATCCAATTGGCGCTGACCAGCGATACGCTTTCCCAGACCGAACTCTTCGATCTCGCCCAAAACTTTATCCGGCCGCAGCTGACGACGGTCCCAGGCGCCCAATTCCGTTCCCCTACGGCGGCGCAACCCGCCAAGTGCAGATCGATCTCGATCAAAGCGCGTTGAATGCCCACGATCTATCGGCGACCGACGTGGCCAATGCGCTTGCTAAGCAAAACCAGATCACTCCGGTCGGCACCGAGAAGATCGGCTCCTACGAGTTCACTGTCGATCTCAATGACTCCCCCAAAGTGTTGGCGGATTTCAACAATCTGCCGGTGAAGGTGGTCAACGGCGTGGTCGTCTTCATGCGGGACGTCGCTTATGTTCATGATGGTTCGCCGCCGCAGACCAATGTCGTCCAAATGGACGGGAGCAAAGGCGTGCTGATGTCGATCCTGAAGATCGGCTCTGCTTCGACGCTCGACATCATCGCAGGCGTCAAGGAGCGCCTCCCCGCTATTCAGGCGACACTTCCCCCAGGAGTCACGATCAAGTTCGTAAGCGATCAATCCGGCTTCGTCAGATCGTCGGTCGCCGCCGTCGTCCGTGAGGGTCTGATTGCAGCCACCCTCACTGGCTTCATGATCCTGGTTTTCCTCGGGAGCTGGCGTTCGACACTCATTATCACGGTGTCGATACCGCTTGCGGTCTTGAGTTCCTTGATTGTGCTTTCGCTGCTCGGTCAGACAATCAACGTGATGACGCTGGGCGGTCTGGCGCTGGCGGTCGGCATTCTGGTCGACGATGCGACTGTCACCATCGAAAATATCAACCGCCACATGGAGGAGAAGGGCGAGGACATTTTGACCGCCATCACCCATGGCGCGCAGGAAATCATGCCGCCGGCGACGATCGCCTTGTTTTGCATCTGCATCGCCTTCGTCCCGCTGCTCGCGCTCGGCGGGGTGGCCGGTTATCTCTTCCGGCCCCTCGCGATGGCGGTCGTCTTTGCGATGATCGCCTCCTACATTCTGACGTACACGCTGGTGCCAACGATGGCGCATTTTCTCTTGCGCAACCAGCACCGTCACTCTGGGCAAGGCGAATCTGGCGAAGCTCGCCCTGTCGGCGTTTTCGCCCGCTTTCAACAAAGGTTCGAGCACCATTTCGAAGGGTTTCGGCGCGCCTACATGGGATTGTTGCAATTGGCGTTGCGGCGGCGGGTCTGGTTTACCGGCGGCTTCCTTTGCTTCGCTCTGCTGTCTCTCGGCCTCGCGCCTTATCTCGGAGAAGATTTTTTCCCGTCCGTCGACTCGGGCGCGATCAAAATTCACATGCGCGCCCCGACCGGAACTCGAATTGAGCAGGCGACGGTTTTGGCCGACCAGATCGAACAGAAGATCCGCACGATCATTCCGCCGGAACGGTCTGGCGAGCATCGTTGACAACATCGGCTTGCCGATTAGCGGGATCAATATTTCGTACGGAAACTCGGGGACAATCGGCGTCTTCGACGCTGACATCCTTCTCACGTTAAACGAGGGGCCCACGGCGACAGACGTTTATGTGAAGACCTTGCGCGAGACACTGCCAACCGCCTTTCCGGGCACGACTTTTTCTTTTCTGCCAGCCGATATTGTCAGCCAGATTCTGAACTTCGGCTCGCCAGCGCCGATCGACGTCCAGGTTGTCGGGTCCGATCTCAACGCTAGCCGCGCCTTCGCCACGAAGCTTTTGACGAAGATTCGCAACGTTCCCGGGGTCGCCGATCCGCGCATCCAGGAAGCGTTCCAAAACCCGGCTCTCAAAGTCGACTTCAATCGGGAGTTCGCTGGCGTCGTCGGGCTTACCGAAAACGACGCCTCGACCAGCATTCAAGCGACCTTGTCGGGCAGCACTCAGACGGCCCCGACGTACTGGCTTAGCCCCAAAAACGGGGTGTCCTATCCCGTTTCCGTGCAGACGCCCCAATATCGGATCGATTCGCTAGGAGATCTAAAAAACCTCCCGCTTACCGCCGCCCAGTCGACCCAACTCTTGGGCGGCCTCGCAACGTTCTCCCCCGAACCGCTCGACGCCCTTGTCTCGCATTATAACGTCCGCAACTCTGTGAATATCTATGCGACGACGCAGGACCGCGATCTCGGCGGCGTCGCGACGGACATCCAAAAGATCGTCGACGATTTTCGCGGCGAACTCCCCAAGGGCTCGACAGTAACAATCCGGGGCCAAGTGACGACAATGACCAGCGCATACCAGCAGCTGCTCATCGGTCTGGCCTTCTCGATTGTCCTTATCTACCTCTTGATCGTTATCAACTTTCAGTCATGGCTCGATCCATTCGTCATCATCATGGCGCTTCCGGCGGCGCTCGCCGGCATCGTGTGGATGCTGTTCGTCACGCACACCGCCCTTTCCGTTCCTGCTCTGACTGGCGCGATCATGTGTATGGGCGTCGCGACCGCCAACAGCATTCTCGTCGTCAGCTTTGCCCGCGAGCAATTGGCCGAAGGCAAAGACGCCGTCGCCGCTGCGCTGGAGGCGGGCGCGACGCGCTTCAGGCCGGTGCTGATGACCGCCCTCGCGATGATCATCGGCATGGCGCCGATGGCTATCGAGCCGGGCCAGAATTCACCGCTTGGACGCGCGGTCATCGGCGGTCTTCTGTTTGCGACCTTCGCGACGCTGCTGTTCGTGCCGACCGTGTTCAGCATCGCGCATCGATCCAATCCCAGCCAAGCCAAAGCCCCAGAGCCATTTGGCGCTCTGCCGTCCAGCGCCTGACCCGGAGCCCCTATGTCGTCCCAATCCCCTATCCGTCCGCCAAAGCCGCTGCGTGTCCTGCTTTTCCTCGGCGTTTTTATGATCGGCGCCATAGGGCTTGCGATCACCGGCATCACCGACCGCGCAAAGAGCAGGCAGGAGGTCGCGACCTGGACGAATGAGCAGGCCGTTCCCACAGTGCACCTTGTGCTTCCGGAACGGGGTCCCGAGCAGCAGGACCTTGTGCTCCCGGGGAACGTCGCTGCTTTCAGCACCGGCTCGCTCTTCGCTCGCGCGAGCGGCTATATAACCGTCTGGCACAAGGACATCGGCGCCCATGTGACCAAAGGCGAAACCTTGGCGACGATTTCCGCGCCTGATCTCGATCAGCAGCTCGAACAGGCAAAGGGGCAGCTCGTTCAGTTGCAGGCGGCCGTTCAACAGGCGCAGGCCAACGCCGACCTTGGCCGGGCGACCGATCAGCGGACCTCACAGCTTGTCGTTCAAGGATGGCAGAGTAAGCAACAGGGCGACAATGATCGCCTCAACGCGGCCTCGCAGCTTGCGGGGCTCGCGGTCGCGAGGGCGAACGTCGTGGCCCAGCAGTCGGCGGTGAAACGTCTTGAGGAGCTCACTGCGTTCGAGGAGATCAGGGCCCCCTTCGACGGCGTGGTGACGGCCCGCAACATCGATATTGGCGATCTTGTCAACGCCGATGGCGCCACGGGGCGACCTTTGTTTCAGGTCGCCGACATTCATCGCATGCGGATCTACGTCAACGTTCCTCAGGCTTTCCTAGGCGAACTCGCTCCCGGCATCAAAGCGACGCTGCATCTGCCGGGTCAGAAAGAGACCTTCGATGCCGTCCTCGTCTCGACCGCGAATGCGGTGACGGAAAGCTCGCGCACCGCCTTGGTCGAGTTGCAAGCGGACAACCCGGATGGAAAACTGTGGCCCGGCTCCTTCGCCGAAGTCCATTTCCACATTCCCGCCGATCCGAACAATCTGTCCGTTCCGCTCACCGCTCTGGTCTTCGGCCCTCACGGGATGCAGGTCGCCGCGCTGGATGCGGATGATAAAGTCGCGTTGAAATCGGTCACCCTTGGCCGCAATCTCGGAAATCACGTTGAGATCGAATCCGGCCTTTCGCCATCGGATCGCTTGATCGACAACCCGCTCGAATCGACGCAGACAGGCGACCGAGTGAAGATCGCAAGCTCCGACGCCAAGATTTCCTCGCCGGTATCGGCCGCAGGCGCGAGGGCCGAGCCGAACAAGCGCCCGAGCCTTTAGTTAAGCTGTCACGTCCGCGAAACACCCGGCAGATGGCATCTCGTCGATCTCACGGCATGATGTGGATCTCGTCCGAGTTGGCCCCTGGCGCGAACTGGCTGGCGGAGAGGGAGGGATTCGAACCCCCGGTACACTTGCGCGTACTCCGCATTTCGAGTGCGGTGCGATCGACCACTCTGCCACCTCTCCGGGGCCGACGGCGACGCGCTTGAAAAGCTCGCCGCAGGGGTCGCGCGCCGCTTAGCATGGGCGGCCATCGCCGGCAAGGCGGCGACGCGCTTCGCGGGAAGCGACGAGGCCGAGAACGAGGCTCAAGCGGCGGCTTCGACTCCCTCCCAGGCGATATGCGCCACGAACGGCACGGACTCGCCCACTTGCCGGGCGAGCTCCGGGTTCGAGGCGTTGCCGTCGAGCGAGCGCTTGTAGACGCCCTGGTGGATCGCGATGCTGCGGAAGAAGCTGAAGGCGATGAGGAAGGTCCAATCGGGGATGGCTTCGAGCCCCATGCGCCTGCAATAGGCCGCGACATATTCGGCTTCGGTCGGTATGCCGTTCGCGGCGCGGTCGACGCCGCCGAGACCGCGATAACGGCCGGTCGGCAGCCGCCATTGCATGCACTGGTAGGCGAGGTCGGCGAGCGGATGGCCGAGCGTCGACAGCTCCCAGTCGAGCACCGCGAGCAGGCGCGGCGAGTTCGAATCGAAGATCATGTTGTCGATGCGCCAGTCGCCATGCACCAGCGCGACGCGGCCGTCGTCGCGCCGGGAACTTTGTCGGCAAGCCAGGCGATGAGGCGCTCCATGTCCTCGACCCGCGCCGTTTCGCTCGCCCGGTACTGATCGGTCCAGCGCTGGTATTGGCGGGCGAAATAGCTGCCGGGCTTGCCGTAGTCCGAAAGGCCCGCCGCGGCGACGTCGATGGAGTGCAGCCGCGCCAGGCCTTCGTTCATGGAGTCGTAGATCTGCGCGCGATCCTCGCGCTCGAGCTCGGGCAGCGCCGGGTCCCAGAGGACGCGGCCCTCGACGAAGGCCATGAGATAGAAGGCCGTGCCGATCACGCTCTCGTCCTCGCAGAGCGCGAGCGCGCGCGGCGCCGGATAGTCCGACGCCTTCGAGCGCCTTCAGCACGCGAAACTCGCGCTCGATCATATGGGCCATTTTCAGGAGCTTGCCCGGCGGCTTGCGGCGCAGCACGTAGCGGCCGCTCGGCAGCCTCGATCAGATAGGTCGGGTTCGACTGCCCGGTCGGGAATTTCTTCGACCGTCGCTCGGGCCGCGCCAGCCCTCGACATGGGCTTTGGCCCACGCGTCGAGCGCGCTCGTATCCTCGGGGAAGGCGCCGCTCACTGCGCGCCAGCCTCGTTGGTGTAGCGCTTCATCTCGGCCTTGGCGATCACCCGCCGATGCACGGCGTCGGGCCCGTCGGCGAGGCGCAGAGTGCGCACATGGGTCCACATGCGGGCGAGCGGGAAATCCTGGCTGACGCCCGCGCCGCCATGCATCTGCACCGCCTGATCGATCACCTCGAGCGCGATCGCGGGGCGCGATCACCTTGATCTGCGAGATGAGCGGCGCCGCGGCGCGCGCGCCCTGCGTGTCCATCGCCCAGGCGGCTTTGAGGCAGAGCAGGCGGGCCATCTCGATGCTCATGCGCGCTTCGGCGATGATGTCGGGATTGGCGCCGAGGCGCGCCAGCTTCTGCCCGAACGCCGATGCGCGCGGCCGCGCGCCGGCACATCGCCTCGAGCGCCCGCTCGGCCTGGCCGATCGCGCGCATGCAATGGTGGATGCGCCCCGGCCCGAGCCGCCCTTGCGCGATTTCGAAGCCGCGCCCGCGGCCAAGGATCATGGCGTCCTTGCGGCACGCGGACGTCGCGAAAGCGGATGTGCATGATGGCCGTGCGGCGCGTCGTCGTCGCCATAGACCTTCATCGCTCGCAGGACCTCGATGCCCTTCGTCGCAGCCGGCACGAACAGCATCGAATGGCGCGCGTGCGGCGTCGGCGTCCGGGTCGGTCAGCGTCATGGTGATGTAGAGCGAGCAGCGCGGATCGCCGGCGCCGGACGACCACCATTTCTCGCCGTTCAGCACCCATTCGTCGCCTTCGAGCCGCGCGTCCATGGCGATGTTGGTCGCGTCCGACGAGGCGACGCCGGGCTCGGTCATGAGATAGGCGGAGCGCGCGCGCCCTTCGAGCAGATCGGGCAGCCAGCGCGCCTTCTGCTCGGGCGAGCCGAAGCGCTCGATCACCTCCATGTTGCCGGTGTCGGGGGCGGAGCAATTGAAGACTTCGGAGGCGAGCGGCGACCAGCCCATCTCCTCGGCGAGATAGGCGTATTCGACGGTGGTGAGGCCGTAGCCCTTGTCGGAGGCGGTGAGCCAG
>CAVWPU010000018.1:0-15023 GCA_963756955.1 uncultured Alphaproteobacteria bacterium
GCGGTCCACGGGCTGGCCTGGCTTGCGACCTATGTCGAAGCGATCAAGGAAATCGCGGCCTACGCCAAGCGCATGCAGGAGAACGGCCGATTCGGCGCAGACCGAACAGCTGCTGACCCGGATTGGCGCTCGGAGAGTATCTCGACCAGATTTTCGGCGGCATCCCGATGAATCAGAGCGAGATCGTGCGCCCCGCCGACTTCGGGCTCGCACCCGACGAGATAGTGCCGTTTCGGAACGACGCCGTCCACCCGGGCGCTCATCGCCTCCGGCAATACGCGGGAGAACCGGGCCGCCCTCGCCGCGTTGATCGCGGGAAGCGCGGCAAGGCGCGATCGGCGACCCCGGCCTGGACGAGACGTTCGAGGCGATCCGCGCGGAGATGCGCCGGTTCGCCGACGCCGAGGTCGTGCCCCACGCGCAGGGCTGGCATCGCGCCAACGCCTATATCCCGCTCGAAATCATCGAGGCTGTGAGCGCGATGGGCGTCTTCGGCCTCACGATCCCCGAGGCCTACGGCGGGCATGGGGCTTGGCAAAGTCGCCATGTGCGTCGTGTCGGAGGAATTGTCACGCGGCTATATCGGCGTGGGTTCGCTCGGCACCCGCTCCGAAATCGCCGCCGAACTCATCCTTGTCGGCGGCACGGACGCGCAGAAACAAAAGTATCTGCCAAAGATTGCGAGCGGCGAGATTTGCCGACCGCCGTTTTCACCGAGCCCAACACCGGCTCCGACCTTGCGTCCCTGCGCACCCGCGCGGTCCGCGACGGCGACGACTATGTGGTCAGCGGCGCCAAGACCTGGATCACCCATCCCGTCCGCGCCGACGTGATGACGCTGCTCGTCCGCACCAATCCGGATGAGCGCGGCTATCGGGGCCTGTCAATGTTTCTGGCCGAGAAGCCGCGCGGGACCGACGCCGACCCGTTTCCGGCCAAGGGCATGTCGGGCGGCGAAATCGAGGTGCTCGGCTATCGCGGCATGAAGGAATACGAGATCGCCTTCGATGGGTTCCGCGTGGCCGCCGACGCCCTGCTCGGAGGGGTGGAAGGCCAGGGCTTCAAGCAGCTCATGGAGACCTTCGAGTCCGCGCGCATCCAGACCGCCGCGCGCGCGGTGGGCGTCGCGCAAAGCGCTTTCGAGCTCGGGCTCCGCTACGCCAAGGAGCGGGTGCAGTTCGGCAAGCCGATCATCCATTTCCCCCGTGTCGCCGACAAGCTCGTGATGATGGCGGTCGAGATCCACATCGCCCGCCAGATCACCTACTTCGCCGCCCGCGCCAAGGACGAAGGCCGCCGCTGTGATCTCGAGGCGGGCATGGCGAAGCTGCTGGCCGCGCGCGTCGCCTGGGCGGCGGCGGACAATGCGCTGCAGATCCACGGCGGCAACGGATTCGCCCTCGAATATCCGATCTCCCGCGTCCTGTGCGACGCGCGCATCCTCAATATTTTCGAGGGCGCCGCGGAGATCCAGGCGCAGGTGATCGCGCGCCGGCTGCTCGAAGGCGGCAACTAGAGCCGCACCCGGCGCGATGGACGCCGGAACCCAGCGAGCCGGGCAGTTCGCAGTGGGGTGGGCGGGGGCGAGAATTCCACGTCTTCGAGCGGTGTACGGTTTTGCGCGCGACTCAATCTTTTCAGATGCTTAAGTTCACTTTTCTGCAACTCGAAAATGATTGAAGCGTGTATATGAACATATTCATTATGTTATAAGGATGACGAAAACAGGAGTTGGGTAAAGCGTCGGCGCAGCCACCGTGGCTGACCGCTGGGCCGCGTGAGGCCTCCATCGTCCATCAACCATCGTCCGCACTTGTCTCCGCGGCCGAGCCGGAGCCATGATATCACAGATCAGATCCGCAATTGGGGACGCGTGATGGTGTTTGGCGGGATACGCTTCGGCGCTGCGCTGTTGGCTCTGGGGCTTTGGCTAGCGCCAAATACGGCGCAGGCGGATGAACCGACCGAACATATCGTCACGGTCCGCGGCGACGTCGAGCAGATGCTCATGGACGGCCGCACCGACGAGCTCGACGCCATCGCGGATGAGTATCGTGTTTCGCGGGTGCGGACCCACGGCGGCTGGTGGGCGCTGCAGGTATATTACGAGTGGCTCACGCCCTTCGCCGGCTCGAATTGCGGTTGCGGGCCGGACATTTCAAAGGTGGCCTTTGACGACAAGCGCAAGGCGCTCGAGGCGTGGCTGGAGCGCAGGCCGCGTTCGCTGACGGCGCGCGTCGCGCTCGGCAATCTGTGGCGGTTGCGCGCTTGGCAGCTGCGAGGCGGCGCGGGCGCAGAAGGCACCAGCGAGACGGCGTGGCAGGGTTTCCGCGAGTCAATGGCGCGAGCCGACGGACTGCTCGCCGCAGTCGAAGAGACCGCCGATCCGATGATCTATTTCATCGAAATGGATACCGTCGTCGCATCCGACGACCCGCGCGCGAGCCTGCAGTCGTTGTACGTCCACGCGACCGCGGCCTTTCCGACCTTTCCGGCCTACGCAACGCAGTACTATTACTACATGCTCGAACGATGGTTTGGCCAACCGGGGCAGGCGGCGGCTTTCGCGGCCTCGCTGCTGACCACGCCCGGTGGCGATCAAGGCGCGATCGAATACGTTTCAGTCGCGGCGACGGCTGCAAGCCATTCCCTCGGCGTCGACGACCTCATGAAGTCCGGCGTCGACTACAATACGTTGATCGGGGCATGCGCTGCGAGACAGCGCACCGTTGGCCTTACCAATCGTGATTGGAACGTGCTGCTATTTTATGCCGTCGCCGCACGGGACAAGAAGGGCGCAAATTTTGCGCTCAAACATGTCGCGGGAAACTGGGATCGAGGGATCTTCACCAGGCGCTGAGCGACTGGGTGACGGGATGGTCTCAATCCTGGCTGTGAGCCTGTCCGCCTCCAGAGTGCTTCTTCCGTCCCGATTGGCGACCAGTCATCCGTCACTTTGGCGGACAGTCTTGTGATCGCCCCCTATGTCCTCACCCCCCTCGTCGAACAGCAATTCCGATCACCCTGCAGCTTGCATCGGCGCGTTTTCGGAATTTACGGCGAGATCAAGTTTCCGCAGGCGAGCATTGCGGCTCGATGTAATACGTTGCAAGATCTCGTCGTAGCGCTTGTCGTGGATGATCCGTATCGGCGCGCCCATCCCTTCAGCTGGTTGAAGAAGCGTGAACGTCAAAGTCATGACGTTTCCATAGACGAGCACGAGATAGACCAAGAGGACAGCGCCCGCTGCCGCCAACGCAAAATCGATCCGGCCTGGACGCAGCACCTGTATCGTCATCACGAAAGCTGTGCCGAGGACGGCGATGAGAAAACTGTAACGCTTTCCAGCATTTATCTTCAAAGTCGAGCGGCTGTCTGGGTTGATCGCTTCATAATTGATCGAGCGGCTCGTTTCGCCGCTACTATCTCGCGTGGTGAATGCCAGCTGATCTTCGCCAAAGTGAAAGCGGTTTATGTAGCCGAACCTGCTCTGAACGATGTCCTGATCATCCGACATAATCCGCACCCACTCCGGTTCTCTCCGAGAAGCGAGTTTACCTCCACCCAATTAAAACTATTACAAGATGGACATTGCGCCTTTATGCCCTTTGCCGATGGCTCGCCGCCGCCAGCCAGCCGCTGACTCGGGCGCCCAAGCAGGCTGACCGCCCCGGCGCCCGAGCGCAATGCGCGCCCAAACGCTAGGGCGGCGTCCGATCGCCGATCGCTTGCTGAAGAGTTAGTTGCGCTCGACCCGCACACGGGCGAGGCCGGCCTGGCGGAAGCCGAGCGCGCTGGCCGCGGCGGGCGAGACATCGATGACGCGTCCGCGAATGAACGGTCCCCGGTCGACGATTTTCAGGATGGCGCTGCGGCCGTTATCGAGATTGACCACCCTAACTCGGGTTCCCATCGGAAGGGTTTTGTGAGCGGCAATCAGGCCATTGTAATGTGGATTTTGATAATATGAGGCTATACCCAATTCACTTGCACTCGTCACGCTCGTACACCCAACAATCACCGCACAAACAGACATGAATTTCCGCATTCGTTACACCTCTTTGTTCTCGACGTTACCGAGGCCGTCTGGAGGTGTTCTAGGGCGAAAACAAGGCGGTGTTGATTCACACTCGACGGTTGGTCTGAATAACTTGACTGAAGACTTGGAATGTGCAGGGCGGATGACCGCGCATCAAGGATGCGATCGCCCGCGAGGCTTGCGGCCCCCGTCGCCGGCAACTCGAGGGACGGCCGTGTCCGCCGCGCCGAGGCTGATGCGCCTTTCGCTGGAATCGCGGCTGGCTGGGTGCGGATTTCGATCCAACGCCGGCAAAAAAGCCTAGGGTTTCGCTCAGACGCCGTTTTTTCGGCCATAATCACTGCGCATATAAATGCAAATATAGACGTGAACGCAGCGGCTGAGGGCGTGACCACACGATGTTAGATCTTCCGGCCCGCATCGAAGGCCGCGCCGAGGCGTCTTCGCTCGCCGAGGTGTTCGCAAGGCGCGCGGGCGCTCCCGGGCTCGCGCTACAGCTGCCGTTGCAAAGCTTTGGCCTCGCGGCGCGCGTCCTTGCGGTCACGATCGGCTTTGTCCTGCTGGCGATGAGCCTGTTCTACGTGACCCGGCTCACCGCCCATCGCGAGATGCTGCTGCACGGCAAGATCAGCGCCGTTCAAACGACGGTCGACGCTTTCGGGCTGGCGGGGGTGGTTCCCCCGCCGCGCGACTTGTCGAAAAAGATCCTGAACAGCGTCGACGTAAAATGGTTGGCGGTCGAGACGCCAGTGGGACGCCATGAGTTCGTCACCGCGGGCGGGCCGCTGGAGAGCGTCGAGTCTGTCACCGCCGACGATACCTCCTATGTCCAGAGCATAGCGGCCACCTTTCACGCCCTGTTCGCCGCACCCGGGACGGTCGTGAAGCTGAGCGCTCCAGCCCACGCGAATGAAACGGCGATGGAATTCGCCTTCGACGAAACGCCGCTCGTTCAGTCGCTGCGACGCGTGTCGTACAATTTTCTCACGATTTCGCTGACCATCGCCGCTGTCGTCACCTGCGTGCTGTGGGCGGCGCTATGGCGCATGGTGCTTCAGCCGGTGCGCCGCCTCACGTCCAACATCATCGCCTTCGGCGAAAGTCCCCAGGACGCCTCACGGGTAATTGAGCCCACCGGGCGGGGCAACGAGATTGGCCGCGCCGAGGCGGCGCTCGCGGTCATGCAACGGTCACTGGCGCACGAATTGGCGCAACGCAAGCGCTTGGCGGAACTTGGGATGGCGGTCGCGCGCATCAATCACGACCTGCGCAATATCCTGAGCGCCGCGCAGCTCATTTCGGACCGCCTGGCGACGATCCCCGACCCGCTCGCCCAGCGGCTCGCGCCTCGTCTGGTCGCGACCCTCGATCGCGCCATCCAGTTCTGTCAGTCGACGCTAACCTATGGCGCGAGCCGCGAACTTCCGCCGTCACGCCGCCGCTTCGACCTGAGCGAACTGGTCGCGCAGGTCGTCGAGTCGGCGAAAGCCGAAAATGACGCCGCGATCGACTATAACATCGACATTCCGCCGCTGTTCTGCACTTACGCGGACCCGGATCATATTCTGCGCGTGCTCGAAAATCTCAGCCGCAACGCGGCCCAGGCGCTGATGGCGAAGGGCGCCACGGACGGACGTCCAAAAGCCATTCGCTTCGCCGCCATTCGCACCGACGGACTGGCGCTGATCGAGATCAGCGACACCGGCCCGGGATTTCCTGCCGATCAGAGCGAGCGCATTTTCGAGCCGTTCCATAAGTCAACCAGCGAGGTCGGGGCCGGCCTTGGCCTTGCGATCGCAGCCGACCTCGTGAGCCGGAACGGCGGGGCGATCAAGCTCGCGCCGGCCAAGGCGGACGACTTCTATTGCGGCGCGCGGTTCCTCATCAAACTGCCGACCGCCGAAAGCGCGGCGCGCAAGCCCGCACGCGTCCTGCCTGAAGCCCGAGCGCCGCTTCCGTAATCCGCTTCCCTCAGGGGAACATCCGTTCGATCGCCGTCGTTCTTTTCGATTGATCGCCGCGGGCGTCTCGTCGGCTCTTGTCGGCTTTCAAGCGGCGTCGCCCTCGGCTAAGACTGCGCGCGGGCGCCGGGTCGTCGAGGATCGCACATGGGGCGTTGGGGGAAGTGCGCATGTCGGTCGTGACGCCAATGACGCGAACGCAGTCGATCGCGTTTCTGTCTTCGGGCGCGAAGGAAGCCAACGACGCGTTAGAGAAGCTTTCCGCCCTTTACGGCAATAGCCCGCTCGACAAGGCCGACGTCATCGTGGCTCTCGGGGGCGACGGCCTCATGCTGCAGACGCTGCACATGACCATGAAAGCGCCGAAGCCGATTTACGGCATGAATCGCGGGTCGGTCGGCTTTCTGATGAATGACTATTTCGAACATGGACTGCCCGATCGGCTTAGGGTCGCGCAGCCTTCGATCATTCATCCGCTCATCATGCGGGCGCTCGACGTCCACGGAGCGGAGACGACGGCGCGCGCGATCAACGAAGTGTCGCTGTTGCGCCAGACCTATCAGGCGGCCAAGCTGCGCATCGAGATCGACGGTCAGACGCAGCTCGACGAACTGATCGCCGACGGCATCCTGGTCGCGACGCCGGCCGGCTCGACGGCTTACAACCTTTCCGCCAACGGGCCGATCCTGCCGCTCGGCGTGCCGTTGATGGCGCTCACTCCGCTCTCGCCCTTCCGGCCCCGCCGTTGGCGCGGCGCGCTCCTCCGAGATTTCCAGCGCGTGACCATAGAGGTGCTGGAGGCTGACAAGCGGCCGGTCGCGGCGGCCGCCGACCACTTCGAAATCCGCCGCGTGGTGGAGGTCGACGTGGCGATGGACAAGGTGACGTCTCTGGTCCTCCTGCATGATCCCGGGCATTCGCTCGACGAGCGAATCCTGCGCGAACAATTCCGTTATTAGACGCGCGCCGTGACCAAAACCGCCCGCGTAATCCGCGAGACGCTCCTGGCGAAAGGCCGATTCGATCTGACGCGCGCCGAGTTCGAGGTCACGGAGGACGACGGCTCGAACTCGCGCGCTCTCGCACGAGGTCTATCGCCACGGCAATGCTGCGGCGGTGCTGCTCTACGACGCCCATCGGCGGGTCATCGCCTTGGTCAAACAGTTTCGCGCCGGCGCTTATCTTTGCGACGGAGCGCTGGCGACGATCGAGGTCTGCGCCGGCATGTTGGACGGCGATCCGCCGGAGGTCTGCGCAATCCGCGAAGCGCTCGAGGAGACGGGTATCGTGATCCGCGACCCCGTCCATGCTTTCGACGCCTATATGAGCCCTGGCGGAATGACCGAAAAGATCGCCTGCTTTGTCGCCCGCTACGGCGACGGGGACCGAACCGGAACAGGCGGCGGCGTCGACGAAGACGAGCATATCGGCGTGCTCGAGATTCCGTTCGACGCGGCGCTCAAGATGATCGAGCGCGGCGAGATCGCCGACGCCAAAACGATCGCGCTGCTCTACTATGCGAGAGCGAACGGGCTCGTGGACTGAGGCGCGACGGCGCCTCCGCCGGCGTCACGGCCCTTCTGGATGGCGATTTTTGGCGCCATCGCGCGGTCATTGTCTTCTGCGAAGCTCGATTTACGGGTGAACCCCGCGGGGAGGGAGACATGGCGACGTTCGACACTCTAATCGACGATTTGGCCGGCCGTTTCGGGCTTGGCGCCAATGCTCGATCACTCGTCAAAGAGATCTTGTCGATGATCTCAAGCTCGCCTGCTGGTTTGGGAGGCTTCCTCGATAAGTTCAAATCGGCTGGCCTCACCTCGGAGGTCGCGACTTGGCTCGGCCGTCCGGACGCCGCCCCGATGGCTGCTGGGCAAGTCGAACGCGCTCTTGGGCCGACTGCGCTGAGCGGGATCGCAAGCCGGCTGGGCTTGGGGCAGGGCGCGATATCGACAGCCCTCGGATACGCCTTGCCGAAAATCATTGGCCTTTTGACGCCGGGCGGCGTTCTTCCCGAAGGCGTCCCCGCTGAGGTCACGGGTTTCCTCTCTCAACCACGCGCCGCGGCCGCGGAATCGGGACTGGCGGCGCCCCGGCGGGTCGATGTCTATCCCGCGAGCGCGCAGGAAGAAGCCGGCGTCCGCCGCTGGCTATGGCCGGCGCTCGCCGCCCTCGTCGTCGTCGGTCTCCTTTCCTATTTCTGGTCGACCCTCAATCGGATGCCGTCCGCCCCGCCTGTCGCAAAGGCGCCGGAGCCTGCCGCGCCCGCGCCTCCCACCGTCGCGCAGGCGCCGTCGCCGCCCCCGGCTCCTTCGCCCCCAGTGCAGGAGCCCGCCCCGCCGCCTCCGCCTGCGGCTCAGGCCCCTTCGCCTCCCCCGCCAGCGGAAACGCAAGCGACAGCTTCCCCGCCGCCTGCGCCCGGCGCCTCGATGAAAGCGGAAGCGCCGCCCCCGCCCCCTCCTCCGACGGAAACGCAAGCGACGGCTCAGCAGCCTTCCGCAGCGCAGGCGCCCGCCGCGCAGGCTTCGGCCCCAACGACCGAACAGACCGCCACACCGACGACTCCCCCAACAGTCGCCACAGCTGAGCCGAGCTCGCCCGCGTCGGCGCCGACGCCGACCCGACTGGCGCTCAGCAACGACAATGGCGTCGTGCAGGCGTCGGGCGCCGTGCACGACGAAGACGCGAAGACCTTGATCGTCAACGCGCTCAGCGCGGCCTTCGGCGCGGACAAAGTGAAAAGCGCCATCAGCGTCGACCCGAGCGCCACGGCAGCGTCGTGGCTCGGCAAACTCGGCGCCGCGCTCGAAGCGCTCAAAGGCGCGGACGTCGACGCGATCTTCGAGGGCGACAAGGTCAATGTCGGCGGCGCCGCTATGGGGGATTCCGCGCGCGACAAGGTCATCGCGGCTTTGAAAAGCGCGCTCGGCTCGAGCGTCGTCGTCGGCGCGCTGACCGACAAGACCGCAGCGGCCGTTGCTGTCGCCAACGGCCGAGCGACGACGGAGCTCGCGTCGCTCGGGTCCGGCTTCGGCGTCAAGGACCTCCTGTTCGCCCTCAATGATTCCGTGATCAATTTCGCTTCCGACAGCGCGGACGTGCCGGAAACCGCGACGCCGTTTTTAAAAATCGCCGCCGCGGACTTGAAGCAGCTCAAGGCTGGCCATGTGCTCGAAGTCGCGGGCTATACCGACAATACCGGCGACGCCGCGCTAAACCTGGCGCTGTCGCAGAAACGCGCCGACGCGGTGCGCGAGGCGCTGATCAAGTATGGCGCGGACGCCGACATGCTGGTCGCCAAGGGCTACGGCGAGGCCGACCCGATCGCCAGCAACGACACCGCCGAGGGGCGGCTCAAGAACCGCCGCATCGAGTACCATGTGGTGAAGGCGCCGACCTGAAACCGCAACGCGCCCGGCGCATTCACACGCCGGCCGCCCTTTTCGCCGCCAGAACCGTGTTCGCCATCAGCATGGCGATGGTCATCCGGCCGACGCCGCCCGGGCACAGGCGTGATCGCGCCGGCGACCGCTGCGGCCTCCGCATAGGCGACGTCGCCGACGAGACGCGTCTTGGGCTTGCCGGAAGCGTCACGCCCGTCGCGCGGGAACGCGGTTGATGCCGACGTCGATCACGATCGCGCCCGGCTTGATCCAATCGCCGCGCACCATTTCCGGTTGGCCCACGGCGGCGACGAGGATGTCGGCGCGGCGCGCGACCGCAGGCAGATCGCGGGTGCGCGAATGGGCGATGGTCACCGTGCAATGGCGCGCGAGCAAAAGCTGCGCCATCGGCTTGCCGACGATGTTCGAGCGGCCGACGATCACCGCCTCCATGCCCGGAAGCGTCCTGCCCAAGCCGCTCGCAGGCCCGGTCGATGAGGATCATCGCGCCGGCGGGCGTGCAGGGAATGAGCGCGCGGCTCGTATCGCCGATCGACAAGAGGCCGACATTGATCGGATGAAAACCGTCGACGTCCTTGGCGGGCGCGATCGCTTCCAGCACACGCGTCGAATTGATGTGCGTCGGGCAGCGGCAATTGCACGAGGATGCCGTGCACGGCCGGATCGGCGTTGAGCGCTCGGACCAGCGCCAGCAATTCGGCTTCGCTCGTCTCGGCCGACAGATTGTGCTGGATCGAATGGAAGCCGCAGGTCTTGGCCTCCCTGCCCTTGCCTGCGACATAGGTCTGGCTCGCCGGGTTTTCGCCGACCAGGACGACCGCGAGACCCGGCGTCACGCCATGCGCGACGAGTGCGCGCGCTTCCTCGGCGACCTCAGCGAGCACTTCGTTGGCGATCGCCGCGCCGTCGAGCACGAAGGCGGAAGCTTCGGTCATCAATCGTCCCTGCGCAGGCGTTCAGACGACCCTCACTCCGGCCGGAAGACGAAGCGCGCTTCGTGGCGCGCCTGCGCTCCCGGCTCCAGCACGCGCATGCCGGGCTTGTCGAACAGGTCGCCCGTGAACCCGTCCGGATCGCTGTAGCCGGTCCAGGCCTCGAGGCAAAGGAATGGCGCGCCGGGCCTCGTCCACAGCGCCGCGTGCTGAAAGCTCGGATATTCCATCGTGATCGACGCCCCCGAGGCGTCGATGAAAGCCAGCGACCGGCTCGCGCAATCGAGAAAGCAAAGCGCGTCGTGGGCGAACAGCGCGTCGGTCAGCGGCAGATCGCGGCCGCACAGGGGAATCGGGCGCATCGTCTTGCCGATCAGCCCGCCCGGCGCGAGGCGCGGAACCTCGGGCCGCTCCGCCTTTTCGAACCGCACAAGCGCGCCGTCGCGTCCCGCTGCGCCGAGCGGCCAGCGGAAACCCGGATGCAGGCCGCAGGCGTAAGGCGCGCGTCGCGCGCCGGGATTGGCGACTTCGATGGCCATGGCGAGCGCGTCGGCGCTCAGCCGGTATTCGAGCGCAAGCGCGAAGGCGAAAGGATAGATCGCGCGCGTGCGCGCATTGTCGCTGAGCGTAAGCCGCGCGAAGTCGGGCGCCTGACGTTTCGACCGCGAAGGTCTCGAACCGGGCGAAGCCGTGCAGAGCGAGCGGATAGCGGACGCCGTCGACCCGCTCCTCGCCGTTCCGCGTCCAGCCGACGACCGGATAGAGGATCGGACTGATGTCGCTCCAGATCGCCGGATCGCCGGGCCACAAGCAGGTCGCGCCCGGCGATCCGCCAGGCTCGCGCTTCGGCGCCGAGCAGCGCGATCGTCGCTCGCGCGTCGCCATGGGTCAGCGTGATCTCGCTCATCAGCGCGATCCCCTCGAAGCGCCGCGGCGGCGATCAGGGCGTCCTTGACCCCGGGCGCGCAGGCGATCAGCGGATTGCCCTTTGTCAGGCCGTCGCCGCTCAAGAAAGTCGCTCACGTAGCCGCCCGCCTCGCTGACCAGCAGAATCCCGGCAAGACAGTCCCAGGCATTGATGTGATGCTCGACGATAGCCGTCGCGCCGGCCGGCGGCGACATAGGCGAGCGCGAGCGCGCCGGAGCCGGTGCGGAAGGGCGCAGCGCCGGTCGATGCGACCCGGCGGAGGAGATCGACATATTGGTCGGCGCCCGCGCGCATGTTCCAGCCGACCTCGATTGCGGAGCTCGGCGAGCGAGCGTCGAACTCGAGGCGCGCATCGGCGCGCCGTTGAGCCGCGCGCCGCCGCCTCGCCGGGCCGCGAACAATTCGTCGCGCATCGGATCGTAAATGACGCCGACCTCGATCTTGCCGGCGGCGACGCAGGCGATCGAGACGCAGAAATGCGGCACGCCGCGAGCGAAGTTCGCGGTGCCGTCGATCGGATCGACGACCCAGGCCGCCCCGCCCTCGCCTGCTGGCGCGCGCCTTGCTCTCTTCGCCGATGAAGCCGTCGGTCGGAAAGACGTCGATGGAGCCGCTCGGCGATGAGCGCCTCGGTCTCGCCGTCGACCTCGGTCAGATAGTCCTGCGGGCCCTTGAAGCCGACCGTGAACGAGTGGTCGAGGAAGCGCCGCCGCGCCAGCGCGCCCGCTTCGCGCGCGACCGCCTGCGCCGCGAGCAGCCGCATGTCCATGAGCGTGGAGCCGGCTTCGGTCATCGTATCTCCGTTCAGAAATGGCTGTAGGAGCCGCGCGCGAAGACGACCGCATCGCCATCGGGGCCGATGAAGCGCGGCGGCTCGCCGACCTTCGACCGCTTCGCCGACGAACGTCAGCGGCACGCCCGCCGCTGCAGCCGCCGCCTCGAACGCGGACGCGGACGCGGGCGACGCCGAGGCGAGAAGCTCATAGTCGTCGCCGCCGGTCGCCGCAACTTCGAACAGGTCGGGATCGGCGGCGATCGCCGCGCGCGCGGCGGGCGACAGCGGCAGGCGATAGATCGGCACGCGCGGCGCTGACCCCGGAGACGTCGAGCATCTTGGTCGAGATCGCCGACAAAGCCGTCCGAGACGTCCATGCCGCCGTTCGCGTGCGCGGCCATCGCGCCGATCAGCGCCAGGCGCGGCTCGGGCGTCAGATACCGCTCGAGCAGGAACGCCTTGTCGGCCTGCGGAATGTCGGGGCCCCGCCCTAGCCGGACCTTCAGACCAATCGCGGCGTCGCCGATCGTGCCCGTGACATAGAGGCGGTCGCCGGCCTTGACGCCGGTGCGCCTGGCCATCCGCCCTTGCGCGACCGAGCCGATCGCGGTCACGCTCAGCGTCATGGGCCCAGGCGTCGACACGGTGTCGCCGCCGATAAGCGGGCATTCGAAGGCCAAGGCGTCCGCGCCAAGACCCTCGGCGAACGACTGCGAGCCAGTCCTCGCGCCAGTCGCACGGCAGCGCGAGCGTGAGAAGAAATCCGAGCGGCCGCGCGCCCTTGGCCGCAAGATCGGAGAGGTTGACCCGCAACGCCTTGCGGGCGATCGCTCCCGGTGGATCGTCGGCGAAGAAATGCACGCCCGCGACAAGCGCATCGGTCGTCAGCACAAGGTCTTCGCCCGGCGGCGGGCGCATCAGCGCCGCATCGTCGCGCAGCCCCAAGCCCGCCGGCCCCGCCAGCGGAGCGAAATAGCGGGCGATGAGATCGGCTTCGCCAAGGCGGACGGACATGGACGACATGAATCCTGACGGATGCCCAGATGGATGAGCTCCGCCGCCGGTCTGTTAGCGCATTCCAAGGGCGGTGTCGCCTAAAGCCCAGCGCCGAAGCGAATGGAATGGGGAGTTCGACCTGGATCGACTTGCGCCGCCTTTTTCTTGGCGCATTATTTCCGGTAGAGAGCGGAGCGTTCCGCCTTTTGGCCTTCCGGTCCCACGGATCGCGTGAAGGGTCTCCCATGGTTTCGGACAAGGCGCGCGGGCTGATCGGCGTCGGCTTTTTTTGCGTCGCCGCTGCGGTCGGAAGCGATGCGCGAGCGACGGAAGTCTACCCAGGTTGCGCGGTCCCTCCAACGACATTCAATCACGTCTGGTACGTCGATCCAGTCAACGGCAAGAGCCCAGCCGATGGCGGCGACGGCTCGCAGACCGCGCCTTGGAATTCGCTCCAGGGCGTCGTCAGCTCGACCAAGCAACTTGGCTATAGGCGCCCGCTGCTCTCGACGGTCCCCTACGACCACTATCCGCAGAAGAACGCTCAAGGGGCGCGCCTCTATGCCGACGGCCCGAGCAGCGATCCCGCGCGCGTACAGCCGGGCGATGAAATCCTTCTGATGAGCGGTCAATACGGCGATATTTCTATCGGCGCTTATGCCGTTCAGGTAACCAACACCGCGTTCGTCACGATCGCCGCGGCTCCCGGCCAGACGCCAGTGTTCTCTACACTGGCGGTCCTCGCCTCGTCTTACTTCGTGTTTTCTGGAATCAAAGTTCAGTCTCTGGGATCTTCTGGACGCCGCGCGCTTATCAATGTCGGTGATAGTGGCCCACAGTCCCCGACATCGAATATCGTCTTGTATAATCTGAACGTGTCTGCTGCAGATCCCCCAGTTTACGCGACTTGGACCCAAGCCCAGTGGGCCGCTAACACGACGGTCGGGATCAATGCCGTGGGCTCCGACAACGGGGCCAATACGAACTGCATATCGGTCGTCAACTCGCACATTACCGCCAACCATTTCGGATTAGGGGTATTCGGCAACAGCACGCTGGTGACTGGCAATGAGATCGATCACTTCGGTGACGACGGGATCGACTATGGCGCCAGTAATCTTCTGATGACGAAGAACTATATTCACGACGGGATGAATTGGAAGATCGGCGCACACGTGGACGGCATGCAAGGATATCCCGGCAGAGCTGTCCCGCCCGGAGGGTCCAAGACGTTTAAAAACGTCGTGATCGACAGCAACAAGGTTATCCGTCAAACCGATCCAAATCTGCCATTCCCAACAGATCTTCAGGGAATCGACGCCTTCGATGGCGACTGGGCGAACCTCACGGTGACGAACAACGTCGTCGTAACCAGCGCTTGTTGGGGCGTCGGTTTTGCCAGTGTGCACGGCGGCAAGATCATCAACAACACGGCTCTATCGGACGGATTGATTCCCACGGCCGGTGGCTGCAAGCCGCTCGTCACCGTTGGCAACAAGACCCATGACGGCGCGCCATCCAATGACGTGATCATCCGCAACAATATCGCCAACGGCCTGACCATTTACAACGTTAACCCCAACATGACGATGGATCACAACATCTGCCTCACGATTGACGGGAAATGCGCGATCATCACCTATCTTGGCGGAAAGCCGAATTGGGGCGTCTACAAGCCCGGCCAGTATGCGGACCGCAACATCATCGTCGCCGGAAGAGGCGCCGCCGGCGAGTTTGTCAAATTTGATCCCGCGAGCCTCGTTTTCGACCTCAGGCTGAGGCCCGGAGCCCGCGCTATAGGGGCCGGAAACCCCGCCGACGCGCCCCCGGTCGACATCGTTGGAACGCCGCGCGGACCTCGGATCGATGCGGGCGCATACCAAAGTAGCCCGGGCAACTAGCTTTTCCTGAGCACAGGCGCCCTCGTGAGCGGGCGCGCAGGCCAGCGGCCGTCGCTCGGCCCGAAGATAGAGCGGGCTAGACGCGAC
>CAVWPU010000019.1:0-32190 GCA_963756955.1 uncultured Alphaproteobacteria bacterium
CCTAGATAGCGATGCGTTGCGCGACCGATGTCTTCGCCGCGGCAAGGCAGCGGGTAAGCACGGAGGCAAGTTCAGCGCCGACAAGCGGCCGGCGAACCAGATCAGCAACGCCTGCCCGAACGAGCGCGTCCGCGCCGATGTCGAGCGAGGATCTCGCGAGGAGGATCGGCTGAACCGGACTGATGCTGTGAAGAGTATGCGCAAGTTCGAGGGCTCCTCGAACTGAGGCGATGCTGATGACTATGCCGTCAAACCGGGTCGGTTCGGTACGGACCGCAGCGATGGCGTCAGCCGGACGATCGAAACCTATGGGTTCGTATCCGAGTGCGGCTAGGATCTCCTCATCGCCAAGCAGAGTGTCGCGATCATCGTGAACGATCAGCACGGTTTCGCCCTGGCCGAGCCGCGGCGGCGCGACTGGGTTCGGTCTCGGCGTCGTTTGCGCCTCAGTCTTGGCGGCGGGCAGCCAGACCTCGAAGCGGCTGCCCTCTCCTGGCGTACTGGCGACGTCGACTGCGCCGTCGTGGTCTCGAACGATCTTGCGGACCGTTGCGAGGCCGAGCCCGGTTCCGCCGGGCCGAGTCGTGAAAAAGGGCTCGAACAGCCGCTTCGCGACGTCTTCTCCAAAGCCGGGGCCAGCATCGCTGACGGCGATGCAAGCATAGGAACCCGGCTCCAGTTCTCCGCTGCTGAAGATTCGCCCGGTCGTAAGACGCTGCGTATTCACTGAGACAGCGATGCGTCCAGATTCACCCATTGCTTGCGCCGCATTCCTGCACAGGTTGACGATAACCTGCTGCAACTGCGCACGCTCGCCGAACACCGCAAGACCTTCGGGCGCGTCCGCGACGACCAACTCAATGCTCGACGGCAGCGATGCTCGCAAGAGCGATGCGGTCTCGCTCAGCAATTCAGTGATCGAGAGAAGCGCGTAACGGTCATCCGACCTACGTCCGAAAGTCAGGATGCTATCGACCAAGTCTCGCCCGCGTTCAGCGGCCTTCTCGATCTCGGCAATGCGTCGTGCCGCCTTGCTGCCCGGCTCCACCTCAGCACTGGCCATTTCGGAGTAGCCAACGATCGCGGAGACGATGTTATTGAAGTTGTGGGCGACGCCGCTTGTCAGCTGGCCCACGATCTGCAAGCGGAGCGCCCGCTCGAGCCGCGCCGTCAGTTTGGCCTTTTCGCGCTCGCCGATCTCGCGTTCGAGCGCATCGGCGAGCGCGTCTCCGGCGAGCCGCACCGCCTCCAGCGGGAAGTAAGCCCCTCGCGCGGGCTGAAGCCTGTCGAATCCCAGGATGCCGCGCTCCCAGCTCGGTCGGCGCAGAACAACGCAAGCCCAGGCGCGGACCCCGAAGGCATCCAGCGTCTTCCTAGCGCTGCCGGGTGGAAGGCGAGCGACGTCCGGCGCGACGATTGTCTCCAGTCCGACCTGCTTGAAGTCATCCGGCAGGGAGAGTGCCGACCCTGGCCAGCCAACGGGATAAGGCGCATGGTCCTCGGACCAAGCAAAAGTCCGGATAGGGTGTTCGCCCAGCACAACATAGACGCGATCAGCCTCGATTGCTCTTCCAAATTCCGCCAAGGCCTGCTCAAGCCTCCCCTTGGTCTCGCTAGGCGGACAATTGATGAGGCGCGCGGATTGTTCCGCGATCAGGTGCTCGAACGCCGCCCGCTTTCGCAACGCCACCGCTCGGGCTCTGAGCCGTCTTCCGAGATCGATCAGCGCGAGAGCAAGTAGAATGGACGTTGCATAGAGGAGCAGGCGGAACCGTTGCGCCGAGGCTTCCGAGGCTATGTGGAAGCGCGCGAATTGCGCGCGCGTCTCCTCCAGAGGCTGTCTCGTCTGAACGGCGAGCAGCCCCTTAACGGTATCGTCGACCGAGGGACGAAGAACTTCGAGGAGGTGAGTGTGAGAAATCAAAGCCTGGGCAGTTTCCTGATCCGCCTCGGCCGGGGGCTGCACGGCAAGTTCGAGAAGGCCCTCGTCCACGGCCTGTTGGGAGCGCGCCGAGGAATCGAGAGTGAGTAGGAGAATGTCCCTGGCCAGCCTCCTTAGGCGAACATCCCGATCATTGAATCCAGGACTTGCGCTTAGAAGGCTGATGTAGGACAGCGAGTTGCGCAAGAGCGCGTTGTCGCTCTTAAAACGTTCGGTCAAATTCTCTTCAATTTTGGTTGCAGCGGCGAGGCGATCGAGCGGCCCAGTGTCCAGCCCCTCTGACGCGGCCTGCGCGCGAAGTTCTGTCTCCGCGGCGGCTATCCGCTCCGACGAACGCACGAGCGGGTCATAGTTCGTGAGCAATCCCGCCCGAGCCTGCAGCACGTCGCGATCCAGCGAAGCCTCGGCGAGGGCGAAGTCGTCGAAGATTCGCAGCGTCGTCGAATAGACTGCCGCGTCGGTCGCGATGCCGCGCATCAACAACCAGGTTAGGAGGGTGAGGAGCAGGCAAACCACACCCACGCCAGCGGCGATTTCACTTGGGCGCATCGCTTTGCCGCAATTCGGCCGCCGATGTGACGGGCTTGCCGAGATAGGTCCCGGTCAGAGTGTTCAGGAAGGCGACGATGGCCTTCGTTTGGTCATCGGTCAACCTTCGGTCAAGTTGCGCATAACCCATCGCCTGAACCGCTTTCGACAGCGTCGCCGCGCTTCCGTCGTGAAAATAGGGTGGCGTGACCGCGACATTCCGTAGGCTCGGGACACGAACGATCTCCGGCTTGGGAGAGGCAAGCGGGTGAAACACGCCATGGCGCTGGTACATGTTGCCGCCGACGTTGACCCCTTGATGGCAAGAGACGCAGCCGAGCGACTTGAACAACTGGTACCCAGCGAACTCCTCAGCGTTTATCGCGTAGACGTCGCCCTCGAGCCATCGATCAAACCGGCTCCCGGGTGTAAGGAGGGTCCGCTCATAGGCCGCAATGGCGCCGACGAGCCCTGGGACATCCGGCTCGCGGCCGAAGGCTTCGCTAAACTGACGAACCATATCCTGGTCGGCTCGCAGTTTGTGCAATGCTTCCTCGACGTCCGATCCCATATTCTGGGATTTGTTGAAGGTTTGGATCGCTTGGTCTTCCAGCGTGCGGAGGTCGCCTTCCCAATTCAGGCGGAAGTTCAGCGCGGAATTAAACACGGTAGACGTGTTTAATGCGACCGCGTCAGAAGATGAGTTCAGGAGGACGTTCGCGTCGTTTCTTCCGCTCGCGCCGTTGGTCGATGTGTCATGACACGAATTGCAGCTGCGCGTGTTGTCACGCGAAAGCCGTGTGTCGTGGAACAAGCGGTCGCCGAGCGCGACCTGCCGGGGGTCTTGGGCTGGGACGGGTGGAATGGGCGTAATCGGCTCTTGGTCGGGGCGAGGTTGAGGCTCCGGGGCTTGGGCAATCGCCCATCCTGCCGCGCAAAGGGTTAGAACGACCAGGATCAGGCGCGCCATGATGCGTCTAGCGCGCAGAAGACTTGTCGTCAGTCGCAGGCTGTAGCCCGAAGCCCGCATGGCAACCCATATCTAGCTCCCCGACACACCGTCCGGGTTGTAACAGACAGCTGTCATCGGACGACCGCGATCTCACCGACAATAACATCCAGATGCCGATGGCGTGCGCTCTCGAGGGGGACGCTCGGCCATCTTGTGCGAAGCGTCGTCGAGTCTCGCTTCGGGACCCGCCGGCAAACCGATTGTTGCGAACGTAACGCAATACCTGGCCTTTGAAATCCTTCCGTAGCTCCAGACAAGCATCGTGCCCTCAGAGACACTTGTGAAGCAAAGCTTCAATAAGTCGGCTGTCTGCAAAAAAGACAAATCGCAGGGATGTTTAATCCGAGCGGTTCAAATGAAAGGAGCTGGACCCGTGCGCTCGATTATTTTTGGAGTGATTGTGCTGCTCGCTTCGACCGCCGCTGTACACCCTGCCCAGGCGCAGAAAAACGCTTACGCGCAGGCTTTCATAAGCCATCGGCCGCCTACGCCGATAAGCCAGGAGCCGCTGGCTAGACAGACCCGCCCCGGCGACGACGCTTTGACGAAGAGGATCGAGCAAGATAACATTGGGCTCGATCACTTGATCGACATCTGCCCGAGCTGCTGAGCCAAACAGACGCGCTGATCTGTGCTCCGGCTCTCGCCTTCGACATTAGCCAAAGACGCGCCCTGGATGGCAGGAGGGCGTCCGCGGCTTCATTAGAGGCGCCGCCAAACTACCGCCTCGGACGACGCGGGACGGCTTGCGACAACGGCACGTTCCATCTGCTTCCATGCGCGAGATCGACCGATTGACCGATCAGCTCCTCTCAGACAGCAAAACAGCACCAAGCAACATGCGGTTGTCAGGCGCTGGCGATCGTCAGGCCACGGTCCTCGTGGTCGACGACGATCCCACGCTGCAAACCATGATCTTCGACTACTTCGTCGAGAATAACATCCAGACGCTGCTAGCGCCCGGCCGGAAGGAGATGCTCCGCCAACTTAGCGGGCAGGAGGTGGACGTCGTCATCCTAGATCTTCGGCTTGGACTCGACGATGAACTCGACGCGCTGCGCGAGCTCAGGTCGAGTTTTGACGTGCCAGTGATCATCGTCACCGGCCACCGGCGGGATGAAATCGACCGGGTAGTCGGTCTCGAGCTGGGCGCCGACGATTATGTCACGAAGCCCTTCAACCTGCGTGAGCTTCTCGCGCGAGTGCGCGCGATCATTCGAAGGCTTGACAGGAGCCGCGCCTCGCCTTCACGCGACCTAGAACGCGGCGGATATCGCTTTTCCGGCTGGCGGCTCGACCGGCGCACACGGCGTCTAACCGACACGCATGGCTCGCCGGTTCCGCTAACGAAAGGGGAATATGCGTTGCTTGTCGCCTTTCTGGACGCTCCACAACGCCCGCTGAGCCGGGAGCATCTGCTGCAGGCCACCCGAGTGCATGACGATGTCTTCGACCGCAGCATCGATGTCCAAATTCTTCGCCTTCGGCGCAAGCTGGAGCAGGATCCGAGCACGCCTCAAATCATCCTGACGGAGCGTGGCGTCGGCTATGTGTTTGCCCAACAGGTGGACCGGTTTTGAGCAGCGAGAAACGGTTCCCGCTGCTTAGCGTCGACCACGCGTCTCACGAGACTTTTTCCTATGCGATCCTCAGATGGGCGCCTCTTGGCTTAGGGATTCCAGCTATAGGCGGGCCGGCGGCTGAAGGCTGAGGAGGGTCGGAAAGCCAACGGCGTATCATTGGCAGAATGACCTCATGCCCGGCGTGCGGCGCCATGATCTCCGCTACTGCCGGCAAATGCCCGCGCTGCGGCGCAATTTTCAGCCGAATCTCGTCGCCCAGGTCAGGGTTGCAATAACGCCCGGGTTGGATCAGCCTCGCCAGCCGCGAGACCCGATCCGTCGCACCGAGCCGTAACCCGGGCAAGGCACGGAAGCCGGCTGCGCTCCTCAGGCTGTGTCCTCAAGGACCGACGAAAGAAGTCCCTGCCTGGGCTTTGTTCTGCGGAGGACCGCTGGCGGAGGCGTCCAGCAGAATAGCCGACCCCAGAGCGTAAAGGGCCAATGCTGCGACGAGGATCTCGATGCAGATGCAAGTCGCTGCGAACATTCTCTCGTTCCGAGCGGAAGAATCGCGGCGGCTCGCCGCGAACCGCTTTCGAAGGATACCCATCACCAACTCCATCCGCCAACGGGGACTTCCGCAGGCCTCCCCAGTTCGGACGGCTCCGTCCGAGGGGCGTCGAGTTAACGGCTGGCTTCGCGTGACGCTGTGACGCGCGTCACAGTCCCGATTTTGGGGGCGGCCGCAAGCGTGGCGAAGCGCCTCTGGGACCGAACCGCAACAGCAGTCGCCACGCCAGTCCCCGCCGTCACGCCGCCTGCGCGTCCAAGAACCCGCCGGACTGGCGCCGCCAGAGCGCCGCGTAGATCCCGCCGCGCGACAGCAACTCCTGATGCGTTCCGATCTCGGCGATATCGCCGTCCTCGAGCACGATCAGCCGGTCCATCGCCGCGATGGTCGAGAGGCGATGGGCGATGGCGATCACCGTCTTGCCTTCCATGAGTGTCTGGAAATTCTCCTGGATCGCCGCCTCGACTTCGGAATCCAATGCGGACGTCGCCTCGTCGAGCACGAGAATGGGCGCGTTCTTCAAGAGGACCCGCGCGATCGCGATCCGCTGGCGCTGGCCTCCGGACAGTTTGACCCCGCGCTCGCCGACGAGCGTGTCGTATCCCTTTCGCCCGTCGGGGTCGGTCAGGCCCATCACAAAGTCATGCGCGTGCGCCTGCCGCGCCGCTGCGATGACCGCCTCGTCGGAGGCGTCGGGCCGCCCGTAACGAATGTTCTCGCCGATCGAGCGGTGCAAGCAGGGACGTATCCTGCGTGACCATGCCAATCTGCTGGCGCAGGCTCTCCTGCGTCGTCAAGGCGATATCCTGCTCGTCAATCAGGATGCGTCCGCCCTCGACGTCGTAGAAGCGCAACAAAAGATTGACCAGCGTCGACTTGCCGGCGCCGGAACGCCCGATCAGACCGATCTTTTCGCCAGGCTGAATCGCAAACGAGAAGTCGTCGATGACGCCGCCAGCCTTGCCGTAATGGAATCGGACGTTCTCGAAGCGGATCGCGCCCCTTGAAGCGTCAAGCGGGCGGGCGTCGACGCGGTCGACCAGCGTGCGCGGTCGCGCGATCGTTCGCATGCCCTCCTGGACCTGTCCGATATTGTCGAAGATGCCGATCGAGGTCCACATCACCCACCCCGACATGAGCGCGACGCGAAGCGCGAGCCCCGTCGCAACGGCGATGTCGCCGAGCGACACGGCGGCGCGCGTCCAGAGCCAGATCGCAAGAACGCCGACGCTGACCAAGAGGATGCTGTTGCTGAGCGAAACGGTCAGGTTCAGGAAGGTGATCAGCCGGGTCTGGCGATGAAACGCCGCGGTGTGCTCGGCGAGCGCGTCACGAGCGTGCTCGTCCTCGCGCTCGAGGTGAGCGAACAGCTTGACCGTCTGGATGTTGGTGTAGCTGTCGACGATGCGGCCGGTCAGCGTCGCGCGCATGTGCGCGAGCGCTTCCGATCGACGCCGGATTCGCGGCACGAAATACGCCAGCGCGCCAGCGTAGACCAGGATCCAGAGCGCCAGAGGACAAGCGAGACGCCAATCGGTCTGCACCAAGATAAACAGCGCGCTGAGGGCGAAGACGGTCACGAACCAGAGCGCGTCGATGATCTGCACCACCGAGTCGCGTAGCGACGCAGCGGCCTGCACGATGTTGGAGGCGATGCGGCCCGCGAAGTCGCTGGCGAAATACGAAACCGACTGGCGCAGGACATAGCGATGCGTCTGCCAGCGGACGAGATTGGTCATCCCCGGCGCAATCGCCTGCTGGACGATCAAGTCGTGGGTGAAACTTGCGAGCGGGCGCCCGACGAGAATGAGCAGCGCCATGCCCAGAAATTCGCGGCCGTGCGTCTGCAGCACCTGATCCGGGCTCGTCGAACGCAAGATGTCGACGAGCGCGCCGATGAAGCGCGTGATCGTGACCTCGATCAGCGAGATGATCAGGCTGATCGTCATCAACGCAGCGAGAAAAGGCCAAACCTGTCGGCAATAGCGCCAGTAATAGCCGATCAGGCTGGCCGGCGGCATGCTTTCATCGTGCTTCCGAAACGGGTCGAGGCTGGTCTCAAAGAAACGGAGCATGGGTCTTGGTCCAACGCGAATCGCGGCGGCAAGCCGGATTCCGAAGCGATAGCCGGAAGGCCGCCCAAGTTAAGGCGACCCGACGGCCAAATGGGAAAACACGATCAGGTGAGGAAAGCGGTCTTCGCCGCTCAGACGTTAGGGCGTCGGTTCCGGGGGGCGCTTACCAGGACGACCCGCCGCTCGCGAAGCTATAACGCATCGGCGCGGACAAGCGCATTGGGAGCCGGCGGAGCCCGTAAATGTGTCGAATCGAATCCATTTCGGCCTCCTTGGGTTCGAACCCAACCTCGTTTCGCGGGCCCAACCGTTCGAGAGAGCGCCAGAATACACGAGTCGACAGCCGAGATCAGCCCGAAAGTGTTGTGCGCAACGAATTCTCGCAAAAGGTGTTGTAGGTCAGCGACAGTCGCCGCCACGATGACCCTGCAAGCAATGAATATCGCTTAGCTCCCAGGGCGGCGAACGTCGCGATAGACGATTTCCTGATGCGCCGTCTGAGCAACCGGGGTGTGCAGCAGCCCCAGATTCATGAGCATTGGAACATGCTTTTGCGGATCGAGCCGTGCACGCCCCAGTTGGCGTCGACGACCTGGGTCACCCCGAAATCGGCGGCGACCGACATGAGCGAGATCGCCTCATCCTCGCTGAGCTTGTGGGCCGTCATGAGGAAACGACGAAGCTTGCGGAAGGCGTCGCGCATAGCCCGATCGATGCTGGAATGCTGCGCAATCGTTGTCTGCGCGTCGGCGCCCAGACTGGCGAGATAGTTCGGATAGGTGAACCCGTAGACGGACCATTGTTGGTCTGTCTCCAGCATCGGATGATCGAGGCCTTCGAGCGTCGTGCCCGCGAGGTCGCTTTTCTTGTGCAGATGAAACTCGAAATCGCCGGTCAGCGAGGTCTCGATGGCGGTGCCGCCAAGCTCGCTGTCGCCCTGCGCGGCGTGAGGATCGCCAACCGAGAAGAAGGCGCCGGCGACCGCGACTGGATAGTACATCGTCGCCCCCTTGCCGATGCGCCAGTCGTCGATGTTCCCGCCGGTGTACGAGGGGGGAACGGAGCTCACAAAATCCGCTTCCGAGGGCGCCAGGCCCATCGTGCCGAAGTGGAGTCGCGCGGGTACGCGCACATTGGCGAGCACGTTTTCACGGCGCTTGACGAGGCGGTGATCGACGCGAACGCCCGGATAATCGATCGTTTTATGGACGACGCCGTCCGGGTCGGTCTGCGGGCTCCAGACGTAGTTATAGACCGCCTTCGCGTGCGGCTCGCCGGACGTATCGAGCTCGAAGATCGTCACGACTTCGCGCGGCCGAGGCTCCTCGATCAAATCGTGATACTGGAAGCCCCACGATGCGGCAGCGTTTGAACCGAAGCAGCGCCCGGCGTAGCAGGCGTTGCAGCTTGGTCGGGGCCGCGCATCGAGGACGCGAACCTCCAGAATGTCGCCGGGTTCGGCGCCCTCGATCGCTACGGGGCCAGTGAGAAGATGAACGCCCAGGCCTTCCCCAGGCCCGAATTTGAGTTTGCCCTCCGTTGGCCCCGCGCCACGGCGTCGAATTGTCTTCTCGTCTTTCGTCCAGTGGAAGATCGCCTCCGCCGCAGGGTCGTCCTTGATCATGCGCTCATAGTCATCGTTGGCGTGATGGGTCAGCGTTTCGATTGTCGCGCGATCGCCCGACCTTATCGTCAGAGCCGGTTTTACGACCTTGCTGAAATAGCCCCAGTGCACGGTCGAGGGCGAAACAGGGAGCCTATGGTGATGCACGTTGTCTCCGATTGTTGCGAGCCTGCACGGCCGGGTGAACCGCTCTCGTCGTGAGCGCACCTACAGGGTTTTGTGTCGAATTATGCGGGTGCGGCGGCCTCGTCGGTCATGATCTGAAGGAATTGGGCGGTCCGCGCATTTTTTGGTCGTGACAACACGACATCAGCCGGCCCTTCCTCGACAATCGATCCCTCGGCCAGAAACATCGCGCGGTCCGCGACCTCCCTCGCAAAACTGATCTGATGGGTTGAGATCATCATCGTCAGGCCATCCTCCACCGCGAGCCGACGGATGACATCAAGGACCTCGCTCACAAGTTCGGGGTCGAGCGCCGACGTTGGCTCGTCGAGAAGCAGGATCGTTGGATTGGGCGCGAGCGCGCGAGCGATCGCCACGCGTTGCTGCTGGCCCCCCGACATATGGCGCGGCAACGCCTCGGCGCGATCCGAAAGCCCGACGCGATCGAGCAGCTCGCGCGCACGAATGTCCGCGTCGGTGCGCGAGAGGCCATGCACCCAGCGAAGGGGCCCGGCGATGTTCTCCTTGGCCGTCAGATGACCAAACAGGTTAAAGCTCTGAAAGACCATGCCGACGCCGACCGTCGCCCGCTCGTTGGCGATGGCGCGAGGGGAGAGCGGCCTGTTTAGGGCGTCGAAACCGATGTTCCGACCCGCCACTCTGATGCTGCCGCTGTCCCACGATTCGAGGTGGTTGATGCAGCGCAGAAGGGTGCTCTTGCCCGAACCGCTCGGCCCCAGAAGCGCGACGACTTCGCCAATGCGAACAACGAGATCGATGGACTCGAGCACGGTCTTGCGGTCGTAGGACTTGTGTAGCGCCTTGATCTCGAGCGCCGGTTGGCTGGCCCTAAGTGCGGTCAGCCGCTTCTCGCGGTCGATCGGCAGGCTGGCCCTTGGTCGCGGAGGCGGCGAGGGCGCCGAGTGAGAGGCGGCGGGCGAGACTTGGCGCGGCGCGATCTCTCCATCCGCCTTCCGCATGGCCTCGAGTGGCCGGCGGCGCCAAGGCAGGAGGCGCGCGAGACGCGCCTGCAGGCGTCGGCAGGTCCAGGTCAAGCAAGACTTCCACGAACACCTGGATAACGGCGATCGCGCCTGTCAGGACGAGATACATGAGGCCCGAGGCGAAGAAGATCGAGAAGAAATCAAAATTTGCGGACGCCAGCTGCGTGCTCCGCAGCGTCAATTCTTGCACGGACACCACCGAGGCAAGCGACGAGTTCTTGAGAGCGCTGACCGCCTCGTTGCCGAGCGCCGGAACCATCGAGCGGATCGCCTGCGGCGCCACGATGCGCAGCATCACGACCGCCGGCGTCATGCCAAGCGCCTGACCGGCAATGACCTGGCCTCGATCGACCCCGATGACATTGCCGCGAATGATCTCGGCTATGAAAGGCGCTTCGTTCAGCGCCAGCGCCAAGCCTCCCGCCTCGACCGCAGTCAGCCTTATGCCGATCATCGGCAGCGCGTTGTAGCAGAAGATCATCTGCAAGATGAGCGGCGTTCCGCGAAAGATAATCGCGTAGGCCCGCGTGATGACGGAGAGGACCGGAAACCGACTGAGTTGCATGCCGGCAAGCACAATGCCCATCGCAACGCCGCCTCCGAGGCCGATGGCGGTGATAAGAAGCGTATAGAGAATGCCGGTGAGCAGATAAGGCTGGCTGAGATAATGGAAGAACAGTTCCATTGAAGCTTTCGAAGCTGCCTCGCATCGGGACGGCCGGAGCGTTGCGACGCTCCGGCCATGCCAACAATCAATCCGCCACGACCAACTTCGGCGCTTCCAACTGATCTTCGGGCAAACTCCACTTCTTCATCAGCTCGCCTTGAAGTCCGGATTTCTGGATCTCGGTGAGCGCGGCAAAGACCGCGTCGCGGAAGTCGGTTTTGTTGCGCGGGACAGCGATGCCGACCGAGTAAGGAAGCGTCACTGCGGTCGCCTTCTCGAGCTTATCCGGATAGGCCTTCACTGCGCCGTCCACTGTGTTCACGTCATTGACATACGTGTCGGCACGGCCCGAGAGGATCGCTTGAATGCAGTTCGCATTGTTGTCGTAAAGTTGGATTTCCGGAGCTGGTTTCCCCGCCGCTTTACATTGCGCCTCAAGCGCCTGAACGAGGGGGACTTCGACGAAGCCGGTGTTCTCGGCCGCCGTCGCGCCGCACATCGATAGAGTTGATTCCGTCGATCTTCTTGGGATTGCCCTTGGCGACCAGGACGCCGTCATAGACCTTAAGATAGGTGACGAAGTCGGCGGCCTTGGCGCGTTCCTTGGTGGCGTAGATATCGGAGATGACGATGTCGGCCTGGCCCGCCTCGAGCGTTGTAAGGAGGGACGCGAAGGTCACGGGTTTGTAAGAGACTTTGAACCCGAGGCAGTCACCGATCGCTTCGCCAAGGTCAATGTCGAAGCCGACATATTTGCTTGGATCGTTGGGATCGAGAGCTTCGTAGCCAGGCGTATGGGCGTTGACGGCGTTGACGAGGGTTTTGCCATTGAGCGACGGATATTTCGCCTGAAGCGCGGCGCAGGCCTCTGGCGTCTTCGCAGTCGCTTGCGTTGATGGCAGGATAGCGAAAGCGCCCGCAGCGGCCATCATGATCTGCGCCGCAACAACGACGCCGAGCGACGCTTTGCCAATAGCTTGGCGCCCGGTTTGAACGATCTTCATGCTCTGCTCCGTCGACTGACCCAGGGATGCTGCGTCTCAAGACAAGCATAGGAGCGTTTCCGGCAACCCAGTTGTTGGGCTCCGCACTAATTATTGTAACTAGAACCTATAAAGAAACTCGTCGTGGGCTGATTGCTTGTTTAATATTCATAGGATGCCCAAATAACCTGCCACGTGTTCTTTTTGTAACCAAGATGCACGGCTCAGGTTGATTTTGCTTGGGCAGACCCGCTGGCCCCCACGCCGGGGAGGGACTGCATCAACAAGGCGTCATCGAACGGCGCGCGAGACAGGCTCCGCCGAGCCTGCAATCGAGCCCATGGGGTTGCGGCGCGGATAGCCGTCGCTGTGAAATCCCCATCCCCCCTTCCACGGCTCGTACAGGCAACGATCTTTCAAGGGTCGCTCGTGGCTCGGCCAACGTCAGGCAAAGCAATGTTGGACCAGCTGCAGCGCCAACAAACCGGGGATACGGCAGAAAGGATATGGTGGGCCGGGCAGGACTCGAACCTGCAACCAGACCGTTATGAGCGGCCGGCTCTAACCATTGAGCTACCGGCCCGATGGGAGGGCTTGGCGAGGGATAAAGCGCAAAAAGGGGACGGTGGCAATGAGATCTGGCGAAATCTGCGCGGTCGCGCGGCCCCCAATCCGATGGGACCCACATAGGCTCGTTGAGCCCGGGCCTCGCAAGACGGGTTCATGGGGCATTGGCTTTGCCGCAGCCCCGGCCCTAACTTCGCCACGTAATTGGGTTCTTCGCCGAGTGTGATAGCCGAACAGGAAACCAATGCCAGCGGCTCGGAATGACGCAATCTCTCCTGGCGTCACCGGTGCGGAGCGAAGGGCGCCCTTTTCCCCTCCGTCTGCGCCGCGGCTGGTTTCCGTCGCGCCGCCGCCCGACCGCGAACAGGCTTTTGCCAAGGCCAAGCGACGCTCAACGCGCGTCAGACGGTTGCGCGTCGCGATTTTGTTCTTTGGTCTCAGCGGCGTCGCCGCGATGGTCGTGGGCGCTTTCTTCAACCCTTTCGGCACAAAACTAGGATCGCTGAGCTTCGGCGCGTTATCGGTGGAAGGGACAAAGATTGTCATGGACCGGCCGAAGCTCGCGGGATTCCGGAGCGATGGACAGCCCTATGTTCTGACTGCCGAGCGGGCGTTGCAGGACATTAAGCAGCCGACAGTCGTGCAGCTAAGGAAAGTCGACGGCGAAATCGGCATGGCGGGCGGAGAGGCGACCCATGTGGTCGCCGACACAGGCGTTTACGACAGCGTGGCCGAGCGCATGGAGCTGTCGGACAACATACGGATCAAGAATGGCCACTTCACCGTGCTCTTGCGGAGCGGCAGATTCGATTTTAAGTCAGGAGTTTACGGAAGCGACGATCATGTCGAAGTCCAAGGAGGCGACGGCACGACCATATTCGCCGACAGGGCTTCGGCTCTCAATCATGGTCAGGAACTGACTTTCGAAGGTCATGTCCGGACCAATGTTGTTCCGCAGACCAACCAAGAGCCCGCGAGTGAAGTAAAAAGGACAAATCCATGACGTTGCCGTCTCGCGTTCCCGGATGGCTGGCGGCGATCACTGTGGCGCTGCTTTGCTCGAGCGGCGCGGGCGCCGCTGCAGAAAAGGCCCCGGGCCCGAACGACTCGGCCGCGATCTTCCCCGGGACGAGTTCAAAGGAGCCGATCTCGATCGACGCTGACAAGCTCGTTTACTACGACAAGGAACATAAGGCGGTCTATTCCGGCAACGTTGTCGTCATTCAGGGCGATACAAAAATGACTTGCTCGTCGATGACGGTCTTGCTGGACCATGGGCCAACCCCGGGCGGCTCTGCTCCATCGAAGTCAAGCGCCCCACAATCAACCAACGGCCAATCCACCCCTACAGCGGACTCGGGAGTCAAGCACCTGGACGCCGCCGGACCTGTCACCGTCGTTTCCAAGACCCAGGTCGCAACCGGCGACAGCGGCAGTTATGACAAGGCGGAGGACAAAGTGCGCCTGATTGGCCACGTCACCCTCAGCGACGGCCAGAACGTCACCAAAGGCGACAAGCTGACCTATGACCTCAAGAACGGCTTGGCGACCGTCGACACCAGCGCAAAGTCGGGGCGAGTGCACGGACAATTCGTCCCCAAATCGAGCGCCGACGCCGCCAAACCAGACGCCGAGGCTGCCAAAGCCGGGGCTGCGAAGCCGAAGTAGGAGCCGGTCATTGCCGATCTTGCGCGCATCGTCTGCTCCTCTCGAAGTGAGCGACCGTCGATGAGCAACGGCGCCGTGCGCGAGCGAGTAAGCGTGCCCCCTCGCTGGCGCAAGTGGTTGCGCAGCGAGGCCGACGGATCTGCCTCCGCATCTTGGGTCGCGTCTGGCAGGCAAGGCGTTCTCGCCGTGCATCACCTTGGCAAAGGCTACCGCGGCCGAATGGTGGTGCAGGACGTGAGCCTTTCCGTCCGACGTGGCGAAGCGGTCGGCCTGTTGGGTCCAAACGGCGCCGGAAAGACAACCGTGTTCTACATGATCACCGGCCTCGTCAAACCCGACAAAGGCGGAATAGAGCTGGACGGTCATGACGTGACCGGGCTGCCGATGTTTCAAAGGGCGCGCCTCGGGGTCGGTTATTTACCGCAGGAAGCCTCGATCTTTCGCGGGCTTAATGTCGAGGACAACATCCGCGCGGTGCTCGAGGTCAACGAACCCAACCGTCGCGACCGCGAGGCGATGCTGGAATCTCTGCTCGAGGAGTTCGATATCGCGCGGGTGCGCGCCGCGCCCTCAATTGCCCTGTCCGGAGGTGAACGGCGGCGGTGCGAAATTGCCCGAGCCCTTGCCGGGAAACCGTCCTTCATGCTCCTCGACGAGCCTTTCGCGGGCATCGACCCGATCGCGGTCGGCGACATCCAGGACCTCGTGCGGCATCTCAAAGGGCGTGGCATTGGCGTGTTGATTACTGACCACAATGTGCGCGAGACGCTTGGGCTGATTGATCGCGCCTATATCATTCACAGCGGACAAGTCTTGACCGAGGGCCCGCCGGACGAAATCATTGCGCACCCGGACGTGCGACGCTTGTATTTAGGGGAAGACTTCCGGATGTAGCCCGAATCGAGCGAAGGCTTCACTCGTCTTCGCCGAATCGGTTGGAAACGAGCGCCTCAAGCGCCTCCAACGCTTCACGAGCTTCCGCGCCCGCGGCCGATACGGTGATTGTTGATCCCGGGCCCGCGCCAAGCGTGAGAATGCCCATGATCGAATCGCCTCCAACGGTCTCGCCGCAGCGCGTGACCTTAATCTCCGCGTCAAACCGGTCGACGCACTGCACAAATTTGGCGGTCGCTCGCGCGTGAAGGCCCTTTCGGTTGACAATGTGCAGTTCGCGCGACAACGCCCCGGTGGACGGAGGCGGCGGACAGTCTCCTTCTGAGCTGGCTTGGGTCACTTCCCCTCCAGCACCTTGCTCGCGATCGTAATGTATTTCCGTCCAGCATCGCGCGCCTCCACCACGGCGTGGTCGAGATCGGAGGTGTCGCGCATCGTTGCGAGCTTGATCAACATCGGGAGGTTGACGCCGCAAATCACCTCGACGCGCCCTCCATCCATCACCGAAATCGCCAGATTCGAAGGTGTGCCGCCGAACATATCCGTCAGAATGACGACGCCGCCGCCATCCTGAACGCGCGCTGACGCGCTCAGGATATCCGAACGCCGTTGCTCCATGTCATCTTCCGGGCCAATTGTTATTGTCTCGAGCTGAGACTGCGGCCCGACGACATGCTCTAACGCTGCCCGAAAACCAGTGGCGAGCTGGCCGTGGGTCACAAGGACCATTCCGATCATCAATTACCCATCAGTCGATCGGCTCACGCTCCGGCGGCGATCGAGCCGGCGGCGAAATCTCAGGGCGCCCATTTTTGTGCACTGCGGCGCAATGTTCAAGCGAAATTCCTGATGCCGGGTTCCCCGCCGTCAGGACAGCCAATCGCTCTTCGGCCGCGAGCGCCTGATCGCAAACGCTCAGGCTGGAATCCAGCGCCAGGCGAGGCAGTGCGACCTCGTTGACGATCAAGCTGTCGTGATGCTCTGGCATTCTCGGCCATCGACAGCCGGGCTCGCAAAGTTCGATGGCCAGGCGAATGACGGCCGCCGCTTCGTGCCGAACTGTGATCAGGCCCGTCATTCGGCGCTCGATGACGCCAGCCATATTGGCGGCTCCTCGAGCGATGAGTCGACTGTCCGCCTTCCGAACAAAAACGCGGTCGTCCCCGACTAACGCCCAAAATGCTCCCGCGCTCCTCGCGCGCGCCATCAACGCCAGGGCCAGCGCGCTTTTGCCCGAACCTGAGGGCCCAAGGATTAACACGCCGTTTTCGCCGTGGATCACGGCCGTCGCATGAAGGCCAGTTTCTCCCGCCAGGGCGCCGTTGGTCATGCGGTGAACGCGGGCAGCTCGACGACGAAGCGCGCGCCCGCCCCATGCCGCGTCGCCTCACCGGAATTCTCGCATTGGGGCGGCGCGGCCCGAGCGCTGGCCACTTCCACCGGCCGGTTGGACGCCCAAATCCGTCCTCCGTGCGCCTCGACAATCTGGCGCGAAATCGACAGTCCCAGCCCCGAATTCTGGCCGAAGCCTTGGCTCGGCCGATCCGTATAAAACCGTTCAAAAATGCGCTCAAGCGCATGCGGCGGTATCCCGGGCCCGTCGTCGTCGACCGTGATGACAACGCGATCGAAGGGCTTCTCTCCTTGCGCTTCGCTCCGAGCGGACATCCGCTGCAGGGCGACGCGCACGACGCCGCCAGGCTCGGAAAAAGAGCAGGCGTTGTCAATGAGATTGGTGACGACCTGCGCCAGGCGAGAGTCGTGCCCGAAGACAAAATAATCGCTGCTCGCGTTTTTGCCACGCCGGACCGGGATCGACAATTCGACTCGCGCAGCGCCGGCGCGCGGGGAATCACGCGCCATCGACACCACAGCGCGGAGAAGGGCGGCGACATCGACGGGGTTCGCTTCGCCTCGCGTCAGCTCTGCATCAAGACGAGAGGCGTCGGAGATGTCGCTGATCAACCGATCGAGTCGGCGCACGTCGTGTTGCATGACGGCGATAAGCCGATCGCGCGACTGACCGGTGTTCACCCTCGGAAAGGTTTCGAGCGCGCTGCGCAGCGACGTCAGCGGATTTTTGAGCTCATGAGCAACATCGGCCGCGAAACTCTCAATCGCGTCCAAACGACTGTAAAGCGCCTGCGTCATATCGCGCAGCGCACGGGACAAATGGCCGATCTCGTCGGATCGTGCGGTGAAATCGGGAATCTGCTGCCGCGACCTGATGCCCCGCCGCACGCGTTCGGCCGCATCGGCCAGCCGCCGAACAGGTTCGGCGATCGTATTGGCGAGCGAGAGCGACAAAACCAGCATGACGACCGCGAGCACCAAAAAGAACCGCAGCTGGGCCAGACGCGCGGCGGTGATCACGCGGTCGATGTCGCCGCCCTGAGTGGAAAGCAGGAGGGCGCCACGGGTCGCCATCATGTGCTGGATCGGCACTCCGACCGACACAATCGTTTCGCCCTCGTGATTGACGCGCACGAGCGATTGCGTTTTTCCCTGCAGTGCGCCGCCCACCTCGGGCATCGTCCGACCATTGGTCGCCCACGGGTCTTCCGCCCGCGGCGCCGTCGAAGTCAGGAACAAACTGCGTAGATGGGCGACGATCCGATCCGCCACTCCGCGTCGCTCGGGTGCATCCGGCAGATCGGAGCGCACGACAGCGCCGCGGGCCGAGAACGATCGCGAGTTCGAGCAGGAGCCGGCCATCGCTGTCATAAATGCGCGCGCGTGTATGGGTCGGCGTTACAAGGCGATGGAGGAAAGGCCCAACGAGCGCGGGATTGATGGAAAACTGCGTTGCGTCTTCGTCGCTTGGCGACGGCGCCACGCTCTCGCCGGGCGCCAATTGCAACAGCTTGTCGGGATCGATGGTGATCGAGTCGGTGTCCCCCGTGGCCGAAGCCGAAACCGCGGCAGCGATGATATCGGCTTGAATTGTGAGACTCTGGACCCGCGCCTCGATCAGGTCGGCGCGAAACTGGTCGAGGAGGAGGAACCCCACCACAAGGACGACAAGGCCGCCCAAATTGAGGACGACGATGCGACGCGTCAGCGACGAGGAGAATCGCGCGGTGAGAAATCGCAAGGCGACGCGCGCGCGGACGCGCAGCCAACGAAGTTTCCCCCGGCCCGGCTGTGCAGAAAGGCGATGTTGAACTTGCGTTTCGGCGCTCATCTCCCTGCCGAGCCGCCTATCCTTCTTTAAAGCGGTAACCGACGCCGTAGAGCGTCTCGATCATTTCGAAATCCGGCTCGACCACCTTGAACTTCTTGCGCAACCGCTTGATGTGGCTGTCGATGGTGCGGTCGTCGACGTAAACCTGATCGTCGTAGGCCGCGTCCATGAGGGCGTTGCGGCTCTTGACGACCCCTGGCCTCGTCGCCAGCGCTTGAAGAATAAGAAACTCCGTGACCGTCAAGGTCACCGCAGTATTGTCCCAAGTGCAGGTATGACGCTCAGGATCCATCTTCAATCGGCCGCGCTCGAGAAATCTTGGCTTCAGTTTCCTTTTGTGTCGCCGCGTCTTTGGGATTGGAGCGGCGCAGGATCGCCTTGACCCGCTCGACCAGAAGGCGTTGGGAGAATGGCTTGCGGATGAAATCGTCGGCGCCCATTTTGAGTCCGAACAATTCGTCAATCTCCTCGTCCTTGGACGTCAGGAAAATCACCGGCAAATCTGACTTCTGCCGCAAACGCCGCAGGAGCTCCATTCCGTCCATGCGCGGCATTTTGATATCGAAAATGGCGAGATCGGGCGGATTCGCCTTCAGGCCTTCGAGCGCGCTCGCGCCATCCGTGTAGGTCTGCACCCGATACCCCTCCGCCTCGAGCGATAAAGAGACCGAGGTCAATATGTTACGGTCGTCGTCGACCAACGCGATTGTGGGCATGAAGCTCCCGTTTTGATTGAATACCGCCGCTTTGGCGGGCTTGCTTAAAGCTTGAAACCATTGATCGACTGAATGTGTTCCGAGAAGGGCAACCCCCTTGAGGGCGCCGATTCGAGACGCGGCGTCTCCCGAATTCTGCAAGATTACCATGACGTTGCAGGCTTTGGCCAGCGGTGTAGCCTAGGCTCGGGGCCACGCTCTTGACCGGTCGAGTTCATCTGGGCTTGTGTCCTCACGATAATCCGATTCCTCAAGGCCCCGATGGCGAACGCCCCCGCCGATCCCAATGAGGCCCGCGCCGAGGCCGTCGCCGACGTCAAGCGGCTGATGCGCCTCGCCCGGACAGGCGCATTGGCGACTCTTGAGGCGCAGGGAGGCGCGCCTTTAACCACTCTCATCGGCGTCGCCAGCGATTTCGACGGCGCGCCCCTGTTCCTCATGTCGACGTTGTCGCGCCACACCAAGAATCTCGCTCATGATTCACGGGCCTCCCTCCTGTTGACAGGAAGCCGCGAGCGCGGCGACCCGCTCAATCATCCGCGCGTAACCTTGAGCGGGCGGGTCGAAAAATGCGCGGCGCCAAGGGCCAAGGCCCGGTATTTACAGCGAAACCCAAAAGCTGGCCTCTACGCAGGCTTTGCGGATTTCTCGTTTTTTCAGCTCCAAGTCGAAGACGTGCATTTCAACGGTGGCTTCGGCCGCGCCGCTCCACTGACGGCGGCGGAGATCCTCGCCTCGCGTGCAGGCGAAGCGGCGTTGACCGAAGCCGAAGAACGACTTCTCGCAGAGGTGAATTCGCTAGGCCAGGCGGCGCTCGCTCAGCTCGCGGGACACAGAACCTCGCGGCCGGTTTGGCGCGCGATCGGGCTTGACGCCGAGGGTCTCGATCTCGGGGCCGGCGGCCGCGTCGCCCGCGCGCAGTTCGCCACGCCGGCGCACGATCCGGACTCATGGCGGTCTCACCTCAACGAGCTGCTCGCGACCGATTGAGGCTCTGGAGGGGGCGCCACAGAAGGCTTGCCCAATCCGGCTTGATGCAATATTATGCTTGTTTACGTTCTAGGGAGGGGCTCAAGTCTTGTCAAACACGGCGCCCCTTTCGCCCAACGGGTCGGAACCTTCCGCGCCTCCTGGGTTGGGGAAAGCGCGGCCGCCGATCTCTCCGTCGGGGCGGACGGGGCCGCACCGAGCGAGGCTGAGCAGGCGAGGGAGCCGTTTCTGGCTGCGCTCGGCGAGCGCGTGAAGGCTCTGCGCACGCGCCGCGGCCTCACTCGCAAAGCGCTGGCCCGCGCCACCGGCGTCTCGGAGCGGCACTTGGCCAATCTCGAATATGGCGTCGGCAACGCCTCGATCCTGGTTCTCCTGCAGGTCGCTCAGGCGCTGCAATGCTCGCTCGCCGAACTTGTGGGCGATGTCACGACGCTTTCGCCGGAATGGCTCCTGTTGCGCGAGACGCTTGCCGACCGCGACGAGGCGACGCTTCGGCGGGTGCGGCTTGCGGCCCTGGAGCTGACGGGCGGCGCTTCACCGCTGATCAACGAGAAGCCCACTCGATCGCAGCGGATCGCCTTGATCGGCTTGCGCGGCGCAGGCAAATCCACGCTGGGCCGCATGTTGGCGGAGGATCTCGACTTTCCGTTCGTCGAGCTCAGTCGCGAGATCGAGAAGCTCGCCGGCTGCAGCATCAGCGAGATTCTCGGGCTTTACGGCCAAAACGCTTATCGTCGCTATGAGCGCCGCGCGCTCGAGGAAGCGATCGAGGGTTATCCAAAGGCGGTTATCGCCACGGCCGGCGGGCTGGTCAGCGACTTCGTCAGTTTCAACCTCCTGCTGCGCAACTGCACGACCGTTTGGCTTATGGCCGATCCCGAAGACCATATGAGCCGCGTTGCCGCCCAGGGCGACTTGAGGCCCATGGCCGCGAGCCGCGAGGCGATGGATGATTTGAAATCGATCCTCGCCGGTCGGGCTGCGTTCTATTCGAAGGCCGACATGCGCCTCGACACGAGCGCTCAGCCCTTGGCGGAAACGTTTCAGATCTTGCGCGCCCAGGCCTGCGAGGCGCTTGGCCTGCCCGTCGAATGACGCCTTGTCTCAGCTTGGACAGCGCATTATGATGCAGGACTTGCATTAAAATGCCTATGAACGGGAACGCAATGGACCGGGTCGATTATCAAACCGAGCCGTCCCTCTACAAACACTGGAAGCTCAAGTTCGACGGGTCGGTGGCGACATTGCTCGCCGACTTCGACGAGAACGCCGGCTTGCGTCCCGGCTATAAGCTCAAGCTCAACTCCTATGACCTTGGCGTCGATATCGAGTTGAACGACGCCGTCAACCGCATCCGGTTCGAGCGCCCGGAAGTGCGCGTTGTCGTCATCATGAGCGCCCGCGAGCGCGTGTTTTGCTCGGGGGCCAACATTTTCATGCTGGGTTTGTCGAGCCATGCGTGGAAGGTCAACTTCTGCAAATTCACCAACGAGACCCGCAACGGCCTCGAGGACTCGTCCAAGCATGACGGCTTGAAGTTCCTCGCCGCCGTCAACGGCTCCTGCGCCGGCGGCGGCTACGAACTGGCGTTGGCTTGCGACGAGATCCTCCTCATCGACGACCGCTCGAGCGCGGTCAGCTTGCCCGAGGTGCCGCTGCTCGGCGTGCTGCCCGGGACGGGCGGGCTCACGCGGCTGACCGACAAGCGCCACGTCCGCCACGACCTTGCGGACGTCTTCTGCACCACCAGCGAAGGCGTGCGCGGCGAGAAGGCTCTTGCTTGGCGTCTCGTCGACGCCATCGCCAAGCCTGCGCAATTCGAGGCCAAGGTCAAAGAGCGCGCGCTCGCGCTTGCCTCGATCAGCAATCGCCCCTCGTCAGCCAAGGGCGTCGCGCTGACGCCGATCGAGCGGGACATTGGGACCGACGCGCTTGGCTATGCGCATGTCAAGGTGACGATCGACCGCGGCGCGCGCGCCGCTACCTTCGTGATCAGAGGCCCGACTGGCGTTCAGCCTCAGGACATCGCGGCGATCGAGGCCATGGGCGCGAACTGGTATCCCGTCGCGCTCGCGCGCGAGCTCGAGGACGCGATCTTGTCGATGCGCACCAACGAGCCCGACATCGGCGTGTGGCTGATGAAGACAGAAGGCGAGCCCGAAGCGGTTCTCGCTATGGACGCGACGCTTCATGCGCTTCGAGAGCATTGGCTGGTGCGTGAAACCATCGGCTATCTTCGCCGCACATTCAGCCGGCTCGACGTCACCTCGCGCAGCCTGTTCGCGCTCGTGGACAAGGGCTCCTGCTTCGCCGGCACTCTACTCGAGGTCGCGCTCGCCTGCGACCGGATCTACCATCTCGCCGGCCGCGAAGGGCATGCGCCCAGGATCGCGCTGAGCGGTGCGAACTTCGGCGATTACCCGATGGCGAGCAGCCAGAATCGGCTCGCGCGGCGCTTCTACGAAGAGCGTCGGGCGCTGGAGCCGCTCAAGGCCAACCTTGGCAAGCTGCTCGACGCCGAGGCCGCATTCGCGCTTGGTCTCGCGACCAGCATTCCCGACGATATCGACTGGGCGGACGAGATCCGCATCGCGGTCGAGGAACGCGCGTCGATGAGCCCGGACGCTTTGACCGCGATGGAGGCGAACCTGCGCTTCGACGGGCCCGAGACACTGGCCACGCGAGTGTTCGGGCGCCTCACTGCCTGGCAGAACTGGATCTTCCAGCGCCCGAACGCGGTCGGCGACAAGGGCGCGCTGAAAGTTTACGGCAAGGGCGAAAAGGCCGCGTTCGACTGGAACCGGGTGTAATGGACACGTCCGAGGCCGCGGTCATCAGGCAACACCTGATCGACCCCGAAATCTGCATCCGTTGCAACACCTGCGAGTCGACCTGCCCGGTCGGCGCGATCACACACGATGCGCGCAACTACGTAGTCGATGCGAGCATCTGCAATCTCTGCATGGCTTGCGTTCCCCCCTGCCCGACCGGCAGCATCGACAATTGGCGCTCGATGCCGCGCGCACAGGCCTACAGCATCGAGGCGCAGTTCGGTTGGGACGTTTTGCCCGCGGAACTGAGCACGGATGAACTTGGCGGCGCGGACGCGTCCGCGCCGTTGGCAGAGGCCGCGCCCCAAGCCGCTTCAAGCGAAGCGGGTGAGGAAGCGGCGTTCGAGGTTGGCGCCTATGCCGCGGTGATCCCGCCTTGGTCGGCTGCGAGTCCTTACGCCAACCTCTATGGTCCGAAGGCCGCGACGCGCTCCGTCCAAGCCACCGTCGTCGGCAATGTTCGCGTTACCGAAGCCGGCAAGGACTACGACACGCACCACATCGTGCTCGATTTCGGCGCGATGCCGTTCCCAGTCCTCGAAGGGCAGTCGATCGGCATACTTCCTCCCGGCGCCGATGCTGACGGGCGACCGCATCACCCGCGGCAATATTCGGTCGCGAGCCCGCGAAACGGCGAGCGGCCCGGCTACAATAACGTCTCGCTCACCGTGAAACGGGTGCTCGAAGATCATCAAGGCCGCCCCACGCGCGGGATTGTCAGCAACTATCTCTGCGACCTCAACGTCGGCGACACGGTCGAAGTGACCGGGCCGTTTGGCATGAGCTTCCTCATGCCGAACCATCCGAAGAGCGCGATCGTGATGATCTGCACCGGCACCGGAAGCGCGCCGATGCGCGCCATGACCGAGTGGCGGCGCCGCTTGCGCAAGTCGGGCAAATTCGAGGGCGGCAAGCTGATGCTGTTCTTCGGCGCCCGCACAAAGCAAGAGCTTCCGTATTTCGGGCCGCTCGGCAATCTGCCGAAGGACTTCATCGACATCAACTTCGCCTTCAGTCGTACACCCGGCCAGCCCAAGCGCTACGTGCAGGACGTGATGCGCGAGCGCGCCGCCGATCTCGCGCCGCTGATCGCCGATCCGGACGCCTATTTTTACGTCTGCGGGCTCAAGGCGATGGAGGAGGGCGTGGTGTTGCGCTGCGCGACATCGCTTTGCAGGCCGGGCTCGATTGGGAGACGGTCGGCCCTTCGCTCAAGCGCCACGGACGGCTGCATCTGGAAACGTACTGAACGGGAGAACCTCATGAGCGCCGAAGACATTGTTAGCGACGCGGCGGGGGCGATGAGCGCCGAGCGTTTCGTCGAGATCAGTTACGACGATGTCATCCCCAACAACGTCGCGCTCGGTTCGGACAAGCAGCTTCAGCGGGCGCTCGAGGGCTGGCGGCCGAAATATCTCGACTGGTGGACCGGCATGGGTCCGGTCGGCTTCCAGGAGTCGGAGGTCTATCTGCGCACCGCCGTCGGCGTCGATCCCGCCGGCTGGGCGAAGTTCGGCTATGTGAAGATGCCGACCTATCGCTGGGGCATTCTGCTCGCGCCCAAGGTCGAGGGGCGCACGATTCCGTTCGGCCGTCACAAGGGCGAGCCCGCGTGGCAGGAGGTGCCAGGCGAGCACCGGGCGCTTCTGCGCCGCCTCATCGTCGTGCAAGGCGACACGGAGCCCGCCTCGGTCGAGCAGCAGCGCTACCTTGGCGCGACGGCGCCGAGCCTTTACGACATGCGCAATCTCTTCCAGGTGAATGTCGAGGAGGGCCGCCATCTGTGGGCGATGGTCTATCTGCTCGTCAAATATTTCGGCAAGGACGGCCGCGAAGAGGCGCAGGCTTTGCTCGAGCGCCAGAGCGGGCAGATGGACAATCCGCGCATCCTCGGCGCCTTCAACGAAGAGACGCCAGACTGGCTATCGTTCTTCATGTTCACCTTCTTCACCGACCGCGACGGCAAGATGCAGCTCGCGGCGCTCGCCGAGAGCGGCTTCGATCCGCTCTCGCGCACCTGCCGCTTCATGCTGACCGAAGAGGCGCATCACATGTTCGTCGGCGAGACGGGCGTGCAGCGCACGATCGAGGCCACCTGCGCGGCGATGGTCAAAGCCGGCATCAAGGATCCCAACGCGGTCGAGGCGGTGCGCAAGCTCGGCGTCGTCGACCTACCGTTGCTTCAACGCAAGTTGAACTTCCACGCGTCCGTCACGCGCGATCTGTTCGGCAGCGAAATCTCGAGCAACGCCGCCGAAGTGTTCGGCGCGGGCATCAAGGGCCGCTTCAACGAAGCCAACCTCAAGGGCGACGATCACGTCCTGCAGGACGCGACCTATCCGGTTACCCAAGTCATCGACGGCAAGCTCGTCGAGGAACAGGCTCCCGCCTTACGCGCCCTCAACGCGCGGCTGCTCGACGACTTCATCGTCGATTGCCAGGGCGGAATCGACCGGTGGAACAAGTCGGTCGAAAAGGCCGGCATCGAGTTCAAGTTCGTCCAGCCGCACAAGGGCTTCAACCGCAGGATCGGCGAGTTCGGGGGCAAGCGCATCAGCCCAACCGGCGAGGTTCTCACCGAGGAACAGTGGAGCGCGAAGAGCGGCGACTGGCTGCCCAACGAAGCCGACATGGCCTTCATTCGTTCACTGATGAAGCCGTGCCACGAGCCGGGCAAATATGCGAGCTGGATCGCCCCGCCCCGCGTCGGCGTCAACAGCCAGCCCGGCGATTTCGAATATGTGAAGACGGCGAGCTCCTCACAGAGGAGCAGTGGAGCACGAAGAGCGGAGACTGGCTGCCTAACGAAGACGACATGGCCTTCATCGTCTCGCTGATGAAGCCGTGCCACGAACCGGGCAAATATGCGAGCTGGATCGCCCCGCCGCGGGTCGGCGTCAACAGCCAGCCGGGCGATTTCGAATATGTGAAGATCGCCTGAGGGCTGTCCGAGCGTTCACTCGCCCCTGCCTCCGGCGACCGCGGATTCGCAGCCTTCGCCAGAAAGGCGAGGCGCCCATGGTCAAAGGTAGTTAGGCAGTCGCCGCGATCACACTGAGCATGGTCTGAGCGAGCCGACGAGGCGAGAAGCGCTCGATCGCCCTTTCCTGACCTGCGTCGGCGACGGCGCGAAGCCGATCGTGATCGGCCAAGAAATCGGGCAGCATCGCCGCCAGCTCCGCCGCGGAACGGTAGATAAGCAGGTCCTGTCCGACGCGGAATTCCGTCTCGAGCACGGCGTTCGGCGCTGCGACCACGGCGGCGCCGGCGGTGAAGGCGCCGAGCGCTCGCTCGTGGTGGCCGGTCATATGGGGAAGCGGGCAAATCACACAGTCCGCCTGAGCCATGGTCGCCAGCAGTTCACGAAAGGACCGGGCTGGCGCGGTGGACAAGCCTGGTGGAAGATCGGGTTCCCAAAGGCCCTCGGTAATCAGGGTCACCGGCAAGCCGACCAGCGCCCGGACCAGATCCCACCGCCGCTTGAACTTCACCCGATCCAGGATGCCAGTCAGAAGAAAACGGTGATCTGCGTTGTTGGGATCAAAGCCTATGTTGGCCTCGCGGCATGCTCGGCGGGTCTCCACGCGCGGATCGGCGCGAAGATCGGCAATACAGGCCTCAGACACCGCCTCGTAAATCTCGTGGAAGACGCGATAGCGATAGCTGGCGGAGGGCTCGAACCGTCGGCTGACCGCGTCTGCCGGCGGCAGTTGAACGGGGAGCAGCGCCCAAATCGAGCGTTTGCTTTGCCGCGCTGGCGCAGCCGGCAACGCTTTTGGAAAGGTGATCGACGGCGCGAAGCGGGCGTTGGGGAAACCGAGTTCCTCGGCCTCCTGCACGTAACCGTAGTCGGTGAAGAGCACTCGGCGGATAGGATCCCGGACTCGCACTTGGTGCGACATCAAGTCATGCGATGGACAATCGTGCATCAGGTCGACGACCGGCTTCCGGTAATATGCGAAAGCCGAAATGAGCTGCTGCCCGAGACCCTGGTGGGCCAACGATAGCTCGGAGCCGAAACCGTTGAAACACACCATGAAGGCGCAGTCGGGATCGGTAAGCGCGGACTGGACGCGCCGCGGCTCGCGGCGGTAGTCCACAATTCGGCTCGACAGCCCAAGCCCACTCAGCGCCGCGCCGATCTCCTCGGCGAAGACAGCATTGTGACCGTATTGGTCGATGTCACCGCAGACCAGGAAGACCGCGTAGCTGTGGCGTTGGACCGCGCTGGGTGAGGATGCCTCTACCCACGTCAAATCGTTCATTGAGAGGATTTCCTGCTCATCACGACGTCGAGCGGCAAACGGATTCGTCGGCCAGCGGGCGTCCTCGGCCTTGACGCCTTCAGCGCCCCGATTTCGGCGAACAGGACGGTGTCTCGCTCGGCCGCCCGCAAATTCGTCATAGGAGCCAGCGATTTTGTGGCATTCAGCCAACATGGCGTCCCTCGTTGCCTCCTCCCTCAGCTGAATCGGGCGTAGGCGGGCGAAAACTGACATTGTGAAGCGATCAGCGGACGGTGCGAACCGGCGCGAGCCGACGGTCGGAGCTGAAAGCTTCCATATTCACTTTGGCTTGAACCGCCTCAATGCGCGAGACGCCTCCCTCCATATCTTGTACGTTAATCGCCGGCGACGCCTTTCCCGCCAAACTTGGGCCGCCAGGGCCCTGATCGTCTCCTCCGTCGAGGTTCACCGGCTCCTTCTCGAGCTCACGCCCCTCACGCCAAACTTCGGCGACGAGGATCTTGATTGTCTCCTCGGTCAGCTCCACCGGACCGGTTCCGAGCTTAAGGGGCTCAGACTGCGTTACGACGGCATTTGCGCTTGACGGCGGCAAGCCCGCTGAGCGCGGCCGACGGGCGTATGATAAGCGCCTCGTCGCGCAACAACTCGGCGACGATGAGCCGCGTGCGCGCCCAGAGCTGACGGTTCACGTCGAAAACCTCGTGGAACCGCTTCCAGTTTGCGCGCGCCAATTCGTACAGTCGGTCCGGCGCCGCGAAGAGAGCCGCGAGGCGTTGCGCCGTCCGCTCCGCGTTTCGATCGACTAACAGAATATTGTGGCCGTCTTCGAAGGCCACATTCAGGTCGAGCGGATCGGCGATGCAATTTAGCACCCCCCGGAAGCCTGCTTCCATGCACCCCCCCGTCGGAAAGCCATCGAAAGGACCCTCTCGCCCTCGCAGTGGGCGGTTGGCCGATACGATAACATCCATGCGCGGGTAAAAGTCCTCGAAGAAAGCGTTGGGCTGCGGCTCCGTAAAAGACAAAGCGCGCCGCAGCCTGGCCCAGCGGCAGATCATCGGCGGTGTAGTCTCCAACGACATGAAACCGGAGCCGCTCGTCCGAGGCGAGCAACTGCGCCACCTCGACGAATTGGTCGTAGCCCTTCTTCGCCATATCATCATTGTAACGGTGCGCAACAAAGCAGAGATCGATCGTTTCCTTGTGAGTTCCATAGCGTTGCTTGTCGCGGCTGAAATCGAAGTCGATGCGGGTTTCGAAGACGCCGCCATAGATCAGTTCGACCTTGTCTGGGGCGCAGCCAATCTGCTCGAGTAGGTGCTCGCGAGTAAGTTTCTCGGGTCGCGATGACCTTGCGGCACAAGGACGAGTTTACGACTTTGCGAAGCTGATCGTCGCTTGCCTTTCACATTCGGCTCGAATGCCGCCGCCCGGATACAGTTGCAGAATGAAAGGGATTTGCCGCGCTTCGAAGTAAGGCAGCAGCCGTTGCGCATTCCCGAGGAAGGTGACGTAAGCAAGCTTCGGAACGAGATCGCGCGCCGCGTCAAGTGTGATTATGCGGCGTTTCAGCGCCTCGTCGATTGGCAGATCGGCGCGCAGATCGCCCAAACCAGCGTGCGCGAAACCGAAATGCCATTCTTCCGTCGAGACAAGAACCGATGAAGGGAAAAACTTTAAGTAGTGCCCGTATTCGAGAGTCCGAAAAGGCGACGCCGGCGAGGGCAACACGTCATCGTATATCGCCAGATCCACGAAACCCGGCAACCTAGCGAGGTCAGAGCTCCCAGCGGCCAATGTGTCCATTAGCGAAAAACAGAGAACGATTTCCTCCACTGCAATTGACCTTTCTGTTTATTACTTTGAACTGAGCGGATTTTAAGTATGCCTAGCGCGCGGCCTAAGGTGAATGGCGCCCATTGTCAACGGCCTCTAAAGCGACAAATCAAGACGAACGCACAAGCGTATAATCTTCCGAACATCCTGAGCGGAAAACCGGTAGAAGCCGAATTGGAACGTCATCGACCCGAACGATTTTATGGCAGAAGGACGAAATGATATCGTCAGGTATTTCAATCGCGGCATAATTGCTGTTCAAAATCCCCGCCTTAAAACTTGTGATGAGCGGCGACACTGGCTGGTTGCTGAAGTAGAAGTCAGACCATTCGCCTGAAGTCACCGCAAGCGGGTAGGCTTGGACGCGCTTTGAAAAGGTGGTCCAGGCAGGAATAACGCCAATATTCTGACGCGTGGCCATCTCGGCTTCAAAAAAATCGTTGCAGACAAAAAGCCCGCCTGGCCGCAGTTTTGGAAACCAAAGCAGTAAGTCACGTAACACGTATTCGTAGGTGTGATTGGCGTCGAGATAAATCAGGTCGAGGCTGCCGTCGTCGAAGTGCTGCGCCGCCTCCGCCACGTCCGCGCGCAGAATCGTGACGTTCGGCTTTGCGGCGAAGCGCGCCTGCACCTTTCGATACGCATCCTCCAGCGCCTTGTCCGGGTCGCCGTTGAAATACCGCTCGTAAGTGCTGCGCAGTTCGCGCATCTGCGGCGCGTCTTCGAGGACGAAGCTGTAGCGGTCATAGCGCCAGAAATCGATCAGTGTGTAACGCTGCGGCGCGAGCGTGGCTTCACAGAAGGCGGCGAACTCACCCTCCCAGACGCCAAGTTCCACCATCGAGCCGACTTGGCCGGGACCGATCGAGCGAATCATTCCCTCGCGGTCCGTGAAGATCACAAGCATCGCGTGAAACCCTTTCTCATGTCGTATCTTGACGTCCCTCACCGGCGCAGCCACCGGAACGATAATGATCTCGACGCCGGTTTCTTTCGCCGCCGATGTCGGCGCGCGCATTCCGCATCCCTGGCGATTTCGAGTTCGAAGTTACGATTATCGTTTCGGAGACGTCGGCTTGGGCGATGACGGCGTCCGGCGTCGCCGCGCTGGTGCTATGCCGGCTAAAGCAAAATGCCGGCTACCGCAAAGCCAGAACTGTGCCGAAGGCCGTCTTGCGCGACTACGCCAGCCCCTCGGCTTTGAGCGCCCGTTGAACCGCCGGACGCTCGGCCATGCGGTCGCGATGGTCGAGCACGCGGGGGAACCCGGCGGGATCGACGCCATCGCCCTCCAGCCAGCGCGCGAGGGTGAAGAGATAGGGGTCGGCGATCGTGTAGGCTTCGCCCATCGCCCAGGGGCCACGGAACATCTTGCGCTCGATCAGGTCGAAGCAGGCGCCGACGGTCTCAGGAACCTTCTTCTTCATGGCCTCTTGCGCAGCGGGGTCGTCCGCCCAACGATAGGCGCGGGGCCGATGCGCATGCGCCACATGCACGGTCGAGCAAAGGTAGGTCATGAAGGATTGCAGTTCAGCGAAGGCGAACGGATCGTCGAGCGGCGCGAGTTCGCCTCGGATGGGTCTGCGCGATATAGGCGAGAATGGCCGGGTTTTCGGTCAAGACGCCGCGCTCGGTTGCGAGCGCGGGCACACGGCCTTTCGGATTGACCTTCAGATAGTCTGGCTTCGTTTGCTCGGCGGCGCCGAAGTCGATCCAATGGGTTTCGTAGGCCGCGCCTGCCTCTTCGAGCGCGATATGCGTAGCTAGAGCGCAGGTGTTGGTGGCGTAATAGAATGTGAGCATCGGGGCTCCGCAGGCAGGGAGCGCGATATGCGCCCCGGCCTATAACGCCACGATGAGCCCGCGTTGTTCAAGCGCCTTGACGACGCGATCGGCGAGCGCCTCGGCCGTGGCTTCGCCGGATTTGAGGATAAGCTCCGGCGCTTCCGGCGCTTCATAGGCCTGATCGACGCCGGTGAAATTCTTGATCTCGCCGGCCAGGGCCCGCTTGTAGAGGCCCTTGGGATCGCGGGCGATCGCCGTCTCGAGCGGGGTATCGACGAAGATCTCCAGAAACTCGCCCGGCGCCGCGGTGTCGCGAACGAGCCGCCGTTCGGCCCGGAACGGGGAAATGAACGAGCAGAGCACGATCAGGCCGGCGTCGGTCATCAGCCGCGCCACTTCGCCGACGCGCCGGATATTCTCGACGCGGTCGGCGGCGGTGAAGCCCAGATCCTTGTTGAGGCCGTGGCGGACATTGTCGCCGTCGAGCAGGGTCGGTGTGCACGCCGCGCGCGTGCAGCTTCGCCTCGACCAGGTTGGCGATCGTCGATTTGCCCGCGCCCGAGAGCCCGGTGAACCAGAGGATCGCTGGCTTCTGGTGCTTGAGCGCCGCATGCGCCTCCCGATCGACCGCGAGCCCATGCCGATGCACGTTGGTCGCGCGCCTCAGCCCATGGGCGATCATGCCCGCCGCCGCCGTCTCGTTGGTCTGGCGGTCGATCAGGATGAAGGCGCCGGTCTCGTGATTGTCCATGTAGGGGTCGTAGGCGATCGGCGCCGTCGTCGCGAGATTGCAGAAGCCGACCTCGTTGAGCTCGAGGCTCTTGGCGGCGAGCTTGTCGAACGTGTTGACGTCGATGCGGTGCTTGAGATCGGTGACCTGCGCGGGCGCGGTGCGGGCGCCGATCTTCATCAGATACGAGCGGCCGGGCAGCATGGGGTCGGCGCTCATCCAGATGAGATGCGCGGTGAACTGGTCGGCGACCTCCGGCCGGCTCGTCGGGTGCGCGAGCACGTCGCCGCGCGCGATGTCGACTTCGTCCGCAAGCGTCAGCGTCACCGCGTCGCCCGCTTCGGCGCTCTCGCTTCTCCTCGTCGGCGACGAGGATGGACTTCACGGTGGTCTGGCTTGCCCGATCCGGCGACGATGATCGGCTCGCCGCGCGCGACCCGGCCGCTCGGAATTGTTCCGGCGAAGCCGCGGAAGTCGAGATGCGGCCGGTTGATCCATTGCACCGGCAAGCGGAAAGGCGCGTCACGGCGGTCCTCGTCGACCTCGATGGTTTCGAGCTTCTGCAGGAGATGTCCGCCCTGATACCACGGCGTCTTCGCGCTGACCGAG
>CAVWPU010000020.1:0-72773 GCA_963756955.1 uncultured Alphaproteobacteria bacterium
TCGCGCACTCTATGTACCCCTGGATTGCTTCGCTTATGCTCGCGATGACGAACGAGGAGCGGCCGCGTGATGGAGACGGCCGAGGCCGAGGTCATCAGGCAGCACCTGATCGACCCCGAAATCTGCATCCGCTGCAACACCTGCGAGTCGACCTGCCCGGTCGGCGCAATCACACATGATTCGCGCAACTACGTGGTCGACGCGAACATCTGCAATCTGTGCATGGCCTGTGTTCCCCCATGCCCGACTGGCAGCATCGACAATTGGCGCTCCGTGACTCGCGTCCCAGGCCTATAGCGTCGAGGCGCAGTTCGAATGGGATTCCTTGCCCCCGGAATTGCGGTCCAATGAACGCGGCGCGGGCGTTTCCGGCGCGCCGTCCGTGGAGGCGGCGTCCCCAACCACGGCAAGCGAAACGGCCGAGGAAGCGGCGTTCGAGGTCAGCACTTATGCCGCTCAGATCCCTCCCTGGTCGGCAGCCAGTCCTTACGTCAACCTCTATGGGCCCAAAGCGGTGACGCGGTCGATCACGGCCGCCGTCGTCGGCAATATCCGGGTCACGGAAGTCGGCAAGGACTACGACACGCATCACATCGTGCTCGACTTCGGCGCCATGCCGTTCCCGGTGCTCGAAGGGCAGTCGATCGGGATAATTCCTCCCGGCGTCGATGCGGACGGGCGAGCCGCATCACCCGCGGCAATATTCGGTCGCGAGCCCGCGCAACGGCGAGCGGCCCGGCTACAACAACGTCTCGCTCACCGTGAAGCGCGTGCTCGAGGACCATCAAGGCCGCGCGGACGCGCGGCATTGTCAGCAACTACCTCTGCGACCTCAACGTCGGCGACAAGGTCGAGGTGACCGGGCCGTTCGGCATGAGCTTCCTCATGCCGAACCATCCAAAGAGCGCGATCGTGATGATCTGCACCGGAACCGGAAGCGCGCCGATGCGCGCCATGACCGAGTGGCGGCGCCGCTTGCGCAAGTCAGGCAAGTTCGAGGGCGGCAAGCTGATGCTGTTCTTCGGCGCCCGCACCAAAGCAGGAGCTTGCCGTATTTCGGGCCGCTCAGCACTCTGCCGAAGGACTTCATCGACATCAACTTCGCCTTCAGCCGCACACCCGGCCAGCCCAAGCGCTACGTGCAAGACGTGATGCGCGAGCGCGCGGCCGATCTCGCCCCGCTGATCGCTGATCCGGACGCCTATTTCTACGTCTGCGGCTTGAAGGCGATGGAGGAAGGCGTGGTGCTCGCCTTGCGCGACATCGCGATGCAAGGCCGGGCTCGATTGGGAGACGGTCGGGCCTTCGCTCAAGCGCCAAGGACGGCTGCATCTGGAAACCTACTGAACGGGAGAAACTCATGAGCGCCGAAGACATTGTTAGCGAAGCCGCCGGCGCGATCGCCGCCGACCGCTTCGTCGAGATCAGCTACGACGAGGTCATTCCCAACAACGTCGCGCTCGGCTCGGACAAGCAACTTCAGCGTGCGCTCGAGGGCTGGCGGCCGAAATATCTCGACTGGTGGACCGGCATGGGGCCGGTCGGCTTCCAGCAGTCGGAGGTCTATTTGCGCACCGCCGTCGGCGTCGATCCCGCCGGCTGGGCGAAGTTCGGCTATGTGAAGATGCCAGACCTATCGCTGGGGCATTCTGCTCGCGCCCAAGGTCGAGGGGCGCACAATTCCGTTCGGCCGCCACAAGGGCGAGCCGGCATGGCAGGAAGTGCCAGGCGAGCACCGCGCGCTTCTGCGCCGGCTCATCGTCGTGCAGGGCGACACCGAGCCCGCTTCGGTCGAGCAGCAGCGCTTTCTGGGCGCGACGGCGCCGAGCCTCTACGATATGCGCAACCTCTTCCAGGTCAATGTCGAGGAGGGCCGCCACCTGTGGGCGATGGTTTATCTCCTCGTCAAATATTTCGGCAAGGATGGCCGCGAAGAGGCGCAGGCGCTGCTCGAGCGCCAGAGCGGGCAGATGGACAATCCGCGCATCCTCGGCGCCTTCAACGAGGAGACGCCAGACTGGCTATCGTTCTTCATGTTCACCTTCTTCACCGACCGCGACGGCAAGATGCAGCTCGCGGCGCTCGCCGAGAGCGGCTTCGATCCGCTCTCGCGCACCTGCCGCTTCATGCTGACCGAAGAGGCGCATCACATGTTCGTCGGCGAGACGGGCGTGCAGCGCACGATCGAGGCGACCTGCGCGGCGATGGTCAAAGCCGGCATCAAGGATCCCAACGCGGTCGAGGCGGTGCGCAAGCTCGGCGTCGTCGACCTACCTTGCTTCAACGCAAGTTGAATTTCCACGCGTCCGTCACGCGCGATCTGTTCGGCAGCGAAATCTCGAGCAACGCCGCCGAAGTGTTCGGCGCGGGCATCAAGGGCCGCTTCAACGAAGCGAACCTCAAGAGCGACGATCACGTTCTGCAGGACGCGACCTATCCCGTTACCCGAGTTATCGACAGCAAGCTCGTCGAGGAACAGGCTCCCGCCTTACGCGCCCTCAATTCGCGGCTGCTCGACGACTTCATCGTCGATTGCCAGGGCGGGATCGACCGGTGGAACAAGTCGGTCGAAAAGGCCGGCATCGATTTCAAGTTCGTCCAGCCGCACAAGGGCTTCAACCGCAGGATCGGCGAGTTCGGGGGCAAGCGCATCAGCCCAACCGGGGAGGTGCTCACGGAGGAACAGTGGAGCGCGAAGAGCGGCGACTGGCTGCCCAACGAAGCCGACATGGCGTTCATTCGTTCACTGATGAAGCCGTGCCACGAGCCCGGCAAATATGCGAGCTGGATCGCCCCGCCCCGCGTCGGCGTCAACAGCCAGCCCGGCGATTTCGAATATGTGAAGATCGCTTGAGGGTGGATGGAACGTCATTGCGAAGAGCGCAGCGACAACGCGGATTCCATCAAATCACAGCACGCGCCGCCTTCGTCGCGCAGGGGTGCCGCATCACTACGCCAGCCCCTCGCTCTTGAGCGCGCGTTGAACCGCCGGACGCTCGGCCATCCGGTCGCGATGGTCGAGCACGCGGGGGAACACGGCGGGATCGACGCCATCCCCCTCCATCCAGCGCGCGATGGTGAAGAGGTAGGGGTCGGCGATCGTGTAGGCTTCGCCCATCGCCCAGGGGCCGCGGAACATCTTGCGCTCGATCAGGTCGAAGCAGGCGCCGACGGTCTCGGGAACCTTCTTCTTCATGGCCTCTTGCGCAGCGGGATCGTCCGCCCAACGATAGGCGCGGGGGCGATGCGCATGCGCCACATGCACGGTCGAGCAGAGGTAGGTGATGAAAGGATTGCAGCTCAGCGAAGGCGAACGGATCGTCGAGCGGCGCGAGCTTGAGCCTTCGGATGGGTCTGCGCGATATAGGCGAGAATGGCCGGGTTTTCGGTCAAGACGCCGCGCTCGGTTGCGAGCGCGGGCACACGGCCTTTCGGATTGACCTTCAGATAGTCTGGCTTCGTTTGCTCGGCGGCGCCGAAGTCGATCCATCGGGTTTCATAAGCCGCGCCTGCCTCTTCGAGCGCGATATGCGAAGCAAGAGCGCAGGTGTTGGTGGCGTAATAGAACGTGAGCATCGGGGCCCCAGAGGCAGGGAGCCCGACATGCGCCCCGGCCTATAACGCCACGATGAGCCCGCGTTGTTCAAGCGCCTTGACGACGCGATCGGCGAGCGCCTCGGCCGTGGCTTCACCGGATTTGAGAATAAGCTCCGGCGCTTCGGGCGCTTCATAGGCCTGATCGACGCCCGTGAAATTCTTGATCTCGCCGGCCAGAGCGCGCTTGTAGAGGCCCTTGGGATCGCGGGCGATCGCCGTCTCGAGCGGCGTATCGACGAAGATCTCCAGAAACTCGCCCGCGCGCCGCGGTGTCGCGAACGAGCTGCCGTTCGGCCCGGAACGGGGAGATGAACGAGCAGAGCACGATGAGCCCGGCGTCGGTCATCAGCCGCGCCACTTCGCCGACGCGCCGGATGTTCTCGACGCGGTCGGCGGCGGTGAAGCCCAGATCCTTGTTGAGGCCGTGGCGGACATTGTCGCCGTCGAGCAGGGTCGTGTGCACGCCGCGCGCGTGAAGCTTCGCTTCCACCAGGTTGGCGATCGTCGATTTGCCCGCGCCCGAGAGCCCGGTGAACCAGAGGATCGCGGGCTTCTGGTGCTTGAGCGCCGCATGCGCCTCCCGATCGACCGCAAGCCCATGCCGATGCACGTTGGTCGCGCGCCTCAGCCCATGCGCGATCATGCCCGCCGCCGCCGTCTCGTTGGTCTGGCGGTCGATCAGGATGAAGGCGCCGGTCTCGTGATTGTCGGCGTAGGGATCGTAGGCGATCGGCGCCGTCGTCGCGAGATTGCAGAAGCCGACCTCGTTGAGCTCGAGGCTTTTGGCGGCGAGCTTGTCGAACGTGTTGACGTCGATGCGGTGCTTGAGATCGGTGACCTGCGCGGGCACGGTGCGGGCGCCGATCTTCATCAGATACGAGCGGCCGGGCAGCATGGGGTCGGCGCTCATCCAGATGAGATGCGCGGTGAACTGGTCGGCGACCTCCGGCCTACTCGTCGGGTGCGCGAGCACGTCGCCACGCGCGATGTCGACTTCGTCCGCAAGCGTCAGCGTCACCGCGTCGCCCGCTTCGGCGCTCTCCTTCTCCTCGTCGGCAACGAGGATGGATTTGACGGTCGTCTGCTTGCCCGATCCGGCGACGACGATCGGCTCGCCGCGCGCGACCCGGCCGCTCGGAATCGTTCCGGCGAAGCCGCGGAAGTCGAGATGCGGCCGGTTGATCCATTGCACCGGCAAACGGAAGGGCGCGCTCGCGGCGGTCCTCTTCGACCTCGATGGTTTCGAGCTTCTGCAGGAGATGGCCGCCCTGATACCACGGCGTCTTCGGGCTGACCGAGGAGACGTTGTCGCCAAAGCGCGCCGAGATCGGGACGGCGAAGAGCGAGCGGAAGCCTAAGCGTTCGGCGAATTTTCGATAGGCGATGACAATGTCGCGAAAGACGCGCTCGTCATAGCCGACGAGGTCGATCTTGTTGACCGCGAGCACGACGTGCCGCACGCCGAGCAGCGAGACGATGATCGAATGGCGATGGGTCTGCGTGAGCAACCCCTTGCGCGCGTCGACCAGCACGATGGCGACGTCGGCGTTCGAGGCGCCGGTCGCCATGTTGCGGGTATATTGCTCGTGGCCGGGCGTGTCGGCGACGATGAAGGAGCGCGCTTCGGTGGCGAAATAGCGATAGGCGACGTCGATCGTGATGCCCTGTTCGCGTTCGGCCTCGAGGCCGTCGACGAGGAGCGCAAAGTCGATCGCATCTTCGGTCGTGCCGAACTTTTTCGAATCCTTTTCGAGCGCCGAAAGCTGGTCGTCGAAGATGAGCTTCTTCTCGTAGAGAAGCCGCCCGATCAGCGTCGACTTGCCGTCATCGACCGAGCCGCAGGTGAGGACGCGCAAGGTCGGAAGCGCGGCAACGCGAAGCGGGGCGTTCATGCGCGTTTCCGTTGGGGGGCCGCGTGCGCCCCCTTCTCCCTCGGGGAGAAGGTGGACGCCCGAAGGGCGGCCGGATGAGGGTGTGTCGCAAGACGACGCGGACTCGGATACGGGTCTGTGATCGCCGCCGACCGGCGAAGACCCTCATCCGTCACGCCTGCGGCGTGACACCTTCTCCCCGAGGGAGAAGGGAGGGGGCGCCGGCCTTGAGGTGCTGGGGCGTTCATCAAAAATAACCCTCGCGCTTCTTCTTCTCCATCGAGCCCGCCTCGTCGCTATCGATCAGGCGGCCCTGCCGCTCGGAGGTGGTGGACGGCGCGCATCTCGGCGATGATGTCGTCGAGAGCTCGTCGCATCGGACTCGACCGCGCCGCTCAGCGGATAACAGCCAAGCGTGCGGAAGCGGACTTTTCGCATCTGCGGCGTCTCGCCCGGCAGAAGCGGCAGGCGCTCGTCATCGACCATGATCAGCGTCCCCGAGCGCTCGACGACAGGGCGCTCCTTGGCGAAATAGAGGGGCACGACCGGAATGTCTTCCGCCTGCACGTATTCCCACACGTCGAGCTCGGTCCAGTTGGAGAGCGGGAAGACGCGCATCGATTCGCCTTCGCGGATGCGGGTGTTGAAGAGGCGCCAGAGTTCCGGGCGCTGGTTGCGCGGGTCCCAGGCATGGGCGGCTGAGCGAAACGAGAAGATGCGCTCCTTCGCCCGGCTTTTCTCCTCGTCCCGCCTCGCGCCGCCGAAAGCCGCGTCGAAACCGCCTTTATCGAGCGCTTGTCTCAGCGACTCGGTTTTCATCACCTGGGTGTGGAGTTGCGAACCGGACGCGATCGGAGAAATGCCGCGTTTCAACCCGTCCTGGTTGATATGGACGATCAGATCGAGGCCAAGCCTCTGCGCCGTTTCGTCGCGAAAGGCGATCATCTCTCGGAATTTCCAGGTCGTGTCGACATGCAGCAGTGGGAACGGAAGTTTCGCCGGAGAGAAGGCCTTCATCGCCACATGCAGCATGACGCTTGAATCCTTGCCGATCGAATACAGCATCACGGGATTGCGCATTTCGGCGACAACTTCCCGCATGATGTGGATGGACTCGGCCTCCAGCCGCCGGAGGTGGGCTGGCAATACGCTCGGCATCGAGGATTTCCTTGACAAGGGCCGCTACATAGGCGGCCTCCAGGTCGAAGGCAACGATTTAAGCTATATAGATAAGTTGTTATTAGATACACGCGTATCCAGATTGTAGTTTTTCGCCACGAACGAAGATTGACTCCGCAGCGGCCGCCGACCATCGATAGCGCCGCATTTTTTTGCAGGTCCGAGAGGGAGGTTTGCGCGTGACCAATCCGGTGATCATGGCGCCGTCGATTCTGTCGGCCGATTTCGCCAAGCTCGGCGAAGAAGTGCGCGCCGTCGCCGCGGCGGGCGCAGACTGGATCCATCTCGATGTGATGGACGGGCATTTCGTGCCCAACATCACCTTCGGGCCGCCAATCGTCGCGGCGTTGCGGCCGCTCACCGACAAGCCGTTCGACTGCCACCTGATGATCGAGCCCTGCGATCCCTATCTCGAGGCCTTCGCCAAGGCGGGCGCCGATCACATCACCGTGCACGCCGAGGCGACAAGGCATCTCGACCGCTCGCTGCAGGCGATTCGGGCGCTCGGGAAAAAAGCGGGCGTCGCGATCAATCCCGGAACGCCCGAGAGCGCGATCGAATATGTGCTCGACAGGCTCGACCTGATCCTGGTCATGACCGTCAATCCGGGCTTCGGCGGCCAGAAGTTCATTCCCGCGATGCTCGATAAGATCGCGCGGGTGAAGCGCCTGATCGGCGACCGTAAGATTGACATCGAAGTCGACGGCGGGGTCGCGCCGGACACCGCGCCGCTTCTGGCGCGCGCCGGCGCCAATGTTTTTGTAGCCGGGTCCAAGGTGTTCGAAGGCGATCCGAAGGCCTATTCCGGCAACATTCGGGCGATCCGCGAAGCGGCTTAAGCGTCATTCCTGCGGAAGCGGGCAACCAGGATTCAGCGACGCGATAGTCTAAAACAGAAATAGGAGCAAAAGATCGACATTTCCGGAATCGTCGGCTACGTTGCCGTGATCGTCCAAGCTGGGACTTGATGTTACGCCATTCTGCAAACGCATTCAGATGGACTCGCCTTCGCCGCCTCGCCAATCCCGCACGAGCGGGAGCCCAACTCGCAGCGAAAACTGCCTGGATGCTTGGTTTTGCGGGAATGACAGCCTGATCTTGAAAAAACGCGAAACGAAAACGCCTTCAACCCATTGAAAACAAACAATCCCGCGAAATCACTGATTCGCCGGTCGTAATGATATCAATGAGTTAGGGCTTGGGAGGCGAAACGTTTCGTTTCGTTTGGCGAAACATTCCTTATCGCTTTTGCTGGTCTTGGCGCCGGCCGGCCGAAAGGACGGGCGTCTCTCGCCGTCCCATTGCTTCGCGAGGACGCATGCACCTCGTCCTTGGCGCCTTACCTCCGGCAATCATGGGCGCGCGTGAACTTGTGCGCCGGGCGTCTGATCGCGTCGGAGGCTCCTTGGGAGTCCCTAACGACGCGATCGCCCGTCCGCGACTTCATCGCCGATCCCCAATCTTGCGCCTCACCGCTGTGCCGCTTAACTCATTGGAGCGGGAGCGCGCCTCCGGCCTTCTGGCGGTGATCCTTGGGATAAAGTCATGCACTCGCTGATCGCCAAAGCGGAGACCTACGCGTGTCTTGCGGTTGATTGGGGCGCGCGCATCGTCGGCGGTTGCTGCCGCGCCCGGCCCCGCTGGCGGGAGCGCGCGTGAACACAAAGGCGAAGCAGCGCGCCCAAAGCCTTGTCGCCGGACGCGATGAGGTCGAGCCGGAAGACGTCCCGGTTGAAGCCAAGCCGCTGGTATCGCTCACGGCGCCCGAAGGGCCGCAGGTTTTCGACGTCGACCCGGAGAGCGCGGGCGAGCGGCTCGACCGGTTCCTTGGACAAGCGGCGGCGGCGAGACGCATTGCGCTATCGCGCACCCGGCTGAAAGCGCTGATCGAGGCGGGCGAAGTGAGCATCGACGACAGCATTGCGCGCGATCCTTCGACGCGTCTCGCCGCGGGGGCGCGCATCGTTTTCGAGGCGCCGCCGGCCGAGGAATCGACCATCGCCGGCGAGGACATCCAGCTCGCCGTGGTCTATGAGGACGAGCATCTGATCGTGATCGACAAGCCGGCGGGGCTCGTCGTCCATCCGGCGCCCGGCCATGCCACGGGCACTTTGGTCAACGCGCTGATCCGCCATTGCGGAGCGAGCTTGTCGGGGATCGGCGGGGTCAAGCGGCCCGGAATCGTGCACCGGCTCGACAAGGACACATCCGGACTTCTGGTGGTCGCCAAGACGGACGCCGCGCATCGGGGTCTCGCCGATCTCTTCGCCGACCACGGCCGCACCGGCTCGCTCGAGCGAGAATATCAGGCGATCGTTTGGGGCGGCTTCGAAGCGAGTGCTGGAAAGGTCGTGGCCGCGCTTGGCCGCGATCCGCGCAATCGGGAGAAAATGGCGGTTATGAGCGAGGAGCGTGGTCGGCACGCCACGACCCACTGGCGGGTCGTGGAAGACCTCGGCCCCGCGAGCCTGATCGCCTGTCAGCTTGAGACCGGGCGGACCCATCAGATCCGGGTCCATATGGCGTCGATCGGTCACCCATTGTTAGGCGATTCGGTCTATGGATCAGGGTTCAAAACCAAGGCGGCGTTGCTCGGCGGCCGCGCCCGCTCCGCGCTGACCGCTCTCGGACGTCAAGCTTTACACGCTTCTGTGTTGGGCTTCGAACACCCAGCCACTGGCGAGACGCTTCGCTTCCAGAGCCCGCCGCCCAAAGATTTTGTGAGGTTGCTCAAAGCATTACGAGCCACGCAGGCAGCCTGACGTCCTCATGGACCCCAAAGCGCTGATGAAACAATTTCATATCGGCAGCGAATAAGCGTCTAGGCGCGGCCCTTTTTCGGCCACGCTTGCTCGACCACAATAATGTCTCTCCGGCCTTAAGCGCCGACGGAGACGGCCGACAACCGGTCTCTCCAACCCGAGGAAAACATGGCTGCTTCGCTTCCCATCATTGCGGGTGAATCGGGACTTGCCCGGTATCTGCAGGAGATCAAGCGGTTCCCGATGCTGGAGCCGCAGGAGGAATTCATGCTCGCCAAGGCCTGGCGGGAACATGGGGATCGCGAGGCTGCACACAAGCTCGTGACCTCACATTTGCGGCTCGTGGCCAAGATCGCCATGGGCTATCGCGGCTACGGACTGCCCATCGGCGAGGTCATTTCCGAGGGCAACGTCGGCCTCATGCAGGCGGTCAAGCGCTTCGAGCCGGACAAGGGCTTCAAGCTCGCGACTTACGCCATGTGGTGGATTCGCGCCTCGATCCAGGAATACATCCTGCGCTCGTGGTCGCTCGTGAAGATGGGCACGACGGCGAGCCAGAAGAAGCTGTTCTTCAACCTGCGCAAGGCCAAGAGCCGGATTTCTGCGTTCGACGAGGGCGATCTGCGCGACGATCAGGTCGAAACGATTTCGAAGCGGCTTGGCGTCGGCAAGCAGGACGTGATCGACATGAACCGCCGCCTCGGCGGCGACGCCTCCCTCAATGCGCCGCTGCGCGAAGGCGGCGAAGGCGAGTGGCAGGATTGGCTGGTCGATGACGCCGCGGATCAGGAAACGCTGCTCGCCGACCGAGAGGAATTGGACGTTCGCATGGATGCGCTGCGCGGCGCGTTGAGCGTGCTCAATCCCCGCGAGCGGCGGATATTCGAGGCCCGCCGGCTGGCTGACGATCCCATCACGCTCGAGGAGCTCTCGGCTGAATTCGACGTGTCGCGTGAGCGCGTGCGGCAAATCGAGGTCCGCGCTTTCGAGAAGGTGCAGCAGGCGGTCAAGGCCGGCGTCGCCAAGGCGCAAGCGCCGAGAAATCGCCTGCCCGCGCCTGTGCCGGCGGTGACGCGAGGGTAGCCACTCTGCCCGGCGGCCCCTTCGCGCGAGAATTGCTCGCGCGGCGGCGAAGAATCTGAAATAGGCTGGCGCGGACTCGGATTGCCCTCGCTGAACCGAACAGGCCGCCTTATGCCCCAAACCCGATTTCGCCCGGGCCGATCGCGCCGTCGCCTTGCGTCTTTGTCGCTGGCCGCGGCGCTTCTGTGGGGGTTTCCCGCGCTCGCCGCCGACAAGCCGGCGACGCCCGAGGGCGCCGAGGCGCTGAAAGCCTTGATCGCCAAATATCTGCCGGCCGCGCAGGCTGGCGCGCACGCCGCTGGTGACGGTCAAGCCGGACGGCTCGCACTATCTCGTTTCAGCCGACCTCAGCGCGCTCAATGCGCTGCTCGCCGAGACCGGCGTTTCTTACGATCCAGCCACCATCGTTTATCAGGCGGTCGAGCAGGACGACGGCAATTGGCGGGTGGAGATGACCTCGCTCCCCAAGATCGGGTTCCACTCCAAGGGCGGGACGGGCGCGATCGAATTCACGAATTTCAGATCGAGCGCGCTGATCAACCCGGCCATCGCCTGGCTGCTTTCCGGCTCGGCGAACATGGACAAGGGAACCTTCCAGCTCCTGACGCCCAAACTCAACCAGTCGATCGATTTCGGCCCGGTTCAGGAGACCATCACGACCAATGTGGCCGGCGACGGCTCGGTGTCGACGCAGGTGAAGGAAGACATTGCCGAACTCGGCCTCAAAGCGGTCGGGAGCGGCGCGGGTGAAGGCGATGGCGGCGCCCCGATCAATTTCAGTGGGCGAGCGGAAAAGGCGCTCATCAACCTCGGCGTCGAAGGCTTCAAGAGCCGCAAGGCGTTCGACCTTTGGGCGCTTTTGGCGGCCTACCCCGCCCGCGCCGACCTTGCCGCTCACGAGGCGGAGTTCAAGGGACTGCTCAGGGAGCTCGCCGCGCCCGGCCTCAAGCTCGAGGAGGGGATCGAAGCGCAGAAGACGGTCGTCACCGCGTCGCTCGGCGCGATCGCCGTGGCCGATCTCAAATATCAGCTCGGCGCGGCCAACGCCGGGCCGCAGAGCGCAATCAACCTCAGCGTTTCAGCCGACGGATTGAGCCTGCCGGTGGGGCTCCTTCCGCCCAACGCAGGTCCCTTGACCCCGTCAAAGATCGACATTGAGGCAAAGCTCAAGGGCATCGACATCACTGCGGCGGCGAACGAGTGGATCTCCGACCTCAGCCTGCAAGGCGAGGGACCCCTCCTCTCCGATGACGACGCAGACAAGGTCGAGGCCGCCTTCATAAGCCCGGTCCTGTCCAAATCGAGTTCGCGCCCTCGCATATCGTCGCGCCAGCGGTCGACGCCGACTTCGCCGGGTTGATCCGCCTCGACCACAATAAGCCGACCGCCGCCATAACAATCCACATGCGCGGAGCTTCGACAAGACGATGGCGGCGGTCAAAGCCTTAGGTCCCGACATTTCGGCCAAAGCCATGCCCGGCTTGGCCCTGGCCAAGGGGCTGGGCAAGACGGAAAGCGACGGAAGCCTCAGCTGGCTCGTCGAACTGGACGCCGAGCGCTCGATCAAGGTCAACGGGATTCCGTTCGGCAAGGCGCCAGACTGAGGGGGCACGCGCGTCCGCCGAGACGCCGGGCTTGAGAGAGCCTTCGAAGGCCGGAATACCTGCGAGGATACGATCGATGCCCGCGAGGAATTGCTCGCGGTCGTCATGGCCCGGCAGCTGCGTCGCGCAAGCCCGGGCTCATCGGCGACGCCGCGCATTTGGCGCCGCCGGCCGGAGAGGGCGCGAACCTTGCAACCTTTGACGGCGCCGAGCTCGCGAAGGCCATCGTCGCACAACCCCAGGATCTCGAGGCGGCGCTCGCCGTTTACGACGCGGCGATGTTCTCGCGCAGCCAGGCGGCCGCGGCGGACTCGCACGAGACCCTGGCGCTCTGCTTCAACGAGCGCGCCGCTTTCGGTCTCCTCGATTTCTAGACGAGCGCGTTCGAGACATGAGCGGTCCTCTCCGCTGACACACGTCGCATCTTTGCCAAATCGTTAGCGCCAAGGCGCTCGAGGAGTTCCGCTTGATTTATGATGTCGTGATCGCCGGCGCCGGCCCTGTCGGCCTGTTTCTCGCCTGCGAACTGCGCCTCGCCGACCTCTCGGTGCTGGTGCTGGAACAGGCCGAAGACGCGAGCTCCCCGTTGAAGGGGCCGCCATTTGGGCTGCGCGGTCTTTCGGCGCCGCAGCGTCGAGGCCTTCTACCGACGCGGATTGCTGGACGACATTCAAGAGATGTCGGCCACCAGCCCCCTCATCGAGGCGTTCTATCGGCGCGGCCAGCACGGCGACGTCGCTGCTCCGCATTGGATGCAGCAGCCACGCCGCCCGGCCGGTCATTTCGCCGGCATCCAGTTCTTCCATGAGGATATCGACGCCACGAAATGGCCGTGGCGTCTGCCGAGCCCCGCCAGCGCCCGCCTGGCGGTCTATATGGAGTCCCTTGAAACCGTCCTGGCCGCGCGCGCCAGCGCGATGGGCGCCGAAATCAGGCGAGGCCTCGGCGTCGAGGGCGTCGATGCGTCGGACGACGACGTGACCGTTCGCACCAGCGGCGAAATGTTTCGCGGACGCTGGCTCGTCGGTTGCGATGGCGGCCGCAGCACGGTTCGCAGAGCTGGCGGCTTTGAGTTCGTCGGCACGGATCCCGAGTTCACAGGCTATTCAGTCGAAGTCGAGATGGCCGATCCAGACAAGCTTGCCTTGGGCCGTCATTACACGCCGACGGGCATGTACACCTACGCGCGGCCCGGCACGATCGCGATGGTCGAGTTCGACGGGGGCGCTTTCCACCGCACCCAGCCCCTCACGCTTGAACATGTGCAGGGGGTCTTGCGCCGTGTCTCAGGCGCCGACGTCACCCTGACCACCCTCAAGCTTGCCACGACCTGGACGGATCGCGCCTTCCAGGCGACGGCTTACCGCAAGGGGCGGGTGCTGCTCGCCGGCGATGCGGCGCACATCCATTCTCCCTTGGGGGGCCAGGGGCTCAACCTTGGGCTTGGCGACGCCATCAACCTTGGATGGAAATTGGCCGCGACCATCCGCGGCGATGCGCCGGCCGGTCTCATCGACAGCTATTGTGATGAGCGGCGCCCGGTGGGCGGGCAGGTTCTGGACTGGTCGCGCGCCCAGGTCGCGCTCATGCGGCCAAGCCCGAGTTCGCGCGCGCTCGAAGCCATCATCCGCGATCTCATCGCCACGCGCGACGGCGCGACCTATTTCGCCGAGCGGGTGTGGGGCGTTTCTCTCCGCTACGATCTTGGCGGCGCCCATCCGCTCGTGGGCCGGAGCGCCCCCGACTTCGAGCTGGCCGACGGGAGGAAGCTCGGCGAGCTTCTCCGGAATGGGAAAGGCCTGCTGCTGGACTTCGAGGCTTCCGCGCCGCTCGCAACGCTTGCCAGCCGCTGGAGTGGCCGGATTGCGTATGTCGCAGGCGACGCCAGGGATCGGCTGGGATTGAGCGCCGTGCTTGTGCGCCCCGATGGTGTCGTCGCTTGGGCCGAAGAGACCGCCCTTACCCTGGAGGAGGCAAATCAGGCCGCGTCGCGATGGTTCGGCGAACCCGACGAGGCGCGTAAACCGGCCTAAGACGCGCGCGCGGCTATGACTGGATCATCTGTTTTATCCGGGTCGCCATCGTTTCGATGGGGAAGGGCTTCGTCATCACCGCCATCCCCGGAGCCAGACGCCCATTGCCCAGCACAGAATTCTCGGCGTAGCCCGTGATGAACAGAACCTTGAGGTCCGGTCGCGTCACTCGCGCTGCGTCCGCCATTTGACGGCCGTTCATTCCGCCAGGCAATCCGACGTCTGTGACCAGAGAGATCGATGCGGGCGTCAGATTGCAAGAGCTTGAGGCCAGCCACGCTGTCGGCGGCCTCGATCGCCACGTAGCCAAGTTCTTCAAGGATTTCGGTCACGAGCATGCGCACGGTGGGCTCATCGTCCACCACCAGGACCGTCTCGCTATGCGCCGAAGGAGACATGTCGGCTGCCGTCGCCGGCTCCTGGTCTTTGGCGAGTTCGCCATAGTAGCGCGGCAAATAGATGCAGACGGTGGCGCCTTGCCCGACCTCGGAGTAGATGCGCACCTGCCCGCCGGACTGCCGGGCAAACCCGTAAACCATGCTCAGGCCGAGGCCAGTGCCTTCACCCGTCGGCTTGGTCGTGAAGAAGGGCTCAAAGGCTCGCGCGATCACGTCCGGCGGCATGCCTACGCCGGTATCGCTGACGCACAGCGACAAGAATTGCCCTTCTGGAATGTCGTGCTGTCGGGCGGCTCTCGCATCGAGCCATCTATTGGCGGTCTCGACCGTTATTTTCCCCCCGTCCGGCATGGCGTCACGAGCGTTGAGGCAGAGATTGAGCAATGAGTTCTCCAGCTGCGAAGGATCCACGAGCGTCGGCCATAAACCGGCCAGCCCAACGAACTCGAACGACGATTGTCGGTCCGATCGCGCGCTGAATGATGTCCTGCATACCCGCAACGAGCTGGTTCACGTCTGTCGGCTTTGGCTCCAGCGTTTGCCGGCGCGAAAACGCAAGCAGCCGGTGCGTCAAGGCCGCCGCCCGCTTCACTGCGCCTTGCGCCGCAGTTATGTAACGTTCGACGTCATTCACGCGGCCCTGCCGCACCCGCGACTGCGTGAGTTCGAGCGCGCCAGAGATGCCAGCGAGCAGATTGTTGAAGTCGTGCGCCAGGCCGCCGGTGAGTTGACCCACGGCTTCCATCTTTTGGGATTGGCGGAGGGCCTCCTCGATCGTCGCCTGTTCGGCGAGCGCGGCGGCGATCCGGTTTTGCAGGGTGGCGTTGAGGTCGCGCAACGCGGCCTCGTTGCGGCTTCGCTCCACCGCGACGCGCGTCCTCGCCGCGACTTCGCGAATCAAGGCAAGGTCTTCCGAGGACCAGGCGCGGACCGCGCGATCGTTGACAAAAAAGACCGCCACCAGCCGCCCGTGTTCGAGTACGGGGACGTTGACGAAGGAGCGGGCGCTCCGCGCCTGCAAGGCGTCCGCCGCCTCGGCCGTCCGCTCGTCTTTCTCGACATCCCTAATCGCGACGAACTCGCCGCGCTTCAGGCTATCAACGAACGAACCGTAGGCGCGCAGAGAAAGAACACCGGCTAGCGTCTCGACGCCGGGGGCGTTCCAGTCGCGGGCGACCTCAAGCGTTTCCGCGTCAGGGTCAATCGCGCCGTAGCCGACCCGGCTGACCTTAAGCGATTGACCGAGTATTTCGGAAGCCATGAACGCGATGTCGTTCGGATCCATCAAATCGTGGATCTTGTCCGTGAGGCGCACCAAGGTTTCGCGCCGCGCCTCGCCTCTCACGCGATCGGTTACATCGTAGCCGCCAACGAAAATTCCGGTGACCTCGCCAGCATCGTTCCGGACGGGCTCATAGAGGAAATCGAGATAGCGGTCTTCATTTTCCGCGACGAGCCGGATCGGCATGGCCTGCGCTCTAAACGGCTTCGCACTCGCATAGACCCGATCAAGAAGCTCGTAGAAGCCTTGCCCCTCGAGCTCCGGAAACACCTCGCGCACATTTCTTCCGATGAATGCTCGTGGCCCCGAAACGGCGACATATGCGTCATTGACATACTCGAAGACGTGATCGGGGCCCGTGAGCACGGCGACGAAGCCCGGCATATGCTGAAAGATCACACGTTGCCGCTCGCGTTCGGCAGCCTGTCTTCGTTCGGCGAGAACCCGTGCGGTGGTCTCGACGACAATCGCAATGACGCCGGCCGGATTTCCCTGCTCATCGGGAACCGGCGAGTAGTCGAGGTTCATCCAAACCTGTTCGGGCTGCCCGTTTCGATAGAGGGTCAGTTCCTGATCCTTGTAGGCAAGCGTGCCGCCCGCCAAACCCACTTTCATAACGTTGTCGTTGAAGTCAGCGACCTCAGGCCAGCCTTCCCTCACCTTGGAGCCGAACAGAGCTGGGTGACGGCCTCCGGCAAAGACCGAATAGGCGTCGTTATAGATCATGATGCCGTCCTCGCCCCACAGAAGGACGATTGGCACAACGGAGCGCAGGACCAACCCTGCCGTGGTTCGCAAGGTTTGAGGCCAAGTTTCGAGCCGACCCAGCGGCGTTTTCGACCAGTCGTGCTCCCGCAAAAGCGCACCCATTTTGCCGCCGCCAGCGGCAAATGAGGGGGCCTCAACCATCAACACTCCTCCTGAAGGGACATCGCGGGGATTTATAATACTGGTCACTCCCAAGGCTCCCCGCCACCCCGTTTGCTTAAGTGGGGATTTGCTGTCCTTACCAGGGAAAGCAACCAAGTGACGAGGCGTGCTAGAAGGGGCCCCATGTCCATCGGCGCTCCGACGCGCAGCCCGCTCTGGCCAGGCGTCCCCCTCGCTCTGGCGTCCGCGGTCCTATTCGGAGCGTCGGCCCCTTTCGCAAAGCTGCTTCTGAGCTCAGCCGATCCGCAACTTTTGGCAGGGCTCCTCTATTTGGGCGCCGGCGCCGGATTGGCGATCGGTCAGGCGGCTCGCACAGCGCTTGGCGTCGGGGCCCCGGAAGCGCCGCTGCGACGAGCAGACATCCCATGGCTGACGGCGATCGTCGTGTTCGGCGGCGTCCTGGGGCCGCTGTTCCTGATGCTTGGGCTCGCCCGAACTTCCGCCGCTTCGAGTTCCCTCCTGTTGAATCTGGAGGGGTTGGCGACCATGGTCATCGCATGGGTCGTCTTTCGGGAGAACGCCGATCGGAGACTCTTGCTCGGCGCCGCTGCCATTCTTGCTGGCGCGGTCGTGCTGTCCTGGCATGGGCGGGGCATACGCATCGACGAGGGCGGCCTCATGATCGCTGCCGCGTGTCTCGCGTGGGGGGTCGACAACAACCTAACGCGGAAGCTTTCGTCGGCCGACCCTGTGGTCATTGCGCTGATCAAAGGTTTGACGGCCGGGGGCGTGAACCTGGCGCTGGCGCTGACGCTCGGCGCCCGATTGCCGCCCATCGGCGTGATAGGAGGCGCGATCGTCGTTGGGTTTCTTGGCGTCGGCGTCAGTCTCGTGTTGTTCGTGTTGGCGCTCCGTCATCTCGGCGCCGCCCGGACGGGCGCCTATTTTTCGCTCGCGCCGTTCCTGGGCGCGGTCATTGCGATCGCGCTGCTCAGCGAGCCGGTCACGCCGCAACTGTTCGTCGCCGGCGCGCTCATGGCGTTCGGTCTCTGGCTTCATCTGACCGAGCGGCACGCGCATGAACATACGCACGAAGCGATCGAGCACGAACATCGTCACGTCCACGACGACCATCATCAACACGGCCACGACGGGACCGTGGCGGAAGCGCATACGCACTGGCACCGGCACGAGGGGCTCCGGCACCAGCATGCGCACTACCCCGACCTCCACCATCGCCACGAACACTAGTTTCTCGGCTTCATCCGGCTTCTTCTTCCGTAACTGTCTGGGCGATCTGGCGCGCGCCGCCATTGAGCAGCGATGCGAGCGCATGTCCCGCGGCGACCGCCAGCAGGCACAGGACGACGGATGCGACGATGTTGATCAGCGCTCGCGCCCAGGCCCCGCTGCGGAGTAGATCGAGGGTCTGCAAGCTGAAGGACGAGAAGGTGGTGAAGCCGCCGCAGAAGCCAACCATGATGAAGAGGCGCGCGGTCTCTGGCAGCGGGTATCGGCCCTGCATCAGCGTCAAGGTTCCCACAAAGCCAATGACGAACGATCCGGCGATATTGATGCCGATTGTTCCCCACGGCAGCAACCGGCTCAACGGAATCGCCCAAACAGCGATCCAGTAGCGAGCTATGGTCCCCAACGCTCCGCCGAGGCCAATCCAAAGAGTTGTCAGCGCCGGGTTCATGAGCTTTCCCCGGCGCGCCGCAAGGCGCTTCGCGCGAGGATCAGCGCCAGTCCTATAAAGAGGATTATGGGCGGGAGCGCCGAGGGCAGGCTCAGGCGCGGCAGCGCCAGCCCGCAAGCGATCACCCAGATGATGACGGACAGTGCGAACCACCCGTCGTCGACGAACAGGCCGAGCAGCTCCGACCCTATTCCTCTGAGCCAGTTCATGCGCGCCCCCTTTCCGCAAGCGGCACGGCTCGCGCGGCCCGGCCCCGGCAGATCGGCGCCAACACGAGCGCCGTCGCGAGATAGCCAACGTTGAGCGCCAGCAACGACCAGTCCCCGCGGGGCCAGTCAAACCCCATGCCCTCGCCCAGCCAGAAAGTGCTGAAGGAACAAGCCAGCACCCCGACCACAAGCTTGAGCGTGTTTTCTGGAATCATAGCGACCGGCCGATGCAGGGCGAGGCCCAGCAGCACAACCACCAGCAGGGCGGCGAGCGCGCCCAAGGCCGCCGGTATGAGAAGGCCGCGCCCGCCGCCTCCTATGGCGATAACGATGAACACCACTTCGACGCCCTCCACCATCGTGATCTTGAACGACGTGCCGACGGCCACGCGATCCCATCCCGACGCGAGGCTCCCAAGGGCTCGCAGGGCCGCGCTTTCCTTGGCGTACATCGCGTTCTCGTCATGCAGGGCGATGACGCCCGCCGCACGGAGAATCGCCTTGCGCAGCCAGCGCATGCCAAACAGGAGCAGCAGCGCGCCGAGGCCAAGCTGGACGAGGCTTTGCGGAATCTGTGTGATCGCGGGCCCGAGCACCATGACCGACACGCTCAGCACGAGCAGCGCTACGCCCGCGCCGCCCAAGGCCCCGCGCCATCCGCGGACGGCGCCGACCGCCAGGACGACAGTCAGGGCTTCGACGAACTCGACAAGCGATGCAAGAAACGCCGCCAAGAGTGTCGGCGCCATATGCGACCACTCAGAGACCATGCCTTCCCCATTCCTTCCGAGGCAGCGCGCTCGGGGCAGACAAAGAAAAGCCCGCCTCGCGGCGGGCCTGTCGCTCTGGACACGCTCCTACCGCGAGAAATTCCCGCGCGGTAGGAGTCATCAGCCAGTCCTCACAAGGGACAGGCGGTTAAGGGGGAACTCCATCCCCACCGGTTTGCTTTTGTAAGGGCGCCGGAGGCCAGACGCAACGCGGTTATTCACACACGAAGCTCGCCGCGGCGTTCGTGTCGCCGGAGCCCGTATAGCGCGCCTTCTTCGGATAGGGGCAGGCGGGGCGCTGCATGACGACGGGCTTTGTGGGATCGTCGCCCTGGTATTTGGTGGCGATCAGCTTCTCCGGCGCGGTTCCGGTCTCGACCCATTGGGCCAGGGCCGCAAGGACGTCATGCTCCGCGTCAACCGAAGGAGCCGGCAGCCCATGCTCGCTGCCGACCGCGTCCGGCCCCTCGCCTCCGCCGGCGCCGCAATGCTCGACCCCGGGCAGAAGGAAAAGCCGCGCCGAGTCCCTCAGCGCATCCGACCTCCCTGAGCCTTGGCGAGCGTGTCGTAGAAGGCGATCGTCGCGAGGGGATTGACGATCGAGTCCGCCCATCCGTGGTAGATGAGCAGCTTGCCGCCATGCGCCTTGAAAGCGTCGATGTTGGCGACCGTGGCGCCATTCACATCGGGCCCCAGCACCGAATCGACCTCCGCCATGTCGCGGTCGAAGTCGAAACTGCGCCAGTCCCACGTCGGGCCAAACACCCATTTGAACAAGCTGTCGAAGGCCGGCTCCTTGAGCGAAAGCGGCGGATCGCCTTCCTCCACAGCCCAGCCGAAGGCCGGACCCTCGCTTCCACGTGGCCAGCCCGGGTAAATCTGCTCCCCGGTGCGCGGGTTCGTTGGCCCCGCATAGAAGCGCTTCACCGTCCCGACCTGTTCGGGCGTCAGGCAATCAGGCGCGTCTCCGGCCTTGCAAACGAGGGTCGCCGGATCAAAGGCGCAGTGGGCCGGGTCAGCGACGAATGTATCCGAAGCCACACCGCCAGCGCCCGGGTCACAGGCCGCGACTACGGCCTTTTGGAGGAACGCGAGCTTGTCGCGCCCAAGCACGCTTCCCGGCGAACGGTCGGCCGCCTGCCGGCTCCAGACAAAGGCGGCGTGCAGATGGGTGCGGTTGACCACCGGCGCGCCCGCGGCGATGCCGTCGTAATCTCCCGGGTACAGCTGGGCTTCGACAAGCGCCTGCTGACCGCCGGTGGAGCAGCCGGTAAAATAGGCATGGGCGGCCTCCTTGCCGTAGAAAGCCGACGCGATCTGCTTGCCGGCGACGGTCATCAGATGGGTCGAGCGAAAACCCCAGTCGCGCCATTTCACGGGGTGACCGACGACGGCGTCGCCGTTCAGCGGCGTCGCGGGCGCCGTTCCCTGATCCGTGTTGATGACGGCGTAGCCCCGACGCAGGCCCGCTCCGAGGATGGGATAGTTGATCGCGCCGCTGTAGCCCCCATTGCCGGCGCCTTCGAATACGCCCCTCCATCCCTCTTGCGGCAGCCACATTTCGAGGCGGATCGCCGAATCAGTCACGGGGGACACGGTGGCTGTCACCCGACAGAAAGCGGGCAGGTTGGGGTAGCTCTTCGAGTCGGGCGCCATGAACGACCCCGCGGGCACGCTCTCCGCCGCGGTGATCGTCGTGTCTGCGATCTTGAGGTCTTTGAGTGAGGCGCACGCGTCGGCGGCGCGGCCCGAAGTTGCGCCCGCGATCAAGGCCGCCCCGCCGATCGCAATCACAAATCCCGTCCTGCAAAAGCGTCCCGTCGTGTTGGCGCATTTCATTCGCTGCATCGCTTCTCGACTCCGGTGTTTCAACCTTCCGCTGCTGACCCATCCGATCGGGAGAAGCGGAAGATCTATTTCCACTGACAAACCGCAGAGGAAAGGCTGCTTCTTAACCATTCATAAACCATTCCGACGCAAACGTGGTTAACGAAACGCCAACGGACTGGTGCGATGAACGCGCATGTAGGCCCCGCTCAAACACTCAAGTTTCGAGCTCAATCCCTTCTGGCCTACGTCCTCGAGCCGGCCCAACCGGTCGCCGAATGGTTCACGGCGCTCGACGCCTGGCTCGCCCGCTCGCCGACATTCTTTATCGCGCGGCCGGTCATTCTCGACATGGCGGCGCTCGACATCAGCCTCAAGGAATATCGCGAGTCTGCTCAGCGGGCTCGCGCGGCGCCACATCAGGGTCATGGGGGCGGAGAACGTCGACCGCGGGCTGGTCGGGCCGCATCTGCCTCCGGTCGTTTCCGGGGGACGGCCGATCGAAGCGCCAACGCTCCGAGAGGAAGACGCGCCCGCGCCCGAAGAAGCCACGCCCGAAGCGACCACTCGGCAGGAAGCGGCCGCTCCGATCAAAGCGCCAAATTCGCTGATCGTGGACGGCAACGTTCGCTCGGGCCAGACGATCATGCATCCCGAGGGCGACGTGACGATCATCGGCCGGGTCGCCTCGGGCGCCGAGATCGTCGCGGGCGGGTCCGTTCACGTCTATGGAGCGCTGCAGGGCCGGGTGATCGCCGGAATCTCGGGCTCACGCTCCGCGCGCATCTTCTGCACCGAAGCGAGGGCCGAGCTGCTTTGCATCGGCGGCGCCTATGTCACAGCGGAAAACATCAACTCCGAGATGGAGGGCCGCAGTCTTGAGGCGCGGCTGGACGGTGACGAACTCAAACTCCGAATCCTGAGCTGAAGGGCTCTCAAGGGGACAACCCGCATGAGCAAGGTGATCGTCGTTACATCAGGAAAGGGCGGCGTGGGCAAAACCACCTCGACCGCCTCGCTTGGCGCGGCGCTCGCGCAAGGCGGGCGAGCGCGTTTGCGTCGTCGATTTCGACGTCGGGCTGCGCAATCTCGATCTGGTGATGGGCGCGGAGCGGCGGGTCGTCTACGACTTCATCAACGTGGCGCAGGGCGACGCCAAGCTGGCGCAGGCGTTGATCCGCGACAAGCGCATCGACACGCTGCACCTGCTTGGCCGCCTCGCAGACGCGCGACAAGGACGCGCTGACCAACGAGGGCGTCGAGCGGGTCATCGGCGAATTGCGCGACAGTTTCGACTATGTGCTTTGCGACAGCCCGGCCGGCATCGAGCGAGGCGCGCTGCTCGCGATGCGGCACGCCGACCAGGCGATCGTGGTCGCCAATCCGGAAGTCTCCTCGGTGCGCGACTCCGACCGCATCATCGGTCTTCTCGATTCCAAGACGCTGCGCGCCGAACGCGGCGAGCCGATGGACAAGCAACTGCTGCTGACGCGCTTCGATCCCGCCCGCTCGAACTCTGGCGAGATGCTCAGCATCGACGACGTGCTCGAGATTCTGTCGATCCCGCTCTTGGGCGTCATCCCGGAAAGCCGGGAAATCCTGCGCGCCTCGAACATCGGCGCGCCGGTCACGATCAACGCCTCCGGGGGCCCCGCCGGGCTCGCCTATCTCGAAGCGGCCCGACGTCTCGGCGGCGAAACGCGTCCCGGTCGCGATCCCGGACGAAAAGAAGACCTTCTTCACGCGCCTGTTCGGCCGGAGGGCGGCATGAATCTGTTCGGATTTCTCAAGGCGCGCGGCAGCGCGCCAGTCGCGCGCGAGCGGCTTCAAATCCTGCTCGCGCACGAGCGCGTCGCGCTTGGGCCCCGCGATCTTGTGGCAATCCTGCGCGACGAATTGCTCGCCACCATCGCGCGTCACATCGAATTCGATCCGGAGAAGCTCTCGGTGAAGATGGAGCGCTCGGACTTCGTCTCGACGCTTGAGATCGACGTCGAGATTCCCTGCGACAAGTTTGTTTCCCGGCCGCAGGCGTCAGCGGCCTGAACTCGGGCGCCCGCCGACACGCGCGGGCCTCTGCATCAAGAACCAAAGGCCGGCGCTTCCTGCGCCGGCCTTTTGCCGTGAATCTCAGCCAAGGCCTGATCGATCGAAGGCGCCTTATTGACCAACGGTCGGCGTGCGCCTTGCGCGGCGAGCTCACTCCTCACCCCCTCCGACATCCCCGTGAGAGTAACGCGTACACCGCGCTGCGCGGCCTTGTGCGCGAGCCCTTCGATGGTTTTTGCGCCCGTCGAGTTCGACGAACGGCACCGCGGTGAAATCGATAATCAGGTTGCGATGCGCGTCGCCGATTTGTTCGAGCACCGTGCCGATGGACGCGGCGGCGCCGAAAAAGAACGCCCCGGAAATCCGGTAGATGACGACGGTCGGATCCTGCCCGGATGTTTCGTCGTCGGACTCCCTCGCCTCGTCGTCGGGGACATCCTCGGCCGCCAGCGGCACATGCGTTTCGAGCGCCGTCGTCTGCGACATGCGGTGGATGAATAACACTGATCCCAGCGCAAAGCCGACCACGATCGCCTCGGTCAGGCCCCTGAACAGAGTGATGCCGAAAGTCGCCAAGAGCACGACCGCGTCGCCGCGCGACGCCCGGAGCAACGTGAGGAAAGCTTCGCGCTCGAACATGTTCCAGCAGACGACCGCAAGCACCGCGGCAAGGACGGCCAGAGGGATATAGCTCGCCAGCGGCGCGGCCACCAAAATGAAAAGGAGAAGGAATAGCGAATGCGCCATGCCTGAAACGGGGACTGCGCGCCCCCGCCCTCACGTTCGTGGCGGTTCGGGCTATGGTGCCGGTCACACAAATGCCGCCAAACAGCCCCGAGGCGATATTCGCGACCCCTTGACCGACCAGTTCGCAATTAGAACGATGGCGCCGTCCCGTCATGCTGTCGGCGACGACCGCGGAGAGCAGCGATTCGATCGCGCCGAGAAGCGCGAACGAGATCGCGTTCGGCAGCACAGCCTGCGCCTTTTCCAGGCTGAACTGCGGCAGCGCGGGCAAAGGAAGATCGCGTGGAATGCCGCCGAACTGAAGAACCGATCGTCTCGACGGGCAACTTGAGCGCGAAGGATGCGAGCGCACGCCAGCGCGACGACGATCAGCATGGCCGGCCAGCGCGGCCGCCAGAGGCGCAAGCCCGCCAGCAGCGCGATGCTCGCGAGCGAGAGGCCAACCGCGGCGGGCGAAAGCGTAGGCAGTTTCGACCACAGGAAGGGGAGTCTTCTCCACGAGAGGCCCAGGCTCGGCGCCGCTGAAGGACAGGCCGAGCAGCGGCTTGATCTCGCTTGAGAAGATCGTGACCGCGATGCCGGCGGTGAAGCCGACCGTAACCGGATAGGGGATGAACTTGATGTAAGTGCCGAGCCGCAAATAGCCGATGCCCATCAGCATGATCCCAGACAGGATCGTCGCCAGGATCAGGCCGTCCATGCCGTGCTGCTGCACAGTCGCCGCGACAAGCACGATGAAGGCGCCGGCGGGGCCGCCGATCTGGAAGCGGCTGCCGCTCAAGAGCGACACGACGAAGCCGCCAACAATCGATGTATAGAGACCCTGCGCGGGCGACGCCTGCGAGCCGATGGCGATCGCCATCGAGAGCGGCAGCGCGACGATCGCGACGGTCAGACCGGCCATCAAGTCGGCTCGGAAGTTCGCGAAGCTGTAACCTTCGCGAAACACCGTCACCAGCTTCGGCGTAAAGAGGTCCGCGAACCTTGGTTGCGCGAGTGGAGATGGCAGGGTCTGCGTCGACATTCTTCAGTGCTTATTCCGCGCTGTCATCCCCCACCGGCAGCAAGAACAAGGTCTTGATTGTTAACGATGGGCGTTTGGGCTTCCGATCGTCCAGACAAACGCCAGTGCGCCCTGACTCCGCCAAGGCAGCAAACCGCGATCTCCGGAAAAACGGCTTTCGCCCCGTGAGTAAGAGTAGCCTAATCCCACGCCAACTGGAAGGCTGAATGGCGCTGCAGTAGGCGATTGATTCTGACTTTAGAGCCGCGCCGCGAGAGCCGCGTAAGCCGCCAGCACGGCACTGGCGACGACATTCCAGCCGGCGAGCGAGAGCCCCGCGATGCGCAGCTGGACCTCGTCGCAGCGCACGACCTTCACCGAATCCAGCGACTTCACGAGGTCATTGACGTTGAGAGAACCGACACCGCCGGTGCACGCGGTCGGCCCCGCCCACCAATGGTACTCGACCCCGGCGTGGTAGGCGGCAAGCACGGCGCTGGCGGCGAAAACCAAAGCGAGAAGCGCAAAGCCAATGCGCGCCGGGTCATGCGCCGAGCGGCCGGCGAGAAACGCGGTTAAGAGCGCCAGCGGAATGGCGGCGTAGAAGGGGTAGCGCTGGGTGAGGCAGAGCTCGCAGGGCGCGTAGCCCATCCCCTGAAATATCCAGACCGCGGCGAGGATGGCGATCGACGCCGCAGCGATCAAAACCGCCCTGGTCTCTTGCGAGGGCGGCAGCGCGGTTACGGCGAGCGTCATCAGAACACCTTGATCGCAATCACAAAGCCGGCGACGACCATGGCGACGAATGCGCCCAGAACTGCGGCGAAATTCCGCTCCATCGCCTTGCGCAACGGTTCGCCGAACCAATGCAGGGCGCCGGCGACGAGAAAGAAGCGCGCGCCGCGCGTGATGACCGACAGGGCGACGAACAGAGGAAAATTATAACCGAGCAGGCCACTCGTGATCGTCACAAGCTTATAGGGGATCGGGGTTACGCCCTTGACGAGAATCACCAGCCAGCCCCATTGGGCGTAGGTCTGTTTCAGCGCGTCCATCTTCGCGCCATAGCCGTAGAGATTGATGAGCCACTGCCCGAGCGTATTGTAAAGCAGAGCGCCGATGGCGTAGCCGAGCATCCCGCCAACCACGGAGGCGACGGTCGCGATGAGCGCGTAGCGCCACGCGCGCTGCGGATTGGCGAGCGCCATTGGGGCGAGCAGCACATCAGGGGGGATCGGAAAGAACGAGCTCTCCGCAAAGGCGACGACGGCCAGCGCGCGCTCCGCGTGCGGACCCTCGGCAAGCGACCGGACTCGGGGGTAGAGCGAGTTGAACATGCAGGCCCTTCGCGGTGCAGCGACCTTTTACGCGCTTGCTGCGGCGCCGTCCACGCAGAGGGTGCGCCGGGCGCCCCGGGCGCATTGACCGTGCGGCGTCGCGCGTTCTATATCGGCGCCGTCCGTCTTATCGCGGGCCCCTATGGCGGAACTGGTAGACGCGTCCGACTCAAAATCGGATTCCGCAAGGAGTGCTGGTTCGATTCCGGCTAGGGGCACCATCTCGGCGTCGGAAAATCCCATATCATCCGAACGCGGCTGGCGGGAGCCGACAGAATTGCGCCTTGTTCGGACCTCAATCGAGGCCCATGTCTAGGTTTGGTTGATTTGGCCTATTTGGCTCGCGGGCAGCGAGAGATCCGCTATCCACTCCCGAATTTTCGTCTGTTGACCTTCCGGGCGCCCTGAGGTCGATGCGCTGCAGCAGGCTAAGCCGCCCACGTCGACCATGACGAGCATGGATCAGGAGTCTGTCCCTGCTCGCGTGGCCTCGCGCGGCATCTTTCACCTCTCTGCGTGGGATTGGCCAGCATGGGACGACGCGTCAGATGGCGCCGATCCCGAGGAACTCGCAGCTGCACCCGAAAAGGACAAGAACAATCATGGATTCGAACACTCTTCAGCGTAACGCTCATCCCGTTCGGCACGAAGCCGCGACCCATCTTTTCGCAATAGGGCAAACTGTCCGGCTGAAGGGTGGGTTCGGGCTGCAGTCTCAATCCTCCCACACTTACCGCATCACCGCCACGCTGCCGCCGCGAGGAGATTCACAACAATATCGGATTCGGAACGACGACGAACATTACGAACGGGTGGCGACGCAGGACAGTCTTGAACCCGTGCGTGTATTGCCTGCGGGCCCGAGCGACGCTCTTATCGAAGGGACTTTCGGCGCTGGCGACGTGACCGAGGCGCAACCATTGCCGGATAAGAAAAGCCGAAGTCGAAAGAAGCCGGGCCCAATCGTGAAGGCCCAAGAAATCGAGTGAAGGACCTCGATCGCCGGCAACCGACGCCATGCTTTGTCTCAATCTTCGCAGCGTCAAACGCTGGACAGAGCGGAACACCGGGCCGAAATTTCTTTCAAACGCTGGGAGAGCGCGCGACAATCCTTCCAGACCGCGATAGCGCGTGAAAGCGTCTCCTTCGGCCATGACGGTCGTCGTAGAGGCTGGCGCGCTCGCGATTTCGCGAATGGGCTGGCCAACATCGAATGCCGGTAGCGAGGCGCCTTTCTATCGCCGCGGCGTTTGCGCCTTACGGCTTACCGCCGCCGCTGCTCGCTCCGGGCGTCGCGGACTTTGGATTGTCGGCGTCCGAGCCGGCCTGTTTCTCTTCCTCCTTGGAGCCATTGCTAATGACGGTCGCGCTGTGGCTCACAACTGCCGTTGCAGGCTTATTGGGCTGATTATCCGCCCCCGCGGCCGCAGGCGCAGCGGGAGTCTGCCCCTTTTCGGTATCCCCAGCGGCGAACGCATTCGCGGAAAGTCCGGCCGCAATGAGCGTAGCGAAGGTGAATTTGGATAGGTATCTCATGGAACGCCTCCTCAGGATTTTACTCCCAGGAGAGCAACGCTTGGCCTGTGGCGATCGTTCCTCAGCGGCCAAGGGCCGAGCGAGCCAAATCGCCTATAGGAAATGCGCCGCCGGCGACTGACGCGCTGCGGCCGCAATAACAGCAAGGGCTCCACTCTTGACCCGCCAAGAAGGAAAGAGCCCAAGCCGAGCGAACAGATCGATGATCCCTCGGAGTCGCCCAACGCTTCAGGGCGCTCCGAGAGTCGGCTTCCAAGCTTGAACGCGGTCGTGCCGAGTGGCCCCGATGAGCAGCGCCGCGTTCGCCTTCACAATCTTTAGGTCGCTTTCCTCATGGCCGCTTTGACGCTCTCCGCGGTGATCGGCAGTGACCGAACACGCGCTCCCGCCGCATTGAAAATTGCGTTTCCAATCGCCGGCGCCACCACCGTGACGGTCGGCTCGCCAGTGCCGCGGGCGGGCTCGCCGTTCGCAATGACCGCGATGTCAATTTCTGGCATGTCGGCCATGCGAGCAGGGGTATAGCTGTCAAAGTTGTCCTGCTCGATCGCGCCGTCTTTCATGGTCGCTTTTTCCAGCGTGGCCAGCGAAAGACCCCATTGCGCGCCACCCATCACCTGGGCGCGGACGCCGTCAGGGTTGACGGCCGTTCCCACGTCAGTCGCGACGGTCAGCTTCTTGACCTTGAACGAACCATCGGCCGCGACGGCGACTTGCGCCACGCACGCGGTCCAGGACGCCGTGGCGCGCTCCTGCGAGCTGACGCAGGCGACCCCCATGGCCTCGCCGGGCGGCAGCACCTTCGTGCCATAGCCGGCCAGCCCCATCGCGGCGCGGAGCGCGTTCGCGAGCCGCTTGGCGCCCTTATTGTCGCCGGCGCCGTCGAGCATGGCCAGCCGAAACTCGGCCGGATCCTGGCCCGCCTCATGAGCAAGTTCGTCGACAAACGATTCGACCGCCCAGAAAGTCCATCCAGGCGCCACGGATCGCAGTTGTCCTGACGGCGTCGCGTCTTGCGCGACTTGGTTCAGGACGGTGCGAATCGTGTGGTTCGGGATGGTGTAGAAGAAGTCCGCACCGTTAAGCGTGAAGACGTCGAGGACGTTCTTCTTGCCGTCTGCTGAGTTTCCCAGGAACGCCGGGATGCCCCAACGCTTCGTCGGCCACGCGCTGATGACATCGTGGTCCATGCCCACGAGCTTGCCATGGTCGTCGAGGCCGGCGGACACCTTCTGGTAGACGAGCGGACGGCTGAAATCCATCAGCATGTCGTGCTGACGGGAATAGATCACCTTGACCGGCTTGCCGACCGCCTTCGCTGCGGCAGCAGGCGGGATGAACATGTCGGAGTCCAGCTTGCGGCCGAAGCCGCCGCCAATCCAGTACTGGTGGATCACCACGTCCTCGGGCTTGAGCCCAACCGCCGCGGCGGCGATCGCCGTCGAGCGAGTCAGGAACTGGTTGCCGGCGTGGAGGTGCAGCTTGCCGTCCTTGAACTCCGCGACCGCATTCATCGGCTCCAGCGGCGCGTGAATGTTGATGCTGGTCGTGTATTCCGCCTCGAGCTTTTTTGGGGCTTTCGAGATGGCGTCCTTGGCGTCGCCTATCCTGAGAAAGGTCTCGCCGCCCGGCTCGCCCTGGAGGCGCTTGGCTTCCGCGAGGATCGACTCGCTCGAGACGTTGGCGTTCGGCCCCTTGTCGTAAGACACCTTCAGCGCGTCAGCAGCCTTGATCGCCGCCGGATAGTTCTTTGCGACCGCGACCACCCAGCCTGTGACCGTGCCCGTCGGATCGTCGATCACAACGGCCTGGATGAAGCCGGGAATCTTCTTGGCTGCTGAATCGTCAACGCTGGTGACCTTGGCGCCGTAACGCACAGGGGGCGTCACGACCCGGCCATAGACCATTCCCGGCAGGAAGGTGTCGATGCCGTACTTGGCGGCCCCGTTGACCTTGAGCGGTATGTCCATCTGCGGCAGGTCGCGGCCGATCAAAGTATACTGATCGGGCGTCTTCAGGACGATGGCCTTCAGTTCTTCTGGCGAGAACGTCTTGGTCGCCTTGCCCGACTTGACGATGTCGGCGAAGCTGACGGACTTGCCCGAGCTCTTCGAGAAGACGCGGGAATCGTTGACCACCACGTCCGACGCGGAAATGCCGAGCATTCCGGCGCCCGCTTCGCTGAGCGCGATCCGCCCAGCCGCGCCGACCCGGCTCATTGTGTCGAAATTCATCATGGTCGACCAGCTGCCGCCGGTGATGTTCGCAGCGAGCACGGGATCATTGTATTTCGGGTCGTTGCCAACGAGGTTGACCCGCATATCGCCCCACGATGCGCCAAGCTCGTCTGCGACGATCTGCGCCATGGTGCTCGCAATATGCTGCCCCATGTCGGCCTTGCCGACGTTCACGGTCACGATTCCGTCCGGCGCGATCGCGTACCAGATGCTGGGCTCCAGGGGCGCCGCGCGACGCGGCCGCGGCGGCTGACGTCGCACCAGGGAGCGCGCTGAAGCCGAAGGCGAGACCGGACGCGCCGGCGGTGATCAGGAACGAGCGTCGGGAAAGATCGGGAGCGTTGGAATCAATCTTGGTGTGCTTGGTCATGCCTTCCTCCCGCCGCCGACGGCTTCGTTCGAGGCGCGCACGTCTGCCGCAGCGCGCTCGATGGCTTTCACGATTCGCGGATATGTCATGCATCGGCAAAGATTGCCGTTCATGTGGTCGACGATCTGCTCGCGAGTCGGCGAGGCGTTCGTCGCCAGGAGCGAAGCAGCCTGCATGATCTGCCCCGACTGGCAGTAGCCGCATTGCGGCACTTGCTCCGCAATCCACGCTTTCTGCAGCGGGTGATCGCTATGCTCGCTGAGGCCCTCGATCGTCGTGATTTTCTTGCCGACTGCGTCGGCGACCGATGTCTGGCAGGAGCGCACAGCCTCGCCGTTCAGATGCACGGTGCACGCGCCGCATAAGCCCGCTCCGCAGCCAAACTTCGTGCCGGTCATTTGCAAATCTTCGCGGATGACCCAGAGCAGCGGGGTGTCGTTCGGCGCTTCGACAGAATGCTGTCGACCATTGATGGTCAAGATGGGCATGTTCCCTCCTTGTTACTGCAAGATTTGTGTCGGCGTGGGGATCTACACTTGCGACTTAGCGCAACTCGACGATTCCTTTGCTTCGGTTCGCCATGCGGAGCTCGCTAATCCAGTCCTTGCTCTCCCGAACGCCATGATTCGGAGACCCGAAGAAATCTACGATTGGGTTTGCTAATGTATGCACGGCGTTTACCCGGGTGCAACTAAGAAACGTAGTATATAGCCGTACATATCCGATAGGAACGGCGATGTATTGAGGCGGGGACAACGCAATACTCCTGTCAACATCAAGAGATATGACGTGCGGTCGACATCATAAGGCTTGTGCGGAAACATCCCAGCGTTGGTTTGGCCTCGGCATCCACAGTAATGCGCAGGCGTTCCTCCATCCCGCGATAAGTGCGGGCGGCTTGGACAGCGGCCGCGCGCCGGCTCGCAAAAGAAGGCGGCGTGGAGCGCGCGATGGCCCGCTCTCTGAGCGCGCGGACAAAGGATTTGTTATTGCTAAGGCGCGCCGAGACGGGCAGTGTCGCGTTCACGCTATCGTGATCTCACTGGAGGCGCAGGTGCAATATCTTGCCCGCATCGCTCTTGTGACGCTGGCCGCGATGGCGGTCAGCGCATTGAGCCCAGCGGCGGCGCAAACGGCGTCCGAGACTCACATTGCAGCCAATCCTCAGAGCCCGTCCGACCAAACGAGCAAGCCGCCGACCGAGATTAAGCAAACCTCTGATCAATCAAAAAGCTGCGATCCGCTGCAGCAAACCTGCGATCAGCCGAAGCCGCCAAGTTCGTCGTGCGATCCGCAGCAAACTGGCTGCAATCCGCAGCAAACGTTTACGCCCCAGGATATCCCAAAGCCGCAGGATCACGGCTGCGACCGTCCGCGACCGTGTGAAGCTGGAATGGAAGATCGTGAGCGTGGGTGCAGGGGCGCTGAATGCGATCGCCGCTCCGACTGCGCGCCTCGCGAAGGTCATTGCGAGTTGCGCGAAAGGGAGGCGCGAGAAGGATGTTGCGAACCGCGCCGCGAAGCTTGTTGCGAGGCTCGCTGCGATGGGCGCGAACGCTGTTGCGATGCGGCCAGGGCCGACAGCGCCGGCGATTGGGCGCCGGCCCCGCCGTCAAAGCTGACGGTCGGTGAATTTGTCCTTTACGCCGAGCGCAGCCTCAATGTTGGGGAATGCGGCGACCTGCGTCGCGGCGATCTCGGTGTGCGTTCCCTGGGCGAAAAGTCTCTTGGCGTTCAGCTCACGATCGGGAAAGATTCCTCCGTCGATCCTGAACACGTCGTCATCGCGCCCTCGGTGACGGTCGGCCGCAACGTTAAGCTTGGCATGGTGCGCGCCGATCAGTTTACTGACGATGGCGTCTCGCTCATTCCGCTTGAACCGTTCTCCGCCGCTACGATGCCTCCCTTGCCTCTTGCGGCGGCGGCCGCGGGCGGTGGACCCGACATCGTGGTCGGCACACACCAGGCGCTTGCGCTGCCGCCAGGGACATATGGCGCGCTGAAGATCGACGGCGTCCTGCTGCTCAATCCCGGACGCTATGTCGTCTCGTCAGTGGCGATGGGCGACGCCGCCCGCATGGTTGCGATTACCGGCAATGTGCAGATGAGCGTGGCTGGGACGTTAAGCGCGGGCCGGCATGCCGCGATCTATTCCGATTTCGGTCTTCCGGCCAAGCACTTCGCGATCTCGGTCGCCGGCGAGAATGGGCCGGCCACGCCAGCCGCGTCGATCGGCGAGCATGGGCGCATCCGCGCCCTTCTCTCCGCTCCGCACGGCACGTTGAGCTTCGCCGATCACGTGCGCGCCACCGGAGCGTTCGCGGCCTTCGACATCGCGATCGGCGCCGACGCCAAGATCGAGTTCGAGGACGGCTTCCCAACGGATGCGGCCGGCGATCATGGCTCCCAGCAGTTGTCCGGCTATTTGACGGCCCCGATCATCAACGCCCCGGTCGTCGGCCCCGTCCCCTCAGCTTCGGTGATTTCACTCGCAATCGGGCTGCCCGTCCCAGATCCGAGCGCGCTGAAGACAGCGGCCCAGCAGGTGGCGGACCCGACGAGCCCGCAGTACCGCAAATATCTGACGCCGAGCCAGTTCGCCGCGACCTACAGTCCCGCGGCGTCGGACTATCAGAGCCTCATCAACTGGGCGAAAGCCAAGGGCCTCACCGTCGACAAAACCTATTCCAACCGAATGTTGCTCGATGTCAGCGGAACCGCGGCGCAAGTGGAGCAAGCGCTTTTCGTCGGCCTCAATTTGCGCCTGCGTCCTGACGGCGGCCAGTTCTATGCGATTGATCGCGATCCGTCGCTCGATTTTGCGGTTCCCGTGCTTTGGATCAGCGGTCTCGACACCCGGGTGCTCGCCGTCCCAGGGGGAGCGCCCGCTCCCGCCTCTTCCGGCGCCGGCACGGGGCCGAATGGTTTTTACAATTCAGGCGATATTCGCGCCGCCTATGCGTCGTGTTCGCCTCCGCAAACTGGCGCCGGACAGACATTGTCGCTGCTCGAGCTTGACGGGTTCACCGCGAACGACATCAGCGCATACGAGTGCACGTCGGGCGGCGCGACATGCACGGCCGCGGGCGTCGTCACCTCGACTGTTCCAACAATCAACGTCGTGTCGCTGGACGGCGCAACCGGCGGCCCGGTTACGGTCAACGGGAGCTTTGAAGCGGCGCTCGACATCGAAATGGCGATCGCGATGGCGCCAGGCCTCACCCAGATCAATGTGTTCGAAACGCCCAACAGCGGCAATGTGAAATTCGTCAACGATATTCTAACCGGCATGGCGACGACATTGCCGCTATCCAACCAGCTCAGCAGTTCTTGGTTTTTCGGCATCGACGGGAATACGCAGCCAATCCTCTATCAATTGGCGGTTCAGGGGCAGTCATTTTTCCAGGCCGCAGGCGATCAGGGATCGAGTTCCTGGGGAACCGATCCGGGCGACATTCGGGATTTGGACGCCGTCACTGTCGTCGGCGGCACGACGCTGACTCTCACGGGACCGCCGCAGGCTTATGGATCCGAGACGCCGTGGAACATCGCCGCTCAAGGCGCTGGTGGCGGCGGGATTGCCGCCGGCGCCACGCTGCCGAGCTACCAGTCCGGCGTCGATATGACCAAAAATGCAGGATCGACCACGAACAGAAATCTCCCGGATGTTTCCGCAGTCGCGACAAATCTCTCTGTTGCAGTGACCAATCCGACCACGAACGTCCAGTCGACCAATGGCGGCGCCATCGGCTCGAGCGCCGCCGCGCCCTTGTGGGCGGCTTTTACAGCGCTCGCCAACCAACAAGCCCTATCAATCCCGACCGGCATCGGCACGGTCGGGAACGCCAATGGGTTTCTCTATTCCCTGGGCAAGAACGCGACCGCCTACGGCCCAAGCTTCAACGACATTGCGAGCGGCAACAACAGCGGAACTTGCACCGGACAGACGGGAACATCCTCGGCCGTGTGCGCGGTTACGGTTCAAATCCTGAGCCCGCCTCCGCCAAGAACGGTGATTAGCAACACATGGAAGCCCGGAGCCGGCAATTTCTCCGCAGTGGCGGGCTACGATCTCGCCACCGGCTGGGGAACGCCGAAATGCGCGCTGATCAACGAACTGGCGAATGGGGCGCCGACCGCCGCTCCCGCGACGCCGCCGACGATCACCTATCATCAGACCGGGGCGTGCAACGGCTATGCGAATAGCTTGGGCGTCGTGAGCGCCGGTCCGAACGCGGCGTTCGTCATGTTCGGGATTGAGAAGATCGACAATTCGGCGAGTTCGAAGCCGTTCGCGTTTGACCCCACGAAGCTCTACGTCCAACAGGCGAAGCAGGAGTTCGTCGATCCAAGTTTGAGCATATACACCGACATATTCGGCCCGTTCGCAGCGGTTTCGACGAGCGTCGCCGGCGGGTTTGACATGAAGTTCTCGCCGAGCGCGCAAAACGCGCTGGTCGTGCAAACGGTCAACGCCAACGGCGCGATCGAGGCGAACAACACGTCCTACCTGCTTCGCTACAATTCCTCGGCCACCGACCCGCCGGTGTTGTTCACCAAGTCAGACGCGCCGCCCTGGCCGCTGACCGAGGACTGCACCACGATCCTCTTGCACTGAATTCGTGAGGCCCCCGGGGCCCTGGAGCGCCCTCTTGAAACGCTCCCGCCGGGAAAGGGTAACGCCTTGGCGCGGTTCAGCGCCCGATTCTTAAGGCTGGGGTCTCGACTGGGGCGTCCCACAGGGGAGCGAGTTCCTCGTCGAGCATCGAGACCGTGATCGAGCAGCCGGCCATTTCGAGCGAAGTGACGTAGCTCCCGACCAGCGCGCGCACGACCCGAGTCCCATGCTTCTCAACCTGTGAGAGCGCCGCGCGATACATGAGATAGAGCTCCATGAGGGGCGTGCCGCCGAACCCGTTGACGAACAGCAGCGCGTCGCCGCGGACTTCGCCACCGAGATCGGCGGCGATCGCCGCGACCATCTCTTCGGCGATTTGGTCCGCCGCCGTCAGCGGCACGCGGCGACGGCCAGGCTCGCCATGGATGCCGACGCCCATTTCCATTTCGGCCTCGCCGAGCTGAAAGGTCGGGCGTCCGGCGGCGGGCACGGTGCAGCTCGTGAGCGCAACGCCCATCGAGCGGGTGCGGGCGTTGACCCGATCCCCAAGGGCTTTGAGCGAGCTCAGATCGCGGCCCGCCTCGGCCGCGGCGCCGACGATTTTCTCGACCACAAGCGTGCCGGCGACGCCGCGCCGGCCGGCGCTGAACGTCGAGGTTTCGACCGCGACATCGTCGTCGGTGATCACTGTCTCGACCGGGCATGACAACAGCTCGGTCGCCATCTCAAAGTTCATCCGATCGCCGGAATAGTTCTTCACGATGAAGAGAACGCCTGCGCCGGTCTCAACCGCCTCGGCCGCCGCCACGATTTGATCCGGGGTCGGCGAGGTGAACACCTGGCCCGGACATGCCGCGTCCAGCATGCCATAGCCGACAAATCCAGCATGCAGCGGCTCATGGCCGCTGCCGCCGCCGGAAACGAGTCCGACCTTGCCGCGCGTGAGCCCCACCCTGCGGACGAACTTGTTCTCGGCGCCAAGCATGACGATCCCGGCGTGCGCGGCGGCGAATCCCGATAGGCTCTCGGACAGCACTGCATCGATATCGTTGATGAGTTTCTTCATGTCGTTTCCTCCGGCTCGTTTTAGCGTTCATCGCCGAGCAGCAACACAATGCGATGAACGAAGTCGAAGACGAGCGCTTCCAGCTGTTGGTTCTTTTTTTGGCTTTCCAGGTCTGGCAGCGTCAGTGTGATCTTTCGTTCGCGCCGCGCGCCTGGAGAGGCGTTGAATCGGCCGGGATGGGCCCGCGAATAGGCCTTAAGAAAGCTTTCGCGCTCTTGCTGCGAGAAGTGGCAGATCTCGAAAATGAGCGCGAGATGCCGCGCAGGGATTGGCACTTGGTAACCGGCGTTCGAGATCTGCGACACGAAACTCCGATTCTTGCCGATGGCCTCGGCGAGTTTCTGCCGCATGCCCGAAGGGCGTCTCTCGAGTACCGATTTGAGGATCGTTTTGTATTCGGCCACCGCGTCAGGCGCAGCCTCCCGCCGCGGCCGGACCTCACCCATGGCGCGCAATCGCGGCCTTGAGGCGACCCAGCGCCGGCGGCGCGACGGAAAAGATCTCGAGCCCGCAATCGAGGAGCGCCGCGACACAAGCCGGGTCCGCCGCCATGTCCCCGCACAGGCTCACCGACGCTCCTGCCTTCCGTCCGTAAGCGACAGTCCGGCGAATGAGTTCGAGCACCGCCGGGTTCCGCGGATCGGCGAGCGCCGCCAATTCTCCGGCCCCGCGGTCGCAGGCGGTGACGTATTGGACGAGGTCGTTGCTGCCGATGGAATAGAAATCGGCGTCGAAGCTGTCGATCGTGAGAGCCGCCGCCGGCACTTCGACCATTATGCCGAGCGGCGGGCGGCGGGCGGGGAGCCCCTCCGCGGCGAGTTCTGCGACCGCCGCATCGAGATGGCCGCGCGCCTCGGCCAGTTCAGCGGGCGTCGTCACCATCGGCAGCATCACGCGAAGGTCGCCATCGAGCGCGGCGCGGGCAAGGGCGCGCAACTGGGTCTTGAACACCTGCGGCCTGCGCAGCGAAAGCCGCAAACCCCGGACGCCAAGAAACGGATTGGCTTCGCCGGCGAAAGTCACCCCGGGGATCGGCTTGTCGCCGCCCGCGTCAAGCGTGCGGATCGTGACCGGCCGCTCGCCCGCCCATCGCATAATGCGCCGATAAACCTTAAGTTGCGTCGCCTCGTCCGGCGGCGCGCCGCTCGGTTCGAACAGAAACTCCGTGCGCACGAGACCCACACCGTCGGCATGGACAGCCTCCGAGGCGTTGAGATCGCCGAGCTCCTGAATGTTGATGAAAGTGCGGATCCGTTTGCCCGACCGCGTCGCAGCGGGAGAAGCCACAAGGCGCGATTCCTCCACGCGTCGCTCGTCCTCAAGTGCGGCGCGGCGCCGCCAATCGGCGACCTCCGTATCGGAGGGGCCAATCTCGATCTCGCCGTGCTCGCCGTCGAGGAGAATGAGAGCGCCGTCGCGCGCTGGAATGTCGCCAAGGCCCACGACCATTGGCACCCCGCGCGCGCGCGCCAGCATCGCCACATGACTGGCGGCGCTGCCGCCTGTCAGCGCAACGCCCGCCATGCGGGTCCAGTCGATTTCGAGGAAGCGGGAGGGTGGAAGGTCCGTCGCCACCAGCACCGCGTTCGCCGGCAATCCGACCGCAGCGCGCCCACGTCCGTCGATGCCACGGGCGACCCGGTCACGGAGGTCGGAGAGATCCGCCGCGCGGGCGCGGAAATAAGGGTCCTCGGCGCCTTCGTAGTCCGCGATCTGGGCATTGAGTGCGCCCGCCCATGCGCGGTACGCGGACGCTCCGTCCGCGATCTCCGCAAGGGCCGGGGCCACAAGATCTTCGTCCTCGAGGAGCGCGATCTGGAATTCGAGGATGTCGGCGGCCTCGCCGGGCTGCGCCGCGGCGAGCGATCCGAGTTCAGAGGCGGCGGCGGCGATCGCCTCCGTAAGCTTGTCGCGCTCCATCTCGGGCGACCCCGAGGAGGAGGCCTCGTGCAGGCTCTCGTCAAGGCGCGCGACAGGCCCGGCAGCCAGTCCCGGCGCGGCGGGGCGGCCGCGCAGCCGAACCGCTTCAGCCCTCATCGGGGAAATCCCGCTCGACCAGCCCGACGAGCGCTGCGACCGCAGCCGCGGCGTCGTCCCCCTCCGCGCGGAAATGCAGAGATAGAGTTGCGCGGCGTCTTCGCCGCCATGACTTTGACGATGCTCTTGGCGTCGATCCAAGGGCCATCGCTCGACGCCGCCATCGCGATCCTGGACGCGAAAATTTCTTCGCAAGCTTGGTGAGCTTTACCGCCGGACGCGCGTGAAGACCCGCCTCATGGCGCAGGATTGAACCGTCGCCGTCGCCGGCCGCGGGAATCGGCCTCAGAAGCGGGATCCGAAAAGGCGCTCATGTCACCTCGGCGACAGTTCTTCGGCGACCGCGCGAACCTCCGCAAGGCTCGACCCCGCCGAGGCTTCGGTAGCCGCCATGATCGCGCCCTCGACGATCGGCGAGTTGCAGAGGACAACGCGGGCGCGGCGATCGTGCGGCAGGAGTTCGATCGCCATCTCGCTGTTCGTCTCGGCCCCGCCCAGGTCGACAAGAATAGCGACGCCGCGTGGCGACCACACCTGGTTGATCGCTGTCAGGATCCTCTGCACGTCCGTTCCGAGGCCGCCCGTCAGGATTGCCGCCGCAATGGGCGACCTTGACTTCGTCGCCAACCATTTGTCGCACCATATCGGCGGCGCCGCGCGCGACATCGGGCGAGTGCGAGACAATGACCAGAGAGACGTTTTCGCTCACGGACGGCTTTCCAGATACGCGGACAGCGTTTCAATCAGGATTTGCGATGAGCGCGCGCCGGGATCGAGGTGCCCCACGCTGCGCTCGCCGAGATAGGATGCGCGACCCTTCGTCGCGCGCAAGGGATGGTCGAGGCCGCCCCGCGCGCCGCAGCCTCGCGCAAAGACTCGCGCGCGGATCGGCTCGCCTGAGCGCATCGTCTCCAGCACCGGCGTCAGAACGTCAAGCATCGTCTTTTCCCCGGCCTTCGATTTGCCGCGCGCCGCGACCGCCTCGACGCCAGCGGCAAACGACTTCCGGCAAGAAGATCCATCGTCGCCGGCCGTTCGCCCAGCTTCTTTCCCATCCCCATAAACAGGCTGCCGTAGAGCGGGCCGGACGCGCCTCCGACCTTCATCACCAGAGCCATGCCGACAGCCTTCAGCGCTTCGCCCGTCGGCTTGGCGGCGATCGCGTCAAGTTCGGCGAGCACCTGCTCGCAGCCGCGCTTCATGTTGACGCCATGGTCGCCGTCGCCAATCGCCTGATCGAGCGACGTCAGTTCGTCGGCGCTGGCGATCAATCGCTCCGCCCCCGTGGCGATCATGCTCTTGAGCAATGCAGGATCGAGCGTCATGGTCGTGATCGTCATTCGGCAGCCGTGCGAGGCGGCGTCCATCCGCATCGAAATAGAGGGGGTCGATGAGCGTCAATTCGACGTCCTGACCGGCTGAAAGCGGCCGGTGAGGGTCGGCAAGCGTCACAAGCGATCGTCCCCGGTACTCGATATGCACGTGGTTCTGGTCGCCGAGGCGCTCGATGCGCCGAACCTGTCCGACGAGACCTGCGCCTCTCGTTTCGCGCGATCTCGACATGCTCGGTGCTGACCCCGATTGTCGTCGTGTTCTGGGGCCTTGGCGCTTCTGGAGCGAGGCTTGCCGGGATAAGATTGATCTGCGGCGAGCCTAGCCGCGTCGCGACATAGAGATCGTCCGGGCTCTCGTAGATTTCCCGCGGCGTTCCGAATTGCAAGAGCCGTCCGTCGCGCATCACGCCGATGCGCGTCGCCATGGTGATCGCTTCAATTTGGTCGTGGGTGACGTAGAGGACCGTCGCCCCGAGGTCGACCTGGATCCGCTTCAGTTCGAGACGCAAGTCTGCGCGGAGCTTTGCGTCGAGCGACGACAACGGCTCGTCCATCAAATAGATCGCCGGCTGACGCACAAGCGCGCGGCCAATCGCGACCCTTTGCATTTCGCCGCCCGAAAGTCGGGTCGCGCGATTGTTCAGCTTGGCCGTAATTCGCAAGAGCTCGGCGATCTCCTGCACGCGCTTTTTTATCTCCGCCTCAGTGAAGCGACGCGAAGGCGCGCGGAGCGGAAAGGCAAGGTTGTCGTAAACCGTGAGATGCGGATAAAGGGAATACTGCTGGAAAACAAAGGCGACGTCGCGGGCCGCGGGCGGCTCCTTGGTTACATCTCGGCCGTCGATCGCGAGGCCGCCCCGGTCGGCGCGCTCGAGGCCGGCGATGAGACGCAGAATCGTCGTCTTGCCTGCGCCGGTCGGACCCAGAAGGACCACCAATTGTCCGCTTCCAATCTCCATCGTGAGCTCGCGCACGGCTTCAATCTCGCCGAAACGTTTGCTGACCTGGCGAAGAGCGACGTCAGACATGACGCGCTCCGTCATACAAAGCGCTTCGAAGAGCACGCCCAGTCGCCGCGTCGAACACGATCAGCCCATCGGGCTTAAAGGTCAGTCCGACCGTCTCGCCGAGCCTCACCGGAACCCGTGAGGGCATGCGAGCCTTGACCTTTCCGCGTCCGATATCGACGGTAACGATCTGGGTCGTGCCGAGATATTCCGCGCCGAAAACGCGGCCGCGAATTGGCGACGAATCGTCGAGCGATACGTGCTCGGGGCGTACGCCCAGAATCAAGGATTCCGGCCCGCCCTCGCGGGCCTCCGGAACGACGATCGGCGCGTCGCCGAAGCGGATTGTCCGATCGTTCTGAGCGAGCCGGCCTTCGAAAGGAAGAAGGTTCATCGGCGGCGAGCCGACAAAGTCCGCAACGAATGTGCTCGCCGGCAAATCGTAGATTTCCTGGGGCGTCCCGATCTGTTCGACGACGCCGTGATTCATGACCGCTATCCGGTCCGCCATCGACATCGCCTCGAGTTGGTCGTGGGTGACATAGACCGTGGTCGCGCCAATCCGATCGTGGAGGTCGCGCAGCTCCTCGATCATGACCGCCCTGCATCTCCGCGTCCAGCGCCCCGAGCGGCTCGTCCATCAGGAAAGCCTTTGGCCGCCGCACGATCGCGCGGCCCAGCGCCACGCGCTGCCGGTCGCCGCCGGAAAGACCGGAGACCTTCCGCGACAGGAGATGATCGATCCTCAAAAGCCGCGCAGCCTCGTTCACCTGCGCGCGCGCCTCCGCCCGGCTCACGCCCTGGCAGCGAAGTGGAAAGCCGATGTTGTCGCCAACGTTCATGTGTGGATAAAGCGCAAAGAGCTGAAAGACGAAAGCGATGTCGCGCTCGGCGGCGCGCAGAACGTGACGTCCTCCCCGTCCAGTAGGATGCGTCCCTCGCTCGGCAGCTCCAGGCCGGCGATCATGCGCAGCGTGGTGGTCTTGCCGCAGCCGGACGGGCCGAGCATGACGAAGAACGTTCCGCTCTCGATGGTGAAAGTCGAGTTCTGGACGGCGACGAAATCGCCGAAGGCCTTGCGAAGCTTTTCCACGCGGATCTGCGCCATCGGCGACCTCAATCCGGAAAGTGGCTGACAACGACGAAGCCCAGCGTTCCCGCCAGGATCGTCGCAAAGGAATAGCCATAGAGATCGATCGAGACAGGCTGCGTCAGCATGACGATGCCGAGCCCGATGAGCGACGGTCGCCCCGTTCTCCCAAGGGCCTCGGCGGAACCAACGCTTCCACGAACCTGCGCTGAGAGCGGCGGCCTCGCTCATTTGCGCACCGCGCCGAATGTGATGCCGCGCAAAAGGTGCTTGCGCAAAAGGACGGTGAAAATGACGATGGGCGCCAAGAATAGGGTTGTGGCGGCGGCGACCGCAGGCCAGTCCTGGCCGCCCTCGCCGATAATGAAAGGAATGAACGGAGGCATCGTCTGCGCGTCGCCGCTCGTCAGCAGGAGAGCGAAGGCATATTCGTTCCAGGAGAAGATGAGGCAGAAAATCGCCGTCGCCGCGATGCCGGTGATGGCCTGCGGCAGCACCGCCTTACGGAAAGCCTGCAAGCGCGTGTAGCCATCGACAAGCGCCGCCTCCTCATACTCGCGCGGAATTTCGTCCATGAATCCCTTGAGCAGCCAGACCGCCAGCGACACGTTGACGGCGGTGTAAAGGAGGATCAGTCCGATGCGAGTGTCCGAGAGGCCAAGCTGGCGATACATGAGGTATATCGGGATCGCCACGGCGATCGGCGGCATCATGCGCGTCGATAGAATGAAGAACAGCAGGTCGTCGGCGAGCGGCACCTTGAAGCGCGAGAATCCGTAGGCCGCGAGCGTGCCCAGCAGCACGGCGAGAAACGTCGAGCCGAAGCCGATGACGATCGAGTTGATGAACCTTGGGATGACCTTGGACGGGCCGGCGATCACCATGTTGCGCGAGCGCACCAGCCTGTCGTACCACGTCGTGGGCGGCGGCAGAGTCGCGATGAATTCCGGCGTCTGCCGAGTGCGCACGGTGAAGAGGTTCACGTATCCTTCGAGGGACGGCGTGAACAAGAGCTTCGGCGGATAGGCGATCGCATCTTCGGGCGATTTGAACGCCGTGGCGACAATCCACAGGAGCGGCGCGATCGAGACGAGCGCGTAGAGAATGACCAGGAATCCCGCGATCGATTTCGTGCGCGGCGAGGACTCGACGACGGAGTGTGCGGCGGTCCCGGCGCTCATCGGTTCTTCACCCGGTTGAGCGCCTTCACATAGATATTCGCCGCGCCGAAGACGGTGACAAACAGAATGATGGCGAAAGCGGAGGAATAGCCAGTGCGCCACTTCTCAAACGCCTCGCGCTTGAGGGTGATCGACGCGAGCTCGGTGGTCGAGCCGGGACCGCCGGAAGTCAGGAGATTGACGAGGTCGAACATCCTGAAAGCTTCGATGGCCCGGAACAGCACGGCGAGCATGAGGAAAGGCATGACCATCGGCAGGGTGATCGACCAGAATTGGCGCCACGGCGACGCGCGGTCGACCTCAGCCGCCTCGTAGATGTAGTCGGGTATCGAGCGCAGGCCGGCGAGGCAGATCAGCATCACGTAGGGCGCCCACATCCAGGTGTCGACCATCACAATCGTCCAAGGCGCGAGCTTGACGTCGCCGATCATGGAGAAGGAAGCCGGCGCTGCGCCAGTGAGGAATCCAACGACATAGTTGAACGGACCAATTTGCGGTTGGAGCAGCAACGTCCAGAAATTTCCCACCACCGCCGGCGAGAGCATCATTGGCACGAGGATGATGGTCGTCCAAAATCCGTGCCCGCGGAATTCGCGATTGATGAGGAGCGCCAGACCGAAACCGATGAGAACCTGGAACGCGATGGACGAGACGACGAAATGCGCCGTCACTTGCATGCTTTGCCAGACGTCCTCGTCGCCGAGAATGTTGGCGTAGTTGGCAAGACCGACGAATTTGATTGGCAGATGGCCAAGGTTCGACTTGTAGTTGGTGAACGAGAGGCGGACCGCCCAAAGCAGCGGAAAGATGTTGATCGCCAACAAAAGCAGGATCGTCGGCGCGATGAACAGCCATGCGACGCTGCGGTCGGACAAGCCGCGGCGCCGGCGACGACAGACGCTCGGGCGCTCGCGCGGCCAAGCGTTCGGCGAACGCGTCGGGTTGATTGTGAACGGCCATGGTTGGGCTCGGAGGATTCGGTCAACGCTTCTCCCCGGCGCTTACAGAACGCCAGGGAGAAATCGACGAGAGAGGCTAGTTCGTCTTTCCCTCGTCGTCGAAGACCTTGTTCCAGTCCTTGACCAGCTGGTCGAGCGCTTCCTTAGCCGTGCCCTTGTCGGCTACGACGTAGTCGTGCACGCGCTTCTGCATGTCGAGAAGGAGATCGACATAGAGAGGCTCAGCCCAGAAGTCCTTCACAAAGCCCATGGTCTGGAGGAACGCGGGAGCGAAGGGCTGGCTTGCGGGGAATCCCGGCGCCCCCACCACCGATTTTGCGGCCGAATAACCGCCGAGCTCCCACCATTTCTGCTGGACCGCGGGCTGCGCGAACCACTTGATGTACTGGAGCGCGTCATCCTTCTTGTCCGAATAGGAGACGACCGAAATGCCCTGGCCGCCAAGCTGGCTGAATTGTCCGTTCGGTCCTGCCGGGTTGACGAAGAAGCCAATCTTGTCGCCGCCGACGTTCGGATCCTTGTAGAGGCCCGGGAAGAAGGCGAACCAGTTCATCTGCATCGCGACCTGGCCCGACTTGAAGGCGTCAAGCCCCTCCTGCATGTAGGCGTTGGTCAAGCCTGGCGGCTGACAACACTTGTACAGCTCCTTGTAGACCTCGAGGCCTTTGATCGCGCCGGCGAGTTGACGAACCCCTCCATATGGTAAGGGTGCTTCGGGTCGTCGTACTGGAAGCCGTAGGGATAGAGCGCGTTGGTCACGCCCATGGTGATGCCTTCGGATCCGCGCTCGGTGTAGATGTAGTTCCATAGACCTTCTTGCCGTCGATCTCCTTGCCAGTGAAGAACTTGGCGACTTGAAGGAGTTCGTCCCAGGTTTTCGGCGGCTCGAGTTCGCGCCCGTATTTCTGCTTGAACTCGGCGCGCAATTCGGGCTTGGAAAACCAATCCTTCCGGTAGGTCCAGCCAACCGCGTCGGCCATCGCCGGCAACGCCCAATAGTTTGGCGTGTTCTTCGGCCACTCGGAATAGCCAACGACCGTCGCGTCCACGAAGTCGTTCATGGAGATTTGTTCTTTGTCGAAGAAGTCGTTCAGCTTGATGTAGTGGCCGTTCTCCGCCGAACCGCCGATCCACTGGCTATCGCCGATGATGAGGTCGCAGAGCTTGCTGTGTGAATTTAGCTCGTTGATGAACCGGTCGGCGTAGCTCGTCCAGGGGACGAACTCATATTTCATCTGGATGCCGGTCTGCTTGGTGAAATCCTTGCCAAGCTCGACCAGCGCGTTCGCGGGATCCCAGGCCGCCCAGCAAAGGGTCAGCGATTTGTCTTCGGCCCGCGCGGTTCCCGTTAGCGCGAGGCCTGCGAGGCCCGACGCGAGTGCGACTGCAAGCGATGTCTTATGCCAACTCATCTTCGTTCCCTCCTCGTTTCGCCCGCTCCGCTCCTCAACGGGATCCGGATGCGACGGCGGTTTCCACCTTCTCCTGTCCTTCAATCGAAGGAGCAGCGTGTTTAGTATTTTTGTTTAGTCATAAGATGGGCACTAAATTCGTGGGCTGTCAATATCCCCTGTCGCCCCGGTTCGTTTCCCGCCGACGACGCTACCGGCGCAGGCATTTGAGCAAATCGGAGCCTTCGCGGGCCTTGGCTTCGAGACTGGCGGCGAGCCGCCGCTGCATCGGCGAGGGACGCGTGGGGTTGCGCCGAATTGGGTTCGGCAGCGAAGTCGCCAGCAGGGCCGCTTCATGCGGACTGAGCTGGCTTGCGCTCTTGTGGAAGTAGCGTTGCGCCGCGGCCTCGATCCCGTAGAGCCCGTCGCCCCATTCGGCGATGTTGAGATAAACCTCAAGCGTGCGCGTTTTCGACCAAACTTCGCCCAAGACGAGCGCCATGCCAATCTCGACGCCTTTGCGAATGGCGGAGCGGCCGGGCCATAAGAACAGGTTCTTCGCAGTCTGCATGGTGATGGTCGACGCGCCTCGGCTCGGCCCATGTTCGCCGGCGCCGCTCAAAACTTCGTGCAGAGCGCCCCAGTCGACGCCGTCATTCTCGCAAAAGCTCCCATCCTCCGACGCGATCACCGCAGCCAGAGCGGCAGGCGCGATGGTCTTGAGCGGCGCGTAGTCGCGCTGGTAGCTTTTGCCCATGACCGTGCGCGCGAGCATCAGCGTCGAGACAGGCCGCGCATTCGCATAGAGAGTCACGAGGCCAATGAAGAGAACAAGAAGGGCCAGGATCGTCCAGCCGACGCCACGAGCCAGAAGACGAAGTGGGGAGCGCTGCCGGGCCACGGTCCGAGCCTTGGCGCAAGTCGCCGCATCGAGCAAGAGAGGCTCGCGGATAGCGTCGTGACGCGAGCGAACGTGCTGCGCGCGTGTTCCAGGCCGCGCCTTATGCTAGCCTTCAGGCGCGGCCTTGAGTTGGCCAAGACCGCCAACGACCTCATCGCCGAGCTTGCGCCGCGGTAGCCGGTCCAGCCCGCAATTCGCGCGGCCCGGCCGGCGATCATCCCTCCGGGACGCCGGCCTTGCGGAGGCCCTCAAGGATGCGCTCGCGCTGCTTGAGGTAGGTCGGGTTGTCGCTCTCCGCCATGCTGAGAAACCGGGCGATCGAGTAATTCGGCGCGAGCGCGAGGCCAGCTTTGATCTCGGCTTGCGCTTCATCGAGACGGCCGAGATGGGCCAGCGCGGCGCTCATGTAAAAATGGCTGAGCGGGTAGTTCCGGCTGGCGTCGACCGCGCGGCGGAAATGCGCCGCAGCCTCTTCGTCGGCTCCGAGGTGGAGCTTGGCGAGGCCGCGGATATGGGTCCACATGAAGCCGATCGCGTCGTTGGGCGATAGCCGAAAAGCCTCATTGACATGAGCCTCGGCTTCTTCGGCGCGGCCCATGGTGATTTTCGCCTGCCCGATCCACGCATGCGCCCCGCCGAGGTTGCGGTTAAGCGACAGCGCCTGCTCCAATTCGCCGATCGCGCGCGCAGCGCGATTGGTTTGGATCTGGATGAAGCCCAGCCAGAGATGCGCCCAATAATTACGCGGCGCGATCGAAATGCCCTTGATCAGCAGCGCCTCGGCGGCGGCCAGGCGCTCGGCTCGATGCTCGGTCGTGTAGATCGCGCCGACCAGGACATCGGCGCGCGCCGCGCCGACAAGGGCGTCGATGTTGGTCGGATCGAGCGCGACGGCGCGCTCGAAATAGCCGCGAGCGCGCTCGATGTTGTCGGGACCGCCCTTGCTGAACCACTGAATTCCCTGGAAATAGAGGTCGACGGAATCCGGGTCGGTCACGGTCTCCGCCCGCTTTGCTTCCGCTGCGAGCAGCTCCGGGCGCAGTTGATTGGCGAGGTGGGAGACAATTTCATCCTGCATGTCGAACAAGTCAGCCATGGGCTTGTCGAAGCGGTCGGCCCACAAGTGATTTCCGGTGATGGCGTCGATGAGCTGGGCATTGATGCGCATCCGGCTGCCGCCGCGCTGGATGCTTCCTTCAAGGACGTAGCGCACGTTGAGTTCGCGACCGATCTGCTTCGCGTCGACCGACTTGCCTTTGTAGGTGGAGGCTGTGTTGCGCGACACCACAACCGCGTTGTTGAAGCGCGAGAGGTCGGTCGTCAGGCTCTCTGTCACGCCATCGACAAACATCTCGTGCTCGATATCCACGCCAAGACTCGTGAACGGCAGCACCACGATCGACAAGCGCGGCGGGGCGGGCTTATCCGCGACAGCCGCCGCGGCCGGCGCGAGGGTCGTCTGGGGCGCGGCGCCGACCTCGAGCGAATAGACCCGGATCGGCTCGGCGATGTTCTTCAGTTCCGTGTCGCCAAGGTCGCTGACCGAGAGGTCGAGGCGGCCCTTGACCTGCCGATAAGCATCCTCCGACAGGCAGATCGCGCCAGGCTTCGCGATCCCTTCGAGACGCGCCGCGATATTGACGCCGTCGCCCATCAGATCCCCGTCGCTCTCTTCGACCACGTCGCCAAGATGGATCCCAATACGGAAGTCGATGCGGCGCTCGGTCGGCAGGCCGGCGTTCCGCTCGGCGAGGCCATGCTGCAATTCGATCGCGCAACGCACGGCGTCGACAACACTGCGGAATTCAACGATCGCGCCGTCACCCGTGCGCTTGACGACACGGCCGTTATGGACGGAGATCGTCGGCTCGATCAGGTCACTCCTCAGCGTGCGCAAACGCGCCAGGATTCGGTCCTCGTCGGCCCCTGCGAGGCGCGAAAAGCCCACGATATCCATCACGAGAATCGCCGCCAGCTTGCGCGATTCAGTCATCCCTGGCCCTCCGCGAGTGACGAGGCTTATATAGGGCGCGCCGCGTCGACTATCCAGGATTTGCGCGTTTGGGCGCCGGGCGTTAGGAACGGGCCGCTCAACTTTAAGCGGTCGCATTCGCCGACCGTGCTTGAGCGAGAATGCGCGCTGAAGGCTGATCACGCAGATTTGACGTGCGGAGCCCCACGCGAAGCATCACGCCTAACCTAAGCCGAGAAGGCCCTCATGACCGCTTCCCGTCTCGTTATTCCGGATCTCGCCGGCAAAGCTGTTCTGATCACCGGCGGATCGACCGGCATCGGCGCCGCGGTTGCGCGTGGCTTCGCGGCGCAGGGCGCGCGGGTCGCCATCGGTTATCATTCAAGCGCCGAACAGGCTCACGCGCTTGGTGAGCGAAATCAAGTCCGCCGGCGGCGAGGCGTTGGCGGTGAAGGGCGACGTCTCCGATCCAAAAATATGCGCGCAGATCGTCGATGAAACAACGAGCCGATTCGGGCAGCTCGACGGCCTCATCAACAATGCCGGCCTGATGCTCGGGCGCGTCAATTCGCTCGAGGCGAGCGACGAGCATGTGCAGGCGGTGCTCGATCTCAACGCGCGTTCGATCATTTGGGTCACCCGCGCCGCCGCGCCGTGGCTCGAGCGCCAGGGCGGCTTCGTCATCAACACGACCTCGATCGCCGCGCGAAACGGCGGCGCGGGCGGCGCCATAATCTACGCCGCCGCCAAAGGTTTTGTCTCAACGATCACCAAGGGCCACGCCAAGGAGCTGATCGGCAGGAAGATTCGCGTGAATGCGGTGTCGCCCGGCGTGATCGCGACGCCGTTTCACGAGCGCTACACAGATGCGGACGCGCTGGAGACTATGCGCAAAACAATCCCGATCGGCCGCCTCGGGATCGCCGAGGATTGCGTCGGCGCCTATCTGTTCCTCGCCTCCGAGGCGCTAAGCGCCTATGTCGTTGGGCAGATTATCGAGGTCAATGGCGGCCAGCTCATGCCGTGAGCCGACCGGCTCCTGGGCGCTGTCCGGGCCCGAGCACGGAACCCCGCGGACCCAGCTTTTTAGTGCCGATATTGCTGGATACGGGTCGTACGAAGTCCAGCCAGGCCATGCTGGTCGATCGAGACTTGCCAGCTGAGCAGTTCATCGACCGTGAGCGTATAGCGCGAGCAGGCGTCTTCGAGCGACAGCAAGCCGCCGCGAACCGCGGCGACCACTTCGGCCTTGCGGCGAATGACCCAGCGCCGGGTGCTGGGGGGCGGCAGATCGGCGATTGTCAACGGACTGCCGTCCGGACCAATCACATATTTTACTCTCGGCCGCAGCGATTCACTCATTGGACTCTCACTCAGACGCGTGTCACACAACTTCTGTGACATTAGGCGAGGCGATTTAAGATTTGCCTAAGCCACAGCTGCAAAAATATACCGAAACATAACCAGAATTGTATGGTGTTCGCTCTTGAGCCGGGACAACGCCCGCTCGTCGAAACGATAAATACCGAAGGATCCTATGCCGCCAACGTTCAACCCCGTTTTGCCTCTAGCGCGTTCCCTATCCACGGCGATGATTTCTGGAGCGGGCCAAATGCAACTGAGGGTTTTAAAGACGCTGTTGTTCTCGATAGCCGCAGCCGCAACGATCGGCGTCGCAGCGGCGAGAGCGGCGGATTGCGGCGACAGCGCGGCCGGCTTCAACGAATGGCTGACGTCCTTCAAGGAAGTTGCGGTGCGCAACGGCATTTCCCAGCAGGTCGTCGATTCGTCCCTGAACGGCGTCACATTCGATTCGTCCGTCGCCGCCCACGACCGCGGCCAAAATTTCGGCTCGAACTTTGAATCCTTCGCCGCCCGGCACGTCACTCCCGCCCGGATCAAGAAAGGCAAGATGATGATGCTTGCCTATGCCGAGCCCCTGCAGCGAATCGAGCAGCGGTTTGGCGTGCCCGGGCCCGTTGTCGTAGCGATCTGGGGCCTCGAGACCGATTTCGGCGCGGGCTTGGGGAGCTATTCCACCCTCAGCGCGCTGGCGACGCTCGCCTACGATTGTCGCCGGTCGCAGATCTATCGCGCCGAGCTTATCGATGCGCTCATGCTCGTGCAGCGCGGTCTTTTGCGCCCATCCCAGAAGGGCGCGTGGGCGGGCGAGATCGGACAGACCCAGTTCATGCCATCGGCTTATCTGAAATACGCCGTCAACGCTCAAGGGGGAGGCGGAGGCGACATCATCTCCAGTCCTGCCGACGCGCTCGCCTCGACGGCGAATTTCCTGCGCTCGAAGGGCTGGAGCCCCGGCGCGGGCTGGGATGAAGGCCAGCCGAATTTCAACGCCTTGCTCCAATGGAACTCGGCTCCGGTCTACGCCAAGACGCTCGCCCTGTACGCGGACAAGCTGGCGGACAAGGAATAGCACGGTCGTCAACCCGCACCCTGCCGCGCTTGAACCCATTCTAATCTGCAGCCGCGTCCGGGCGGCGCTATGGCGGGCGCGGGCGAATTGGGTTATGGCCTTGCTAGGTCGGGTTAGAACCCCAACATAACCCTGTATGTCCGGCATGTCCGCCGGCAAAAGATCGAGATGCTCGCGCCACCGCTCGCGCCGACCGTGGACGGCGCTCTAAACAGTTTAGGGCTCGACAAGGCCCCAGCCGACACCCGCGTCGTGGTCGCGATGTCGGGCGGCGTCGATTCGTCCGTCACGGCGGCGTTGCTTGCCGCCGAAGGCTACGATGTCGTCGGCGTCACCATGCAGCTCTACGATCACGGAGAAGCCACGCATCGCAAGGGCGCGTGCTGCGCCGGGCAAGACATTCATGACGCGCGCGACATCGCGGCGCGGCTCGGCATTCCTCATTACGTTCTCGATTACGAGCAGCGCTTTCGCGAAAAGGTGATCGAGCCTTTCGCGCGGGCCTATATCGCTGGCGAAACGCCAGTGCCGTGCGTCGCCTGCAACCAGCACATGAAATTCACCGATCTGTTCGCCGCCGCCAACGATCTCGGGGCCGATCTGCTGGCGACGGGCCACTATGTCGTCAGCCGCGACGACGGGCGGGGGGGACGAGCTTTACACCGAGCCGCCGATCCCGATCGCGACCAGAGCTATTTCCTGTTCGCCACCACGCGAGCCCAGCTCGCGCGCCTGCGATTTCCGCTGGGATCGATGCCGAAGACGCGCGTGCGCGAGCTGGCGCGCCAGTTCGATCTTGTGAACGCCGACAAAGCGGACAGCCAGGACATCTGCTTCGTGCCGTCCGGGCATTACACAGAGATGATCGAGCGTCTGATGCCGGGCGCTTCCGTCCCCGGCGAGATCGTTCATGTGGACGGCCGCGTCCTTGGACGGCATAGCGGCGTGGTTCATTTCACCATAGGCCAGCGGCGGGGCATTGGCGTCGCGGCGGCTGAACCGCTCTATGTGATCGGGCTCGACGCCGTCAAAGCGCGCGTCATCGTCGGCCCACGGTCGTCTCTTGCGGTGACGCGGCTTCGGTTGCGGGATATCAATTGGATCGGCCCAGGGGCAATCAGCGCCTTGCCGGCGCAGGGATTGTCGATTGCGGCGCGGGTTCGCTCGACCCGCGCGCCCGCTCCCGCGCTGCTCATGCCGACCGGAGAGATCGAGTTCGCCGAGCCTGAAAACGGCGTCTCGTCCGGTCAAGCTTGCGTTTTCTACGACTCCCTCGACCCCGACGCGCGGGTGCTGGGCGGCGGTTTCATCGTCGCGGCCTGACTTTGGAGACCGGGAAGCATGGCTGCGTTCGATGACGACTTCGGATTTGGAGCGAAGCCGAAGCCGCCCCTCGCTCACGAGATCGGACAGAACCTCGACGATTTGTCGGCGCCTGAACTCATGGAGCGCATCGGTCTCTTGCGTTCCGAGATCGAGCGGCTCGAGAAGGCGATCCACGCACGCGAGGCGACGCGCGCCGCGGCCTCTTCGGTTTTCAAGATTTAGCCCATTGAGGATTGCCCAACTGGCGTTAAGAGGCGATTAACATTTATTGTTTATGAATAATATAGCCCGTTGGATTTCTGATTGGGCGACTATTCCTTGAACCCTCCCATGATTCCACCTTCAAAGCCGCCCCAGGGCGGCTTTTTTGTGCGCGCTCGGAGCGCGGGCTTCCCGGTTAACCTTGCTCAATGGTAAATGCTTCTTGCGGCCTTGAGCACGCTATTGTGGCGTCGCGGCTCCAAATAGGGCGGCGGCTGTCTCAGCTTCCGCGCCTGGGTGACATGAGGAGTGAGGGCGTATGGGGCATCAGTACGAAGGACCGAGGCGCAGTTTCGTTTCGCCTCCGCCGCGCTCGAGCGCGATTCCGTTCATTCACCGCCTTGCGTCATCGGCCGCGTTCAAGGACCTGTTTAAGGAAGGGATGGCGCTTGTCGAGGAGGCTGCCTCTTACCTCGACGGTCCGGGGCGAGAGGAATCACGCGCCCTTGCTCGCCCCGCCGCGCTTGCCTATTCGACCGAAAGCATGCGCTTGACCACTCGTCTCATGCAGGTCGCGTCCTGGCTCTTGCTCCAACGCGCGGTCAACGAAGGCGAATTGACCTCAAGCCAAGCCCAGGCCGAACGTGTCCGGGTCAAGCTTTCGCGTGAGGACTACGGCTGCGGGCCTGAGCTGTTTGAACAATTGCCGGTCGCCTTGCGCAACTTGAGTCAGCGCTCGCTCCGCATTCAGGAGCGTGTGATGCATCTTGATCAAAGCCTGGTCGTCGCGCATTCGCGGGAGCCGATCAAAACGCCGTCGGAGGTCGCCTCACAAGTCGAGCGCCTTCGCGCCGCCTTTTCACTCTAAGCGGACAGCGAGCGTCTCGCTCGCCGTCCAGTCCGCGCCTGCCTGAATTTGGGCGGGCGACCTGCTTCAAGCCCTTGCCTTGACCGCCATTTGGCCGCAATGGTCGGCGACATCTCCGCTGCCGACCCAATTTGCCGCGAATGCCCTTGTCCCCCCAGTTCCCCCGCTGCTCGCTCTATCTCATCACCCCGCTTCTGACCGCTGCCGACGCGGACGCCTTCGCCAAGATTTTCGCGGGCGCGCTCGAGGCCGCGCCGGTCGCTTGCGCGCTCGTTCGTCTCGCGCCCGGTTCCGAGGCCCATGCGAAAGCGATCGTGCCTCCCCTCGTTGGTCCGGCCAGGAATGCCGACTGTGCCCTGTTGATCGAAAATGACACCAGGTTGGCCGCCCGACTCGGCGCAGATGGCGTCCATGTCGCGGGCGCCGGGGAGGATCTTGTCGAGGCGGTCAAGAGCCTGAAACCGGAACGGATCGTCGGCGCGGGATCTTTGCACACGCGCGATGAGGCGATGACCGCAGGCGAAATGGGCGCGGATTACGTGATGTTCGGGGAGCCGCATGGCGGGGCGCAGACGAGGGGCCTGCCGTCGCTCGTGTCGCTCACAGAGCGGGTCGTTTGGTGGGCCGAAATCTTCGAGACGCCGTGCGTCGCCTATGCCGAGACGATCGCGGCGGCCGGAGCGCTGGCGGACGCGGGCGCCGATTTCGTTGCGCTGGGCGAGGCGGTTTGGGGCAGTTCTTCGCCAGCAGGGGCGGTGCGCGAGGCCCACGGGCTGATCGCTGGCCTCGGTGTCGCAACGCAATGATGCGAATCGCACTTGCCGTGGGGCTGGCCTTGAGCTCGGCCAGCGCCGCTTTCGCCCAGACGCCGCCGATCGGCATCCCGTCTCCGCTCGCGAATCCTTCAGGGCTCGCTGCCCCCCCGACACAGGCGCCGCCGCCGCTGCCGCCGCGAGCCGACGGCGTGCCGGCGGATATGGCCTTTGGGGCTTATCAACGCGGCAACTTCCTTTATGCCCTGTTGGAGGCTGAACGCCGCCTTGACGCCAACCCCAAGGATACGGCGGCGATGACGCTGATCGGCGAGATTTATCGCGACGGGGCCGCGGTCCCCCGCAATGACGCCGAGGCTTCGCGCTGGTTCCGTCTCGCCAGCAATCTCGGCGATCCTCAGGCCGCTTACGAACTCGGCGTGATGCTGGTCCAGGGCGAGAATGGCGTCACGAAAGATCCCGCCGGCGCCAAGGCGCAGTTTGAGCGCGCGGCGGCCAAGGGCAATGCCGGCGCCCTCTACAATCTCGGCGTCATGGCGCTCCAGGGCCTGGGCGGCAAGCCAGACTACAATCAGGCGGCGCAGTTTTTCCTTCGCGCCGCGGACGCCGGCGACGACGACGCGGCCTATTCTTACGGCGTGATGCTGCGCGACGGCAAAGGCGCGCCGCAGGACATTGGCGAGTTGATTCGCTGGCTCAAACGCGCGGCTGATGATGGAATCATCGCGGGCCAAGTCGAATACGCCATCATGCTGTTCAACGGCCAGGGCGTAAAAAAGGACGAGGCCGGGGCGGCCAAGATCCTTCTCGCCGCCGCGTCCCACGGCAATCCAATCGCCCAGAACCGGATCGCTCATATCTACCTCAGCGGCGAAGGGCTGCCACGCGATATGGCCAAGGCCGCCGCCTGGAACAGTTTCGCCAAGGCGGGCGGACTGAAAGACGACGGCCTCGACGTCGCGACCGCGAATCTGAGCCTCGATGAGCGGCGCCGTTTCACCAAGATGGTCCACGAACTCGCCGGCTTTTGACGCTAAGCACGGCGCTGGCGGCGGTTTTTTCCGCCGTTCTTCGTGGCTCGGCCTTGTTCTTGCGTGTCTCTCCGCGAGAGACGGGCTGACACCCCGCCTACCCGATCAGGAGGCAAGATTCGCATGACGATTCAACTCCATGCACGCGTCGGCGAAGTGACCAACCGCATCATCGAGCGGAGCCGCCCGTCGCGTGAGGCCTACCTCGCGCGGATCGATGCCGCGGTCGCCAAGGGCCCGGCCCGCAAGCGCCTCGGTTGCGCCAATTTCGCTCATGGCTTCGCCGCCTGCGGACCCGGCGACAAAGAAGCGCTGCGGGAAGGGACGGGCGCCAATCTTGCGATCGTCACCGCCTATAACGACATGCTTTCGGCTCACCAGCCCTATGCGCGCTTCCCCGATCTCATCAAGGAGGCCGCGCGCGCGGTCGGCGGTTCAGCGCAGGTCGCGGGTGGCGTTCCCGCCATGTGCGACGGCGTCACCCAAGGCGAGAAAGGGATGGAGCTTTCCCTTTTCTCGCGCGACGTCATCGCGCTGTCGACGGCTGTCGCCCTTTCCCACGACATGTTCGACGCTGTGGTCTATCTCGGCGTTTGCGACAAGATTGTGCCTGGCCTCTTGATCGGCGCGCTGTCGTTCGGCCATTTGCCGGCGGTGTTCCTGCCCGCAGGACCCATGCCTTCGGGGCTCGGCAACGACGAGAAGTCGAAGGTTCGCCAACTCTTCGCCGAGGGCAAGGCGACCCGCGCGGAATTATTGGCGGCGGAGGGCGAGGCCTACCACTCGCCTGGCACATGCACCTTTTACGGCACCGCGAACACCAACCAGATGCTGATGGAGATCATGGGCCTGCACCTGCCAGGCGCCTCCTTCGTCAATCCCAATACGCCGCTGCGCGATGCGCTCACGATGCTCGGCGTCAAGCGGGCGCTGGAGATCACCGCGCTCGGCAACCAATTTGCGCCGATCGGGCGCGTCATCGATGAACGCGCGATCGTCAATGGCGTCGTGGGGCTTCATGCGACGGGCGGCTCGACCAATCTCACCATTCACCTGGTGGCGATGGCGGCCGCCGCTGGGATTGCGCTCAGATGGGAGGATTTCGCCGATCTTGCGGAAGTGACGCCGCTTCTGGCCCGGATTTATCCAAACGGGAAGGCGGACGTGAACCATTTCCATGCCGCCGGCGGCATGGGCCTCTTGATCCGCGAACTTCTCGGGGCCGGGCTTCTGCACGGCGACGCGCAGACCGTGTGGGGCGAGCTCGACGATTATGCGGTTGAGCCGCGTCTCGATCCGGAAGGCGCGGTCGCATGGTCGCCGGCCGTGGCCCAGTCCGGCGATCGCAGCGTCTTGCGCGAGGCGAGCGATCCGTTCCAGCCCAACGGCGGCTTGCGGGTGCTCGAGGGACCGCTCGGCCGCGCGGTCATCAAGACTTCAGCCGTCGCGCCCGACCGCCACACGATCGAAGCGCCGGCCCGGGTTTTTCACAGCCAGGAGGAATTGCACGTGGCCTTCCGTGCGGGCGAACTCAACCGAGATTTCGTTGCGGTTCTTCGATTTCAGGGACCGAAGGCCATCGGCATGCCGGAGTTGCATAAGCTGATGCCCCCGCTCGGCGTGCTGCAGGATCGGGGCCATCGGGTGGCGCTCGTCACCGACGGGCGCCTGTCGGGCGCCTCGGGCAAGGTGCCGTCGGCGATCCATGTGACGCCGGAGGCGGCGGCGGGCGGAGCGATCGGCAAGATCCGGAACGGCGACGTGATCCGTCTCGACGCGCCAGCGGGTCGACTGGACGTCCTGGTCGCCGACGACGTCTGGGCGCGAAGACCGCACGCCGAAGCCGATCTTTCCTTGTCCCATGTTGGCATGGGGCGCGAATTGTTCGGCGTGTTTCGCGGCGCGGTCGGTTCGGCGGACGAGGGAGCGGCGATTTTCCCGACCGCGTGACCGTACGTAAGCGATCAGGCGTTGAAGCTTTCTTCATCATTGGCGAGCGAAATGGCTTTCGATCTCCTGACGAGAGAAGGTCCTGATGTCGTCGCGCGTTTGGCTTGCTCTTGCATTCGTTCTCGCCTTCGGCGCGTCGCCTGCGCGCGCCGATAGCAGCCCAATCGCGGTCACCCTCGACCAAGCCAAGATCGCCCGTCTGCCGCGAGGCACGGCGACGCTGATCGTCGGCAATCCGATGATTGCCGATGTGACCATGCTCAAGAACAACGACACGATGATCATCACCGGCAAGGGCTTCGGCCAGACCAACCTCATCGCCATCGACGGCGCCGGAGCGCTCATCGAGGAGCAGCAGATCCGAGTCCTGCCGGCGAAAACGGTGCTGGTCCTGCAGAGCGGCAATTCCAGAATGTCCTATGCATGCAATCCGGATTGCATGCCGACGGTTCAGCTTGGCGACGACGACAAGATCTTCAAGGACGTCGGCGAACAGATCTCGACCCGCAACAGTTACGCTTCGGGCAGCTCGGGCGCAGCCGGGAAATAAGACGAGCGGCGTTCAGACCCCCGCCCGTTGGGTTTGGCGCGACCGTCTGGGGCGAAACCCGATGACGCTTCGCGGCTATCGACCCAAGGAGGTCGCTTAAGCCTGGCTTCTTTCCGCTCCATTGCGGACACGAATGGTCCAGATCTGTACCCCAAGCGCACAGAGCGGAAACTGCGCCGCAGGGAGCGTGGCATTGCAGCGGGCCGAATGGCGCTATGCCCCCGGTTGGGCTTCGTCCTTCCCATCACCGCAATCGCTACTGAATTTTTCGACGAGCACGTTCAATCGCTCCTCGGCGCCCGCGGCCGGGATACGTTCAGATTGCACGAGGACGACCAGTCCATGCAACGCGCTCCACAGCACCTCGGCCAGAAATACCGGCTCATGGCGATCTGGCCCAAGTGCGGTGACAAACGCCTCGAAGGCGGCGCGGAGTGCTGACGGCGTTTCCTCGCTGGCGAATTTGATCTTTGTCGGCAAGACGAACATCGCCTCATAGACAACCGGCCGCGAGCGGGCGAAATCGAGATAAGCGGCGCAGACATTCCGCAAAACGTCCGGCGCGCCAGCGTCGCTCGCCGTTTCGGTTTCCAATCGCGCCGCAAGCTCCTCGAATCCTCGGGTGGCCACTGCCGCCATGATGTCGGCCTTGCCCTTGAAGTGGCTGTAGAGAACAGGCTGGCTATAGTCGATGAGCCCCGCGAGACGGCGGGTGGTGACGGCGTCCCAGCCCTCGGCTTCGGCCAGCTCGCGCGCTGCACACAGAATGAGCTCATAGCGCTCCGCTCGCTGGCGCTCTCTGCGTTCGGCGATCGACATCTCCAAATCCTATCCTCGAAATTTATTATGTCAATGCTAGAATTTTCTTGACGTCTGATTCTAGCATCGCTAGATTGTCTGTAGACGACAGGAGTTAGCCCTAAAATGATCTCAGCCCCCTTAGCGGTCCAAATCGGATATGGGCTTTCCGGCCTGATCGCGGCCGCAATTCTGTTCGATAGGCGCGAGCTATTGGCGGGCGCCCGCCGCCGCATCGGCAGGCTTTGGCGTCGCCGATTCACCCCCGCCATCGACCGGATTTACCGCATGGCTGTCTGTGAAGGGCACGCGAGATTTCGCGTCGGGCCTTTTTGTCATCCTGCTCATGGCCAACGGTTCGCCGCGCTTGCTCGGCGAATTCATGCTCGTGGCGAGCCTCATCGCCTTTGGGGATATGGCGACCGTCCTCCGGTCGGGCGGAAGCAGAGCCCTAGCCTTCGGCATGCATGGCCTTACGGGGCTGGTCATTGCCGCAACCGGCGCCTGCCTGATCCTCGGCGCCAGCTAGAAAACCGATCGAACGCCTTAAAACTGGGAAGGACTAAAAATGACGACCTCAACGCACACGGATCCGGTCAAACTCGGCCATCTCTTCGCCGAGATCATGTCCGGCCACGATGTCTCGCGGTTCGACGAGATCAAGTCGCCCAAATATGTCAATCACAACGCCTTCGCCGAACCGGGCCTGGAGGGATCAAAGAAGGTCCTTGGGGCCATCATCGCGGGGGTGCCCGACCTCAAGGTGACGGCGGAAGACGTCTTCGTCTCGGCGGATGGGTCGCGCGTGGTCGGCCGTTACCGCTACGACGGCACGCACACGGGCACCCTCCTCGGCTACTCCGGCACGGGCAAGCCCTTCGCCATGCGCTCGATCGACATCTGGCGCGTCGAGGACGGGAAATTCGTCGAGCATTGGGACGAGCTCAATACGCTGGACGTCTTCATTCAAATCGGCGCCGTCTCCCCGCCTCGCCAACCGTCATAAGCGCGCGAACCCCGCCTGGCCCAAAGCCGATCATCAAGATTGAGTTTGAACCCTGAAGGGCGTGGCTTCAGGTGAGACGGTCCGAAAGCGAAACCTGCGACAATGGATTGCAGAAAGTCAGAACATCACTTAAGCTCTGGGCATGAGGAGTTGTGCATTTCTGCATGCCAAGACGGCATGTTCCCGTTCTCGCGCTCACGGGGGAAAAGGGCTCCAGAAAAATCCGTTGCGGAAAAATCCGTGTAACCCATTGATAACTCTCGATTCGGACGAGAGAATCCAAGGAAATCCAAGAGAATCCAATAGTCCCTGAGCTCGGTTTTCGCCGCCAAACAGGGGGGCGCCAAGAAAACCCAAATCCAAGCCGGGTTGCAACGCCTTGCCGAGGCGATGCAAAATTACCTTATCTCAAATGTTAATAGCTTAGGCGAGACGGAAACGCGGCTCGCCGCCGGGCTCCGTCTCGCTGACCACGCTTCCGCGCTCGGTCAAATCCTCGAGATGGGCGAGGGTCGAAAGGCCGGCGGCCTGCGTCAAGGACGGGCTCAAGCCGACATAGACCTTGGCGACGAGCGCGGGGATCGTCTGCGGGCCATCGCCAAGCGCGTTCAGGATCGAGGCTTCCCGCTGACGGCGGTGATGGATCAGCGCGCGTAAGTACCGTTGCGGATCGACGACAGGACCGCCGTGGCCGGGCCAATAGATCCTCTCGGCGCGACTGCGCAGCTTGTCGAGCGAGTTCATATAGGCGCGCATCGAGCCGTCCGGGGGCGCCACAACGGACGTCGACCAGGCCATGACGTGATCGCCGGACAACAGCGCGTTGTCCTCAAGAAGCGCAAAGCACAAATGATTGGAGCAATGTCCGGGCGTGGCGACCGCCTCGATCGTATAACCGGCGCCCTGCCATCGCTCGCCATCCGCGAGACTCTCGTCAGGGGAATAGTCGCGGTCATGCGCGGCATCGAGGCCCGCGGAGGCATCGCCGCGAGCCTTGATCGGGGCGGCGCCGATGACTCGCGCGCCCGTCGCCAATCGGAGCTTATTGAGTCCGCCGACGTGGTCGCGATGAGTATGGGTGATGAGAATAGCCTCGACGCTCTCGCCGTCCACAGCGGCAAGCAGCGCGGACAGATGCGCATCGTCGTCCGGGCCCGGATCGACGATCGCGACCCTGTCTTCGCCAACGATATAGCTGCATGTGCCGTTGAAAGTGAAGGGCGAGGCGTTCGGCGCAACCAGGCGGCGCACCATCGGCGAAACCCTCGTCAGAGCGCGCGACGGCGGCTCGCGCGAGGCAGGCAACGGACCGGATTGACTGTCGTCGCTCGCCATCGCGCGCTCTTCACCCTCCGCCGGCCACAACGCCGCTCGCCGCCTTGTCATGATAACCACGCGCGAGCTAAGACGCGAACCGACCCGTGACCGCCGCGAGAGAGCATGGCCGCCGACCCCGATCGCCAAGGGCCGCCTCATCGAACGGCCTTCGTCCGATTCGTGACCTTGGCGACGCGCTGGAGCGACAACGACGCCTACGGCCATTTGAACAACGTCGTCTATTATGCGCTGTTCGATTCGGCGGTGAACGCGATCCTGATCGAAGCGGGGCTGCTCGATCCAGCTTCGAGCCCGATCATCGGCCTGGTCGTCGAGAGCAATTGCCGCTTCTACGCCAGCCTCACTTATCCGGAGCCGGCGGAAGTCGGCGTCGCGGTCGAGCACCTCGGCCGGTCCTCCGTTCGCTATCATCTTGCGGTGTTCAAAGCCGGGGCCAACGAGGCCGCCGCGGCCGGCCGCTACACCCACGTCTATGTCGAGCGGGCGACGAACCGCCCGGTTCCGATCCCCGACGGGCATCGGCGGCTGATGGAAGGACTGAAGCCGCCCTGACGAGGCGAGGCTTTCGATCGGCCCGCTCCTCGCGCGTGACCTTGTCCCCGCACGCGCCCTTGATCGCGACGGCGGTTTGAGGCATAGGAGCGCCTCTTCGATTTGTCCGCCGTGGGCTTCCACCCGCGGGTAGAGCCTTTTGGTGATGTCGTGAAAGTCCGTAATTCGCTGAAATCCTTGCGCAACCGCCATCGCGACAACCGCCTCGTGCGTCGCAAGGGCCGCGTCTACATCATCAACAAGACGCAGAAGCGCTACAAGGCGCGGCAGGGATAGCCGCCTCTAAAGGCCATCTTTTTGACGGCGGCCGCCGCGCGCGCTAGAATTGTGCGATGCGGCATTCCGCGCAGTTCTTTTCGCCAGCCTAACGATCGCGGCCATTCTGGCCGGGGGACTGCTCGCGCGCGGAAGGGCCGACGACGCCGCAGGAAGAACCGGCGCCGCAGGTTAAACCGGACGGCCAGGCGCCTCAGGCCAAACCGGACGAAAAAGCGCCGCAGGCGAAAGAGGACGCGCCGCCGGAGAAAACGCCCGCGGAAGAGCGCGCCGAACTCTATACGCGGCTCGCCGCCTCCAAGGACGCGGACGAGACGTCCGGGATCATCACCCTGCTTCTGCACAGCTATGCCGAATCCGGCTCGGACACCGCCGATCTCCTGCTTAAGCGGGCGCGGCAGGCGATCGGGGTCGAGAACTATTCCGACGCGCTCAAGATCCTCGACGTGACGATCGCGCTTCTGCCCGACTGGGCCGAGGGCTGGAACGCCCGCGCGACCGCCCGTTACCTCGACGACGACTATAAGGGCTCGATGGCGGACATCGCGCAGACGCTCAAGCGCGAGCCCAAGCACATCGGCGCGCTCATGGGCATGGCGACTGATCCTCGAGGCGCGCGGAAAGCGCGAGGACGCGCTCAAGATCTACGAGCGCGTCCTCGCGATCGCGCCGCACTGGCGCAACGCCCAGGAGGCCGCCGACAAGCTCAAGGCCGCGCTGGCCGGCGGCGAGCTTTAGCCTCTAACGCGGGCGGCACCCGAGCGCGCAGGACGGTTACGCGTCCCAGTCTTTTCAACGCGTCAGACCCTCCTTTGCGCAACTCGAAAGGGCATTGGCTTTCAGCCCGGGCGTCTGCTTGCCAGCTCAGGCGGCCGGTTCTAATGTTGTCTGAGACAACATTCATGAGCCACGATCGGGGAGCCGCCGCCATGACGCTGACCGACGAGGTCCGATCCTTCAACCGGTTCTACACCCGCAAGATCGGCCTCTTGAACCGCAGCCTGCCGGCGACCGACCTGTCGCTGCCGGAGGCGCGCGTTCTCTACGAACTGGCCCAGGCCCCCGAGGACGGGCTGACCGCGGCGGAGATCGGCCGCACGCTCAGGATGGACAAGGCGCATCTGAGCCGCATCGTCGGCGCGCTTCCTCCTGCGCGGGCTGGTGTCGAGCTGCATCAGCCCCGACCATCGGAAGCACCGGCTGTTGTCGCTGACCGACGCAGGCCGCAACGTCTTCGCCGCGGCGGAAGCCGCCGCTCGGGCCCAAGTCGACGCCCTCATGAAGCCTGTCGACACCGGCGGACGCGAACGGCTCGTCGAGGCGATGCGCGACATCCACGCGGCGCTGACGGCCGCGGGGCGAAGGGAGATGTGGCCTTGCGGCGGCTGCGGCCTGGCGACATGGGCTGGATCATCCATCGTCAAACCGTCCTCTACGCCGAGGAATACGGCTGGGACTGGACGTATGAGGGGCTCGCCAGCCGCATCCTCGGCGCCTTCGTCGCCGAATTCGATCCTGCTCGCGAGGACGGCTGGGTCGCCGAGCGCGGCGGCGCGATCCTCGGCTCGATGTTTCTGATGAAGAGCGACGACCCGAGGATCGCGAAACTCAGGCTGCTCTATGTCGAGCCAAGCGCCCGCGGAACGGGCCTCGGGCGCAAGCTGGTCGACGCATGTATCGCTCGCGCGCGCGAGCTTGGCTATTCGCAGCTTACCTTATGGACCAACGACATCTTGGTCGCCGCGCGCCGGATCTATCAGGCGGCGGGGTTCCGCCTCGTGAGTGAAGAGCCGCACCACTCGTTCGGCCATGACCTCGTCGGGCAGACCTGGACGCTGGATTTGGGTTAATGCGCGGGCGAAACGCCTCGTCTGAGGCGGATATCCGCTCCCCTTGTGCCGAACTCGTTCTTGGAGGCCTCTTCGCGGCGCATGAGAAGGGGACGGCGACTCAGATGCGCCGTAGCGCGGCCTCAGCGAAAAGAAACGCCGCCCAGAGGCGGCCCTTCATCAAGTCAAACTCACAGTTCCGGTCACGCGAGAGCCGAGATTGGGCCCTTGCCGCGCCGAACAGCGACATAACCAAGACCCGCAAAGCCCAGCAGCAGGAGGGCCCACGTTGAGGGCTCTGGGACAGCCGTCGCTCCAGCGGGGGCGCCGCCACCTGACGTGCCGATCGGATCGAACGGGACTGGCGGGGCGCCGTCACCTGCCGTCCCGGTTGGATCGGACGGATCGACGAGCCCTCCCGAGTAGGCCTCGGCCACAGGATCGCTGACCGGCGTCGCCGGAATGACGATGGGAGTGGGCGTCGACGGCACATTCCAGAGGTAGAATGTTAGCTCCGCTGTGCAATCAAACTTCGCGAGTATCTCGCGCCATGTGGGCGTGCCGTCTTGTCCCTGCCACCGGAAAAGATCGGTGTACATGAGATCGCCGAGGCTTATCTCCGCGTGCGCCGGCGCGATTGGAGTCAGCACTGAGAGTGCAATGACTGCGCCAAGCAGCCCGGAAATGCGCATAACAGAACTCCAGATTTTATCCGTGCACAATTGTGCGAGCGTGGGATGGTTACGGCATGTTCGGCTATTTGGTTCCTTTTTTACAAATAAATATTGTTTTGTAGATTAATTGACTCGATCGAAAGGCGCCCTACGCGACCGGGGGATCTCGCCTGCGTCCACGCCTCGAGCCGCCCTGTCGGAGAAGAAAGGCCGCCCAGAGGCGGCCCTTCATCAAGTCAAACTCAGAGGTCCGATCAAGCGACCACCGAAATTGGCCCCTTGCTTCGCCGAAAAGCCGCATAACCGGGTCCCGAGAAGCCAAGCAGCAGCATGGCCCAAGTTGAAGGCTCCGGGACCGCCGCAGACGCCGTCGGAAACCCAGGCGCCGCGGCGGCGACGACATTGTCAAACTCGAACGAGTTGGACGATGAGGCGGCGACCACCCGATCAAATTGCGGCAACGCCGAGATCAAGACGTAGCCGTTCGAGGCGTAGTCCGTCTGGCCGCCATTGGCGGTCATGGGCGGATCGACGTCGGCGCCGGTAACCGTCGCAACCAAGGTGTCGCCGCTATAGAACGCCAGCGATTGTAGGTGTCGACGGAACCCCAGTACAATCCGAAGCTGTTCATGGGACTGGAATAGGCGATATCTTCCGACCCGCCGCCCAGCACCGCCATGTAATTCGTCGTGTCGCCGAAAGGCGTCGCGTAGAGGCCAAGAGAGGCTTGGCCGCAGTTGTTCGCGACGACCGCCGATCCGGAGAAAGCCGGGAACGAGCCAAATGGGGAGGTGCTTCCGTAGGCCTCCGCGGAGACGGTATCGAACGTCGCGCCCGAGCCGTATCCAGCGGGAGGCCCAAGATCGCCCGGTGACAGGATCGTAATGGAGGCGGCGTTTCCAGCGGTCGACAATCCAAAGGAAAACGACCGCGCCAAGCAGCCAGGAAACGCGCATAACAGCAACCCCTCAATTCAGAGCGCATGATCGCGGGTGAGATCTGGGATGTTGTCTAAGGCGCTCGGCGCGACTGGTCCCGCTTCTGCAGGCCAATTGACTGCTCCGGCAGGTCAATGAGGCCGTTTGCTAGCGGCGCTCGCGGACCTTCAAACGGCTTATCGCTCCAAAGAGGGCGACACGATCATCATCGGCCGGGGGGGCCGGCAGGCGCCGCCGCCGTCACACTCACTCGTGGCCTCGCTGGATCGACACCGCGGCTGCGCGCCGTCTTGTGCTAAATGAGATCGGAGCTAGAGGCGCCATGAGCGAGAACAGGAAAATCGCGGCGATCCTGGTCGCCGACGTCGTTGGTTACAGCCGCCTCGCGAGCACGGACGAGGAGCGTACGCTCGCGCGGCTGCGCGCGCTGCGCAGCGATTTGATCGAGCCTGCGATCACGGCCCATCGTGGCCGGATCGTCAAGCACACTGGCGACGGGTTCATCGCCGAGTTTCGCAGCGTGGTCGACGCGGCGCGTTCAGCAATCGAAGTCCAGACCGGAATGGTCGAGCGGAATGCGGGCGTCTCGCCGGAGATGCGGATTGAGTTTCGTATCGGCGCTCACTTGGGCGATGTTGTCGAAGAGGCTGACGGCGACCTCATGGGCGACGGCGTCAATATCGCCGCGCGACTGGAAGGCATTGGCGCCGCGGGCGCGGTCTCAATGTCAGAGGATTTTTATCGCCAGCTGAAAGGGCGGCTCGATCTCGCGGTCACTGATCTCGGCTCAAAACAGCTGAAGAACATCGCCGAGCCGATCCGCGTCTATTCGTTCGATGTCGGTCAACCGGCGCAGGCGAAATCCATGTTGGCGTCGCCCGCGGAAAAGTCACGCCCGCCACGCCTCTCGGTCGTCGTGCTGCCCTTCGCCAATATTGGCGGCGATCCTGAGCAGGAACACTTCGTCGACGGGGTCACGGAGAGCCTGACCACAGATCTCTCGCGCCTCCGGAGCGCCGTCGTGATCGCTCGCAACACGGCCTTCACCTACAAGGGCAAGCCGTTCGACGTGAAGGCCATCGGTCGCGATTTGAATGTTCGCTACGTCCTCGAGGGCAGCGTTCAGCGCGCCGGCAGTCGCATGCGCGTCAACGTGCAACTCGTCGACGCCGAGACCGGCAGTCATCTCTGGGCGGAGCGGTTTGACAAGCCGCTGACCGATCTTTTCGACATGCAAGATGAGATCGTTGGGCGCCTCGCGAACACGCTGAGCGATCAGATTGCCGCCGTTGAGGCGCGCCGCGCCGAGCAGGCGCCCAATCCCGATTCGATGGACCTCTTTTTCCAGGGCTTGTCCTGGGTGCATCGAGGCAGAACCCCGAACCACGTTGCGCAGGCGCGCGTCTTTTTCGATCGCGCGCTCACCGCCGATCCCGACAATGTCGACGCGCTCGTCGGATCGGCGGCGACCGATATAGCCGACGGCGGAAATTCCTTCGTGGCCGACCCAACCGCGGCCTTCGCACGCGCCGAGGCGAAGCTGACCCAAGCTCTGTCGTCGTTCCCGGACCACGCCCGCGGCCATGCGTTCTTCGGCTACGTGAAGATCCTGACGAAGCGCGCGGTCGAGGGCATCGCCGAATGCGAGCACGCGTTGACGCTGGATCGCAATCTTGTGGACGCGCACGCCTTCATCGGACTTGGCAAGATTTTTACCGGTCGCGCCGAGGAAGCCGAAGGTCACATCCAAGACGCGCTTCGCTTGAGCCCCCGCGACATGTCGGCCTATGCGTGGTTGACTGAAGCGGGCATCGCGAAAAATCACCTAGGCGATTGTGAGCAAGCCGTCTTGTGGTGTCGGCGAGCGATCGAGGCCAATCGGAATTATCCAGAGGCTCATTTCCATTTGGCTTCCGCCCTCGCGCGGCTCGGCCGCCTTGACGAGGCGCGTTCCGCGGTCAAAGCCGGCCTCGCGCTCAACCCGTCCTTCACCGTCTCCCGCGCCCGGATAAACTGGACCGCTATGAGCGACGATCCGACCCACCCTCAACAGCTTGGGCCTATTTTCGAAGGCCTGCGCATGGCGGGCCTCCCGAATGACGGTTGACTCCGCGTCGCAATTCTCGGTCTTGAGTACGACTGAACTTGCGGGGGATATCCTCCCACGCGAAGCGGGGAGGACAGCCCCAACGACCACGCGTCGGAGCAGCAGAAAACCATGCAGCACCATCCGTTCGGTTCAACGAAGCGCCAGGTCGCGATCATTGGCCAAGGCACCTGGTACATCGAGCAAGGGGATCGAGCGACGGCGATCGCCGCGTTGCGCCGGGGGCTCGATCTCGGCATGACGCATATCGACACAGCAGAGATGTACGGATCGGGCGCCGCCGAGGACGTGGTGGGCGAGGCGATCGTCGATCGCCGCGACGAGGTCTTTCTCGTGTCTAAGGTCCTGCCGCACAATGCGTCGCGCAAGGGGACGATTGCCGCGTGCGAGCGATCGCTCAAGCGGCTCAGGACTGACCGCCTCGATTGCTATCTGCTCCACTGGAGCGGATCGCATCCACTCGAGGATACGGTCGCCGCCTTCGAAGAGCTTCGCGCCGACGGCAAGATCCTGTCATGGGGCGTCAGTAATTTCGACGTCGACGGTCTTGAAGAGGTCGGTGAGATCGCTGGCGCCGATCAGCTCGCTTGCAATCAGGTGCTCTACCATTTGCGGGAGCGCGCGATCGAGCATGGCGTTATCCCATGGTGCGAAGAGCACGGCGTCGCCGTCGTCGCCTATAGCCCCTTCGGTCACGCCGGCGGATTTCCCGGGCCGAACACACCAGGAGGGCGCGTGCTCAAGGCGATCGCCGACCGGCATAAGGCCACCCCGCGCCAAGTGGCGCTGCGCTTCCTGACGCGGCTCGCATCGCTGTTTGCGATCCCCAAGGCGTCAAACCCGGAACACGCGAAAGAGAATGCTGGCGCGGGAGCCTTGAAACTCAGCGCGGCCGAGATCGCGCAAATCGACGCGGCGTTCCCACTCGGCCCCCGTCCGCGCTCGCTGCCGATGCTTTAAGGCTCAGAAGCGAAAATATAGGAACGGGCTATAGGCGCCGGCGGCGACTGTGATCATGGAAAAAATGAGCAGCGCGAAAGTCAGCGCGACGTCTGCCGGAGCGCGAATGATGAACGGCGCCGACCATTTTGCCGGCCATCTCGGCGCGACCGCGAGCACGCAGCCAATGATGAGCGTCACGATCGCGCGTTCGTTGAGAGCGTCGTGCATGTCGAAGCTGATTTCGCTGAGACCATGTCGGCCAAGGAGACTCGCGTAGTACCCGATCGCGCTTGGGAGATCCGCGGCGCGAAACAGGACCCAACCGCTCATGACGGCGAGCAGCGCGTAGGCCCAACGCGCGGGCGTCGGCATCCGGGCGAGAACCCGTCCCAGACCCAGGCGCTCAATCACCAGGAAGGCGCCATGCCAGGCGCCCCACAGGACGAAGGTCCAATTCGCGCCGTGCCAGAGCCCGCAGAGCAGGAACACCATTATGAGATTGCGGTAGGTTCGCGCGTCAGTGCCGCGGTTGCCGCCAAGCGGAATGTAAAGATAGTCGCGCAGCCACGACGACAGCGACATGTGCCAGCGCCGCCAGAATTCGGTGATCGACAGCGAGGTATAGGGCATGCGGAAATTGCGCGGGAAGGTGAAACCGAGCACGATCCCGAGGCCAATCGCCATGTTCGAATAGCCGGCAAAGTCAAAATAGATCTGCACCGTGTACGAGATCAGTCCGATCCACGCCTCGACGAGAGAGCGATCGTGAACCTGATCGAACGCGACTTGAACGAGCGGCGCGACGACGTCGGCCACCAACACTTTCTGCGCGAGGCCGACGATGAATATGCGGGCGCCGACGGACGCGCGGCCAAGCGTGAACCTGCGTGCGTCCAATTGTCGCGCGACGGTTTTGTAGCGGACGATTGGGCCTGCGACCAATTGCGGGAAGAGCGAGATATAAAGCGCGATGTCGATCGGATTGCGGTTGGCCCGGAAGCGCCGCCGATAGATGTCGATGACGTAGGACAGGCAATGGAAGGTGAAGAAAGAGATCCCGAGCGGAAGATGGATGTTGGTCGTCGCAATCGCGAGTTCCGTCGGCGCCAACAAACCGGCCAGATTGGCGGTGACGAAATTCGCGTATTTGAACACCGCGAGAACGAGAAGATTGACCGCCACCGCGAAGGCCAGCGCCCCCTTGCGGGCGAAGCCTTCTCGATGATCGATGGCCAGCGCGGCAAGGAAGTTGAAGACGATCGAGAACAGAAGGACGACGATAAACTGAGGCTCTCCCCATGCATAGAAAAGCAGGGAGAACACGAGCGTTACAATATTCTTTGCAATGATCGTCGGAGTAATGAAATAGAGAACCAAAAAGATGGGCAGGAAATAGAACAGGAAAGTGATCGAGGAGAAGACCATTATCGAAAACGCCCGCGGCTACCTTGTTCGCATTTGAGGAAGCGCCTCTATGAGGACGATTCGGGTATCCCGACCTTCGAACGTGCGTCCGAGCGCCCGCAACAGACTAGCGCCACTGAATGAGTTGCGACAACCGCCCGCCCTCGCCTTCTCCGTTTTTTTGATCGCGATGTCTAGGCGATGGCCCGGGATTCGAACGACTGTTGCAGCAACGTCGGAAGCCCCGGAAACGTCTGTCCTTTCGTAAAGTCAGCGACTTAAGAACAATATTACTAAGTAATACAAACAAACACATATATTCTTGCCGTTAAATATGCTAGCGGCTCTTGCAGGCGGGCAGGCGTCCGCTTACCTCGATGAGGCCGGAATGCCTGATGTCATCACCGCCAACCGGCTAACGGACGGCGTGGTCGTGTTTCAAACAATTGACGAGCGCTGGACCGAGGATTTCAACCGCGCTGCGGTTTTACCCAATCCGGAAGCAACGGCCGTCGCGCTCAAGCGGGCCCAGCAGGACGAAGCGAACAATATCGTGGTCGATCCCTACGCCATCGTGGTCGAGGAACGGAACGGCCATCTCGTGCCTAAAGCGCTGCGCGAAGCGATCCGGGCGGCCGGGCCGACGATCAGGCGCGATCTTGGGAAACAGGCGTTAGGTCAGGCGCCCCGCCTCACCTCCAAGGTCGCGACGGAGACCGATCATGTATCATTATGATGATTTCGACGCCGCCTTCGTCGCCGCGCGCGTCGAGCAGTTCCGTGATCAAGTGGCGCGCCGTCTCAGCGGCGAACTGACCGAGGAGCAGTTCCGCCCCCATCGGCTGATGAACGGCCTCTACCTCCAGCTCCACTCCTACATGCTGCGCATCGCCGTTCCCTATGGCGTGCTCAACTCGCGCCAGATGCGCAAGCTCGCCGAGATCGCGCGGAAATACGATCGCGGCTACGGCCATTTCACCACCCGGCAGAATATCCAGTTCAATTGGCCGGCGCTCAAGGACACGCCCGACATTCTGGCCGAGCTCTCGAGCGTCGAGATGCACGCGATCCAGACATCGGGGAATTGCATCCGGAATGTCACGGCTGACCATTTCGCAGGCGTTGCGCAGGACGAAATCGCCGATCCGCGCCCCTACGCCGAAATCCTGAGGCAATGGTCGTCGCTTCATCCTGAATTCTCTTTTCTGCCGCGCAAGTTCAAGGTCGCCGTCAACGGCGCGACCCACGATCGCGCGGTGGTCCAGGCGCATGACATCGGACTGCAGGTCGCGCGCAACGATAAGGGCGAGATTGGCTTTCGCGTCTATGTCGGCGGCGGCCTTGGACGCACGCCGATGATCGGACGCATGGTCCGCGATTTCCTGCCCGAGCGCGACCTGCTGGGCTATGTCGAGGCGATCCTGCGCGTCTATAATGTCGAAGGACGGCGCGACAACAAGTTCAAGGCGCGCATCAAGATCCTTGTGCATGAAAAAGGCCTCGAGCCTTTGCGCGAGGAGGTCGAAGCGGAATTCGCCGCCCGAGATCCCAAGGCGCTCAATCTCCCGGAGAAGGAGCTTGCGCGCTTTCGCGCTTTCTTCGCGCCGCCGGACCTTGAGACGAAGAAGCCGGCCAGCGACCGCGTAGAACGCCGCAAGTCGAAAGACTCGCGCTTCGCCAGTTTCGTCGCGTCCAACGTCGTTCCGCACAAAACGCCGGGCTATGGCGTGGTCACCGTGTCGCTGAAAGCGATCGGCGCGATTCCGGGCGACGCGAGCGCCGACCAGATGGACGCCGTCGCGGATCTCGCCGAGGACTATTCGCACGACGAGGTGCGCGTCTCGCATGAGCAGAACCTCATTCTGCCCCATATTGCGCTGGACGATTTGCCGGCGGTCTACGATCGCCTGGCGTCGGTCGGCCTGTCGACGCCGAACGCCGGCGCGATCAGCGACATCATCGCTTGCCCCGGCCTCGATTATTGCGCGCTGGCGACGGCGCGCTCAATTCCCGTCGCGCAACGCATCGGCGAGCGCTTCGGCGACGGCCAGCGGGCGAAAGAGATCGGGCCGCTGAAGATCAAGATCTCCGGCTGCATCAACGCCTGCGGCCACCATCACGTCGGCCATATCGGCATTCTCGGACTTCGAGCGGGCAGGGGAAGAGACCTACCAGATCACGCTCGGCGGCTCCGCCGACGAGAAAGCCGCGATCGGCCAGATCACCGGGCCCGGCTTCAGTTCCGAGAATGTGGTCGAGGCGATCGAAACGATCGTCGAAACCTACACGGGCCTCAGGCTCTCCGAGGACGAAGCCTTCATTGACGCTTACCGCCGCGTCGGCATGGCGCCGTTCAAGGAGGCGCTCTACGAACGAAGCGCCGGATCGGACATCTGATGAGCGCCCATGACGTCAAGCTGTTCGGCGACCAGATCGCCGCGTCGAGGCTGGAGACGCGCTTCGCGCAGCTCAAGGCCTCTTCGCTTCTGAGGCTCGCGATCGAGGATCTCTATCCGGGCCGCATCGCGCTTGTGTCGAGCTTCGGCGCGGACGCCGCGGCGCTTTTGCACATGGTTGCGCAGGTCGACACCGCGACGCCCGTGGTCTTCGTCGACACCGGCCAGCATTTTCCAGAGACCCTCGCCTATCGCGACGATTTCGTTGCGCGACTGGGATTGACCAACGTCATCGTCGCCGAGCCGAAGGCCGAGACGGTGGCGCAGGAGGATCCGGAAAAATTTCTGTTCATGAGCGATCCGGACCGCTGCTGCGATATCCGCAAGGTCCGGCCGCTCGCTGAGGCCATGGAAGGGTTTGACGCCTGGATCACCGGGCGCAAGGGTTTCCAGAGCGCGACACGCTCGACTTTGCCGCTCTTCGAAGCCGAGGGCGAGCGGATCAAGATCAACCCGCTGGTCGGCTGGAGCTCGAGCGACGTCTTGAAATATATCGCCGACGCCGGATTGCCCCGGCATCCCCTGGTCGCCAAGGGCTTTTCGTCGATCGGCTGCCTGCCGTGCACGAGCCCCGTCAAGCCCGGCGAAGACGAGCGGGCCGGCCGTTGGCGCGGGCGAGGCAAGGTCGAGTGCGGCATCCACGTCGGCCCGCTGGACGCTGGATCAGGCATCTGATGGCTTTGTGGAGACGCGAGGGCTTCGTCGAAGACGCTTGGGCGTTTCTCGGCGACGAGACGCCCGTTCCCGAGGAGGGCGCGATCGTCGTTTCGCTCAAGCGCTGGCTCAGCGAGCGCGAGGCGCTGGCATCGCGCTCAGCCCCTGTCGGCGTCGCGGTCGAGGCTGGCGCCGACGCGCAGGCGCATCTCAGTGATCTTACGAACCGGCCGCTGGTCGCGCTCGCGTTCGACAAGTTCGCCGACGGCCGGTCATTCTCTTACGCGCGGATCCTCCGCGACCGGCGCCAGTTTCGCGGCGAGCTGCGCGCGATCGGCGACGTGCTGATCGACGAGATCCCGCTCATGCTCCGCTGCGGCTTTGACTCGTTCGAGGTCACCAACGCGCCGACGCTGCATGCGCTGCAGGCCGGCAAGCTGCCGGGCTCGCCGCTGCATTACCAGCCGAGCAGCGCGCAAGACGAGGCGCCTGAGGGCACGCGGCCGTGGCTCAGGGTGACGAGGCCGTCCACGGATTAGGGTTGAGTTGCGGCGACCTCGTCCTGGGCGCGTAGGCGCCTCTCGAAGGACGACGTCAACGCCTGGCCGTTAATGCGGGCGGCTCAGAATGAGGTGCGGCGCCAGCTA
>CAVWPU010000021.1:0-35914 GCA_963756955.1 uncultured Alphaproteobacteria bacterium
TCAGCACCCAGTCGGTTCGGCGAGCGCTCTCTAAGGCTCGGCTGGCCGTCGGCGTCTCGGCGCTTGAGCGCCGCCAGCCCACGCCCGAAAGCCTGCCAAGCCTAACTTCAACGGGGACAGGCGCGTCGCTTTTTCTGGGCCGAAACTTAGGGGTGGTCGATTGGACTATGCCTTTCGATGTGTTGATCTTAACCTCGAAGAGTATGAGTGGCTTTCCATCCAAGTAAACGATCATGTCGGGTCGTTTTACGGAATTCCCCACAACGATCGAAACCTGAATCTCGGCCTCGATCTTTTTTCCATCTTTGCAGATGCTTCGTAGTTGGATCGAGCAGGATGGGGGAAGCATCCGAACAAGGAATTCAACCTGAGCGGACTGTGGCAGCCGGTTGAAGAGATCGGCAAACGCTCGGTCAGGTAATTCTCGGCCGGCATAGAGGCCGTATCACGGTACTTGTAGAGGCGGCTGTATATGCCCATACTTCGTCGACCTCTATATATTTTCCCGGATAAAGGTAGGCATCGCCGGCGTCACCGTCGAGGCGGAACCGCGTAACATAATGGTTGCATCCAATCGATGAACTCGGGTGAGGCAACCACCGCCCGTCGAGGTCCGTTCAAGGGAGAGTTCGGTTCGTCCCTTACGCCCTTCTTTCCACCGGATTGTTCATTCATCGGTTCATCTGGTTACAATCCTTCACGGAAACGCCTCGACGAATGGGGTCGACAAATAGGCGAGCAGAGCCGGCTCGAGTTTGGCGAGCACCGGCGTCGGTCTTAGGCCTATCCGCAATTTCGCACGTAGCGCGTCCAGATCGTCCGGACCCAGTTTTGCGAGATACGCCGAAATCGCCTCGAGCCCACTCTGATGGCACAGAGCGTAGCCGTTGCGCATTTGCCAGAGCGTTTCGACAGACCTGCTCAAGGCTGCGCTCAGCGCCTCGCCGACCTCGGCCAATCCGTCGATCTGTCGTGTTGAAGTCTGGCCGGTCTGGCCAGCGCCAGGCAGGAAACCGATGCACCTGGCGATCGGCGACCTCTTGTTTCTCAAGCATTTTGTTCAGCGTTGCCTGTCGCATATTCGCAAGTGCCTACCCGATACTGGCAAGCGCTCGCCTCACTCGTTCTGGAGGCAGCCTATGAAGCAACGAATTGGAGCGCGGTCCTAAACGCGATGCGCGAGAAATCAAACATCGTCCTTCTGACGTTCCTCGGCGGCGGCGCGTTCGGAAACGCGGACGAATGGATTCTTGACGCCATGCGGCGCGGGTTCGAACGGGTTTTGTCATTCGACATTGACGTGCGGATCGTTTGTTACCGAGCGCCACCCCCAACACTTCTGACCCTAGTCATGGATTTCGCATGAGGCCGGTTACATTGAACCGGATACTATTGCTCGGGTTATACGTCTAACATTCGAAGCCGCAGCGATCGACCGCAGAAAGACGATCACCTTGAAAGGAAGTGCGGTCTGCTGCCGCGCGGAGTTCTGCGTTGGACTTTCCGGTAGCGGGCAACTACCGCAAAATCTCACCGACGAGAAGATCAACGGCAAGAATTGCCGGGTATAGAAACTGAAGGCCTTCTAGCGCGACAATCATCTGCTCGATTGCCGTATTTACAGTCTGGCGCTCGCCGAATTTCTGGGCCGGTCCAGCATCACACCAGCCGAATGGGTGGCCTCGGCGAAAGCACAATTCTTGGCCCTGTGGCTGAGGATCGCGCGGCTGAGAGAAGCCAAACGCTATCCGTCCGAATTTAAAAGCCCAGATGATCTGGCGAAGAAGGTGCTCGCCTCGGGCATCCTCGATCTCCTGGCCGAGGACAGGGCCGCACAGGCCAGCATTCCACGGCAGGAAGCGAAGATCGATGAAATCCTCAGGCGCCTCTCGCAGGGCGAGAGCGTGCCGCTCGATACCCTGGGGCGATTCTCGCCTCAATGGGTGAAGCGGGGACGTCCTACAACGCCGCCGAAATCGAGCAGAAGCTTGCGGCAAAGGGGTCTGAGTTCCGCGATCTGACGGACCGGCTAAATCGTCTTTCCAACGCCGATCCCGTTGTGGCGCAACTGCGCGCGGAGGCTTCGACCGCTTTGACCGGTGGCCTGTTCGAACGAGCGGACCAGCTTCTCGCCGAGGTGTAGACGCGCGATTTGTCCGGCCTTGAGGATATCGAAGCGCTTGCGCGACAGAAGCGGCTTTCGGCGGCGGACAGCCGGGCGCAACGGGCGGCCGCGGCCTCGCTCCGGATCAATCCAGACGCTTATCGTCAAGCTGCTCGTCAAGCTGCCGCACATTATTGCGAAGCCTCTCGCATAGCTGCGGCGGCAGATGTTTTGAAGGCGCGCGAATATCTCCGCTTGCAAGCCAGAGCTCTCAAAGGCCTTGGCGAGGAATTCGGCGAAAATTCTGCATTGCGTGAAGCCATAGACCTTCTCAAAGCATCGCCGGCTGCCGGCGATAGATTCCGAGATCCCCTCGACTGGGCGATGACGCAGAACAATCTCGGCGCCGCACTCTGGACGCTCGGGGAGCGGGAGAGCGGGACGGCGCGGCTTGAGGAGGCGGTTGCGGCCTATCGGGCGGCGCTGGAGGAAAGGACGCAAAAACGCGTGCCGCTCGACTGGGCGATGACGCAGAACAATCTCGGCGCCGCCCTCCAGAGGCTCGGGGATCGGGAGAGCGGGACGGCGCGGCTCGAGGAGGCGGTCGCTGCTTGGGACGCGTGCCTGGCGGTCACAACATCTGTCTGGCTGCCTGAGTGGGTTGCATCTGTCCGAACCCGCCGCGATGAGACGCTGGCTGAGATCGTGCGCAGGTCGGCGAAGTGAGCGCCCCGCATGGGTAAACCTCACCGAGTTGCGCTATGAATGGATTTGGCACGGGTGGCTTGATGACAACCTACCCCTACAAACGGCTATTGGCGTCGCTGATAGCGAGGACAACTTGAACCGTTGGGTCAACGATCAATTTCCCTACTTCGCTGTCATCCGTGACCTTTGCAACGGATCGAAGCATTTTCAGCCAGGCGGAACGGTCGTCTTGCACCGGCTGGGACAGCGAAGTCCCTTTATTCGACAATCCGACTCCGGTTGGGACGACAATGGTCTCCATGTCGAACTGACAAGGGCGAATTTATTGGCGTTCTTGGGCTTGTCACCCGCGTCCGCGATTTCTGGGCGAACTTGCTCAACCGCTTCCCTCAGCTCGCTTGATCGGCGGAGAAATGACGAGCAAGACGCCCATTGCGCCATATGGGTAAACCGCGCCGACACAACCTTCACCCGCATAAGCGACGCTTGAGGGGTGGATCCTCCTTTTCGCCTTTTCGGCCACGATCTTGCGCACGCCGGCCGCAACGGGTGCTGAAGTGGCATGGCGTCGACCGTTGGCCTCGAGCCATTGTTCGAATTCGTCCGGCGTCGTGAGGATCTTCGGGTGGATCGGCGCTCCCGTCGCGTTGGCCTCAGCGCTGAGAAATCCGACCTGCTGATGCCCGCAATCGACCGTAGCGCTTTTCGGACAGCGTTGGCCGCGCCACCACGAAGCTCGCAGGGAGGCCCATCTCCGCGCCCTATAGGCAGTTCTACCTATTGCAAGAATTGCCTAGCAACTTAACCTACACGCCGTCGGTTGTGTTCCTTGGTTACGCAACGACGGCTGGGGGCTATTCGCCGGATTTGCTGAGCCAAGGGCTTGGTGCGGGGATCGTCGCCAAGATGAGCGGGCGAGGACGGCGCAGCGATTTGATGTGAGCTGGCGGTCATTTGTTTCTCACATTCACTTTTGAACGTAAGTTTTTTTTACAGAGGGGCGAGCAAATGACTTCCATCTCAATTGACGATGTGGTGGTCGGCGAGCAGGACGGCTTTGCCAACTTCGTGATCCGGCTCGACGCGCCGGCGACCGCGCCGGTGACCGTCAATTACCGCACCGACAATAGCACCGCGAGCTACACCAGCGACTATGTTTTTAACTCGGGCGCGCTGACCTTCGCTCCCGGCGAGACCGTCAAGACCGTTTCCGTGCAGATCGACGACGACTTTGTCGCGGAGGGGACGGAGGTGTTCACGATGGACCTCTCCTCCCCCAGTGCCAATGCAACGATCGCGCGCGCCTCGGCCACCGCGACCATCATCGACAATGACAACCCGGCCCCCGGGACGCCGCAGGTCTCGATCGGCGACCTCGTGGTCGACGAGGCGGATGGACGGCGAATTCGTCATCACCCTCGACCGGCCTAGCACCGGCGTCGTGTCGATGAACTACTCCACGAAAGACGGCGCCCCGATCACCGGAACCGCCGCCGCGGTCGCCGGCAGCGACTATGTGGCGAAGTCGGGGACGCTCACGTTCGCGCCGGGCGAGACCGCTAAGACAGTCAAGGTCGCGCTGATCAACGACACGCTCCCGGAAGGCCCGGAGGGGTTCAGTCTGGCACTTTCGGGCCTTGTCGGGGCGACCGCGCTCGATCCCGTCGGGACAGCGGTGATCGGCGCCAATGATGAGCCTGTGGTTTCCAAGCCCAACATTTCGGTCGACGACGTCGTGGTGGGAGAGCAGGACGGCTTCGCCGACTTCGTGATCCGGCTCGACGCGCCGGCGACCGCGCCGGTGACCGTCAATTACCGCACCGACAATAGCACCGCGAGCTACACCAGCGACTATGTTTTTGGCTCGGGCACACTGACCTTCGCCCCGGGCGAGACCGTCAAGTCCGTGCGCGTGCAACTCGACGACGACTCGGTCGCGGAGGGGACGGAGGTGTTCACGATGGACCTCTCCTCCCCCAGTGCCAATGCGACGATTGCGCGCGCCTCCGCCACCGCGACCATCATCGACAATGACGCGCCCTCCGGCACGCCGCAGGTCTCGATCGGCGACCTCGTGGTCGACGAGGCGGATGGGACGGCGAATTTCGTCATCACCCTCGACCGGCCCAGCACCGGCGTCGTATCGATGAACTACGCCACCCAGGACGGCGCCCCGATCACTGGCGCCAGCGCCGCGGTCGCCGGCAGCGACTATGTGGCGGCGTCGGGAACGCTCAAGTTCGCCGCCGGCGAGACCGCCAAGACAATCAAGGTCTCGCTGATCAACGACACGCTCCCGGAAGGCCCGGAGGGGTTCAGTCTGACGCTTTCGGGCCTTGTCGGGGCGACCGCGCTCGATCCCATCGGTATGGCGGTGATCGGCGCCAATGATGAGCCGGTGGTCTCCAAGCCCAACATTTCGGTCGACGACATCGTGGTAGGAGAGCAGGACGGCTTCGCCGACTTCGTGATCCGGCTCGACGCGCCGGCGACCGCGCCGGTGACCGTCAATTACCGCACCGACAACAGCACCGCGAGCTACACCAGCGACTATGTTTTTGGCTCGGGCACGCTAACCTTTGCTCCCGGCGAGACGGTCAAGACCGTGCGCGTACAACTCCACGACGACTTCGATACGGAACCGGCGGAGGTGTTCACGATGGACCTCGCCTCCCCCAGCGCCAACGCAACGATCTCGCGCGCCTCCGCCACCGCAACGATCATCGATAATGATGCGCCCTCCGGCACGCCGCTGGTCTCGATCGGCGACCTCGTGGTCGACGAGGCGGATGGGACGGCAAATTTCGTCGTCACCCTCGACCGGCCGAGCGTCGGCGTCGTATCGATGAACTACGCCACCCTGAACGGAACCGCCCTTGCCGGCAGCGACTATGTGGCGCAGTCGGGCACGCTCAAGTTCGCAGCCGGCGAGACCGCCAAGACAGTCAAGGTCGCACTGATCAACGACACGCTCCCGGAAGGCGCGGAGGCGTTCGATCTTGCGCTCTCGGGTTTTGTCGGGGCGACCGCGCTCGATCCCGTCGGGACAGCGGTGATCGGCGCCAATGATGAGCCTGTGGTCTCCAAGCCCAACATTTCGGTCGACGACGTCGTGGTGGGGGAGCAGGACGGCTTCGCCGACTTCGTGATCCGGCTCGACGCGCCGGCGACCGCGCCGGTGACCGTCAATTACCGCACCGACAACAGCACCGCGAGCTATACCAGCGACTATGTTTTTGGCTCGGGCACGCTGGCCTTCGCACCGGGCGAGACGGTCAAGACCGTGCGCGTCCAGGTGAACGACGACCCCGACAGTGAACCGGCAGAGGTGTTTACGATGGACCTCTCCTCCCCCAGCGCCAATGCGACGATCGCGCGTGCCTCGGCGACCGCGACCATCATCGATAATGACGCGCCCTCCGGCACGCCGCTGGTCTCGATCGGGGACCTCGTGGTCGACGAGGCAGATGGGACGGCGAATTTCGTCGTCACCCTTGACCGGCCAAGCGTTGGCGTGGTGTCGATCGACTACGTCACCCAAAACGGAACCGCCCTTGCCGGCAGCGACTATGTGGCGCAGTCCGGAACGCTCAAGTTCGCGCCGAGCGAGACCGCCAAGACTGTGAAGGTCTTGGTGGTCGATGACGCGCTCCACGAAAGCCCCGAGACGTTCAGCCTGGCGCTCTCTAACCTTGTCGGCGCGACCACGCTCGATTCCGTGGGTACGGCCACCATCGACGATAACGACGCGCCGCCTCCCCCGCCGGTTACCAGCAGCCTCCTGTGGCAAAGCTCCGCCGGCCAGGCCGCGTTCTGGGACATGGACGACAACGCCCTGGTTGGCGGGGGGACGGTCAGCCCCAATCCCGGGGCCGCGTGGCGCGCCGTCGGAACGGGCGATTTCAATGGCGACGGCGATGCCGACATTCTTTGGCAGAGTACGAATACCGGCCAGGCCGCGATCTGGGAAATGAACGGCAGCACGTTGATCGACGGCGGGTCCGTCACCCCCAATCCGGGGCTGGGCTGGCAGGCGGTCGGAACCGGCGATTTCAATGGCGACGGCTTGTCCGACATTCTGTGGCAGAACACGAGCACCGGCCAGGCCGCGATCTGGGACATGGACACGAACGAGCTTGATCGGCGGTGGGACGGTGAGCCCCAATCCCGGCCCAAGCTGGAAGGCGATTGGCACAGGGGATTTCAATGGCGACGGTGATTCCGACATTCTTTGGCAGAACGCGAGCACAGGCCAGGTCTCGATCTGGGAAATGAAAGGGAACACGCTGATCGGCGGCGGCGCCGTGACCCCCAATCCCGGGCCTTCCTGGCAGGCGATCGGCACCGGCGATTTCAACCACGACGGGTTGTCTGACATCCTGCTTCAGAACAAAACCAGCGGTGCCGTGTCGGTCTGGGAGATGCATGGGACGGGCCTCATCGGCGGCGGCGCCGTCGCCGATCCCGGGACGAGCTGGCACGCGATCGGAACCGGTGCCGGCGGCTCCGACATCCTCCTGCAGAACACGAACGGTCAGGCGGCGATCTGGACCATGAACGGCAACACGATCACCGGCGGCGGAGCAGTCAGCCCCAATCCCGGGCCAGGCTGGCATGCGATCGGGCTGACTTAACTCTGCCTCGCAACGCAAAGCTTCGTCGAGCAAGTGCTTTACCGCAGGTCCACATTGAGGATGTCACCGCTCGAGCGATCTCCCGCAGCTCGATAGCGGCTTGTCGGCGGCTTGATGCAAGGCTTTGGGTAAAGCAGGCGGTCACCGTTTCGGGGGTAGGGCGAAACTTCTAAAATCGCGTTATCGCCTGGCGCGTCGAGCTTTAGGGCGAGAAGGCTGTGCGCCGCGTCCTTACCTGCCGGGAGGGCCCGCCTAGGCGTCTAGGACGGCGTGCCCCCCAGCTTGTCAATTGGGCTGGACGATGGCCCACGCTCCTCGGCTGGCGAACGCGGTTCAGGAGATAGACGAGGCGCGATCGCTCGGCTCCTGTGCCTCAGCCTGACGTGGCGTACAACCCCCACTTTAGTCACCGTCCTACCCTCCGCCAGTATACTGGCGGAGCGGCATTCCTTCGCGAGCGTCCCGAACCGGCAGTTTCTATCTCGGGTTTAGCCGGTTTCTCGGGTCCTCCCCCTCGCCGTCTCGATCCTGCGCGGCGGACGCAGTCCGAACGAACGGTAGCGCACCCTGCGGAAAACAAGCTTAACACACTTCTTAACACTTAACACTTAATACAACAGCCTCTGAACGCCGACTTGCCCGGAGCTCGGGAGCGATCGAATTTAGCGTAAATCCATCATGGACAGGCGGGCCTTCTTTGCCCAGGCAGTTGTTGCCCGCCGCTCAACTGCTATGTGCCGAGGTCACGATTTGGATGCAGCCGCCACGATGCCGTAGATCAATCGGTGCGGGGCCCGTCAAAGATTTGTTTGTCCATTCAATGTCGCTACATCGCCCGCGCCTTGTGGCTTGCATCTGATATTGTTCACAGGTTCTAAATCTACCTCCCCCACCATTTCGAATTGATTTTATCACTTTCTGAGTTCGCGCGCGCACCTTTCCCACAAGGTGTTTCGTCCCAGACTTTGATGGCGCATTCTCATCGAGTGATTCGAAGGATGCGCCACATGGGACCAATTCTACACGGAGCGCCACAACGACAGAGGCGGTCCGTCGAGCGATACAACATAGCTAAGAGAGCCTGAGGGGGCTTACGAAGCGCAGGAGGCCTATCGCAAGGTCGCAGCTGCCGCGACCGGCCGCATCGTGCTGCGCCGCAGAACTAAGGAGCCTGTATGATCGGCTACGTCGTCTCGCTCGTCATCGGTCTCGCTGTCGGCGTGGCCTATGGCCTTGTTCAAGTGAGCTCCCCTGCCCCGCCGCTGATCGCGCTCATAGGCTTGCCGGCATGGTGCTCGGCGAGCAGGCGATTGACTTGGCGAAGCGCTACGTTTCGCCCGTCCCCCGCTCGACTATCAGTCCCGGTCTAACGGCAGAGACGACGACGCTCTGTCTAGCCCACTTGTTAGCATTGTCGAGCAGATTGCCGAACACTCGCCGAGATCCGGTATTGCGGAATGGCTTGACGAGATAATTGTCGGCGCCGGCCTTGAAGTCTTGGATGCTCTCAGACCAACCGTCGCGCGTAGTGAGGATCCGGCCTGGCAGTACGCGGCTGGCTGCGCGCTACGCTCGCAGCACTGCGACCCCGTTTACTTTCGGCACGCCGGGATCGAGCACGACCGCGTCATCGATATCGACCACGAATTCTCCGTCTGTGGCTCCCAATCGCATCGGCCAGAAGATTGTCGTCATCGACGCGAAGGATTTTCATTTGGCTGCAGTCGTGAAGGGCCGCGTTTCCTGGCGGCGGAGTTACTCAACCTGAAGCCTTAGGCTGGGTTGTGAGGCGGGGGCATAGACAGGCTCTCGTTCAAACAACGACGTTTTCGCGACATGTGTGCTCCCGAGACGCCCACCAACAGCCTGCCGCCACCTGAACCGCCAACGCGGTTCAGGCCCTTTCGGCGCTGCCGAGCAAGCCCAGCGCCCTACTCTTGTAGTGCTGACGCCCGCTCCAATCACCTCCATGGACGAGGAGCAACGCCGCGGTGAAGGGTCAAGTCGCCGAGACCTTCCGCAACAAATTCATTGTTCAAGCCGGTAGCGGGCGCACCCTTGTCCGACGTCGTCCCGCACCACGCCCTGCACGGAATACGGCCCAAACTCATGCGTCGCCTGTCCAAGGCGCAACGGGCTCAGGCGGGCGCCAGCGCAAGGGTCCGATCGGCGGCGCCGCATAGACAATGCCTTTGTAGACCCGGCCCCCCCCCCGCATTGGGCTCGGGGATCGCGAGGGCGCCGCTCTCGATGGACAGGCTCTTCTTCATCAAACTCGCCATCCAGCGCTCGTTTCGACCGGCTTCACTGCCCGCCGGCTCATCGGCATTTCGTCGAGGCCCGCAAAGCGCGCCTTTCGCCCAAGCGCCTCCTCGATGCGCAACGCCTCGTTCCACTTCGCCATCCTTTCGGAGCGCGCGAACGAGCCGACCTTGAGCTGTCCGGCGCCCCAGCCAATCGCCAGATGCACGATCGAAATGTCCTCGGTCTCGCCCGAACGCGCCGAGACGATGGTGCCGAAGCCGGCGCGGCGCGCTTCGTCGCAAGCGGCTTTCGCTTCGCTCACCGTTCCCGCCTGGTTCACCTTAATCAGCGCCGCATTGACGCCTTCGCGGCGCGCCGCCTCGGTGATCAGGCTTGCATTGGTGACGAGATAATCGTCGCCGATCACCTGGATGCGGTCGCCGATCGCGGCAGTGAATTGCTCGAACCCTTGGTCGTCGTCCTCGGCGAACGGGTCTTCGATCGAGAGAATTGGATAGCGGGCGCACCAGCCGAGCAGCATCTCGGCCAGCGCGTCGCGATCCAGCTCACGCCCTTCGAGACCCAGACGATAGCGGCCGCCTTGGCCGAATTCCGACGCGGCGACGTCGAGCGAGATCGCCACATCCGCGCCTGGAACGAAGCCGGCGCGCTCGATCGACCGTATCAGCGTTTCGAGCGCTTCCTCGTTGCTCGAAAAGGCCGGCCACCAGCCGCCTTCATCCGCCACGCCCTGTAGGAGGCCGCGGTCGGCCATGATCGCTCCGGCGGAATGGTAGACTTCCGCCGTCACCTCGAGCGCCTCGGCGAAGCTCTTGGCGCGCGGCGCGATCACCATGAAATCCTGCACGTCGGTTCGCCGTCCCGCATGGGCGCCGCCGCCAAAGATCTGGATCTCCGGCAGGGGAATGATCGCCTCGATATCGCCGAGAGAATAACGCCACAGCGGAAGTCTGCGGCTCGCCGCCGCCGCGTGAAGTACGCCAAGCGAAACGGCGGTCAGCGCGTTGCCGCCAAGCCTCACTTTGTTTGGCGTGCCATCGAGGGCAATGAGCTTCGCATCGATCAAAGCCTGGTCGAACGGGTCGAGGCCAACGAGAGCGGGCGCGATTTCCGTAACGATCCCTTGTAGCGCGTCCTGTACGTCAAACCTACGAAAGCCTTGGCCACCATCTCGCTTGTCGATCGCTTCGCGCGAGCCACGCGATGCGCCGGCCGGCGCAACGCCCCGGCCCATCGCGCCGTCGCTTAAGGTGATCTCCGCCTCGACCGTCGGGCGGCCGCGCGAGTCCCAGATGCGCCGCGCGACGAGCGATTGGATGACGGGCTCGCTCATCGCGTGCGCTCCCAGGCGTCGGCTATGTCCTTCAGGCGACGCGGCGGATTCGCGACCAGCGGCTCTGCGCATCTGCGCACCGTCGCGAGCTCGCTCTCCTGCGTGAGGTATTCGACCGGCGACTTGCCATCGACTCGGGCGAGGAACAAGGCCGGCAGCAACGCGGCCGCGCGCGCTTCGAGACCATCGGCGTTCTCCCAGTCGACGCCAGCGAGATAGGCGCTCGCCAGCGCCGAAAAGGCGCCATTGTAACGGGCTCGGTCCGCGCCTTCGCGCGCGCCTTTGAGCAGGAGATGGTTGAGACAGAAGGCGATATCGAAGGCGGGGTCACCGAACCACGCGCATTCGGCGTCCAGGAACACCGGCCCCTCCGGACCTTTCAGAATGTTCTTCGGACTGATGTCGCCGTGAACAAGCGCGCGCTTCGTCGTGAGCGTCGTATGGGCGAGTTCATCGAAGCGGGCCGCGAGCTCGGGGTGCGCGCGGCCGGTTGCCCGCAGATACGGCTCGATGCGGATAGCTTCGAAGGTGTCGTCATTGGCAAACGCAGCGGGAATGTGGGGGTCGGCGGCGCTGTGCGCATGGATGCGGCAAAGATCGCGCCCGACCGCAGCGGCAAAATCCGGCTCAACGGTTCCAGCGAGAAGCTGGGCCTTCCACAAGGGATGCTCTTCGGGCGCGAGATAGTCCATCGCGAACCAGCCGGCATGCGGATCCTCGCCAAGGATGCTCGGAGCGGCGCGCGGCAGCCAGCGCACGACTGCGCGCATGTACGCGGCCTCGGCCGCATTGCGCTTGACCGGCACCTCCCACAAGGCGGCGACCTTGAGCCTCGGCAGCGCACGCTTGACGCAGAAGCGCCGCCCGCCGGCCTCGACCAGCGAAATGTCCGAAGACACCCCGCCGGTCAGGGGCGTGAGACGTACGGAATCCTCAGGTCTAACGAGGCCCATGCGGCGCAAGGGCTCGATCAGATCGCCGGTTTCGATGGACGCAGAATTGTGCACGCGCCCACTCCGTTCATTCACGTTAGTAGGTCGCGCGGCCGCCCGAGAGATCGAACACGGCGCCGGTCGTGAACGAGCATTCGCGGCTCGCAAGCCAACAGACGATCGCCGTCGCCTCTTCAACGGTGCCGAAGCGCTCCATCGGAATTTTCGACCGCATGTAGGCGATATGCGCGTCCGACACTTGCGCAAGGATTGGCGTGTCGATCGTCGCCGGCGTGATCGTGTTCACGCTGACGCCGTCCTTTGCGAGCTCCTTGCCGAGCGACTTGGTGAGGCCGATCACCGCGGCTTTCGACGCGCTGTAGGCCGACGCCGTCGGATTGCCTTCTTTGCCGGCGATCGAGGCAATGTTGACGATGCGTCCGTAGCCGCGCTCCTTCATGAGCTTCGCGACAAAGCGATTGCAGTAGAAGAGGCCGTTCACGTTGATGTCGAAGACCCGCTTCCATTCGTCGATCGGGTAGTCGATGACAAGCGCGTTCTTGCCCGCAACGCCTGCTGAGCAGACGAGAATGTCGATGTGACCCATCTGGCCGGCGGCGGTAAGCGTGGCTTTCTCGACCGCGCTCGGGTCGGTGACGTCGACCTCATCCGACCGCGCGGAGTTGGCGCCGACTTCGGCGACGGCGCCCTTGAGACGCACTGGATCCATGTCCCAGATCGTGACGCGGCCGCCCTCGGCGACGATCCGCTTCGCAACGCCGAGCCCGATGCCGGACGCCCCGCCCGTCACCACCGCCGTCATCCCCTCAAACCGTTTGGCGTCCGACACTTTCAATCCTCCTGCTCTTGTTCTCAGCCGATCCTCAGCCCGGAAACAGCGTCTCCCCGCCATCGGCCCGAAGAACCTGGCCGCTCATATACTTGCTTCTTGGCCCCGCGAGAAAGGCGACCGCGTCGGCCATCTCGTCCGGCTCTCCATAGCGGATGAGCGACCTGATCGACAAATCTATTTTTTGCGGATCGACAACGCGGGTCACCTCGAAGCGCGCGGTCTTGGTCGCGCCCCGGCTCACTGCATTGAAGCGAACGCCGTCCGTGCGCACGGACGCGGGGAGGCAGCGTGTGTAGTGGATGACGCGGCCCTGAGCGCGGCATAGATGACGCCGTTCGTGACCCCGAATTGCGCCGCGGCCCTTAGACAGACGCTTTCTCGAACAGGCCCTGGTCCATTCCATAGACGATGACCTCGAACGTCGTGGGGTCGGTCCAGTCCTGGCTGAAATAGGCGATGCAAAAAGATGCGCCGCGACCGCCTTGTCGCAGTCGGCGTTGAACTCGGCCCAGGTCTTTGGCAAGCTCTTGCTTCCCAACTGCTCGATCGCCTTGGTGGAGCCCCAGATCGAGTTGATCCGCTGGATGTTCATGGGCGCGGCCACCCAGTGGCCGGTCGGTTTCATCACCGGCAGGAGAGCGGACGCGACGACCTTGTCCCAACCCTCCTCGTTCGCGATGGGATCGAGATTGGCCATCTTGCCGGTTTCGTTCCACTCGGCGATCTCCGGACCCTTGAGCTGCACCGCGGGCGGCGCATTGCCGGCGACGACGTCCGCGCGCAGTTTGGCCAGCGTATTGGCGGTATGGCCTGCGATCGAAGTCTGCTCCCATTTGCCGCCGGCGGCGGTGAACATTTCGCCAAGCTTGGGATCGCGGCAGCGTCGGAGCCTTCGGACCATTGGCTGATCAGGTTTGTTTTGGGCCGGCAAACGCAATGGTCGTCGCCGCCATGTAGGCAAGAGCTCCAGCAAGCGCCGCCTTGATCGTGACCATCGTTTCTCTCCTACCTGCGAGACCGCAGCGCTGCCGTCGGCTCTAGCGATTTCAGTTCAAATTTCTGGTATTTGGCGCGTTTGCGGCGCGCGTATTCTTGACAAGACGTAGAGCGAATGATTCGAGGCGCCAAACACGAACAGGACGCGCGACGAACAGCGCGGAGCCGACCGGGACGGTGTCACGCAGCTGTGAAGACGGTCGATTGGGGGAGTTTAGCGAATGTTACGAAGGTCTGCTTCTTTGGCGGCGCTCATGACGATTGGCGCAAGCGGAGTATCGCTTGCCGCCGAAGCCTCGTATCTCGGCGATTGGGCGCGCGGCGACGGCAAGACCAGGGTCCATGTCGCCGCGTGCGGCGCGGCGGTTTGCGCGCGCAACACCTGGGTCAGGCACGGCGTCTCCGGGAGAAAAGGTTGGCGATCGGCTTATTCTCAAGATCAAGCCCGCTGGCGCCGGACATTGGTCGGGAAACGCCTTCGATCCGCAGCGCAAGCAGAACTACGCGATCAACGTTCACGTCGCCGGCAACCACATGACGACGCGGGGATGCGTGATGGGCGGGTTCCTGTGTCAGAGCATGGGTTGGACCCGGATGAATTGAGCGTTATGCAGGCCCATATTTCGCGACGGCAGCGCACGCCGTCTGGCCGTCCATTCGGCGCGACTGCGGGCCAAGGCGCCGGGATCATCATCGCCAATTGACGAACAACAGCACCCCCGCGGCGGCGAGCGTCGCCATCGCGACAAGATAGGCGATCTGGAGGGTGATGTTCTTCCAGAACAGAATACGCGACAAGAGCGCGCATCGAACCGGCAGCTCCTGCAACGTCCAGCACCGGATCGGCGATGAACTCGAAATCCTCCGGATTCGAGCTGCGCCAGATCGGGAACCGTGTTCGTCCCGCGCGCGGAAACCGCGGATAGACCGAGGCCAACAGATTGAAGAAGATGACGATGAACGGCGCGAGCAGCACCGGAACGTTCAGATAATGGGGATAGTGGTCGCGAAACTGCAGCACCGTCCCCATCATGATGGCGACGAAGAGCACCGCGATATTCGCCTTGATGTCGCTCAGGCGAATGGAATCGCCGTATCCCGTGATCAGGTTGCGCAACTGAGCTTCGTGATCTTTGGATATCACCGCCATTTCGGCACCCGCCATGAGGCGCGCCAAGCCGCGAGGCTTGTCGAAATGTCGCGCTTCGAAATCGGATGCCTGTTCATCGAGCGCCTCGCCTAAGAATACCAGATGTAGACAAGCAGAAACATGCTCACGACGATGCTCGCCATCGCGACAAAAAAGCTGATGCGAATGTAGAGGGTCTTCCACCACAAGAGCTCCGAGAGAACCGAGCAGCGCAGTTTCAACTGCTCGAGCTCGTCCTCGGCCTCGACGACTTTGGCGAAATCGCCGACCGTGGCGTTGCGCGAGACGATGAAATGCTTGCCGCCGCGTTTGGGATAGCGCGGAATGAGCACCGCGAGCAGGCATATGTACACGATGAGGAACGGCAGCATCACGAAGGGGATCGGCAGATAGTAGGGAAACTTCTGGTAGTTTCCGAGCACCGGGCCCATCATGAAGGCGACGAACAGGATCGCGATATTGGCCTTGAAATCGCTTTGGCGGATCGCATCGGTATAGCCGGCGATCAGGCCGCGATAAGGTTGAGCGGGATCGGCGGCGATCTTGTTCATCCCTCAGCCGGACACTCCAGAAGGCGGCCCGGCGGACGCGCGCCTTGCGCGATCCTGGGCGCTTGGCCCACCGAGGTCCTTCGAGCCGAATTGGCGTGAACCGCGACGCCCTGTCAAGATCGGTTGAAATCGGGCATTTTTGGAGCAATCCCGATCCAAAACGGCGGCGCGAGCGGGCCGCTCCTTCGTCGCTAGATTTCGCTATCCAACGGCGGCGGCCAGGCGGCGGCGGTATAGTCGGAGCGTCGGATCGCGAAAGCGGCCAAGAGCACCACGACATTCGCCGCCATCACATAATAGGTCGAGGCCAGCGGGTCGCCCGGTCACGCCGACGAGCCAGGTGACGACATAGGTCGCCGTGCCCCCGAAGATCGCGACGCCGAGCGCGTAAGTGAGCGCGAGCCCGGTCGAGCGGATTCCCGGCGGAAAGATCAAGGGGATCAGCGCCACCACGACGGCGACGCTGGCGGCGTGCAGCAGGCTCAGGATCGCAATCGCCAGAACACGAGCGTCGCAGCGCTTGGATTGGCGATCAGAAACTTCATCACCGGAAACAGGACGATCATCAGCCCGATGCGCGGACGCGATCACGACCGAGCGGATGCCCCAGCGATCGGCGAGGGCTCCGCCGGCAAGCGCTCCGAGGCAGCCGGTGATCCCGAGCGTGATGCGTCCAAGCATGGCGGACGACGGAGGCAAATGAAGGGTGCGGATCGCATAGGGCGTCATGGTGATCAGAAAATACTGGGTGATCGTGCCCCCGCTGATGAGGGCGAGACCGAGCAGCACGCCGCGCCAGTTGGATCGAATGACCGCGGAGAGAATCGCGGTCGCGCCACGCGCGGGTTCTCTGCGACGGCCTTTCGAGAGTCTCCACCAGCTGGCTGCGAATGTAGATGCCGACCGGGGCGATCAGGATCCCGAACGCGAAGGGAACGCGCCAGCCCCAGTCGTTCAGGCTCGATTGGGACAGCGCCAACGCCAGCAGGAGGCCAATCGAGCCGCCGAGCAGGCTGCTCAGGTTCTGGCTCGCAAGCTGCCAGCTCGCAAAAAGCATGCGCCGATCCGCCGGCGCGGCCTCGAGCAAGAACATGGTCGCGGGCCCCACTTCGCCGCCGACCGCGAATCCTTGAAAGAGGCGCGCGACGATCAGGAGCATCGGCGCCAGGACGCCAATCGTCTGGTAACCGGGCGTGAACGCGATGATGCCGCTGCCGATCGCCATCAGTCCGATGGAGAGGGTCATCGCCGGCTTGCGCCCGGCCCGGTCGCCATAAGCGCCGATGAGGGCGCCGCCAAGCGGCCTCGCGACGAAGCCGACGCCGAAGGTGGCGGCCGACGCCAGATCGCTCACCAGCGGCATTGTCGGACGGAAAGAACGCCTGGCCAATCAGGCCCAGGAACGTGGCGTAGACCGTAAAGTCGAAGAATTCGAAACCGTTGCCGAGGACCGCCGCGAAGACCTCTCGGGCTCTGAGCGCTGGCCGGGCCAATGCGGGCGCGACGTCCGCCCCTGCGGTCAAGCGTCTCTCCTCAGGTCCCGTCGCCGCAGCGTCTCAGGACCGAGGGCGGTTTGTCAAACGGGATGCAGCGGCGTCGGCTCGATCAGCAACCCAGGATATCGAGGGAATCAAAAGCCGTAGAATTCCCGCCGCAGCGCGTCTTCGTAGAGCCGCTTCCGATAGTCGGCTTCCTTGTGCAGCTTGTGCTCGCGGAAGTGCGCGGCCTCCCATTTATCGAGTTCAGCGACGTTGTGGTTGCCGGACGCGAGAGCCTCTTCCTCCCGGATCGCGGCCACCCAACGGTCCACAGCCGCCTTGTAGGCCGCCTGCAACTCGTCGAGTTCCTGCTGAAGATCCGCTGAAATGACCGCCATTGGTTTTTCCCCCACTCGTCTTGGCTTATCGACGCTTTATGAATAAAATACGACATTGAAGCGCGCTGCGATTCAATGAGATCGGGGGAGCGTGCCGATCTTGGGCCTCAGAGGCCTTTCGGCGTTAAGAGAAAGCTCGCTGCATGCGGGCGTTCACCACAGCATCGTCCATGGCAAAGCGCTGGCTTCGGGGGAGTCGGCGGACGGCTGGCAGTCCAGAAGCATGGCGCGCAATCCGCGGCCCTCGGGGCTCGCGTCCTCGAGCAATTCGTTCATCTTGCGAAGCCGCCGCACCAGCGTCTTCATAAATCCGACCGCCCGTTCCGGGTTTTCTTCGATTGCCGAAACGAAATCCTGATAGGAGGCGGAGAGGCATTCCACGTCACAGGCCGCGACAACGGTCGCGGATCGCGGCCCCGGGTCGATCAGCGACATTTCACCGAACACTTCGCCAGTGCCGAGTCTGCCAACGTACTTCGGATTGGCGCGACCGACGGAGACGTCGACCTCCCCGCTTACGATAAAGAACGCGTTATCGCCCTCATCGCCCTCTCGGATGATCGTTTCTCCGGCCTTGAAAGCAACCTTTTGCATGGAACCTCCACAGGCGCTTCGAGCCTATCGACGTCTGTACTATCAGGTCTTAGCACGGCTGGGGCGAGAGGATTGAGCGTCACTAAGGGGCTCCGTGCATCTACTCCTCGAACCGTTCGCTCGTGCCGGAGGACTTGGCCGGCGCGATCGACGCATCCGGCTTCTGCGCCGTCAAAGCCCTGGTCGCGGAAGCGGTTGACGATCGGATAGCGCCGGTCGCGGCCGAAATTCTTCGGCCCCACCTTGACCCCCGGCGCCGACTGGCGGCGCTTGTATTCGGCGAGATAAAGCAGCCGCTCGACCTCGGCGCACCGTCTCCAGATCGTAACCTTCGGCGACAATGTCGGCGACGCGCATCTCCTTTTCGACCAGGCCGCGCAGAATGCCGTCGAGCACCGGATAGGGCGGCAGCGAATCTTCGTCCTTCTGGTTCTCGCGCAGTTCCGCGCTCGGCGGCTTCACGATGATGTTATCAGGGATCACCTCGCCGTCCGGCCCCAGCGCGCCCTTGGGCTTCCAGCGGTTGCGCAAGGCGGAAAGGCGAAAGACCTCCATCTTGTAGAGGTCCTTGATCGGGTTGAAGCCGCCGTTCATGTCGCCGTAGAGCGTGGCGTAGCCGACCGACATTTCCGACTTGTTGCCGGTCGTCACCACCATCGCGCCGGTCTTGTTGGAGATCGCCATCAGGATCAGGCCGCGCGCGCGGCTCTGGATGTTCTCTTCGGTGATGTCGCGCGGCTTGCCCGGCGAACATGTGTTTGAGCGCGCGCTCCACGCCCTCGACCGGCTCGGCGATCGGCACAATGTCGTAGCGGATGCCGAGCGCCTTCGCGCAGGCGGCGGCATCGGAAAGCGATTCGTTCGAGGTGAAGCGATAGGGCAGCATCACCGCATGCACCCGCTCCGCGCCCAGCGCATCGACCGCCATCGCCGCGCAGAGAGCCGAATCGACGCCGCCGGAGAGGCCGAGCACGACGCCCGGAAAGCGGTTGTTGTCGACATAGTCGCGCAGGCCCATCACGCAGGCCGCATAGTCGGCTTCGTCCCCCTCCTCGACCACTTCGCGCGGGCCCTCGACGCAGCGCCAGCCGCCCTCGCCCCGCTCCCAGACGGTGCGCGCCACCATCGAGCGGAAGGCCGGCAATTGCGCGCCAAGGCTGCGGTCGGCGTTGAGCGCGAACGAGCCGCCGTCGAACACGAGCTCGTCCTGGCCGCCGACCATGTTGAGATAGATGAGCGGCAGCCCGCTCTCGACGACGCGCGCGACCGCGATGTTCTGGCGGATGGCGAGCTTGTCGCGCTCGTAAGGCGAGGCGTTGGGCACGAGCAGGATTTCGCCGCCGGTTTCGAGGATGCACTCGACGGGGTCGGGACCCCAGATGTCCTCGCAGATGGGAACGCCGACGCGCACGCCGCGAAAGACGATCGGCCCCGGCGACGGCCCCGGCGCGAAGACGCGCTTCTCGTCGAAGACGCCGTAGTTGGGCAGGTCGACCTTGAACCGCACCGCCTCGATCCGCCCGCCGTCGAGGAGCGCCATGGCGTTGTAGAGCTTGCCGTCCTCGACCCAGGGCAGGCCGACCAAGCGTCGCCGGGCCGCCGTCGGCGGTGTCGCGCGCCAGCTCCTCGCAGGCGGCGCGGCAGGCCTCCTGGAACGCGGGCTTCAGCACCAGATCCTCGGGCGGATAGCCGGAGAGATAAAGCTCCGGCGCCAGCACGATGTCCGCCCCGAAGGCCGCGGCCTCCTCGCGCGCTTTGCGCAGACGGTCGCGATTGCCCGCGATGTCGCCGACGATCGCGGGGATCTGGGCGAGCGCGATGACAAGGCGGTTGCTCGGGGAAGGGGACATGACGGAGGTTTAGCTTGGAGGGCAAGTCCGGGGCAAACGGCTCAACTCTTTATTTCGGGCGATGGCGAAGGTTCATGCGGTAAGTGGGAGGCGCGCCACGTCGCTTCCGCAAAGTCGCCTTTCAGGCCAAGGGAGCGTTCCTGTATCAGCTTCCACGACACGATCGCGATCGCGACGGACGCCCCGGAGACGGCGACATCGTGCCCGCGAGCGACAGCCGGAAAAAGAAGCGAGCGTCTGCTGGACCGGGAAGGCGTAGATGTAGACCCCGTAGGAATAGTCGCCCCAATCGTTGAACAGGCGGATTCGCCCGCCGGGCACATAGACCAGATGCAGGACAAGCGGCGCGAGGCAGGCCGCGTACACGATGAAGAAGATCGACTTGTCGAGCGAGGCCAAGGCGAGCGCAACGAGAATGCCCGACAATCAGGCGAGGACCGACCGGTATCCGGTCGCGCCAAACACAAAGGCTAGCTCCGTACAGGAACGTGCAGACGCGAATGTTCTGCGCCGTTATACCGCCGCCGGTCAAGCGCGCGCTCATGACAATAGCGATCAGCGTGGCCGCCGACAGCGACAAGACAATGCGCATCGCCGTAAGCTGCGTGGGCACGACCGCAAGCGCGACATAGATGGCGGCGAGATAGAGATAGATCCGCACTTCGACCGGGATGGTCCAGAGCGAGCCGTTGACCTCGCCCTTGAGCGGCACATTGTCGCACACGCCCGCAAGCGAATGGCGCAGCCCACCGATCAGCGTCGCGCATTTGCGGAAGTATTCCCACGTCATCGGCGACGCGTAATAGTCACCATAGGGCGGCAGCGTCGTCGCGACGTTGTGGGCGAACACAGAGCGTCATTGCCGCGGCGAAGCGGAGCAGCTTGAAATTGTTGTCCCGCCCGACGGCGTAATCGGACAGCCGCACAGCGCGACCGCACTCAGGGCCAGCCAACCGATCGCTCGAGATCAAGGCGCGACCCAAGTCCTACGACCGCAAGACCGTGCTCGAGTCGATCGAACTCGTTGTTCGCGTTGGCGAAGTCGTCGCGCTGCTGGCGCCGAGCGGTTCGGGTAAGAGCATCCTGCTGCGCTGCGCCTAAAGGCCGGGTCCGGCGCGTCGGCCCAAGCCGGCGCGGATAGCTAGCGCGCGCGGCGAGCCGTCACTCGGCCGCCCGGACCGGCCGCTCGGGCGCGGCGAGCCGCTCAGCCTTCAGAAGATCGGCGACCATGAAGGCCATCTCGATCGCCTGCTCCGCATTGAGGCGCGGATCGCAATAGGTGTGATAGCGATCGTGCAGATCCGCTTCCGAGATCGCGCGCGCGCCGCCGGTGCATTCGGTGACGTTCTTGCCCGTCATTTCGAGATGGACGCCGCCGGCGTAGACGCCCTCGGCGCGGCAGGCGGCGAAGAAATTGCGCACTTCCTGAGCGATGCGCTCGGTCGGCCTCGTCTTGTAGCCGCTCGAGGTCTTGATCGTATTGCCGTGCATCGGGTCGGAGACCCAGAGGAGCTTGCGCCCCTCGCGCTTGACCGCGCGCAAGAGCGGCGGCAGCGCGGCGTCGATCTTGTCCGCGCCGAAACGGCAGATCAGGGTCAGCCGGCCCGGCTCCTCGTCGGGATCGAGGATTTCGATCAGACGGATGAGCTCGTCGGGGGTCAGCGACGGGCCGCATTTGAGGCCGATCGGGTTCTTCAGGCCGCGGCAGAATTCGACATGCGCGCCGCCGAGCTGGCGCGTCCGGTCGCCGATCCAGATCATGTGGCCCGGAGGTCGCGTAATAGTCGCCCGAGGTCGAATCGAGCCGCGTCATCGCCTGTTCGTAGCCGAGCAGCAGCGCCTCGTGCGAGGTGTAGAAGTCGGTCGACCGCAATTCCGGATGCGCCTCGGCGTCGAGGCCGATCGCGCGCATGAAGCCGAGCGTCTCGGTGATCCGGTCGGCGAGTTCCTGATAGCGCCCGGATTGCGGGCTGTCCTTGACGAAGCCCAGCATCCAGCGATGGACGTTCTCGAGATTGGCGTAGCCGCCGTTGGCGAAGGCGCGCAAAAGGTTGAGCGTCGCCGCGGACTGGCGATAGGCCTCCAATTGCCGGCGCGGGTCGGGCTCGCGCGCGGCGGCGCGTGAACTCGATGTCGTTGACGATGTCGCCGCGATAAGCGGGCAGGGTGACGCCGTCGATCGTCTCGAAGTCGGACGAGCGGGGCTTGGCGAACTGGCCGGCGACGCGCCCGACCTTCACGATCGGCGAGGCGGCGGCGAAGGTCATGACCACCGCCATCTGCAGGAACACCCGGAAGAAATCGCGGATGTTGTCGGCCGAATGTTCGCCGAAGCTCTCGGCGCAATCGCCGCCCTGCAGCAGGAACGAGTTCGCCCGCGGCCGCCTTGCCGAGCGCCTTCTTGAGCTTGCGCGCTTCGCCTGCAAAAACCAGCGGCGGATAGCCGGCAAGCTGGCGCTCGGCCTCGGCCAGCGCCGCGCGGTCGGCATAGACCGGCGCCTGCGCGACAGGTTTCGTCCGCCAGCTATCCGGGGTCCAACGTTGGTTCGGCATGGTTCACGCAACAGGATAAGCGGCGGCGCAGCCGCCAGATTGAAAGCCAGCGCTCTATATACAGTGCGGCGCTGAAGGCCAATATGCCGATTTTCGAGGCAGGCCCGCATTTTATCTGACCGCCTTGGTCGCGGAACGAACCCGAGCGCGGCCCGCTGAGCGCCTGCGACCCCTCAGTCCTTGGCCACGGTGATGTCCGGCGCGGCCGGATTCTTCATGCCCACGACATGGTAGCCGGCGTCGACATGGAGAATTTCGCCGGTGACGCCGCGCGACATGGGCGACAAGAGGTAGACCGCGCTCTCGCCGACCTCCTCGATCGTCACCGTGCGGCGCAGCGGCGAGTTGTACTCGTTCCACCGCAGGATGTAGCGGAAATCGCCGATGCCGGAGGCGGCGAGCGTCTTGATCGGGCCGGCCGAGATCGCGTTGACGCGAATGCGCCTTCTCGCCGAGATCGGCCGCGAGATAGCGAACGCTGGCCTCGAGCGCCGCCTTGGCGACGCCCATCACGTTATAGTGCGGCATCCACTTCTCTGCGCCATAATAGGTCAGCGTCAGCATGGAGCCGCCGTTCGGCATCAGCTTCTCGGCCCGCTGGGCGACCGCGGTGAACGAATAGCAGGAGATGGCGAGCGACTTGGTGAAATTGTCCTCGGTCGTGTCGACGTAACGGCCGGTGAGCTGGTCCTTGTCGGAGAAGGCGATGCAATGGACGACGAAGTCGATTGCTCCCCACAACTTTCCGGCTTCCGCGAACACCTCGTCGATCGAGGCGCCGTCGGTGACGTCGCAATGGCCGATGACATGGGCGCCCAATTCCTGCGCCAGCGGTCGGACGCGCTTTTCCAGCGCTTCGCCCTGAAAAGTGAACGCCAGTTCGGCCCCCGCCGCGTGGGCGGCTTTGGCGATGCCCCAGGCGATCGAACGATTGTTTGCCACGCCCAAGACGACGCCACGCATGCCCCGCATGACGCCCGCGGTTGCGTTGGCTGGAAGGGTTCGTTCCATCAAGGCCTCACTTCTCTCGCACGGTAACACCGCGCCGTCCCCACCATTGGGTCTATTCCTTAGCCTCGCTAAGTAGGCATGGGAAGAAAAAGGGCTTTCACGAACCGTCACAAAATATGTGGGTTTGCTCATACGCCGCCTTGTAACCGAAGTATCTTCAAGCTAAGAATTGTTGAGCGCATTAACACTTGTCGAGGCTCACCCAAACACTCACTGTCCGACGTGCCATCGTGAAACGAGTATTTGGTTGAGCTCTCTGATCTGCGCCAATTCGGGGCGCTCTGGCGTGAGACGACAGGCTGCTGATTAAAGGCTTCGGGAACACGCGCATTGCGGCCTTCCACGCATTCATCCGCCGGGGCGTTGCCCCTGTCGACGCCGAGATCAGTCATAGAACCGAATCGCAAGCGTGGCTGAGGATGTGGCTCGTACGTCCCGTCTACTTTTCCGTGGCTCCCTACACGATCAGCTTGCTAGGAACGCGGATCGCTCCTTACCGGGGCGGGAGCTTTTTATATACGCGTCCCAAGACACACATCTCGGACGTTGATCCAGTTATTGATGCCTCTGACGAGTTGCCTCGAATTCATCTCTTCGGCTTGCAACTATGCTGCGGTATGGACGTGGCGCGGAAAAGGGTTTGCCCAGGTCGGCGACCTTGATCCTGCGTCAATACTAAAGATCGCCACCGATTTGTTTGATCCGCTGTTGAGACCGATCAAACTAAACCTTAGCGCGGATGGTAGGGTCTCTGATCGCGCATTTTCTGCATGAGCGGCGGTCAGCTCCGGATCCGGCTCGTTCGGCAGGACGATCCGCAGCGTGGCCATCAGGTCCCCAGCGGCCTGATCGGCGCCGCCGGGAAGACCTTTGCCCCGCAATCGAAGCACGCGACCGCCGCTCGAGCCCGGCGCGATCGAAACTTCGACCTCGCTGCTCAGGGTGGGGACCCGCACGCGCGCGCCCAACACCGCCTCGTAGAGGGTGATCGGCAGGTCGAGCCGGAGATCGCGCCCCTCCACCTTGAACAAAGGATGCGCGGCGTATCGGATGGTCACGATGACATCGCCGGCGGCCCCGCCGCGGCGGCCCGGCTGGCCCTGGCCGCGCAACCGGATGGACTTGCCCTCTTCGATGCCCGCGGGCACTGTCGCGTCCAGCGTCTTGCCCGTCGGCAAGATGACGCGAACCGAACCGCCTTGCGCGATGGTCGCCAAGGGAACCGCGACAGTGGCGGCGATGTCTTCTCCCTTGGTCGTCTGACTCTGGCTCCGCCCGCGGGCGCGTCCGGCGCCGAACAATTCCGACAGCATGTCCGGATCGATCGAACCGTGCTCGGGCGAAAACCCTCCGGCGCCGAAGTCAAAGCCGAAATTGCGGAAGTCCCGGGGACCCGCGCCCCCCGGCTGGCCGCCGACCCCGAACCCTTCGAATTGCGGCGCGCGCGGCTTGCCTTCCGCGTCGATCTCGCCGCGATCGAAGGCCTTGCGCTTCTTGTCGTCGCCGAGGATTTCATAGGCCGAGCCGACTTCCGCGAAGCGCTCTTTCGCCTTCGGCTCCTTGCTCTGGTCGGGGTGGTATTTCTTGGCGAGCTTCCGAAAGGCGGATTTGATTTCCGCCTCGCTCGCCGTCTTGGTTACGCCAAGAACGTCATAGGGATCACGCATCTAGGAGCCCATCCTTCGGCCCAAGCCTTGTTGAAAAGCGCAAAGGCCCATGTCTCAACCGCACATTTGGCCCTTCGCGCGGCGGACCGCAAGATCAATGGGCAAGCGCGCCGTTGGCCATCGGGCGCGGAGCGGATAGTGTTCGCGTGAGCTTTCCTAATCCTTATGCGGAGCATCGGCGCTTTGAACGACTTGAGCATCGCCGACTTTACCACAGGCCGACCGATCCATTCGTGTTGTTCAAGCTTTGGCTCGAAGAAGCGAGGGCGACGGAAGTCAATGATCCCGAGGCGATGACGGTCGCCACCGTCGACGAGAAAGGCTTGCCCAACGCTCGGATGGTCCTGTGCAAGGGCGTGGATGAGCGTGGCATCGTCTTCTACACGAACATCGAGAGCGCCAAGGGGAGAGAACTCGACGGCCAGCCCCGGGCGGCCGCGCTTTTCCACTGGAAATCGCTCCGTCGCCAGGCCCGCTTTCGTGGCCCAATCTCCGAAGTGACCGCAGCCGAGAGCGACGCCTATTTCGCCTCGCGGCCGAGGGGGAGCCAGATCGGAGCTTGGGCGAGCCAGCAATCACGGCCGCTCGCCACGCGCGGCGATCTCGAAGCGGCGGTAGAAGTCCTACGAGCGGAGGTTCGGAACCGGCGAGGTGCCGCGACCCGATTATTGGCGCGGCTACCGTCTCACGCCAGTCGAGATCGAGTTCTGGCGCGATCGGCACTCCCGCTTGCATGAGCGCATCAGGTTCACGCGATCGGGACCGGAATCGGCCTGGGACAAGCGGCTCCTCCATCCCTGATTGGAGCTGACAGGCTTCGAGCCACCTAGTCACTCCAGCGGTCTTGCCGAATTCCAGCGCTCCAATCGATTTCGGAAGACAATCTCTGCGTAACGCCTCGTTTGCTCGCCTTGCCCCTGCAATCACCCGGGAACTCGCGTTAAAAGGCCTCAGGCCGCTCGGAGCTACATGGAGTTGGCGAGAACATCGAACGCAGCGGAATTTGGGTGGGCCTCGACACGCGGGTCGAGTGCGACATCTTAGCCTCGACACAAATCCGAAAGAATCCGAAATGACCGCGTCCTTGTGGCCGACCTCGATGTCGCGTCTTTGTGGTGTCTTGGGTCATGCGCTTTCCGCCAGAATCGCTTCGTAAGGTTCGAGCGGCATGGCCCCGGAGGCGACCGCGCGCGCGAGGCCGGGCGCGGCCGTCGCCAGTTTTTCGGCGAAGAAACGCGCAAGCCCGACACGGCCAAGCTCGGTCTTGTTGCCGCCCACCGCCAGCGCCTCAGCCGCAAGGCCGGCTTTGGCCAGGCAGGCGCCGCCAAGGGTAAGCCCGAACAGGCGGAGATATTGCGACGCGCCGGCGAGCGCCGAATTTGGATCGGTCGCGAGCCAGTCGAGCATCAGCCGCGTCGATTCGTCGAGCGCATCAGCGGCCTCCGCGAGCCGCGCGGCGGTCGCGCCGAAGCCTGCGCCGCCGCGCGCCGCGACGTCGCTCGCCACCTGGCGGATTTGCGCAATCTCGCTCCGGACGGTTTCGCCGTCAGCCAGTGGCAACTTGCGCTGCACGAGATCGATCGCGTGAATGCCGTTGGCGCCTTCGTAAATCGCCGCGATGCGGGAATCGCGCATGTGCTGGGCGGCCCCGGTCTCCTCGATGAAGCCCATGCCGCCATGAACCTGGACGCCGATCGATGCCGTCTCGTCGCCGATGTCGGTCGAGAAGGCCTTGGCGATGGGGGTGAGCAAGGCCGCGCGGTTGGCGGCGGCTGTTCGTTCGGCGTCGGTTGCGGCATGGTCGGCAAGGTCGAGCGAAACGCCAGTCAGGTGGCAGATCCCGCGTGCGGCGTGGACGTTGGCCTTCATCGTCATCAGCATGCGCTGAACATCGGGCCGCTCGATGATCGGAGCCATGCCCTCGCCGCCTTTGGCGCTGCGGCCTTGCTTGCGCTCGCGGGCGTATTCGAGCGCCTGCTGATAGGAGCGGTCGCCGATCGCCACGCCTTGCGTGCCGACCGCAAGCCGCGCGGCGTTCATCATCACGAACATGGCGGCGAGGCCGCGGTTCTCCTCGCCCACCAGCCACGCCTTCGCGCCCTCGTTGTCGCCATAGACCATGATGCAGGTCGGCGAGCCACGGATGCCGAGCTTGTGCTCGATGCTGGCGCAGCGCAGGTCGTTGCGTTGGCCAAGCGAGCCATCGGCTTTGACAAGGAACTTTGGCGCGAGGAAGAGCGAAAGGCCGCGCGTTCCGGCAGGCGCGCCCGGCAGCCGGGCCAGAACGAAATGGACGATATTCTCGGCCAGATCATGCTCGCCATAGGTGATGAAGATCTTTTGGCCGAACAGCCGATAGGATCCATCCTCGGTGCGTTCCGCGCGGGTTCGCACCGCGCTCAGATCTGAGCCTGCCTGAGGTTCGGTCAGGTTCATGGTGCCGGTCCAGCGGCCGCTGACCATCGGCGGGAGATAGATGTCGGTGAGCTCGCGCGAGCCATGCGCCTTCAAGGCGCCGATGGCGCCCTCGGTCAGGAGCGGGCAGAGCGCGAAGGCCATCGAGGCGCCGTTCCAGATTTCGGTGCAGGCGACGTTGACGAGATGGGGCAAGCCCATGCCGCCGAACTCGGCCGGCGCGGAGACGCCGTTCCAACCCGCCTCCGACCAATGCTTGTAGACGTCGACGAAGCCGGGCGGGCTTGTCACGACGCCGTTCTCATAAGTCGCGCCGATCAGGTCGCCCTGACGGTTGAGCGGCGCGATTTCCTCGGTGGCGAAACGGCCAGCCTCCGAGATGATTGACGACACGGCGTCCCAATCGAGGTCGCCCATGCGCCCCTGTTCAATCAGGCCTGGAAACTCGGCGACCGCACTGAGCGAAAACAGGATATCGGCGGCTGGCGAACGATAAGGCATCTCTTGGCTCCTCCCTGTCGCGAGCGCGCGGCCGACTGGCTCTGCCCCGAACGCTTCCCGGGCGCGCCGGGCCGCCCTGGTTGCCGCAGCAGGGAGCTTATGTACAGTCAACCTTGCGCGCAATGCGAGGCCGGAAGGAGACATGGCGCTCGACAGCAAATTGACCCGGCTGGCGGAGGCGAGCCCTGCGGCGATCGGCGCAGCGGCCGCGTGCCTGCGCGCGGGCGGCCTCGTCGCTATGCCCACGGAGACCGTCTACGGCCTTGCCGCCGACGCGACGTCGGACGCGGCGGTTGCCGCAATCTACGCGGCCAAGGGGCGGCCGGCGATCAACCCGCTCATCTCCCATGTGCTTGGAATCGAGACGGCTAGGGAGCATGCGATATTCGGCCCGGACGCCGAGACGCTCGCCCGCGCATTCTGGCCGGGGCCTCTGACGCTGGTTCTGCCAGTGGCTTCGACGTGTCGGATCAGCCTCTTGGCCCGCGCTGGCCTTGACACAGTTGCGATTCGTTCGCCGTCGCATGAAACGGCCCGCGCGCTCATTGACGCGGCCGGCGTTCCCCTCGCGGCGCCATCGGCCAACCGATCCGGCGCCGTAAGCCCGACGACCGCCGCCCACGTGGCCGCCGATCTTGACGGGAGGATCGACTGGATCCTTGACGGCGGCCCTTGTCGCCATGGCCTCGAATCGACGATCGTCGGCTGTCTTGGCGGCCGGCCTCAATTGCTGCGCGCAGGAGCTATAACGCGGGAGGCGATCGAATCCATGCTCGGTTCGGCCATCGATACGACGAGCCCAACACGAACTGCTCCGAACGCGCCGGGAGAACTCGCGTCGCACTATGCGCCCAAGGCTGAGCTTCGGCTCGGCGCCGCCAGCGCCTCCGCCGATGAAGCCGCGCTCGATTTCGGCGACTCGCTCAGGGGCGGAACGAAAGCGCGCCTCGATCTGTCGCCATCCGGAGATCTCATCGAGGCGGCGTCCCATTTATTTTCCTATTTGCGCGCCCTGGACGCCGCAGGGGTTGCGCGCATCGCGGTCGCGCCGGTCCCTGAGCATGGACTTGGCGCAGCGATCAACGATCGGCTGCGTCGCGCCGCGGCGCCGCGGAACCTCCCGATATGAAGAGAGTGGCGGCGTCAATTCCACCCCATCCGACACGAGCGTGGGCAATGGCGGGAGCCCGCGATGCGGACCTCCGCGTGGCGGCGGAGATGAGCGGCGACCGGTCGTTGGAGCCATGAATACAGGGCTGAGCTGGGACGAATTCAGATTGGTCAAGTCCATCGCGGAAGCTCGTTCGCTGGTCGGCGCGGCTGAACGTCTCGGCGTCAATCATTCGACGGTGTTTCGGCGCTTGGCGGCGGTGGAGTCCGCGGTCGGCGCGCGTCTGTTCGAGCGCTTGCGCGCGGGATACGAACCCACCGCGGCCGGCGAAGAAATGATCGCCTTGGCTTCCACGATGGCCGAATCGGTCCTCGAATTCGAACGTCGCGTCGCGGGCCGCGACATCAAGCCGACGGGCGAACTGTCCGTCACCACCCCCGAAGGGATCGGCCAGCATTTCATGCCGGCGATCGTCGCGCAGTTTCAAATTCAGAATCCGGGCGTGGTGGTCGAACTGATCCTGTCAGACCAGCCGCTCAATCTATCTCGCCGCGACGCCGATATCGCGATTCGCATGACCAACGATCCGCCGGAGACGCTGGTCGGACGGCAGAATCTGCACCGGACGATGGGGCGTCTACTGCCGCCGCGATTTGACCGCGGCGCTTGGACTCCGAGGCGTCCGGCTCGATCGCCTTCATCGGATTTGGCGACAGTTTCGGACCCGTGCCGGCGCGCCGATGGATCGACGCCAACATAGCTCCGGGGCGGATCGTCGCGAAGGCTAATTCGGCGCATTGCATGCTCGAAGTTTGCGCTTCAGGGCTTTGGCGCGACCTTGCTGCCTTGCTTCCTCGGCGATCGCAGCCCGGAGCTGGCGCGTATCGGCTATTTGCTGCCGGAACTCGACATGGGCCTGTGGATGCTGACCCATTCCGATCTTCGCCGCTCGGCGCGGGTGCGCGCCTTCATGGATTTCGCCGGCGGCCGAGCTGACAAAGCAACGGCGCGCGATCGAGGGCGAGGAAACCGGGGAAACGGACTAGCGGCCCGCCGTGGCCCAGTCGTCTCGTTCACCACGTCGAGAAGTGCGCCTCGACCTTTCTGAGGAAAGCTGCGCGGCGCTCGGGCGTGGTGTGATTCATGTCGTGATGGGCGAGATAGTCGCAACGCGCGCCGGGCGCGCAGATCCGGCGCATGGAGCGCGTCAGGAAGCGGCGCGGCGGATCGCCCATCATGAACGTCAACCATCGCCGCCGCCATAGGTGCAAACGACGCCCAGGCGCTTGATGTTGTGAAGGCAGGGACTGTAGGAGCCGTCTTCGCCAAGCGTGAAGCTGACGCCGGGCAGAAAGACCTTGTCGATGAATCCCTTGAGGATCGCCGGAAATCCCATGTTCCAGACCGGGAACGAAAACACGAGCGCCTCGGCCGCCAGCAGGCGATCGACATAAGGCGCGACATTGCGGCGGTTGACCGCGACGTTGTGGTAGTCGATCCGATCCTGCCGCGACATCACCGGATCGAAGCCTTCCGCGTTGAGATCGCAATCGTCGACCTCGTGTCCCTTCGCGCGCAAGACCTCGACGACTTTCGCGTGCAGCGGCCGCGCCGAAACTCGTCTCGACCGGATGGGCGAACAGGACCAGGATGCGCAACGCCGCTCAGCTCTGCGCCGCGCGCGCCCGCGCCTCGAGGCCGGGAAAGAGGAAGTTCTTGCCGGCGGAGAAAGTCGAAATCCGGGTTCTCCCAGGCGATCATCTTGCCCGGATTGAGCAGGCCCGCGGGATCGGTCTCGCGCTTGAACGCGAGCTGGATCGCGTCGGTCTGTTTCATGCCGCCCTCCTCGAGGGTGTAGCGGTGAGGGTTGAAGATCATCGCGCCCATCGCCTCGTGCTCGGCGATGATCTCGTTGAGCCGCTCTTCGGTCGAGAAGCGCACCAGCGGCAGGCCCGCGAACCCGATCCGGCCGTTGAAGCGGATGACCTCGAGATGCCCTCGGACCTCGTCGCCATAGCGGTCGTGGATGCGCTTGATCAACGTCGAGCGCGCCCTCGCTCGGGATAGCGGGCCTGCAGGTAAGTGATGCGGGGATCGACCCGCAACGCGCGCAGCGTGGTGTGGTTCCAGGTCAGTTCGTAATTGGGCGGCAGGCCGGCGAGCGTCTCGGGCGCCGCGCGGCTCGAGTCGAGCAGGATACGCGCGTCCTTGTAGGGCCGGGTGAAGGCTTCGAACGCGTCGAGCGCATGCGGGGCGATCATCAGGATGACGACGCTGTCGCCTGGCGGGGATGAGCGCGCGATGGCGCAGAAAATAGTCGTGCGGCGTCGGCCCCGCGACGACCGTGACGAGCTTCTTCAGGATTCCGTCCTGCTCGCCGAGCGCCAGCGCATAAGCGGCCGCCGCGTCGAAACTGTCGAACCCGACAATGACGTCGACCCAATCGTAATGCGCGGTCAGCGGCATCTCGACTTCGGTGATGATTCCGTTCGTGCCATAGGCGTGCACCGCCTTGTGCAGATCCTCGCCCGTCAATTCGAGCGTGCGCGGCTCGGCCTCGAGCGTCATGACGCGCAGGCGCAGCACATTGCCGAAATCGCGCAAGCCGCCCCAGGTGATCGAGCCGACGCCGCCGGAGCCGCCGGCGACGAAGCCGGCGACCGACGCGGTGCCGCGCGTCGACGGGAACATCCGCAATTCCTGCCCGGACGCTTCGCACGCTTTGTCGACGTCGATCAGCAGCGCGCCAGGCTCGCAGATGACGCGTCCCCGCTCGATCGACCGGATCTGTGTTCATCTCGGCGAGGTTCAGGAGCACGCCGCCCATGAGCGGCATCGCCTGGCCATAATTGCCGGTCCCCGCGCCGCGCGGCGTGACCGGAATCCCGAGCTTGTAGGCGGCCGCGAGGACGGTCCGAACTTCCGCTTCGCTTGTCGGCGTAACGACGACGTCGGCGGTCACCGCCTCGAGCTCGCGCTTCAGCACCGGCGAATACCAGATAGAAGTCGCGGCTCTTCTGCTTGACCAGGATGGGATTGTCCTCCCACTTGATCGGACCGATCTCAGCGCGCAGCGCGGCGATGTCGTAAGTCCGGCTCATGGCGCGAGGCCCTCGAGCGCGTCGAGCTCGGCATAATCGGGCGGCCTGGCGTTCGAGGCTTCGCCGTTTCTGACGACGATGCGATCGGATTGCGGACGGGCGAGAAGCTCGGTGAAATCGCGCGCCCTCGTCAGGATCATGTCGGCTGCGCCGCCCGCGCGCAGAACGCCAAGGTCCAGTCCCATCGCCTTGGCCGGAGCAGCCGGAGACCGCCTGCGCCCAGTCGGCGAACGGGTAGTCGAGGTGCAGGATCCGAACGCCCTCGCGCCACACTTCCATCATGTCCAGGTCGCCATAGGCGTAGAACGGATCGCGGGTGTTGTCGCTCGCGATCATCACGTTGACCCCGGCGCGTTTCAGTTCGTGCAGCGCGGTGACGCCGCGCCAGCGCGGCGTTCGGCCGGCCTGGCGATCCTGCAGGAACATATTGCACATCGGCAAGGACACGACGCTGATGCCTGCGCGCGCGACGGCGTCGATGGTCCTTCGCCGTTCGTCGTCCTCCTGCAGCGCGAGCGAGCAGCAATGGCCGACGAGGATGGGCCGCTGGAAAGCGGCGCTCGATCGCCATGTCGGCGATCGACCTTGAGCGAGCGAGCCGCGGGATCGGAGCTTTCGTCGACGTGGAAGTCGAGCTCCCAGCCCTTGCGCTCCGCGAGTTCGAAGAGGACTTCCGAGCCCATCGCGCAGGTCCGGCTCCATGCGGGTGGCGGCGCCGAGGATCCCCGTCCCGTGAGCGTCGAGCATCGCTTCGATGTCGGCCATGTGCGCAGGGTTCGCGCAGATGGTCGATGGTGAAGAGCGGCGACGCCTGGAGCGTCGATCCGGCCGCGCCAGCGCTCTCGCGCTTCGGCCAGGACCGGCCAACTGATTCGCGTCTGCGGGCCGACGCTGTCGATATGGGTGCGGATGGCCGTCGTCCCATGCGCGTAGGCGGAGCGCAGGCTGAACTCCATGCGCGCGGCGACGTCGGCGGCGCTCCAGTTGGCGGAGCGGTCCTCGATCGTCGCCGCGACCGCGCTCGGGAAATCCCCGACCGGATTCCGCTTCCGCCGCCAGATGTGGCCCTTGTCGAGATGGGTGTGCACGTCGACGAAGAGCGGCAGCACGATCCGCCCGGCCATTGCGACTTCCGGCGCTGTCGCCGAAGTCGACGGCGCCAGCGGGGGCGATCTTCGCGATCGCGCCCTCGTCGACGAGGATGTCGACAATGGCGAAGCCGTCAAAGTCGAGCGGCGCCATGGGCTTCGGCAGCATGCGGCCGAGCACGCGCGCCTGCTTCAGCGCGTAGCGTCCGGCGGCGGGGAGGGCGAACGTCATCGACGATCGGCGCTTCCGCTCGAGCGCAGCGGCGAAGCGCGCGCGACTGTCTCCGGCCGAGCTCATGCGAAGACTTCGGCAGCCCTCACTTCGGGCGCAGGTCGAGGCCGACGCCCTTGTTCACGAACTGCAGCGTATAGGCCTTCTTGTAATCGAGACCGGCCTTCTCGACGCCCGCCTTGACCATCGAATCGTAGAAATTCTTGATCCGCTCGTCGGTCATGGCGCCGATGCCGAGCTTCAGCGTGTCGCCGGAATCGACCAGGCCATATTCCTTGATCTTGCCGATCGAGAAGGCGATCTGCTCATCCGTCATGTCCGGATTGTCTTTCTTGATCAGCGCGTTGGCTTTCGCATTGTCGCCGTAGAGATAGTTGTACCAGCCGATCGCGGACGCGTCGACGAACCGCTGCACGACGTCCGGATGGTCCTTGACCAGATCGGCGCGCGTCTCGATCGTCGTCGCGTAGGTCCCCTATCCGTTGTCGGCGAGCAGGAAGATGTTGGGCTTGAAGTGGCCCTCGCGCTCGACGGCGAGCGGCTCGGAGGTCACGTAGCCTTGCTGGATCGAATGCGGGTCGGCGATGAACGGCCCAGGGTTGAACGCGTAGGGCTTGACGATTTCCTCCTTGAAGCCATAGGCCGACTTCATCCACTGGTAGAAGGTGACGAGCCCTTCCTTGCCGACGAAAGCCGTCGTTGCGTTCGGCAGGTCCGCCCATGTGTCGAGGCCGACGCCTGGGTGCGACATCATGATCTGCGGATCTTTCTGGAAATCCGCGGCGACGACGACGATCGGGACGTTGCGCGTCGACCGCGTCGAAGGCGAGCAAAAGATTGCCGCCCATGTAGAAGTCGAGCCGTCCGGCCGCCAGCAGGAGCTCGTTGTTGGCCTGCGGCCCGCCCTGCACAATCGTGACGTCGAGCCCGTATTTTGCATAAGTGCCGTCGGCGACCGCCTGGTAATATCCGCCATGCTCGGCCTCGGCGAGCCAGTTGGTGCCGAACGAGACCTTGTCGGCGGCGAACGCGGACGACGTGAGCAGGCAAAGCCCAAACGCCAGGCGAGCGCCAAGGAATTTCATTGTTTGCTCCCGTCTCGAGTTGCCTGTAATCGAGGCTTGCAACTTAGGCGCCATTGATGAGGCCGGCGCACGGGCGCCAGGCGCTTCAACGCCGGGTCGCTGGAGACCTTCGCAAGATGCGCAGATTGAACCCGGACGCGATCCATCCGCCATTTGCAAAATATGCGCATGGAATCGAAGTCGAACCCGGCGCGCGCATCGTCTTCTGTTCCGGCCAATTGGGGATTGGCCGCGACGGCGTCATTCCCGAGGATGTGGAGGGTCAGGCGCGGCTTTGCTTTCGCGCCATCGCCGCGATTCTCGGCGAAGCGTCGATGTCGCTCGCCGATCTCGTTCGCCTGAACGCCTATGTCGTTTCGGCTCAATATTTGGGCGGCTACATGAAGGTGCGCGACGAATTCGTGAGCAATCCGCCTCCGGCCTCGACTTTGATGGTGGTTCAGGGTTTTGCTCGGCCCGAATTCAAGGTCGAGATCGAGGCCGTCGCCGCGCGAGCGCCTTGAGCGCTATGGAGATCCGCATGCTGCCAACCAAGTTCTGGGCCGAGATGAGCTGGCGCGACTTCGCCGCCGCCGACATGAGCAAGGTCGTCGCGGTCCTGCCGGTGGCCGCGATCGAGCAGCATGGGCCCCATCTGCCGGTCGGGGTCGATACGTTCATCAACGAGGGCTATTTCGCGACCGCGGTCCCGCGCATCCCCGACGATATGCCGGTGTTGATCCTGCCGACCCAGGCGATCGGCAAGTCCAACGAGCATATCGAATATCCGGGCACGCTGACGTTTTCGCTCGAGACGGTCACCCGCGCGTGGACCGAGATCGGCGACAGCGTCGCGCGGACCGGATGCCGCAAGCTCATTTTCATGAATTCGCACGGCGGCAACGTTCCGGTCATCGACGTCGTGGCGAGAGAGTTGCGCGTCCGCCACCGCATGCTCGCCGTCCATGCGGCCTGGCATCGGCTGGGCTATCCGGCGGAGCTGTTTTCCGCTCAGGAGCGCGCGCATGGCATCCATGGGGGCGAAGCGGAGACCTCGCTCATGCTCGCTTTCAGGCCGAAGACCGTGCGCATGGCGAAGCGCAGAATTTCGTCAGCGCGGCGATCGGGATCGAGCAGGAATTTCGGCAGCTTCGGGTCACCCAGCCGATCGGCTTCGGCTGGATGGCGAGCGATCTGCATCCGCTCGGCACGGCCGGCGACGCTTCCAAGGCGACGGCCGAGAAGGGCGAGGCCTGCGCCGAGAACGGGGCGGAGGCGTTTCTCGATCTTGTTGCGCGACGTGTTGGCTTTCGATCTGGCGCGGC